>CANQBG010000006.1 GCA_947588985.1 uncultured Clostridia bacterium
GCGCACGGCTATCGTAACGAGCGCGGCGTGGCACAGGGAATAGAAGACAGCGGCGTTCCCCGCGAGGAAATTTGGCTTACCGACAAATTATGGCCCAGCGAGTATGCAAATGCGGAAGCCGCGATAGACGCTATGCTCGACCGCCTCGGCGTGGACTATATCGACCTACTGTATCTCCATCACCCCGCAGGTCCGATTTCAACGATCGAAAGCGCATGGCGGGCAATGGAAAAAGCCTACCGTGAGGGCAAGATCCGCGCCCTCGGCATTTCCAACTTCGATAACCGTCCGCAGGCGTATGACGCGATCATGGACGAGGAAATCAAACCGCAGGTCATGCAGATCGAGTGCCACCCCCTCGCTCAAAGAAAGGAAACGCGGGAGCTTGCGGCGCGTGACAATATCCAAGTGGAGTGTTGGTATCCCTTAAAACACGCCGATCCCTCGCTTCTCGGAGATACAACTCTCGACGATATTGCCGAAGCGCATAATAAAAGCGTCGTGCAGATCATTATCCGTTGGCACATTCAGGAAGGATTTTCGGTGATCCCCGGCTCTACCAACCCAGACCACATTGCCGAGAATATCGACGTATTTGATTTTGAACTCACGGAGGACGAAATGAACCGCATCCGTGCGCTCGATATGGGTGACAGCGGTCGTTCCTTCCGAATGGGATATAGCGACAGTTTGAGCTTTTTCGGCACGAACCCGCCCGATTGGAACGGTACATTTTGATAGAATTTCGGCAGCCTTCGGTTTTTCGTCATAAGGAGGAACTATGGAATTTCGGACATTGGGAGGCGGAGCGCAGATCCCTTGCCTCGGCATCGGCACTTTCCGTATCCGTCCCGAAGATTGCGAGATCTCGGTCCCCGCGGCAATCGAGGCGGGTTATCGGCTCATCGACACGGCAAACGTATATCTCAACGAGAAAGCGGTCGGGCGCGGCATCAAAAAAGCGGGCGTCCCCCGCGAAGAACTCATTTTGACCACAAAATTGTGGCCGACCGAGTTCAAATACCAAAAGGCAAAGGCGCAAATCGACGCCACGCTCAAACGGCTCGGCACCGACTATATCGACATCATGCTTTTGCACCAACAATACGGCGACGTCCTCGGCGCGTGGAAAGCGCTCGAGGAAGGCGTACGCGAGGGCAAGATCAAAACGCTCGGCGTCTCCAACTTCGATGAAAAGCACCTTATAAAGCTGCTTGCGAATTGCACCGTAAAGCCTGCGATCATGCAGGTCGAATGCCATCCTTACTATCAGCAGACCGCCCTTCGCGAGCGACTGAAAAAGGAAAACATTGTATTGGAATCGTGGTATCCGCTCGGCAGCGGCAACAGCGGTCTCTTGGGCGAGGAAACCGTAAGAAATCTTGCCGAAAAGCATGGAAAAACGGCGGTACAGATCCTGTTGAGATGGCACGTGCAGGAGGGGTTCGTTGTGATCCCGGGATCGAAAAATCCTTTGCATATCAAAGAAAATGCGGATATTTTCGACTTCGAACTTGACGAGGACGACATGAAGCTGATGCGCGCTCTCGACAAAAATAAGCGGTTCTTCAAGGTGCCGAAGGTTTTGCAGAGAATCATGTTCCCTCTCGGCAAGATCGATTTCGAAAAACAGCCTTAAAATGCGATAAAATTTCAGGAGGACGTTATGAAAAAAATCCTAACAACATTGGCGGCGGTTTTGCTTTCTCTGTGCTTGTGCGTCGGACTTGCCGCTTGCGGCGGGGACAGCACGGTAACGCCGTCGGGTGATGTACTTGTCGTCTACTTTTCGGCAAGCGGCAATACGGGAAGAATCGCAAACTATATTGCGGAAATTACAGGCGGAACGACATTCGAGATCGAACCCGTTGTACCTTATACTTCCGCCGATTTGAGGTGGACGGACAGCAGCAGCTGCGTCGTGCAAGAGCATAACGATCCAAACCGTAACGTAGAGCTTACCACAACGCAAGTGGAAAATTGGGACAGTTACGAAACGGTATTTATCGGCTATCCCATCTGGTGGCAAGAGGCCTCGTGGGTGGTAGATAATTTCGTCAAAGACAATGATTTTACGGGAAAGACGGTGATCCCGTTCTGCACGTCGTCAAGTTCGGGGCTCGGTAAAAGCGGCGAGCTTCTTGCGGAAATGGCGGGAACGGGCGATTGGAAAGAGGGCAAAAGATTTTCCTCGTCCGCGTCGAAAAGCGACGTCGAGGAATGGATCGCTCTCAAATGATCGGAATTCCCCACAGAACGTTTTATAAAAAATCAGGAGGATAACCCTTATGAAAAAATTTATATCTACCATTACAGCGGTATTGCTTTCCCTGTGCCTTTGCATCGGACTTGCCGCTTGCGGCGGCGGTGGTACCCATGAGGGCGATCATAATACCGACAACCCTTACGAGAGTACGGGCGAATATCACACCGTGACGTTCGACAGTCAGGGTGGAAGCGAGGTCGAGGCGCAGACCGTTCTCGACGGCGACTACGCGCGGCAGCCGAGCCGTCCAGAAAAGGAAGGTTCCTACTTCCTACATTGGTCGGAGGAGATCGAAGGCGAACGGTTCGTGTTCACTTCCCGTATCATCACGAAGGATATGACCCTCTATGCCGTTTGGGGCGAGGCGTACACCGTGACGTTCGACACGCAGGGCGGAAGCGAGATCCCTTCGCAGTACGTTTCTCCGAATACGTCCGCCCGCAACCCCGACTCGCCCACCAAAGAGGGCTTCCACTTCCTCGGTTGGTACACTGAGGCGGAGGGCGGCGATGAGTGGAAATGGAACGACCCCGTAACGGGGAATATTACCGTCTACGCGCATTGGGAATCGGACGGCGAAACAGGCGCGACCGAAAGCCTTGAATTTTCGTTCAATAGCAGTCTTGGCGGCTACGTCGTGACGGGCGTCGGGCAGGAATCCGATCTTCGCATTCCCGACACCAATCAAGGCAGCCCCGTCGTCGGGATCGGCAATCGGGCGTTCTACAACAAGCGCATTTCGTCCGTACAGCTTCCCGCCTCGCTTGTTTCTATCGGCACGAATGCGTTTACGCGGACAGACCTCACTTCCGTGACGATCCCCGCCTCCGTTACGTCGCTCGGCAACTATGCGTTCAGCGAATGCAAGTCTCTCACTTCGGTAACGTTTGAAGCGGGAAGTCAGCTCGAATCCATCGGTCAACGCGCCTTTGCGGACGATTCCGCGCTTACGGAACTCACGATTCCCGCGAATGTTACGAGTATCGGAAATCGACTGATTTATAACAGCGGCGTTGCGACTATCCACTTCCTCGGAACGCGTGCGGCATGGGACGCGATCAACAAAGCGGAGAATTGGAACTACGGAAACACCGACGTCGAGGTCATTTGCTCGGACGATTCTTCGACTTCCGAACCCACCGAACCTACTGAACCTATGGACCCCGAACCTACCGACCCAGAGCCTCAACCTACATCCACCCTTGTCTATGAGTTGAACGAGGCACAAACGGGCTATATCGTCACAGGCGACAACGGACAGAGCGAGAGGATCGTCATACCGAGTAAGCACAATGATCTCCCCGTTGTACAGATCGCAAACGACGCATTCGCCTATTCCGTGCATCGCAGCAATATCACTTATGTGTTCATTCCGGACTCCGTGACGGAGATCGGCAGAAACGCATTCTATTCAAGACAGAGCGATCTTGTCACCGTTGAAATAGGGCAGAATAGTCAACTCCAAAAGATAGGTGCAAACGCATTTTCGGGGGCGCGGCTTCTTGAAAGCATCTATATTCCCGCATCTGTTACGGAAATCGGCGATTCCGCTTTCAATAACTGCGGCTCGCTGGAAGAGATCGTTGTCGCAAGCGACAATGCCGTGTATTCGGGCGAGAACGGGCACCTCATTGAGAAGTCGAGCGGCACGTTGATAAGAGGCGGCTCCGATCCCGTCATTCCGAACGGCGTCAAAGTAATCGGCGAAGCGGCGTTCAGCTATGGCAAGCAGACGACGCTTACCATTCCCGCGTCCGTTGAGTCGATCGAGAGCCGCGCCATAGCAAACAGCGAAATCAAGTCAATAACTTTCATGGGGACAGAGGCACAATGGCAGGCGATCATCGCAGCAAGTTCAAGATCGTGGGACTTCTCAAACAGAAACTTACCTGTAACTTGTGAAAACGGAGCAGCGGCTCCCACCGCTCTGCTCTCGGATCGGAAGGAGCTTGCCTGACTGCAGACAAAGATTTCAAAATGAAACGAGTTTTTGCAATACTTATTCTCCTTTTGATAGCCCTGCTTGCGGGCTGCTCTATATCGGGCGGCTCGCAAGGCGTACCCCCGCAAACGGAGAATGTGCCCTCGGACAATACCACGCCTACGATTCCCGAAGAAAAAGACGACCTCGTGACCTACGGGACGGAAAGTTATCGCGGATTTCTCCTCGATAACGTCTATCATTCTCCGTCGGACGGCGAAATTCACTTCAATGTCTACATTCCCGCAAGCTACACGGGAAGCGAGCCTTACGCGCTCTACTTTACGCTCCCCGGCTACGAAGGGCTGTATTTTCAGGGGGTAGGCGTCAATCTCCGTGCCGAAGGCTACGGATTCGAGGCGCAGAAGTACAACGACAAAATGATCATCGTCGCGCCCCAGCTCTCCGATTGGGGCATGACTTCCGCGCGGCAGACGGTAGATCTCGTCCGCTACTTCCTCTCGGCATATAATATC
The DNA here is from genome assembly GCA_947588985.1 of uncultured Clostridia bacterium. GTDB lineage: Bacteria > Bacillota > Clostridia > Christensenellales > Borkfalkiaceae > Gallimonas. The sequence goes on from CANQBG010000006.1 coordinate 4,724, forward strand.
GACGGGACGAAAGTGTATGCAAACGGCTATTCGGGCGGCGGAGAAACCATGTCGCAGGTAATGGGGCTCGCTCCCGAACTCTTTACGGCGTATCTGCATTGCAGCGCCCAGTGGAACGGCGATTTGAATGTTTTGGCACAAGCGAAAACGCCCGTCTATATGGCGATCGGGCGAAATGACGAATACTACGGCTCGGCGCGGTTGATTTCTTCCTATGAACAGCTCGTTTCCATATACAGGGAACAAGGGCTCAAAGACGAGGAGATCGCAAAGCTCGCCCGATTGGACGTCAAAGAAGCGGACTATTTCTCCGGACACGGGATTTCAAATCAACATGGCGGAGGCGGATATTTTGCCTACGACGGCGAACTCATGGGCTGGCTGTTCGGGCAAATCAAGGAGTAAATGATGAAAAAAGTGATACTTGCGGCATTTGCAATTCTTCTATCCCTCGCGCTGTTTGCGGGCTGTTCCCCAAATGGTACGACCACCGGCGGCGGTTCGGGAGGTTCGGGGAGCGATCAAAACGAACAGGGCGGAACTATGAACGACCATGAGATCAATATCCCGCAAACGGGGTGGACGACGCTCGTCCCGAACGACTATAAAACCGCGGCAAGCGAAAAGGGTTCGGTTGCGCGGCTCGACTATGCCTCGAAGGACTATGTACGCGGCGGCGGAAACATCACAAAGACCGCCTATGTCTACACGCCTTACGGCTATGACGGAAACGCCGACACCCGTTACAACATTCTCTACCTCATGCACGGTTGGGGCGGTCGCGCGGGCGAATACTTCGATTTTGCATCGACGAAGAATATGTTCGACCACCTCATTGAAAACGGCGACATCGAGCCGATCATCATCGTTTCGGCAACGTTCTATAACGAAAACAGCAGCACCGATTTTTCAAGCTCGATTCGGGAATTTCGTCAGTTTCACCGCGACTTCGAGGAAAACCTCATGCCCGCGGTGGAGGGGAGGTATCGCACCTTTGCGGCATCCACTTCCTCGGAAGATTTGAAGGCTTCCCGCGACCACCGCGCATTCGGCGGATTCTCGCTTGGGTCCGTCACCACTTGGCTGCAATTCTGCTATGACTACGACTATATCCGCTACTTTCTCCCGATGAGCGGATCGTGCTGGTATTACGGCACCTACGGCGATTTTCAAATCGAAAACAACGTGGACTTTATCGAACAGCTCGTGAAAGACAACGACTTGGACGAGCGCGGCTATTTCATCTATCACGCCGTCGGAACGCAGGACGCGGTCAAAAGCCAAAGTATCGACATGGCGGAAGAAATGCTGACAAGGGATATTTTTACACCGGGGCACTATGTTTTCTACCAAAAGGACGGAGGTTTCCACGACTTCAACGCCGTGCAGGAATACCTCTATAACGCGCTCCCGCTGTTCTTCCCCAAAGCGGCAGAGCCCTACACGAGGGGCACAAGCATTTCCGACGTGATAAACGATCCCGTTTTTGGGAACTACGGACGGTTGATTTTTCCCGTAAACAGCGGCTATATGAGCGGCAATACGCTCGGCGATCTGCGCCTGACTTGGTATAACTATATCAACGCCGACAAGACGGTGGAGATCTGCAATTATATGAAGGCGCAGGCAAGCGCGGGCGAGCAGATCTTCTACGATATTTATTCGGACGAGGAGAAAGCCGCCGACCCCGCGAAAAACAACACGGGCCTCTTTTTCTTTCGCGGAAACGAAGGCGCGAAATTTGCCGTGACCTGCGCGGGCGGAGGTTGGGCGTATGTCGGCGCCATGCACGACAGTTTTCCTCACGCGCTTGAACTTTCCAAACTCGGCTACAACGCCTTTGCCATCATCTATCGCCCCGGCGAGCAGACCGCCTGCGAAGACTTGGCGCGGGCTATTACGTTCATCTTCGACCACGCGGAAGAACTCGGCGTCGAAACAAGCGGCTATTCCCTGTGGGGCGGAAGCGCGGGCGGAAGAATGGCGGCACGGCTCGGCTCCCGCGGCGCGGCAGCTTACGGCGGCGACGATCTCGAAAGACCCGCTACTTGCGTCATTCAATACACGGGGTATTCGGACGTCGGAAACGATCCTCCGACGTACTCCTGCGTCGGCACGAGCGACGGAATCGCAAACTACCGCACCATGCAAAACAGAATTACCGCAATCAAGGCGGCGGGAACGGACGCGGAGATCGAAGTGTTTCAAGGACTTCCGCACGGCTTCGGCTTGGGGCAAGGCACCGTAGCTGAAGGCTGGCTCTCCCGCGCCGTCGCCTTTTGGGAACGCAATATGTAGACGAGAAAGGAAATAAAACTGTATGCAGCATGTCCTATATGCGGTTATAAATTATGCAAAGGAGCCGCGGGCTCCGATGTAGATATTTTATGCCCTCGTTGCGGTCGGCCGGTACGAATTATCATTACCGTAAGCGGAGCAAAAACGGAGATCATAGATTCCACGAAAAAACCAAAAGACAGTTTATAATTTATCTTTTAATAATTTGTCCTATGTTTGGAAACGCGGATCGTATAGACCGTGTCCGCAAAGTAATCTTGCTTTTTTGCGGATTTTACACCCGATGATTTACACCCGCATTACAGCACGAGCGGCAACGCCGCGAAGTATTCCCGTTCTTCGCCTACGGCGCGTGAGTCGCTTTCATTTGTCCGATGTTTGGAGACGAAAATAGCCGGATACCGCTTGACCTTTTGGGAAAAAATTGCTATAATATGGTCAGAAAAGGAGAAAGGCTATGAATTACAGAGAAGAATCGCTCAAAAAGCACGGAGAATGGAAGGGGAAGATCGAAGTCAAGGCGCGCGTGCCCGTCGGCAGCCGCGAGGAGCTTTCGCTCGCATATACGCCCGGGGTCGCGGAGCCCTGCCTCGCCATTCAAAGCGATCCGGAGAAGAGTTTCGAACTCACCCGCCGCTGGAACACCGTCCCCGTCATCACCGATGGGACGGCCGTTTTGGGGCTCGGGGACATCGGTCCCGAGGCAGGCATGCCCGTGATGGAGGGCAAGTGCGCCCTCTTTAAGGCCTACGGCGATGTGGACGCCTTCCCGCTCTGCATCCGCTCCAAAGACCCCGATGAGATCGTGCGCACCATCGAACTTCTCGCGGGCTCCTTCGGCGGTATCAACCTCGAGGACATCGCCGCGCCGCGGTGCTTCGAGATCGAACAGCGCCTCATTCGCGACCTCGATATCCCCGTCTTTCACGACGACCAGCACGGCACGGCCGTCGTCACCGCCGCAGCTCTTCTGAACGCCCTCAAACTCGTGAAAAAGCAGATCGGCTCGGTGCACGTCGTCATCAACGGGGCGGGCGCCGCGGGGACGGCGATCGCGAAATTCCTGCTCAGAATGGGGGTGGGGGACATCGTCCTCTGCGACCGGCAGGGCATCCTCTGCGCCGGGGACCGGCAGCTTTCGGGCGCCAAGGCGGAGATCGCGGGCCTCACCAATCGCGCCTTAAAGACCGGTACGCTCGCAGACGCCATGCGGGGCGCAGACGTGTTTATCGGCGTCTCCGGCCCCAACTGCGTCACGAAGGAGATGGTGCGCTCGATGAAGCAAGACGCCATCGTGTTCGCCTGCGCCAATCCGACCCCCGAAATTTCCTATGAGGACGCATTGGAGGCGGGAGCGGCCGTCGTGGGGACGGGTTCCTCCGAGAAGCCCAACCAGATCAACAACGTCCTCGTGTTCCCCGGGCTCTTCCGCGGTGCGCTCGACGTCCGCGCGACGAAGATCAACTTCGAAATGATGATGGCGGCCGCCACGGCCATCGCCGCGTGCGTTCCCGAGGATGCGCTCACCCCCGGCCACATCCTTCCCTTTGCCTATGAGAAGGCCGCCCACACGGCCGTATCCAAAGCGGTCTCCGCCGCAGCCGCTCATAGCGGCGTCGCCAAGCGTCCGTAAGAAAATACAAAAATAAAACGCCGTACCTCGGACATGGGTGCGGCGTTTTTGCTCTGTAAGGGAATAAATTTCTTAAAATGCGAAATATGTTTCAGGCGTCGGAGACGAGCGGCCAATCGGAGAGGTTGAGGACGGGGCGGGAAAAATTCCCAAGGCAGACGGCGTCGCAATAGGCCGAGAGGAGCTGAGAAGCCTCGACTTCCACCCTCCGCGTCTCGTGCGTCACCGTCGTCCCGTAGGCCTCATACGCGGCGTCGAACGCGATGGTCTCGAGATAGGAACAGCGCACATAGAGCGCGTAGTCGCTTGCATAGATGCGCACGGGGACGGCCTCGGAGCGGGGCGTGAGCGAGAGGAGCTCGGAGAGACGCAAATATTCGTCTACAAGCTGTATGCCGAACACGATGCCGATGGGGTCCGCAAGGTCGAGCTCCGCGGTGAAGAGGTGGCCGTCGCGCGACCAGTGCGAGGCCGGGGGCGCAACGGTGTAGGTTTTCCCGTCCGCCGCGATGTCGTACCCGAAGGGCAGGCCCTGCTCGTTTTCATAGACGCCCGGCTCGACTTCGATGCAGGGGAGGACGAGCCCGTACCCCCGAAAGCGCGGCATCACCGTCGCCCCCGTGAGGGGAACGCCGCCTTTTGAGAGTTTGACGCGATACTGCGCATGCCCGCGGCAGGTGAACACGCGCAGATACTCCGCCTCGTCGCAGAGATAGTAGCCGCGGTCGGTGACGGGGAGCAGACTTCCCTCCTTCACGAACAGCGCGCCGCCCCCCTCGAGGAGGTCCTCCCGCCAAGGGAAGGGGCCGCCGTTCCCCGTGAGGAGCTCCTGCCCCGCCTCCGTCTGCAGGACGATGTTGCCCGCATACGGCTCCAGCGTCACCTCGTCGAGCACGATGCCAAACTGCGGTTTCGTTTGGATCCCGCCCTCCTGCAAGGTCCCGCCTTTGAGGACGTCGTCTCCCCGCGCAAAGTCCCGAGACGGGGTGATCGTGACGGCCGTCTCCCCGAAGGGATCGTTGATGAAGAGCCGGCGCAGCGTCTCGCGGCGGTTGTAAGTCACCTTGATGAGGTTGGTATTCCCCTCCCGCTCAATGCTATAGGAGGAGTCGGGGAGAGCGGGGAGGGGGCAGAGGAGGGCGTCCGTCTCCACCCAGAGGTGGGCAACGGGGAGATCGTTCCACGAATCCAAATAGAGCGCGAAGGCGTCGTAGTCGATGCTGAAAAACGCACTGTCTGTTCCTTTTCCCGTCAGGGTGTAGAAATTGCCGTAGGCGGCCGTATCCCGCGCCTCGATCGCGTAGAAGTCGTCCTCGCTCACGGGGTAGAGGGGGCGGAAAAAGACTTTCCCCACATACGATTGGGGGACGGTGACGCGCCATTTGAGGCCGTTGAGACTGCTCATCTCCGTGCAGGGGAGGAGGTTGCCCGCCTCGTCCAAGGCGAAGAGGGAATCCCTCCGCCCCGGGAAGTCGATCTCGAGGAGCTTGGTCCCCGCGGCCGTCAGAGAGACGGCGCGTTCGAGGAAGGTGCGCTCGAGTTCCTCCTCGGAAAAGAAGATGGGGAAGGGCTCGGCGCCGTCCGCCGTTACGATGACGCCCTGCCGCATCTCGTCCTCGGTGACGAGCCCCGTAAAGGCGCCGTCCCGGAAGGAGAAGGAGATCTCGCCGCAGCTGACGGCGGGATGGGGGAAGCCGCCCTCCACGGAGACGGTCACTTCATGCGTGCGCTTGCGGCGGAGCGTCGCCGTCCGCTCCACGTCGCCCGCGAGGAGCTCCTCCACGGAGATGGGGATGTTGACGGTGGAATATCCCTCGGCGCTGACCGTGATGAGGAGGTCGCGAAGGTCGGGAAGGCGCACGGTGTATGCGTCGCCCGCCCCCTCGATCTCGCCGTAGGAGGCCGAAACGGTATACTGCGCGGCGTCCGTTTCCACGGTGAGATGCACGGACGCGCCGCTGAGGAGGGTACGGCGGCATCCCGCAAGGCCAAAGACGCAGAGGATACACAGAAAGATGGAAATAGCACGTTTCATTGCGATTGCTCCGTTGCAAGCGATTGCACGATATCTTTTTTGATGGCGCCCCGGCATGCCGCCGCGGAGAAGAGGAGGGAGACGGCGAGCGCGAAGAGGAATACGATGGCGAGCGCGAGGAAGAACCAGCCGAAGTCGAGGGAGACGGAGGCCGTAAAGACGACGGCTGCGGCCTGTCCCTCCGCGGTCGTGAAGAAGTAGTCCACCAACCATTTTGCACCGTAGGAGAGCCCCGCGCCCAAGAGGGACGCCCACGGGAGGGCGAGCGCAAAGATGAGGAGGACCTCGAAGAAGCACAGCCGCGGGACGACGCTCTCTTTCGCCCCCACGGCCTGCAACATGCCGAAGTAATATTTGCGCTTTTGCACCGAATAATTGACGGAGTTAAAGAGATTGAGGAGCGTCGCAAGCAGGACGGTCCCCCCGAAGGCGAACATCACGACCATGATATAGTTGCATACGGTGTTGAAGATGCGGAGGTTGGTGAAGCCGAGGACGGCGACGCCGAGCTCTTCGTTGAGGTCGATATCGGGCTCGGCGGCGCGGACGAACTGCTCATAGGCGGCGTAGACCTGCGTCGCCCCGTTGAAATCGCGGCACTGCACATAGGCCGTCTTGATGGGCGCTTCGTGGGCGAGCCCCGTCTTATCGGGGTCCTGCGTGTCGTGGCGCACAAAGCAGACGGCGGGCACGGCCGGGAGGAACTTGCCGCGCGTATCGATCTCGTTGATCTCCGCAAAATCGAAGGGATAGGTGACGATACTGCGGCCGTCGCGGATGCGGACGGTGGGCGGCGCGAGCGCGGAGGCGCTCGAAAGCCAGATGTGAGCATCTTGCAGGGTGAGCGAGTTGCACGCGTAGTAGTCCTCGTCGATGATGCCGCACACGGTGAAATCGCGGAAGAGGTCGGCGGTAAACGCCCGCTGCGCCACGCCGTGGGGGACGAACGCGTCGTCGGGATCGGTGTTGTTGTCGAGATAGTAGGCTCCCCCCATGCCGCGCGTTGCGAGCGTGGCCGTCGCGGTGAGGGTGAATTTCTGCCCGACGACCTCTTCGGGGTCCATTCCCCATGCGCGCACGAAGGGCTCCGAAAGGAGAATTTCCCCCTCGCCATCGGTGAAGCCTTCTCCGTATTTGAGCAAAGACGTGCCACCCATGTCCGCGATCGACCCGTTCGGAACGAGCTTCCCGCCGCTTTTTTCCGTGTCGATGACCTTGAGCACGGGGCGGAAGGGGATGCGGAATATCCCGCCCATGGTGAAATAGGGCGTGGAGTAATCGGAAAAGACAGGCGTGCCGTTCAGCGAAAATTGATAGGATTGGGCGCTGTAGAGGGAGTAGAGTTCGGCGGAGACGACCTCGCTCACGGCGGGCATTGCGGCGATTTTCAGGAAGTCCTCCTCGCCCATGGCAAAGGAAGAGCCCGTCCCGCTGCGCGTCTGCGTGTAGGGGAGAAAGAGGGTGCTCATCGCGCGGTTGTCGTTTACGGTAAAGACGAGATCGGCATAGAAGGCGAGGGTGAAAAAGAGGACGGGAATGAGCACGGCAAGGCCGAAGGCGATGCCGAACACAGTGTTGCGTGTGGATTTTTTGCGGCTCTTCACGCCGATGCGGGCGAGCCGAAGGTAGTCGGAAATGCGCATCATTCCACCTCCGAGAGCGTGGCCATCACGTCTTGTGTGGCGATCTTTTGGATGCTCCCCCGCGAAAACAGCATGGTGAGAAGCAAGAAGAAGGCGATCGTGGCGAGGGGGACCCAGAAGGGAAGCGTCACCCTCGTCACATAGGCAATGGCGGAATTTGTGAAGGAAGAGATCGAGCCGAGCAGGTAAGAAAAGAGCGACGCGATGATGGCGGAAAGTAGGGGCGTGAGCGCAAACAGGATACCCATGCCCAAGATCACCCCCACAAAAACGATGAGAAGCAGCTCAATGTAGACGATGGCGCGCGTCCCCTTCGCGTCGAGCCCGACGGCCTTTAACATGCCGAAAAACTTTCGGTTTTTATCCACGGAAATGACGACGCTGTTCGCCACACTGCTCACCGAGAGGAGGAGCACGGCGAGCGCGAGCAGGAAGAACACGGCGACGACGATGGAGCTCAAAATGTTGAGAACGGACATCGCGTCCGCAAAGTCACAGGTAAATCGCGCCGCGCTGCCGCCGAAGAGGTCGTAGAAGGGGCGAAGTTCGGGGTAATCCTCCAAGAAGGTGTCCGGCTGCGTGAGCCCGGCGTTGGTGGCCTTCGTGAGGGCGCGCATGTGGTCGTAGAGCGAATTAAAGTCGTAGGCGGCGTCCACGGGGCGGAGCTTCATCTCGATGAGGTCCACGCGGATGGAAAATCCGGGGTCCTCCGCGAGGGAGAAGAACTCGTCGATCCCGAGGATGCACGCGGCCTCGTCTCCGCAGGAGAAGATCCCCGCCACGGTGTAGCGGCGGACCTCCCCGATCCCGCACAGGCAGACCTCCTCCCCCGCATGGAGGGTGTGCCCCGTCTGCTTCTCCACGTACTGCGTCAGCGTGCGCGAGAGGAAGAGATTGCGGCTCGCACTGTCGGCGGGCGTCCACACCCGTCCCTCATAAAAGACGACGTCCGCGGGGACGCTCGCAAAGCTCTTGCCGGCGAGGTCCCGTAGGGCGTAGCTCCACGCGGGCGACGCGGATCCGCCGTCTGCGGAGCGGAGGGTGAGGGCGGCGTCGATGGAACCGGAGGCGAGATCGTCCCCGCGCGCGTCGGGGTATTTTTCGGCATTGGCGCGGTAGACCTCGTATTCCTCCCGTGAGAGCTCGCCCGTGCCGCCGTACGCGGGATCGAGGGGGCGGAGGGCATAATTGGCGCCGTGATCGTTGAAGTAGACGAGCGAGGCGCGCGTGAGGTTGTCGTGGAAGGAGAGGCCGAGCGCCATGAGGAACATCACGAGCCCCGAGACGACGGTGACGATGAGGACGGTGAGAAGGGTCCGGCCGGGGTTGTGGCGGATATTGTGGACGGCGATCGACGCCGCGTCGGGAAAGCGCATTTCGACCTCCTCAAAAGACCTCGTCCTCGAGGATGCGGCCGCGCGTGGTGGCGACGCCGTCCGCGAGAAGAATGACGTCCTCCGCGCACTTGGCGTCCTCCCGGTTGTGGGTGACGAGCACCACCGATCTCCCTTCCTCCGCGACGGCCGTGAGCAGTTCCATCACCTCTCTCCCGTTCTTGGAATCGAGGTTGCCCGTGGGCTCGTCGGCCAAAATGAGGGAGGGCCCGTGGACGAGGGCGCGCGCAATGGAGACGCGCTGTTTTTGCCCGCCCGAGAGCTCGCCCGCCCGCTTTTTGATCTTGTCTCCGAGGCCGAGTTTTTCGAGGATGTCCGCGGCCTTCTCCTCGCGCTCCTTGCGCTTCATGCCCGCGATGATGAGGGGCATGGCGACGTTGTCGAGCACGGTAAACGTCGGCTCCAGATAGAAGGACTGAAAGACGAACCCCGTCGTCTTGTTGCGGTAGGCGGCGAGCTCGTTTTTGGAGAGCTTTCCGAGTAGCTTCCCCGCCGACCATACCTCGCCCGAAGTGGGGGAATCGAGCCCCCCGATGATGTTCATGAGGGTGGATTTCCCGCTTCCGCTCTTGCCGAGAATGGCGGTGAAGGTCCCGTCGCGGATGGTGAGGCTCACGTCTTTGAGGGCATGGACGGCTCCCTCGCCCTTGCCGTAAATTTTATCGACATGCTTAAGCTCGATCATGAGATCGCCTCCTTCGCGTTCCGTTTATCCATTTCATAGCATATTCGCGGGGATTTGTCAATCGTTTGGAAAAAATTTCAAAAAAATTTTCTTATGCGGCGCGGCGCGGGCCGCTTTCGCCCTTTTCGGAAAATCTTGGGCGGCAATCGCAAAAATCCCCCCCGAAACATTTGACGAACGCCGCAAAAATCATTACAATAAAAGTGCGCGGGATAACGTGCGACACATCGGAGGAATCATGATCACCCACGGCAACGAAATCAAGCTGTTTGCAGGTAACTCCAACCGTCCGCTCGCGGAAGCCATTGCGAGAAAACTCAACACGAGCCTCGGGGAAGTGGAGGCCACGAAGTTTTCGGATGGGGAGACGTCCGTTCACATCGGGGAAACCGTCCGCGGCCGCGACCTCTTCATCATCCAATCGACTTCGGCCCCCGTCAACGACAACCTCATGGAACTGCTCATCATGATCGATGCGGCCAAGCGCGCCTCGGCCGGGCGCGTGACCGCCGTCATGCCCTACTTCGGGTATGCGCGGCAAGATCGCAAGGCCCGCTCGCGCGACCCCATCACCGCCAAGCTCGTCGCGGATCTTCTCACGAGCGCGGGCGCAGACCGGGTGCTTACCATGGATCTTCACGCCGCCCAGATCCAGGGGTTCTTCAATATCCCCGTGGACAACCTCTTGGGCGGTCCCACCCTCTATAACTACTATGCCGATCGGCTCGACGACGACTTCATCGTGGTCTCGCCCGACGTCGGGAGCGTCAACCGCTCGCGCAAAGTGGCCGAGCGCCTCGGCTGCCCGATGGCCATCATCGATAAGCGCCGTCCGCGCGCAAACGTGATGGAAGTCATGAACATCATCGGAAGCGTCGCGGGCAAGAAGTGCCTCCTCGTAGACGACATGATCGATACGGCCGGCACCATCGTGCAGGGCGCGGAGGCCCTCGTGGAAGCGGGCGCCAAGGAGATCAAGGCCTGCTGCACGCACGCCGTTCTCTCCGGTCCCGCCGTGGAACGCCTCAAAAATTCGCCCATCTCCGAGCTCGTCATGCTCGATACCATTCAGCTTCCCCCCGAAAAGATGCTCGATAAGATCCGGATCCTGAGCGTGGCGGATATCTTCGCCGCGGCCATCGAAAACGTCTACCTCGATCGGCCCATCAGCAAGATCTACGATTGATCGCAACCTTTCATCGCGCCGAAAGCCGCTCGCCGCGGCTTTTCTTATGAGGCTTACGGAGGGCCCATGTTTCTCATTGTCGGCCTCGGGAACCCCGAGGAAAAATATGCCAAGACGTTTCACAACCTCGGCTTTTTGGCCGCGGCCGATTGCGCCGAACTTCTCCACGCCAAATTCAAGAAGAAGGAGTGCGAGGCGAGCGTCGCGGAGACCAATTATAAGGGGGAGAAGCTCGTCATCGCCCGCCCCACGACGTATATGAACGCCTCGGGCCGCGCCGTAAAACAGCTCCTCGCAAAATATAAACTCGGTCCCAAGGAACTCGTCGTCATCTACGATGATTACGATCTCCCCAAGGGGCATGTCCGCGTTCGGCCTTCGGGAAGCGCGGGAACGCACAACGGCATGCGCTCGATCATCGCGGAGACGGGGCTCACCGATTTTGCCCGCATCCGCATCGGCATCCGTGCGCCGGAGAGCGAGATCCCGCTCATCGATTACGTCCTCTCGGACATCCGCAAGGAGGATTACGACCTCTTCTCCGCGGCGACGCACCGCGCCGCAGAGGCCGCGCTCGCCATCGCGGCGGGGGAGAATTTCGACGTCGTCATGACCAAATATAACGGATGAACTTCTTTTCCTTCGAACAAATGGGAGGGGACTATCCCCTTCTCGGCGGGGACCTGCGCTCGGGCATGCCCGTCGCCGCATTCGGCCTTGCCGATCCCCAGAAATATCTCATCGCCGCGCTCGCCGCAAGGCGGGCGATTTATATCACGGCGGACGCCCTCACCGCACAGCGCGCGGCGGGGGATATCGCCGCGCTCTCCAAAAAGCGCGTGGCCCTGCTCGCCGCCAAAGACGAGGTCCTAACGTATCGCAAAGCGGGCTCGAAGGAGGCCCTCTTCCGCCGTCTCACCGCCCTCTATGAGTGGCAGCGGGGGGCGGATGTGCTTGTGGCGGACGTCGAGGCGCTCATCCAGCTCGTTCCCGCCCGGCTCCCCGTCTTTTGCCTGCGGGTGGGGGAGAAGTGCGAGATGCGCGCCCTCGTCGATTCCCTCATCGGGGCGGGCTACACCCGCGAATACACCATCGAGGGCCGCGGCGCCTTTTGCGTCCACGGCGACATCCTCGATATCTGGCCCATCAATCTTCCCCACCCCGTCCGCATCGACTTCTTCGACGACGAGGTGGAAGCCGTCAAACCCTACGACGAGACGACGGGCGAGCGCTATCCCCGCGTAGACGACGTGGAGATCGTCGCGGCGACGGACGTCGTGCTCCGCGCGGGAGAGGAGGAGCGGCTGGCGGCCCGGCTGAAAGAGGAGGTGCGCGCATCCGGTAGCGCCGGGGCGTATGCGCGCCTCTCCAAGATCGCAGACGACATCGCGCTCGACGGCTACCGTTCCGACTTCCTTCTTCCCATCCTCGAAAACTCCACGGGGCTCTTAAAGACGCTCTCGCCCGATACCATGATCGTGTTCGACGAGAGCAAACTCATCCGCGACAAGCTCAAGGGGCTCTACAGCGAGCACTTCGAACGCTTCGCCGTCCTCGAGGAGGGGGGGGAATGCGCGCGCTTTTCCAAGGACCAATATGTCCCCGCGGCGGAGATGGAGAAGTTCTCCGGGCACCCGCTCGTCGCCCTCCAGACCTTCTCGGGCGACGTAGGCTTCTTCGCCCCCATGAAGCTCTACACCTTCCACTCCTCGCCCGCGAGAAGATATCTGAATTCCATGCCGGACTTTCTCACCGATATCCGCGCATGGCGCACGACGGGCTATCGCGTGCTCGTCTTTGCGGGCTCCTCCGAGCGCGCGGATAAGCTGAGAGACGTGCTTTACGACGAGGGGATCCAAGACATGGTATGCCCCGATTCGCTCAACGCCCTTCGCGGCGTCTCCGTCATCGAGGCGGAACTTTCGAGCGGATTTCTGCTGCACGAATGCAAACTCGCCGTCATCGGCACGGGCGATCTCTTCACCAAATCGCCCATGAAGGGCCGCGTCAAACGGCGGCGGGGAGACTTCTTCGTCGCGCCCGAAGTGGGGGATTTCGCCGTCCACGAGACGTACGGCATCGGCCGCATCACGGGGACCAAAAAGATCGAGACGACGGACGGCGTGAAGGAATACATCGCCCTCGAATACAAGGGGGGAGATACCCTCTATGTCCCCGTCGAGCAGATGGACATCCTCTCCAAGTACATGGGGGAGGACTGTCCCACCCTCTCCAAGATCGGCGGCGGGGAGTTCGAACGCATCAAGGCGCGCGTCAAGGCCTCCCTCAAGAAGATGGCCTTCGACCTCAAGGCCCTCTATGCCGAGCGGCAGGAGAAGAAGGGGTACGCCTTCCCGCCCTTTTCGGAGGAGATGGAGGAGTTCGAGGCGGCATTCCCCTACGAGGAGACCCCCGACCAGCTGCAATCCATCGAGGAGATCAAGGCGGACATGTGCTCGGGGAAGGTGATGGACCGCCTCCTCTGCGGCGACGTGGGCTTCGGCAAGACGGAAGTCGCCCTCCGCGCCGCCTATCTCTGTATCCTCGCGGGAAGGCAAGCCGCCCTCATGTGCCCGAGCACCGTCCTCTCGGAGCAGCACTTCCGCACGGCCTGCGAGCGCATGGATAGCTTTGGCGTGCGCGTGGCCAGCCTCAACCGCTTCCGCTCGGAAGGGGAGGTGCGGCGCATCCTCAAGGACCTCGCGGCGGGCAAGATCGATCTCGTCATCGGGACGCACCGCCTGCTCTCCGACGACGTGAAATTCCGCGATCTCGGCCTTCTCATCCTCGATGAAGAGCAGCGCTTCGGCGTCGAACATAAGGAAAAGCTCAAAAACATCAAGCGCGACGTAGACTGCCTCACCATGACGGCGACGCCCATCCCGCGCACCCTGCACCTCTCCCTCTCGGGCATCCGCGATATCTCCACCATCCGCACGCCTCCCAATGCCCGTCTGCCCGTCCAGACCTATGTTGCCGAGGAGACGGAGACGCTCCTGCGCGACGCCTGTATCCGCGAACTTGCACGGAAGGGGCAGCTCTTTGTGCTCTACAACCGCGTGGAGACCATCCGCACCTTTGCCGAGCGGCTCTCCGCCATCGTCCCCGAGGCGCGGATCGCCGTCGCCCACGGCCGCATGGATAAGCTCACCCTCGAGCGCAACGTGTTCGGCTTCTACCGCGGGGATTCGGACATCCTCGTCACGACGACCATCATCGAAAACGGCATCGACCTTCCCAATGCCAACACCCTCATCGTCATCGACGCCGACCGTCTCGGCATCTCCCAGCTCTATCAGCTGCGCGGAAGGGTGGGGCGGGGCAAGCGTCTCGCCCACGCCTACTTCACCTACAAACCCGAGCGCGTCATGACGGAGACGGCCGCCGAGCGCCTCAAGGCCATCATGCAGTTCACCGAGCTCGGCTCGGGCTTCCGCATCGCCATGCGCGACCTCGAGATCCGCGGCGCGGGCAACGTCCTCGGCGCCGAACAGCACGGCCATCTCGAGAAGGTGGGCTACGAGCTGTATTCCAAGATCCTCCGCGAGGAGATCACGGGGGAGCACACCGAGCTCGTCGATCTCGAGATCAAGGCCACGGCCTTCCTCCCCGAGGAATACATCGAATCCAACGCCGGCCGCATGGACTGCTACAAGCAGATCGCGGAGATCGGCAGCGCGGCCGATTATAAGCGCGTCTGCCTCTCCATGGAGGAGATCTACGGCCCCATCCCCGCCCCCGCCCTCAATCTTCTCATCATCGCCCTCATGAAGAGCTACGCCTCCCGCCTCGGCGTGAAGAAGATCTCCGTCGGGCCCAAGGGCGGTGGGCTCGAGCTCAAAGAACTCGCCGTGCTCTCTTCCCCGGCCTTTCAGGCGGCCTTGGAGAAGTATGCCGATTTTTGCGGCCTCGAGATGACGAGCGCGCCCGTCATTCGGTTCAAACCGATGGGGGGAAGCGAGAAACTCATGACGCTCATGACGAAATTTCTCAAATTTACGTCAACTTTTCACTGAATTCCCCCAAGAATGATTTGCACAATTTTCGCAAATAGGTTATAATAGAGAAAGATGCGGGTGTCGCGCGCCCTTGTGCGCGTACGCCCGGAGCTTCCCCCGCGGGGGATGAAATCGGAAATTCATGATTGGAGTACAGCTATGAACAGGAAACAGAAGGCGGCCGCCGTTGCGATTGCCGCAGTTATGGCGACGGGGGCGCTCGCGGGGTGCGACGCGCTTACCACCACGGACATCTCCAAGGACTACGCACAGGTGATCGCGGAAGTCGATCTCACGCGCAGTGAAGAATTCAAACCCGGGACGCAGTATCACGACCTCGTCTCCGGCACCGTCGAGATCACCAAGCGCGATATGGTCGCGAGCTATGTCGCGAGCGGCTACTCGCTCCAACAGCAATACGGTTGGACGTATGCCGATACCTTCACGCAGATCGCGGAGTCCCTCGTCAGCCGGCAAGTCTTTGTGCAGTATGCCAAGGTCTACCTTGCCGAAAACGGCGACGCCGACGGGAACACCTACACCGTGGAGGCCTATAAGAGCTACGTCGAGGACTTCAAGACGAAGAATCCCAATGCCTCGGCAGACGCCGTCGAAGCGGCCGGCATCGAGTATTTCCTCACCGACGCCGAAAAGTATCAGGCGCAATACGACTTGATGTCCTCCTTCAACAGCTCGCTTGATTCCCTCGAGGAGGAGCTCATTGCCCTCGAGGAGGACGATCACAACCACACCGCCGATTCCGACGTGCGCACCCGTCCCACGGGCGCCGAGACGGAGAGCGAGGACTACTATCCCGCCGTCGTCAACGGCAAGATGAACTACGGCATCTATACGGGCCGCGAATCCGCAGCCGATCTCGGGGAATACGAGAAGGTGGAGGGTAGCCGCGTCTCCACGCGGAAGAAGGCGTATGTCGGCTATCTCGCCAACCTGCGCGCCAACGAGCTCGTCGATAAGGGCGAGGATACCACCAACGTCTACAGTCTCAACTATTATCAGCTGCAGCTCCGCTCCTCCTATGAGGCGGCGCTCATCTCGAAGCTCTCCGATAAACTCGAAAAGGAGGCCGAGGCCGCGCTCGATAAGGCGTGGTCGGATAAACAGTTCGCCATCGACCTCGAGAACCAAAAGACGAGCTACTCCCGCGATCGGTCCGCCTTCGAATCCGCGCTCGACGGGATGAGCGATTCCTCCTTCGTCCTCTCCCCCAACGACAGCGGCTACGGCTTTGTCCTCAACATCCTGCTTCCCTTCTCCGATCTGCAGACCCAGCAGCTCGATGAGGCCTCGAGTGACTTCGGGGATGAGAACGGCAACAAATTCACCGCGCGTGCCAACCTCCTCCGCCAAATCAAGGCGACCGACCAGCGCGACACGTGGTTCACGGGGCACGACGACTTCTCCTATGAGGCCGGGGCCGACGCTTTCCGCGGCGCGGACAACGATCCCGAGAGAACGTATCTCTTCTTCGAGAACAGCTTCTCCGCAGAGGCGGAGGACGGCGCTCCCGCCAAATACGAGAAACTCAAGAATTACTACGGGCAGTATACCTTCAACGGCGTCGTCGAAAAGACGGAAGATGAGGATGGCGACGTGGAATACACCATCACCCCCAACGACGTCACCATCGACGGCTTCCTCGCGGAGATGAAGGCCTATCTCGGCAAGGCCGGCCTTGAAGTCACCTCCGATCCCGCTTACACCGACGACTACAAGACGCAGTACTTTGCTAACGAGAACTATTACTACGACGCCGACGTCACCGATCCCGACGGCACGGAACACAAGGCGGGCGCCGTAGACTATTCCAAGTTCATCTATGAGATGGGCAAGGTCTCCTCCTTCAACGGCAGCGAAGTGTTCACCGCGTCCAATCCCTACAATGCCAATGAGATCTTCCTCGAAAATACCGCAGAGAATACGGCGTTCTCCGTCATAAACGAGCTCTCCTTCGCATACAATACGGATACAGCGGGTCTCAACAGCTACCTCGGCTACTCCGTCTCGCCCTTCAAGACGAGCTACATGTCCGAGTTCGAGTACGCGGCCCAGCTCGCCGTAAAGAACGGCGCGGGGACGTATGTCGTCGTTCCCACCGACTACGGTTGGCACATCATCTATTGCACCTTCTCCTTCGCGGACGCCAAGGAAGGCAACGCCTTCACCTTCGACTTCGATCAGAGGGATGTGGAGGGCACGTTCTCCTACAACTATTATGAAACGCTCAAAGCCACGGCGGTCAGCCAGGCCGCTTCGGCAATGCAGACGGAGATGATCAACACCTATGTGGACGCCTGCTCCACCATCTATGAGAGCAGGTTTGCCGACCTCATGAACCTCGGGAACTGAGTTCCCGAAGCCGCGAGGCTGCATGGAACTTTGGGAAATCATCTGGAAAAGTTTTTTACTCGGGACGGTGCAGGGACTCACGGAGTTCCTGCCCGTTTCTTCAAGCGGACACTTGCTCCTTTTGGAGCGCGTCCTCGGATTTACCATCGGCGGGAGCGCCACCTTCCTCAACGTCATGTTGCATCTCGGCACGCTCATCGCCGTCGTCATCGTCTTTCGGCGCGATCTTTTCTCGCTCTTCAAGCGGCCCCTCCGGCCGCTTTTTCTGCTGGGATTCGCCACCCTTCCCGCCGCGCTCACGGGGCTCTTTCTCGGGGACGCGATCGACGCGCTCTTCGCAGGGGAGGGGGGACTTCTCCTGCTCGCCCTCTGCTTCGGGGTCACGGCGATCTTGCTCACGGCGTGTGAATACGTCGCCCGGCACCGCAAAAAACGGGCCCCGTTCGGCGCAAAGAGCGCGCTCTCGATGGGCTTCATGCAGGCCGTCGCGGTGCTCCCCGGCCTCTCGCGCAGCGGCTCGACCATCGCCATGGGGGTGCTTACGGGCGCGAGCGTGGAGGAGGCCTCCCGCTTCTCCTTTCTCATGAGTGTTCCCATTATTTTGGGAAGCGTCGTCGTGAGCGGGTGGAAGCTTCTCGGCGCGCCCGTGGCGGGCATGGGTGCGGCGGAAGCGGTGGGGCTCCTCGTCGGGATCGTCTCCGCGGCCGTCTCGGGGCTGTTTGCGATCAAGGCGATGCTGCGGATCGTCCGCCGCGCCTCCTATCGGGGCTTTGCGCTGTATCTCTTCGTGCTCGCGCTCTTCACGCTGTGGCTCGACCTTCGCATCCTCTGAACGTGGGGGAAGGGTATAATTTCCCCTGCGCGGGGCAAACTGAGCTTCGGAGGTGCAAGATGAAACTCAGCTGCGGCGATATCTGCCCCAAGACGGGCGCATACAAAGTCATCGACGGGAACGGCCACGTCCTCAACACGATCTACATCGCGGAGGGCGAGACGATGCCGCCCACCCAAAGTTCCGGCTGCCATTACGAATCGGAGTCGTAAAATTTGCGCATGCGTACGGAGGCCCCGACGGCCGGAAGTACGAAGAAAACAAAGGGGCGCCGCGGCAATTTGCCGCGGCGCCTTACGCAAATACGGATAAGATTCAATCCTTGCAGATGGCTTCGATCGCCGCAAGTTCCTCCTCGGTGAAGGTGGGATCGACCTTGATGTTTTCGAGGATCTGCGCGGAAGAGGACGCGCCGATGATGACGGACGAGACGGCCCGGTCCTTGAGCACCCACGAGAGGGCGAGTTCGGGGAGGGTCTGCCCGCGCGCGGCCGCAATGGCGCGGAGGCCTTCGAGTTTTGCAAGAAGGGCGGGCGTGAGGCGGTCCTCCTTGAGAGTAAAGCTCTTGCGCATGCGGCTGTCCTCGGGGACGCCCTGCTTATATTTGTCGGTAAGCAGCCCCTGCGCGAGCGGGGAGTAGACGATGAGCCCGAAGCCCTGCTCCGCGGCATACTCCTTGAGCCCGTCCTCCTCGATGCGGCGGTCGAGCAAGTTGTAGCAGACTTGGTTGAGGATGAAGGGGGTCTTGAGCTCGCGGAACACGGCGACGGCGGCCTCCGTCTGTTCCCTGTTGTAGTTGGAAATGCCGATATAGAGGGCCTTGCCCTGCTCCACGAGGCGGTGGAGCGCATAGCACGTCTCCTCGATGGGGGTCTCGGGGGCGGGACGGTGGTGGTAGAAGATGTCCACGTATTCAAGCCCGAGCCGGCGGAGGCTCTGATCGAGGGAGGCGGTGAGATACTTCTTGCTCCCGCCGTCGCCGTAGGGGCCCTTCCACATGCCGAAGCCCGCCTTGGTCGAGATGCACATCTCGTCGCGGTAGGAGGAAAAATTCTCCCGCAGGATGCGGCCGAAGTTCTCCTCGGCAGACCCGCCGCGGGGGCCGTAGTTATTGGCGATGTCGAAGTGGCAGACGCCGTTGTCGAAGGCGGTGAAGATCATGTCCCGCATGATTTCGAAATTGTCCGTGCTGCCGAAGTTGTGCCAGAGCCCGAGGGAGACCTCGGGGAGCTTGAGCCCGCTCCTGCCCGCACGGCGGTAGTGCATGGCTTCCTTTTTATAGCGCATGGGATCGGGCGTGCGCTCCTTGTTTTGCATGAGCCGCTTGAAGGTGGAATCGTCCATCCAGCGGCCACCGATAAAGAATTTCTTTTCTTCCATGGCTGTGCCCCGTTGTTTTTTCTCCCATGATAGCACAGTTCCACCAAAAAATCAAGCGTTCGAAAAGGGTTTTTTCCCGAATTTTCCTCTCCCCCGGAACCAAATGCGATCGCCCCGCATACCATGGTAAAAAACCGATATCGGGAGACGGATATGCTCAAAGTTCAGGAACACAAGGCCGCAAACGCGGCGCTGCTTCGCATGCTTTCCCCTGTCTACGCCGGGCGGGGCGGACTGCTCACGGCCGCCCTGCAATATGTCTATCAGACGGTGCGAATGGGGCCGCACGACGTCGCGCTCGCGCGCAAATTCGAGGCGTTTGCGGGCGAAAAACTGCGCGACTTCGAGGAGCTCGGCTCCCTGCTCGTCTCCCTCGGGGCCGACCCCGTCTTTACCGCGTGTCCGCCCTATCCCGTCTCCTACCATTCTTGCGCGGGCGTGGATTACGCCGCGGACCCGGCCGCCATGATCGAAGCGGACATCCGCCTCGAGACGGCGCTTTTGGAGCAGTTTGAAAAGATCGCCGCAGCGGCGGCGGAGGAGCGCGTCCTTCGGTGGAAGGCGCACGCCCAAAAAAATCTCGCCGCACTCGGGGAAATGCGCGCCCTCATCCCTTGAATTCGGGCATGAATTTCCAATAGCGCACGGGCATGTACCCCCGCATCTGTTTGAGCCGCTCCCGCGAGGGAATGTTCACGTCCCGATAGTAATTGCTCCACAGCTTCTGCCACGCCGCCTCATTCGCGGAGAGCACGATCTCCGCCCGCTCGAGGGGGGCGAGAAAGGTGTTTGCGCCGTCGTAGACGGCGGCCTTTTTTCTTCCCACGTCGTGAATGACGAAGGGATAGGCGGGAAGGCGCGCGCGGAAGTGGGGGACGAGCAGATCCGCGATGTCGTTGTCGGGAGAGATGGGGGCATAGAGCGCGCCGCTCGCGCTCTCCATGAATCGCAAAAATCCGTGAAACCGGTGGACCTCAAAGGAGACGCGCCTCAGCTCGTCCACGGCCGCCGAGACGGCGTCGTCCGCCAGCATATTCCGCACGGGTCCGCCATGCGATGCGATGCACTTGAAGTAATTGAGGGCTACCATGTCCTTATCGGAGGCTCCGCTTCTCAATAAAGTGGATAGCTCGTCGAGGCACTGCGGGTCGAGTTCCCGAAGGCGCGCCTCCGCTTTTTTTGCCCGCGCGGGGTCGGCATTTACAAACCGCGTCTTTTGCCCGAGCGAGAGCTGGGCTCTCCCCGAAGTGAGCACGGCCTCGTCGTCTTTGAAGGCGAGAAGCAGGGCGGTGAGGAAGGCCTCCTGCGAGCCGTCGTAAAAATAGATCATAGCTCCCCCGTGAGGGCCGAGCGCACGGTCTCCGTATCCGAAAACATGCTCATCTGCACCGCCCTCTCTCTTTCTTCTCCCGCGCCGAGATAGCCGCGGATGGCCTGTACGTTCTTTTCGCCGCAAAATTTCCCGTTTGCGGTGATGAAATGTCGCGCCCGCTTTAAGACGACGCGCATCTTCGCGAGATCGACGAAATCCAAGCGGGTAAATTTCCGCGCCTCGAGGATCTTATAGGCGCTCCGCGCGCCGATCCCGGGGACGCGCAGAAGCGTTTCAAGCGGGGCACGGTTGACCTCCACGGGAAAGAGGCCGAGATGGCGCATCGCCCACGCGCACTTGGGGTCGAGCTCGAGGGAGAGGTTGCCGTCCTCCTCCACGATCTCCTCGGCCGAAAACCCATAGAAGCGGAGCAGCCAATCGGCTTGATAGAGACGGTGCTCCCGCCGTTCGCCCGTAGGAATATCGGGGAGCAGGGGATCGCGCACCACGGGCACATAGGAGGAATAGTAGACGCGCTTGAGCCCCGCCGCGCGGTAGAGGCTCTGCGTGAGGCGCAGGATCTGCCCGTCCGGCTCGGGGGAAGCCCCCACGATCATCTGCGTCGTCTGCCCCGCGGGGAGGAAATGCCCCTTGCGCTTTTCTTCCTTGAAGATCTCCTTCTCGCGCCGAAGCTGTTTCATCGGGAGGAGCAGGCAATCCTTGCTCTTTTGGGGTGCGAGAAGTTTGAGGCTGCGCTCGGAGGGGAGCTCGATGTTGTAGCTCATGCGGTCGGCATAGAGCGCGGCCTCGCGGACAAGCCTTGCGTCTGCCCGCGGAATGCCCTTCACATGGATATAGCCGTGGAAGCCGTATTCCGTCCGCAGTTTTTTCACGGTGAGAAGCAGCTGCTCCATCGCATAGTCGGGCGAGATGTGCACGGCGGAGGAGAGGAAGAGCCCCTCGATGTAGTTGCGCTTATAGAAGTCGATGACGAGCTCGCAGATCTCCTCGGGGGTGGCCGTAGCGCGGGGGACGTCGGAATCGGCGCGGGACATGCAGTATTTGCAACCGAAGATGCAGTCATTGGAGAGGAGGATCTTGAGCAGAGAGATGCACCGGCCGTCGGGCGTGAAGGAATGGCAGCACCCCGCGGCGTACCCGTTCCCGATGCCGCCCTCGTTTTTGCGTTTACTGCCCGAGGAGGAGCACGAAACATCGAATTTCGCGCTCTCCGTCAAAATTTTGAGTTTTTCTTCGGAAATCATCGTATTCCCCGCGCCGAGGCGCCCTCCCTGCGATCTGCTTCCATTATACCGCATCCGCGGCGATTTGTCAAACGTTTGTTCCGTATTTTCCGACCTTTTGTTTGGAAAATTTTTTCTTGCAAGCGGGAAAAGAGTGTGCTATAATAGAGAAGGACATTTCACACGATTTTCACGCGCCGATAAAGGGAATGTTATTTACAGACAGTATAATAAAGAATAAGGAGCGAGCCATGAAGATTTTGATCGTAGACGACGAGGAGATGATCCGCAACGTCCTCCGCGAATATGTGGAGTTCGAGGGCGGGGAGGCCGACGAGGCGCAGGACGGTATGGAGGCCGTGAAGAAGTGCCGCGAGACGGAATACGACGTCGTGCTCATGGACATCATGATGCCCAAGCTCGACGGCTATTCTGCCGTCAAGGAGATCCGCAAGTTTTCCGCGGTGCCCGTCATCATGCTCTCCGCGCGCGGGGAGGAATACGATAAGCTCTTCGGCTTCGAGATCGGCTCGGACGACTATGTCACCAAGCCCTTCTCGCCCAAGGAAGTGATGGCGCGCATCCATGCCGTCACCCGCCGCGGCAAACAGCAGTCGGCGGGGAGCGAGATCTATGAGTTCGAGGGCCTCAGGATCGATATCACGGGGCGCAACGTCTATGTGGACGGCGAGAAGATCGAGCTCACGCCCAAGGAATACGAGCTTCTCTTTTACTTTGTCCAGAATGCCGGCGTCGCGCTCACCCGCGAACGCCTTTTGAGCAAGGTGTGGGGGTATGATTTTTACGGGGACGACCGCACGGTGGATACCCACGTCAAGATGCTCCGCGGGAACTTGAAGGAATATCGGAAGTTCATCGTCACCCTGCGCGGTCTCGGCTATAAATTTGAAGTTTGACGCAAAACGGGCATACCATGTCCGAAAGATAGCGTTCGATTTTTAGAACCTCGCCATATTTTGCGGCGGGGGAGAGAGCCCGGATGCGGGCGGGAGAGAGAATTTGAAGAATGCAGCAAAACCCAAAAAGACGGGGACGGGCAGGAGCCTGAACCTCCTTTTATGGTTTTCCTTTTCGGTGTTTGCGCTCGTCATCGTCGTCATCTTCATGACGGTGCAGAGCCTCTTGGTGGGCGCGCAATACCGCGAGCAGACGCTCGAACTCATGAAAACGGCGTGTAAAGAGATGCAGGCCGTTTTGGGGGACGCTGAGGAGGAAATTTCCCTCTCCGTATGGCGCCGCCTCCGCGATATCTCCGAGGAGTACGACGTCAACGTCCATCTCCTCTATCCCGACGGGCGGAGCGTCTTTTCCGACGGCGTGGAGGAGGAGACCTACCCCGAGATCGCAGACAGCATCAAACAGCACCTGCACGCAGACGCCGCCGAAGTCGTCATCAGCGAGGGCCACATCCTCGCCTATGCCGTCCATATCACCTTGAGCGGCTCCTCCCAGCCCTGTTTTCTCTACTTTTCGAGCTCGCTCGCCCGCCTCGATTCTCTCGAGAGCAGTCTGCGTTGGCTCACGCTCGCCACGGCGCTCTTCTCCGTCGTGCTCGCCTTCGTCGCCAGCGGCTTCGTGGCCATGCTCATCACCAAGCCCGTCACTGAAGTCACCGAGCGCGCCAAGGAACTCGCGCGCGGCCGCTACGATCCCGCCTTCCGCCGCGACTACTTCTGCCGCGAGATCTCCGAGCTCTCCGACGCGCTCGACTACGCCTGCCGGGAGATCTCCCGCGTGGATACCATGCAGAAGGAGCTCATCGCAAACGTCTCCCACGACTTCAAGACGCCGCTTACCATGATCAAGGCCTACGCCTCCATGATCCGCGAGATCTCGGGGGACAATAAGCAAAAACGGGATACCCATGTCCAAATCATCATTGATGAAACCGACCGTCTCACCGAACTCGTCAACGACGTTTTGGACCTCTCCAAACTGCGCGCGGGCGGGCTTTCGGAGCCTCCCGTCGCCTTCAATCTCTCCGAACTCGTCTATCAGATCGCGGGCCGCTTCACCTATCTCAAGGAGACCAAGGGCTACCGCATCGAGACGGAGATCGAGGACGAGCTCTATGCCTATGCCGTGCGCGGCCGGGTAGAGCAGGTCGTCTACAACCTCATCGGGAACGCCGTCAACTACACGGGCGAGGACAAAGTCGTCCGCATCCGGCTCTTTCGGACCGGCGAAGGACTGCGCTTCGAAGTGGAGGATACGGGCAAGGGCATCCCCGAGAGCGAGCTCGACAGTATCTGGGACCGCTACACCCGCGGCGCGGAGACGCACACGCGTCCGGTGCGCGGCACGGGGCTGGGGCTCTCCATCGTCAAGGGCATCCTGCTCGCGCAGGGCTGTCCCTTCGGCGTGCGCTCCGAATGCGGAAAGGGGAGCGTATTCTGGGCGGAATTTTCGCCGCCCCCGGAGGATGAGAAGGAACCGTCGCATGCAATTTCCAAGGAATAAATTCAAACAAAATGCCCCTCGGGGGCAAGGAGGCCGATCCATGAAGCGATTGGGCGCGCTCTTTCTCGCGATCCCGCTTTCCGGCATGGGGATCTTGGGCATGCCCCCGCTCTCCGCTGCGGCGGCAGAGCCGGAATGCTATGAGGGGACCTTCCTCTCGGGCGCGATCCCGTGCGGGGAGTCGCCGCTTATTCTCGAAAAACAGCAAGTCACCCTCTCCATCGGGGAGTTCCCCGAAGTGGGGGGAGGCGCGGTATATCCCAATGTGCCCGCCGCGATGCAGTGCGCATATACCTTTTCCAACCCTACGGAGGAGGCGGCGTCCGTCGAACTGCTTCTCCCGTGCGTGCCGGCGCCCCTCTATGCGGTGGCCGACTCCGCAAACGGCACGCAGGTCATCGGCGCAGACGCCGAGGATCGCACCGTCCGCTATAGCTACGCGGGCTATTTCAGCCGCTCTTACGATTTAAGCGCCGGGATCAAGCAGCTCTCTTCCCCCGCGGACGACGACTTCTATGCGCAGGAGGGGCTCACCGTCACCGAATATCGCTTCCGCGTCGATCTCTCCGCCCAATCGCTGCGGGAGGTCAACCGGAAATACGTCGCCTTCGTGCTCACCTTCGAATGCAATCCCATGCTCTCCCGCGTCATCTCGCGGAAGATGTACACCGAGATCGTCAACGGGAAATTGCAGGCGAGCTTCGATGTGGAGGCGGGCGAGAGCGAGATCCTCCTCACTGTGGTGGGGGAGGACATCGTCAACCTCCATTACGGGCTGTATGTAGACCGGTATCTCACCAAGGAGCTCGAGATCGGGTCTTTGAGCTATCAGAAGGACGCCATGCCCTTTGCCGACTACGCCCTCCAATTCCGCCCCGAAGATTCGGAGATCTCCGCGCGCGATTGGCTCGCGGGCTTCATCTATATGTTGAATAAGAGCACGACGAACCGCTCCGTCATCTATGCGTTCCCCGAACTCATCCGCGAGGAGGCCTTTTTGAAGTGGTACGACTACCGCTTCACCGTCCCCCCGAAGAGCAAGGCGGTGCATACGGTGGAGAGCCTCGTCTATCCCACGGTGGAGGGGGAACGCTACGAATACGCCCTGCTGCTCAGGCCCCAGCTCGCGTGGAAGCAGGGGGGGATCGACATCGAGATCCGCACGCCCTATGTGCTCGCCTACAGTACGTTGGACTTTGCCGAGACGTCCTCCGGCTACGCCCTCTCGCGCGACCGACTGCCGATGGACGACCTCATGTTCACCCTCGTGCGCTCAAACAGCGCCATGGGGACGACGCAATCGGGAGCGACCTCCGCGCCCATCTCCCCGAGTATGCGCCTCGCGCTCATCCTGCTCGGCGTTCTCGGCGGTGCGGCGCTCCTCGGCGGCGGGATCGCGGCCGTCGTCCTCGCCGCAAAGAAAAAGAAGAGATAAGGAAAGCGCCTTGCCAAGTGGACAAGGCGCCTTCTCTAACTTTTGCAGCATTTCCGCTCCCCAATGCGGGCATGCCGATTTCTCCGACGGAACATTCTCATTATACATCATCGCGGCGGCAATGTCAAGTCCGATCGCAAAAAAAATTTTCTTTTGGAGAAAATCTTTGATACCGCTTGCATTTCCCGCGGGAATGTGCTATACTCAAACCACCTGAGTGGAAAGAAAGTCTGACTGCGAAGGGCAAAGGTATCATCTGCAAAGCGGCGCGTCCGCATTTGCCTCCTTTTGCTCTGCGCAAAGGGAGGTTTTTTATGTCCGAACAAGCGGAGGAGACCCGGCTCGCCGTGCTCTCCATCCTCGTGGAGGCGCGGGAGAGCGCTTCGGCCGTCAACGCCTATCTTTCGGAATACGGCGCATACATTGTGGGAAGAATGGGCATTCCTTATCGTGAGAAGGGAGTCTCCGTCATCTCCGTCGTGCTCGACGCCCCCCTCGGCGCCATCAACGCGCTTTCGGGCAAGCTTGGGAAGCTTCCCGGCGTCTCCGCCAAGTCCCTGTTCCGCTGATGGGGCCGCGCGGCCGATTTTTCCGCCAAAAAATTTTTTCAGGAGCTACGATATTATGAAACACATTCTCAAAGTGACTCTTGCCGCCGTACTCTGCGGCGCTGCCATCCTCGGCGCCTCCGCCTGCGCCTACGATGCCGACCTGTCCCCGTCGCCCGCGCCCGGCGCGCGCTGCTTCGATATCGCGGGCAGCCTTCAAGCGCTTTACGGCACGAACGGCTATCCGCAGGCCGTGCTCGTCGCCAAGAATTCCGTCATCGAAGGAGACCCTGCCGCCGTCGCCGCCATGATCTCCTATATGGAAGGGGCGGATGAGTATCTCGCCTCCGCCGATCCCGCGGCCGTCGTCTCGGGGCTTACGGGCTGCTACGCCGAGGGTCTCACTCCGTCGCTCAACGCCAAGAACCTCACGAAAGAGGTCATCAAGAACTGCTCGGTGAAGTTCACCCCCGCCAAGGAGGCCAAGGAGACGGTGGACGCCTTCCTCGCAAAGCTCATCGCCGTCGATGAGACCTTCACCTCCGCCGCCGACGCGTCCTTCTACTACGAGGGCGGCGCCCAAGCGGGGACGATCGCGGGCAAATATGCGGTGTACGCGCCCGACGGCGCGCCCGCCCTCGCCCTCGCCTATGCCGTCTCCGAGACGGAAGGGGAGGCCTTCACCTATCACGTCGTCGCGGCAAACACCATCGCCGCGCAGGTGACGGGGGAGACGCCCAAGGCCGACTTCTGCGTGCTTCCCGTCAACGCCGCCGCGAAGCTCCTCGGCAAGGGGACGAGCTATAAGATGCTCGGCGTCGTCACCAACGGCAATATGTACTTCATCCGCTCGCACAACGACCTCGGAAACGTCGAAAAGGGGAGCCTTGCCAAGCTCAAGGGGCTGACGATCGGCGTCGTCCAGCTCAACAACGTCCCCGGCCTCACGCTGCAGGCCGTCTTGAAGGAGGCGGGCGTGGACTATCAGATCATCGACAGCAACGCTCTTCCCGCCGAGGATAAGGTCAACCTCATCGCCTTTGCCGACGCCTCCACCGTGGGCCCCGCCGCAGGGTGCGATTACTACCTCTGCCCCGAACCCGCCGCAACGGCCAAGGTGACGGCGTTCCAAGCCCAACAATCCAAGTGAAGAAGAACCTCCTCTTTTCCGTGCTCGCCATCGCCGCGATGTGGCTTCTATGGCTCGTCGCCTATGCGATCGTGGGCAACGACTACCTCCTTCCCTCCTTCTGGGAGATGTGCAGGGAGCTCGGGCGGCAGCTTTCGGATGCCGCCTTTTGGCGCGCCTTCGGGGGAACGCTTCTCCGCACGCTCACGGCCTTCGCGCTCGCCTTCGTCTTGGCTATTTTCTTGGCTTCGTGCGCCTCTCTTTCAGACATGGTACGGGCCTTTCTCGCCCCGATCGTCTCCGTCCTCCGCACTGTACCCACGATGGCGATCATTCTCATCCTGCTTTTGTGGACGTCTCACGCCGCCGCGCCCGTGCTCGTCTCCCTCCTCGTGCTCCTGCCCGCGCAGTATGCCGCGATGCTCGCGAGCCTCGATGAGGTCAAGGGAAATTACGGCCTTCTGTGCCGCGCCTTCAAGGTGAACGCCGCGCGGAAGATCTTCAAGCTGTATCTCCCCCTTGCCGCGCCCTCCGTCCTCGCGCAGGTGGGGCCCATCCTCTCGATGGGGCTCAAGATCACCGTCTCGGGCGAGGTGCTCGCGCAGACCTTCCAAAGCCTCGGCGGCGCCATGCAGGATGCCCAGCTCAGCCTCGAGATCCCCACGCTCTTCGCGCTCACCGTCCTCGTCGTGTTGCTCGGATTCCTACTCGAGGGGCTGTGCCTTCTCGTCTCCAAACTTCTCGTGAGGTGGCGGACATGACGCTCGACCACGTCACAAAAAAATACGGCGATCGCGCCGTCCTCAACGACGTCTCCCTCACCCTCGCGGAGGGGAAGATCACGGCCGTGCTCGGGGAGAGCGGGGCGGGCAAGACGACCCTCCTCAATATCCTCGCGGGCCTGACGACGTGCGAGGGCACCGTGAAGGGGAGGGGAGCGGTCTCCTACCTCTTTCAAAACGACTGCCTCCTGCCGCACCTTTCGGCGGAGAGCAACCTGAAATTCGTCCTCCCCAAAAAAACATGGGGGGAGATCGGGGAGATGCTCGTCCGCGTCGGCCTCAAGGGCAAGGAAAAGCGGCTCCCCGGCGCACTCTCTGGGGGGGAACGCCGGCGCGTCGCCATCGCCCGTGCCTTCCTCTACCCGCACGACTTCTTGCTCCTCGATGAACCCTTCTCCTCCCTCGACCTCGCCTTAAAATCCAAGCTCATCGAGCTCGTGGCGCACCTGCATGCGGAGCGGGGCGGGACGGTCGTCTTTGTCACGCACGACGTCCACGAGGCCGCCATGCTCTCTCATCGCGCCCTCGTCTTAAAGGGCGGGAAGCTCGTCTGTGACCTTGCAAACGACGGCGCGCTCCCCCGCGACTTCCTCTCCCATCCTCCCCTCGAGGACGAGCTGATCCGCGTCCTCATGGGCCCATGAACGGTATTTTTATGAAAAAGAAAAAACTCCCGACAAGGGAGTTTTTTTGGAGCTGATGCCCCGCCCGCAGTTCGATTACAATCTAAGGGCGGCACAAGCCGTAGGCGAAGTAGCGGACGTAGAACGCGAAGAAGCGAAAGAAAAAACTCCCAACAAGGGAGTTTTTTTGGAGCTGATGAGCGGACTCGGACCGCCGACCTCATCCTTACCAAGGATGCGCTCTACCTGCTGAGCTACACCAGCACACCCTTATAGTATAGTAGAATTCGCGGCGTTCGTCAAGCAATAATGCAGCGATTTCGAAAAGAAAAGTAAAAGAATTTTTTTATACCGTCAGATCGGAGAGGAAATCGTCCATCTTATAGAGCCCGGGCGCGCGGCCGATCAGCCAATGCGCGGCGCGGAGCGCACCGGTGGCAAACACGCGGCGGCTGCGTGCGGAGTGGGCGAGGGTGACGACTTCATCCTCCCCCGCAAACATCACTTCGTGCTCTCCGATGAGGTTTCCTCCCCGCACGGAATGAATGCCGATCTCGCGCGGGTCACGCGGTCCGACCATACCATGTCTTGAATACACCCTCTCCTTTTCCTGCGCGGAGGCCTGTTCGATGCTGCTCGCGAGCATGAGCGCCGTCCCGGAAGGGGCGTCCTTTTTTTGGTTATGATGCCGCTCGATGATCTCGGCGTCGAAGCCCTCGAGAATGCGGGCCGCCTCGCGCACGAGCCGTTCGAGCAGGTTGATGCCGATGGAGTAGTTCCCCGAATGAAAGATGGGGATGCGCGCGGAAAATTCCCGGATGCACGCGAGCGCTTCCTCGGAAAAGCCCGTCGTGCCGAGAAGGACGGGGAGGCCGCGGTCTGCGGCGAAGCGAAGCCGATCCGCGATCCCGTCCGGAGAGGAGAAATCGATGAGAACGTCGGCCTCGGGCGCCTCGGAGCAGTCCGCCGCGATGGGGTAGGGGGCGGGTTTTTGCACGAGATCGACGCCAAAGACGATCGTATCTCCCCGTTCCGCCGCGACCGCTCCGATCATGCCGCCCATGCGCCCGCACGCCCCACAGAGGATGATCTTCATGCCGTCACCTCGCATCCGCAGGCGAGGAGGGCCTCTTTGAGCAGTTCCCTGTGCTGCGGTTCAAGCGGCGTGAGCGGGGGACGGGGCGTTCCCGCGCGGAAGCCGAGGAGGTTCATCCCCTCCTTCACGGGGATGGGGTTGACCTCGCAGAAGCAGGCTTGCGCCAAGGGGAAGAGCTTGTCGGAGAGCTTATTCGCCATCATCATGCGACGCTCCATCGCGGACATGGTCATCTCCTTTACCGTCTTAGGCACCAAATTGGAGACGACGGAGATGACGCCCGCGCCGCCCGCGCAGAGGATGGGAAGATTGAGCGCGTCCTCTCCGGAAAAGACGTCGAGCCTCCCACGGACGCGCCGCAAGACGTCGAGCACCTGCACCATATTGCCGCTCGCCTCCTTGATCCCCGCCAGATTCTCGATCTCCGCGAGCGCCTCCGCCGTCTCGGGCAGGAGGTTGACCCCGGTGCGGGAGGGGACGTTGTAGGCGATCACGGGGATGCGCACGGCCCCCGCCACGGTGCGATAGTAGGCGATGAGCCCGCTCTGCGTGCACTTGTTATAATAGGGGGTCACGGCGAGAACGCCGTCCGCCCCGAGCGCCTCCGCACGGGTGGCCATTTTTACGGCTTTTTGGGGATCGTTGCTCCCCGCCCCGACGATGATCTTGAGGCGTCCCGCGGCCGCTTCCACCGCACACTCAATGGTTTTCTCACGCTCCGATTCGGACATGGTAGCGGGCTCGCCCGTCGTACCGAGGACGACGAGCGCATCCGTTCCTCCCGCGATCTGATATTCGATCATCGCGCGGAAGCTCTCTAAATCGACGCCCGTCTCGGTGAACGGGGTGATCATCGCCGTGGCGACGCCCTTCAAAAATCCTGTCATATGATCCCTCCGAAATGAATTTTTTGGAAAACGGCCGGCCCCTCAATCGAGGTAGCCCTTGGCCGCAAGCAGTTCCGCGAGCAGCACCGCGCCCCCGGCCGCGCCCCGCAGGGTATTGTGCGAACAGCCGATGAACTTCCAATCGAACACGCTGTCCTCGCGCAGTCTCCCCGCCGCCACGGCCATGCCGCCCTCCGTGAGCCTGTCGAGCTTGGGCTGCGGACGGTCGGCCTCTTCGCGGTAATGGATGAATTTTTTGGGCGCGGAGGGGAGGCCGAGCCGCTGCGGTTCGCCCGCAAAGCTCTCCCATGCCGCAAGGATCTCCTCGCGCGTGGGTTTTTTGGTAAATTTTACCGAGACGGCCGCCGTATGACCGTCGCTGACGGGCACGCGCAGGCACTGCGCCGAGATGCGCGGCGCGGCGGCGTTTTGAATGACGCCGCCCGTGCACGTCCCCCAGAGTTTCAGGGGTTCGCACTCGCTCTTTTCCTCCTCGCCGGCGATGTAGGGGAGGACGTTATCTATGATCTCGGGCATGGTCGCGAAGGTCTTTCCCGCGCCCGAGATGGCCTGATAGGTGCACACGGAGACGGCTTCGAGCCCGAAGGCGCGCAGGGGGTGGAGAAGGGGGACGTAGCTCTGCAGGGAGCAGTTGCTCTTCACCGCGAGAAAGCCCCGCTTCGTCCCGAGCCGCTTTCTTTGCGCGGGGATGACGGCGAGATGTTCGGGATTGATCTCGGGGATGACCATGGGCACGTCGGGTGTTCCGCGGTGGGCGGACGTGTTGGAGACGACGGGCAGTTCGCATTTCGCATAGGCCTCCTCGAGCGCGATGAGCTCCGCCTTGGGCATGTTGACGGCGAAAAAGACGACGTCGGTATCCCCCGCGATCGCGCGGGGATCGGCCGCGTCGCACACGGGCATGCGGCGCACGCATTCCGGGATGGGGCTCTCAAGGGCCCAACGGCCGGAAACTGCCTCCTCATAGGGTTTTCCCGCGCTCCGGCTACTCGCGAGCAGATGGGTGAGGGTGAAGAAGGGATGTTCGGCAAGCAGAGTAACAAACCGCTGCCCAACCATACCCGTTGCGCCGACGACGGCGGCACGATAGCATTTCATAGGATCCTCCTCCGAAAAAGAAAAGCGGGACGCGCCGCCCCGCCGCTTCTCATCATCGGAAACATCGGAAAAAGCGCTTCACAGGTGCTGTGACAGAACGCGGAGTATTGACTTCGCATCCCAACGCACGGCCGGGCCTCCGTACATTTCGGCGGCGACGCCCTTTCCCCTGCGCTCCGTGGGATCGCCCATCCCTCCCGCAGGCTACTCTTGCTCGGCCGCTCCTCTTTTTCACGATAATTTTATCATAGCGCGTGGGAAAAGTCAAAGAATTTACCTGATTTTCATTGAAATTTTTCCCGAAACATGGTATAATGGGAAAAGTGATTGTCCGCAGTCGCGGCAGTGAATGAATTCGGAGTGAAAAAATGTCGGAAAGAGAACATAAAGGGCTGGTGGCCCGTTGGCTGGAAGGAAAGGAACGGGATGAGGATTATGCGCGCAGCACCCTCCCCACAAACCGTTGGAGCTTATTCTGGGACATTCTGAAGGGCCGCTTCGGGAGACTGATGCTCGTCAATCTCCTCATGCTGCTCACCTTCTTGCCGCTCATCGCGCTCATCGTGTTCCGCTACCTTTGGTCGGTCTCGCAGAGCGTGATGGGGCCGTTCAGCGCCGGTCTCACCGTCAATCCCATGTGGATCCCCAATATCGACGGAACGGCGGAATACATGGTATTCCAATACGATCTCATCTTCTTTGCGCTCATCCTTCCCTGCCTCGCCGTCGCGGCCGTGGGCGTCTCGGGCGGAGCTTACATCATCCGAAACCTCATTTGGACGGAGGGCATCTTCGTCGCGAACGACTTCGTCCGCGGCATCCGCCGCAACTATTGGAACGTCTTGGAGGCTCTCCTCATCTTCGGCGTCGTCCTGTGGGTAGCCCGCACGATGGGCAATCTTGCCGACTTCTATGTGGCGATCGGCTCCGATCTGCAGGGGTGGATGATCGCCTCCAAGGTCATCGGCTACTTCATCGTGGCGCTCGCGATCCTCATCTGCCTGTGGATGGTCTCCCTCGGGATCAACTATACGCAGGGCCCGTGGGCGCTCTTCCGCAACGCGCTCGTCATGACGTTCGGCACCTTCCCGCAGACAATTTTCTTCGCCGCGCTCGCCGCGATCCCCGTCTTGCTCGCCCTGCTCGGCGGAGGATTTTTGGCCGCGCTCGGCATCATCATCCTGCTCCTCTTCGGCTTCTCATATGCCTTCCTCGTGTGGATGGACTATAGCCAGTGGGCATTCGATCGGTTCGTCAATCCCAATATCGGCGTCGCCGTGGGGCGGGGCCTCTATAATAAGGAAAAGGGCAAGCAGCAGGGCAAGTCGGCGGAGCCCTCGGAGGACGAGAGCGCCGCTATGCGCGAGTATCGCCGGATGATCGTGGCGCAGGGCAAATCCACCCTCGTCTCCCGTCCCATCAAGCCCATCGACGACGACGTCGAACTCTACCAGCTCCCCGAGTCCTTCTCCCGTGAGGACCTTCAGAAACTCCGCGAGAGCAAGCAGTTCATGGAGGACGACGTGAAGGCCTACGAGGAGGCGCATAAAAACGACCCCGAATTCGTGGAATACAACAAGCAGTTCGAGGAACGCGAGCGCGCCCTCGAATCGGAGGAGAAGGGCGGCAAGAACAAGAAAAAGAAGCCGCCCAAGCCCCCCAAGATGCTCACGAAGAAGGATCGGTGATGCGCGCCATGCCGGCCTACGATGCGCTTGCGGAATGGTTTGAAGTTTTGAACGACGACTGCGACTACCCCGCGTGGTCGCAGTATTTTATGCGCGGGCTCCGTCGCTTCGGCGCGGGGGGAAGGGGGCTCGAACTCGGGTGCGGCAGCGGGGCATTTTCCCGTATCCTCACCAAAAACGGCTATACCATGTCCGCGGGGGACCTCTCCGAAGCCATGCTCTCCAAGGGGATCCGCCTTGCGCGGGAGGAGGGGTGCGGGATCGAATTTCTCCGCCTCGACGCGCGCAATTTCAAGGTGCTTTCGCCCTTCGATTTTCTGCTCGCGCCCAATGATTGCTATAACTATGTCGCGCCCGAGGCCCTCGGAAAGGCCTTCCGTGCCGCCCATGCGGCCATACGGCGCGGCGGGATCTTCTGGTTCGACGTGAGCTCCCCGCGCAAACTTCGCGAGAAGGTTGCAAATACTGTGATGGCAGACGATCGGGAGGAGGTGACGTATCTCTCCTTCAATCGGTTGGCGGGGCAGGCCGTCGAGATGGACGTCACGCTGTTTATCCGGGGTGCGGACGGGCGGTTCGACCGCTTCGACGAACTCCATATCCAATATATTCATGAGGAGGAGGCCGTGCTCGCCGCCCTGCAGGCCGCGGGGTTCGAAGTCCTCTCCGTCGAGGGGCACCTCGGGGAGGAGAAGGCTTCGAGCGACAGGCTCAACTTCATATGCCGAAGAATGTGATCTACAAAACGTTGATCCGCGGCGGGAGCGTCTCCCTCGCCGTCCTCGATACCACCGCGCTCGTCAACGAGGCGATTTTGCGCCATGCGCTCACGCCCGTCGCGGCCGCGGCCCTCGGCCGCACCATGACGGCCACCGCGTATCTTTGCAGTTGGCTCAAAGACGAGAAGAGCTCGCTCTCCGTGACGATCCGCGGAGACGGCGTCGGCGGGAAGATCTGCGTCGCCGGAGACGGCGCGCTGTGCCTCCGCGGCTTTGCGGAGCACCCCGATGCCGACCTTCCTCCCCGCCCCGATGGCAAGCTCGATGTGGGCCGCTTCACGGGCATGGGTACCATGACCGTCATCCGGGACGATGGCGACGGCATTCCCTTCGTGGGGACGAGCGAGCTCGTCTCGGGCGAGATCGCGGAGGATTTTTCTGCATACTTTTTACGGAGCGAACAGCGCCCCACGGCCTTTGCGCTCGGGGTGAAGATCGGCACGGACGGCAAATGTATCGCCGCCGGCGGGCTCATTTTGCAGCCCCTTCCGGGTGCGGACGAGGAGACGTTCGACTTTGTCGAACGCGAAGCCGCCAAATATTCCAACCTCTCCACTCTGCTCGAGGAGCGGGGCGCGGCGGGGCTGCTTTCGGACTATGCCGAGCCCTCCGCCTGCGATGCGCGGGAGATCTTCTTCCGCTGTCATTGCTCGCGGGAGCGGGTCGCAGACGTCATCCGTTCCCTCGGCCTAAAGGAGGCGCGGGCGATCGTGCGGGACGAAGGGCGCATCTCGGTCTATTGTCACTACTGCAACACCACATATGATTTCAACGGCGAGGAGGCGGAAGCCCTCTTTGCAGACGGCGGAGAAACATGAACGGCGGAGATATCAAGCTGACTTTTGACGATGATTTCCTCCTCGACAGCGCGCAGAAGCGCTATGAAGAGGGGGATTATTTCGGCGCGCTCCGCATTCTCAACAAGCGGGAGTTCCGCAACGCGCCGCTGGCCGACGCCTATGAGCTCTATGCCGAGATCTACGATGCGCTCGGGCTCTGGCAGGGGTGCGTGGACGCGTGGTTCCGCTTCCTCGATACCTGCGCCCGCGAGGAGTTTTACGAGGGCTTCGAAGGACTCGCGGCCGCCTACCTCAACATGGGGAACGAGCTGAGGTCCACCTTCTATTATGGCCTCGCGCTCACCTTCAACGAGGACGCCCCCGAGCTCCCCGAGGAGACCCCTTCGCGCCCCGCCCTGCACCTCGTGCACGACGCGGACGAGGCGGAGACGAGCCCCGAGATGCTTGCCGAGGGCCTCGCGCTTCTGAAGGCGGGCCAGCTTGAGGAGGCGCGCGACGTCTTTTCGGACATCCCCGAAAGGAGCACGGATTATCCCTCGGGCGCCGGCCTTGCCGCCATGTGCTCGCTCATGCTCGGGGAGGAAGAGGAGGCCGAATGCACCTCCCTCCGCCTCATGGAGCAGTATCCCGAAAACGTGCAGGTCCTCACCACCTATTGCGCCGTCCTCGGCGCCACCGACAAGAAGGAGGAAGCCCGCCGCGTCGCCAAAAAGCTCTATGAGCTCCCCGCGACGGCCACGGACGACCTCTACCGCGTCGCCACGGCGCTCTGCGAAACGGGCCTCGACGCGGAGGCGAAAGAACGCCTCGAGGACCTCATGAAGGCGCTCCCTTATGATGAGAACGTCTTGTGGTTTCACGCCGTTGCGGCATACCATGTCCGAGATATCGACGCAGCAATTCAGTCTCTTGAAACATTGACGACCCTTCGGCCGCGCAAGGCCGTGGCGAAATGGTACCTCGCCCGCCTGCGGGAGGCCAAGGAGACGGGGGAGCCCGTGCCGCTCACCTATTACTACCGTCTGCCCGAGGAGCAGTATCGCGTGCTCGCCTCCGAGCTGTTGGAATACAGCCGCACGAACACGGCGCCCGGCCCGCCGGAGGAGCGCGATACCTTTTCCGATAACTTCCGCCTCGCCTTCGATGAGATGGAGGGGCACGATGAGAAGCTCCAGCTGCTTGCCGCCAAGGTGGCTCTCCATGCGCGTGCCGACGCCCTCATCCGCGAGGTTCTGCTCGATAGCGAGGGCAACGACATCGTCAAACTCTCCATTCTGCACGATCTCGTCTGCCGCAACGAGGAGGAGTCGTATGGCGTCGTCCTCTGCGATCTCTACCGGGAGATGTTTCTGTGCCGACTGGATATCGGGGAGCGCGGGAGCGAGCAGTTCCTCACGGCCTTTGCCGACGTCTATGCCAAATTCGCCATCTTCGGGGAGTCGAACGCCGAGAAGCTCTGTTCGGCCGCCGAGGACCTCTATGATACGGTCGCGCGGTACGGGGCGTGGGAATGCTTTGCGCGTCGCTCCGAGATCGCCGCCGTGATCTACAGGGAGGCGCGCCTCAAGCACGGCGTGCGTTCCTTAAAAGAAATTTGTGAACTGTTCGGCGCGGACGAGCGGATCACACAGCAGATCTTAAATTTGATGATGTGAGGGGAAGATGAAACAACTCATTGATTTCGACGGCCTCTTCGATGAGAAATTGGCCGAATATATGCAGCTGAATCAGGGGAAATATACGGAAAAACAGTGGGAGAGCATCATCCCCAAGCTCTACCGCAAATTCGGGGATACCTTCATCCCCAAGGCGGGCAACACGCCCAAGGGGTACTATGCCGCGATGTCCGGCGAGGAACTCGTGGAGACCCTCGTCCGCCACGTCAAGGAGGGGGTGCCCGTCTCCGACTTCCTCTGCGGCGAGTTGGAGGCGCGCCGGCCCTCTTCCTTGGTGACGTTGCTCTCGCAGGACGATCCCGAGCTCCTCACGCTCGCCGTCAACCTCTTGGGCGACGATCCGCGCGCGTTCGACGGCTATTTCGCCCTTCTCGGGCGGGAGGAGACCGATGAAAACGTGGTGGAGGCCGTCTGCGAACAGCTCAAAATGGGGGCGGACGCGGCCAAGGACCGCGCGCTCGCGTGCTACGAGCGGGGCGTGCGCCCCGAGCTCATGCTCGAGATCCTCTCTCGCGTGAAATCGCGCGACGAGCATGTATTCGAGATCTTGCTCACGGCCTTCCGCACGGCGGGGGACGAGGAACTTCCCATGCGGGCGAGCTATCTCGCGGCCTACGGCGACGCGCGCGCCCTGCCCGTATTGCTCGAATTCATCGATCGCGACGACATCAACTTCCTCGAGTTCCGTGAACTCAAATACGCCATCGAGGCCTTGGGCGGGGAGTATACCCGTCCGCGCGACTTCTCGGAGGATCCCTATTTTCAGGAGCTCCTCTCCCAGCAGCAAGACGCCGTCGATCTCATGTCCCCCAAAAAATCCGACGCCTGATCGCCCCCCCTCATTCCGAGGGCGTGCCGTTCCTCCTCATTCCGAGGGCGCAGCCCGAGTGAATCTTCCCCAATCCTCCACGGCACCGAGGCCCGAATCCCACTCCCTCATTCCGAGGGCGTGCCGTTCCTCCTCATTCCGAGGGCGTAGCCCGAGTGAATCCGGGGAAGTCCGCATAGGTAGAATCCAAAAGCCGCTTCGGGCGGCTTTTGTCATATTTTCCTCCCTGCGGACATAAGGTAACGTAGCAAGCATGGAGGCGGTTATGGAAACATTCAATGTCTACGAGGACGTCGCGACCCGCACGGGAGGCGATATCTTCATCGGCGTCGTGGGACCCGTGCGAACGGGCAAATCGACGTTCATCAAAAAATTCATGGAGGCGCTCGTCTTGCCCTCCGTCGAGGGCGCGAAAAAACAGCGCTACACCGACGAGCTCCCCCAATCCGCGGCGGGCAAGACGGTGATGACCACCGAGCCCAAGTTCGTCCCCGAGGAGGCGGCCGAGATCAAAGTGAAAGACGCCGTCGCGCGGGTGCGGCTCATCGACTGTGTGGGCTTCCCCGTGGAGGGCGCCGCGGGCTTCGAGGAGGAGGGCGCCCCCCGGCTCGTCAAGACGCCTTGGAACGACCGCCCCGTCCCCTTTGAGGAGGCGGCCGAGGAGGGGACGCGTCGCGTCGTAAGGGAGCATGCGACCATCGGCATCCTCGTCACGACGGACGGCTCCATCGCGGGGCTTTCGCGCAGCGCCTATGAAAAGGCCGAGCAAAAAGCCGTGGAAGAGCTCAAGAAAATCGGCAAGCCGTTTGTCATTCTCATCAATTGTGTGGATACCATGTCCGCGATGGACCTCTCCGCAAGCCTTCAAGCGAAGTACGAAGCTCCCGCGCTCGCCGTCAATTTGGAGGCCCTCGACGAGGCGAAGATCACGGAGATCTTAGAGCGCGTGCTCTATGAATTCCCCGTCGTCTCCATCGACGTAGACATCCCCGATTGGATGCGCATCCTCGAGGCGGATAGCCCCGTCATCTCCGAGCTTCTTTCGGGGATCCGCGCCGTCGCGCCCAAGATCTCCAAGCTCTCCGACTGCGCCTTGCTCGACGAGATGTTCGCGGAGAGCGACCGCCTGAAACCGCCCGTATCCATGCGGATCGACGCGGCGACGGGGGTGTGCGCCTGCCGGGTAGAGCCGCAGGAGGGGACCTTCCTCAAAGTGCTCGGAGAGGAATGCGGCGAAGAGCTCGAGGACGAGTTTGCCCTCATGCGCTATGCCGTCAAGCTCTCCGAGGCCAAGAAGGTCTACGACCGCGTGGGCAAGGCCTTTGCAGACGCCAAGGAATACGGCTACGGCATCGTCCCGCCCGAGCCTTTGGAGATGAGCCTCTCCGAGCCCAAACTCACCAAGCGCAACGGCCGCGTCGATGTCAATCTCCACGCCGACGCGCCGAGCTACCACATCATCCGCGTGGACGTGAGCGGGGAGGTCCATCCCGCCATCGGGACGATGGAACAGAGCGAGGCCTTCGTGAAGTCGCTCTCGGAGAGCATGGCGACGGAGCCCGAGCAGGCATGGAACACGAGCATGTTCGGCCGCACCTTGAAGGAGATGCTCGGGGAGGAACTCTCCGTCAAAAACCGTTCGATGCGGGAAAACGTGCAGAGCAAGATGCGGCGCACCGTCACGCGGATCGTCAACGAGGGGAAGGGCGGCGTCATCTGTATCCTTCTTTGAGCCATGAAAAAATACGCCCTGCGGATGCGCGGGGCGTATTGCGATGGAAAGGGTCAGGCGTCCTTCTTCTTCATGTGGGGCTCGAGGGCCTGTGCGAGCTGGTCGGGGCAGGACGTATTCTGCTTGCAGCGGATGCCCTTGAGGAGGGGGACGATCTCGTCGGGCGTCTTGCCCTCTACGAGCCGGCTGATGCCCTGCAGGTTGCCGCTGCACCCGCCGATGAATTTGAGGTTGTGGATCCTGTTTTCTTCATCGAGATCGAAGATGATCTGCTTGGAACAAATGCCTTTGGGCGAAAAGGTGATCATGGTGGTTTACCTCCGCGGAAGGGATCAGTCTACGAGCGTCTCATACACGACGGAATAGAGCTCGGAGGCCTTGTCCTCCCATTTTTTATTGATGCGATTGGCCGTTTTCCTGTCCGGAACGACGAATTTGAGCTCGAGCATGGGCTGAACGGGGGCGAGGATCTTCAAAAATACGGTAAACGATCCGTCCTTATTCTGATAGTAATCGGATTTACATTCTTGCCGCATGCGGAACTTCGCGCTGTTGGCCTTCACGAAGCGCGCGATCTCCTCGCGGACGCTGAGCGGAATGGTGATGTAGAAGTTGGCGAGGGAATCCCGCCCTTCGGGCGTGATCATATAGAGCGGATCGTCGCCGCCAGGGATCTCGCAGATGAACCCGTCCGAGAGGAGCTTGGGGAGCAGCACACGGCAGTCCATATAGTTGATCCACTTATTGGACGACGTACACATGTCGAGAATGGTCCGCTCGGAAAGAGGGCTCTCCATCTTGTCAAAGACAAAGAGCAAAATAAGTTTATTGACAGATGTTTCGCCTTTGATCTGCATGAATATCCTTTGTGGCCGATCCGATAAAAGCAAATAAGCCGCTTAAGAATTTAAGCGACTTGCCTTCGCCGTTGCGCCGCACATTGTGCGGCTCTGCCCGTTACGCCGCGAACTTCTGAAGTTTGTCGAGAAGATCCTGGCAGTCGTCGCTATAGATTTCGACGGTAAGGGGCTTGGCGGTGTCGAGGCTGAAGAGACCGAGGATGGACTTCGCGTCGACGACGTAGTGGCCGCTCTTGATAACGATTTCGTAGTCATAGCTCTGCGTGATGTTGACGAATTCCTTCACGCTGCTCGACATTTCGAGAGAAATGGTAATAGATTTCATAAAAAACTTGCCTCCCTTGAAGTTGGTTACACTTATTATACATGAAAGAGGGGAGAAAAGTCAATACTTTCAGGAAAAATTTCTTTCTTATTTTTTACAAATGTGCTATAATGTGATATAATGGATACAGAAAAGATCCGGACGGCCGCTTTCGTCCGGCGGAGGAACGCATGTTAAAAGATCAACGGTCTGTGGAAAAATTTCTCGGCACGCTCACCGAGCTCGTGGAGAGCAAATACAGCGCGGCCGAAGGGCTCATCCGGAGGGCGCTCGAAGAGCTGGCGGAGAGCCCCGACCTTCGGGAGGCGATGGAAGCCGTCACGCGCGATTTCGACTACCCCGTGGCCCGCGCGCGCTACCTGCGCTACCCCGCGTCCAAGGGCGCACTGCACGGCGCGGCCTATCTTCCCGTGGAACGGAGCGAGATCGTCGCCTTCGTCTTTTGTCTTTTGATGGACCTCGACGGCGGAACGTTCGTGCTCGCGGATTTCTTGCCCAAGTACTTCTATGTGGACGGCAGCTACACGGCCGCCTACCAGCGCTTTGCCGACCGCATGCTGCGCCCCTTCCGCGATATTTTGCGGGACGCCTTCTCGGGCGAGCAGGAGGGCCCGGCGGCTGCGGGCGCGCAAGAGCCGTATAGCGGCTTTCTCTCCATGCTCTCCGCGGAATCCGAGCGGCTTGCGACTTTCTCGCTTCGCGAGGAGGAGCGGCGGGCGGCGGGGGTGCTGGTAGACGGCATGCACGCCGCCGCGACGGGGCGAGACGCCGCCATGCTCCGTGCCCTTGCCGAGGGCTATCGCTACTTCTTGCGCTATTTCGGCGGAGAGGACGAGCGGAGCGAGGCCTTTTTCCGCTACGTCGCGTCGCTCTGAGGTGAAAGCATGAAACTCGGAGAACAGACGGTCCGCAAACAATATGTCTTTCGCGGGAAGCTCATTCGGGTCCGCTGCGACGACGCCGTGCTTCCCGACGGCCGGCCGTGCACACGGGAAGTGGTGGAGCATCCCGGCGGGGCGTGCGTCCTCGCCGTCCTCGAAGGGAACGTCGCGCTCGTGCGGCAGTTCCGCTATGCCTACGGGGAGGAACTTCTCGAGATCCCCGCGGGCAAACTCGAGCCGGGGGAGGACCCCGCCGTGGCCGCCCTTCGCGAACTCGGAGAGGAGACTGGCCTCCTCGCAGAGAAGCTCGTTCTCCGCTTCACCCTCTATCCCACTCCGGGATATACCGACGAGAAGATCTACGTCTATGAGGCGGAAGGTTTGCGGCGCGGAAACAGCCATCCCGACGAGGGGGAATTCCTCGATACCGTCTGGATCCCGCTCGCGGAGGCCTATGCGATGGTCGCGGACGGCCGCATTCGCGACGCCAAGACGATCGTCGCCCTGCAAGCTCTGCAACTTGCGGCGCGGAAGGGGGAATAAGCCCCCGCGCTGTCCCGCTTCATTTCGCGCTATCCCCTTAAAATCGAAAAACGATCCCCGCACGCAAAGTACGGGGATCTTTTCAGAGTCGGGTAAAACCTCAGCCGTTGCAGCCGCAGTCGCCGCCGTTTGTGAGTGTGCCGAGGATCCTCGACAAGGTGCCGTTCTTATACAGGCAATAGGTGAGCGCAATGAGAAACGGCCATCCGCAGCCGGTGAGCGTTCTCGAGCTAAGGCCGTTGGTGCCGAGAATGAGCGCAAGGATGAGTAGCCAAAGGCCGCCGTTGCCATTGAGACAATTCATGTTTTCCTCCTTCACTTGCCGCAGAGTATGTAATCGGTTGGTTCTGCGGTGTTCTATGATATCATATGGAAGGGGCGGGGAAAAATGTTCCGCAAAACTCGTTCATTTGGTTGCCAAACGCAAATTTGTCTGCTATAATAGGGAATGGACGGGGCTTGGAAACGGCACTTCGGGCCGTATTCCTCCGAGGCCTCATCCAAAATCTTTTTTCTGCGGATACCCGGGGACCGGGATCCGATGGAGGTACAATTTTATATGAACAGCAAGTTCTTCTCCGCGAAGAACATCGCCTACACGGCGGTGCTCCTCGCCCTTGTCGTCGTGTTGCAGGCGTTCGGCGGAACGATCTCGATCGGCGTGGTGCAGCTCAACTTCACCCTCATTCCCATCGTCTTGGGCGCCATTCTCTTCGGCCCCGCCGTGGGCGCGCTGTTGGGGTTTGCGTGCGGCGTCGTCGTGCTCGTGCAAGTCGTCATGGGCCTCTCCCCGTTTTATACGGTCATCTGGGCAGAAAGCCCCGTCGTCACCGTCTTTACCTGCATCGTCAAGACGACGGTAGCCGGGCTCGTCGCGGGGTGGCTCTACCGTCTCATCGCAAAGCGCAGTCAAATCGCCGCCGTCTTTGTCGCGGCGGGCGTCGTCCCCGTCATCAACACGGGTCTCTTCATCCTCGGGTGTCTCTGCATGAACGGCGCCATCTCGGCCTTTCAGGGCTCCATTGAGATGGGCGGCATGAACATATTCGTGTTCATCGTCGTCGTGCTCGTCACGTGGAACTTCTTCATCGAGTTTGCCATCAACCTCGTGCTGGCTCCCGCCATCTACCGCGTGGTCGTCGTCACGGAGAGATATCTTCTGAAAAAATACAAGGGGAAGGGGAAAGCGGAAGCGGAGACCCAAGAGAACGCCGCCGAGGCGCAGCCCTCCGAGAGACAGTCATGATCATCTGCATCGACATCGGAAACACCAATATCAAATACGCCGTCTTTGCGGGGGACGCGCCCCGGATCACCTTCCGCGTGGCGACCGACCTCAAAAAGACTTCGGATGAATACGGCGCCCAACTCCTCACGATGTTGCAGGCGGCGGAGATCGCCCCCAAGGAGGTCACGGGGGGCATCCTCTCCTCCGTCGTCCCGTCGCTCGACTATACCATGGCGCACATGCTCGCCGTCTATCTCGGGATCAAGCCCCTCGAGATCGGCCCGGGGATCAAGACGGGTCTCAAAATTATGGCGGACAACGCCAAAGAGGTGGGGGCGGACCGCGTGGTCAACAACGTCGCCGCCATCAAGAAAT
The DNA here is from genome assembly GCA_947588985.1 of uncultured Clostridia bacterium. Lineage (GTDB taxonomy): Bacteria > Bacillota > Clostridia > Christensenellales > Borkfalkiaceae > Gallimonas. Next base: position 48,550 of record CANQBG010000006.1, read on the forward strand.
ACGGCAACGCCCGTCCGCTCATCATCGTGGACTTCGGCACGGCGACGACGTTCAACGTCGTAAAAGACGGCGCCTTCATCGGCGGGGTCATCGCGCCCGGCATCAAGGGCTCGCTCGATAGTCTCGTGGGCGGCACGGCCAAGCTCCCGCGCGTGGAGATCGAGGCCCCCCCGAGCGTGATTGCGACAAATACCGTCACAAATATGCAAGCCGGCATCGTATTCGGCTTCGCGGGGCTCGTAGAATATCTTGTGAAGAAGATCAAGAAAGAGCTTGGCGCGAGCGAGGCGCTCACCGTGGCGACGGGCGGCTTTTCCGACGTCATGGCGCACGAGACGAAGTGTATCGACGTCGTCGATAAGATGCTCACGCTCAACGGTCTCAAATATTTATATGATCTCAATTCGGAGGAAGGGAAATGAAAAAGGTGGGGGTATCCATCCTCGGGCTGGGCACAGTCGGAGGGGGGACGTATCAGATCCTGACGAAAGAGCGGGAATTTTACAAGGAGACGCAGCATGTCGAGGTCTCCGTCGAGAGCGTACTCGAACCCGATGAGGAAAAACTCCGCGCGCTCGGCGTTCCCGAAACTTGCGTCGCGCACAACATCGCGGAGGTCGCGCTCGATCCCGACGTCCACATCGTCGTCGAATGTCTCGACTGCGCCGACGTCGCGAAGGAATACGTGTTAGACGCGCTCAAAGCGGGCAAGACCGTCGTCCTCTCCAATCGGGAGCTCTACGCAAAGCATGCGCAAGAGCTCGAGCGGGCGGCGCGGCGGTACAACGCGGGCCTCTTCTTCGAGGCGAGTTGCGCGGGCGGCGTCCCCGTCATCCGGGCCCTCCTCGACGGCCTGCAATCCAGCCGCATCTGCGCGATTTCCGGCCTCTTCGGCGGCGCGGAGCGCGAACTTCTCACCGAGATGACGGAGGGGCGCGTTTGCTACGAGGAGGCGCTGTGCCGGGCAAAGGCGCGCGGGCTCTCCCTCGCATCCGACGCCGTCGGCCTCGACGCTGCCTATCAGCTCTCCATCCTCGCCTCCCTCGCCTTCCACGCCAAGGTACCCTATGCCGCGGTGGTGCGGGAGGGCGTCGCGGGGATCACCCCGGAGGATGTCGCGGCCGGCGATGTGCTCGGCTACGTCCTCCGCTACGTCGCCGTGGCGAAGCAGTCCTCCGCGGGCGTGGAGGCGCGCGTACACCCCGCCTTCGTGCGGAAGGACGGCCCTCTCGCCTCCGTCCAATGCGGCTGCGACGCCGTTCTCGTCCAAGGCGACGTCGTGGGCGAAGTCCTGCTCTCGGGCATGGGTACGGGCGCGCTTCCCGTGGGGAGCGCCGTCGTCTCGGATATCCTCTATGCCGCCGCGCACGGCGACCTGCGCGATCCATCCTTCAAAATTACGGCCGAAGCCGAACCCGCCCTTCCCTTCACCGCCGATTTCAAGAGCGCCTACTGCCTCCGTCTCACGGTGGACGACGACCCGGGCGCGCTCTCCAAGATCGCGGCCGCCTTCGGCAAGAACAATATCTCGCTTGCGGAAGTCAGCGTGCGTCCGGCGGAGGAAGCGGGCAAATGCACCTTCCTGCTCGTCACCCACGAGACGCACGAGGAGGCCGTGAAGGGCGCGTTGAAGAAACTCGAAGGGGCGGGGCTCGCCAAGGCGAAGTCGGTGCTCCGCGTCATCGGATAAGAAACGAGAGGGCCGCGGGCCCTCTTTTGTTTGGAGGAAGCATGAAAGCGGTCATGTTGCTCAATCCCTATCTGCGGGAGGAGAGCGAATACTATCAACCGAGACGCCTCTACCGCGCCTTGGAGGATCGCGGCGTCAAGGTCCGCGTCACCCCCAATGCGTGGACGGTGCACCTCGGCCGCTATGGGATCGCGGAGGAATTTTCCGCGCTCTATGATTTTTGCGTCTATCTCGATAAAGATCGGTACACCGCCCGCCTCCTCGAGAGCCGGAACCTTCGGCTCTTCAACTGCGCCGAGGCCATCGAACTGTGCGACGACAAGATGCTTACCCACATCGCGCTTGCGGGCAAGGTCCCCATGCCCAAGACGTACTTCGCCCCGTTGTGCTATAAGGAGGGGGCGGAAGCCGAGAGCGCGGAGCGCATTGCCGAGCAGCTCGGTTATCCCGTCGTGGTGAAGGAGTGCTATGGCTCGCTCGGGGAGCAGGTCTATCTCGCCCACAGTGCGGAGGAAGTCCGCGCGCTCGCCGCGAAATTGCAAATGCGCCCGCACCTTCTGCAGGAATACATCGCAGAGAGCGCGGGGAGAGATCTGCGCGTCATCGCGATCGGAGGGGAGGTCGTCGCCTGTATGCAGCGCATGTCGGCGGGGGACTTCCGCTCCAACCTCGCCCGCGGCGGGAAGGGGGAACCCTATGCGCCGACGGAGGAGATCCGCCGTCTCACCGAGGAGGTTATGCGCCTTCTGCACCTCGATTACTGCGGCATCGACTTGCTCTTCGGAAGGGAGGGGCTGCTCCTGTGCGAGGTCAATTCCAATGCCTTCTTCGGCGGGATCGAGCAGGTGACGGGGAAGGACATCGCCGGGGCCTATGCCGACTACATGTTGCGCGAAGTGGCCAAAAAAGCCGAATAACGGCCCAAAATCCGCCATTTTCGCAGTATTCTGCGAGACATAGTACTCTGAAACCGCATATTTTCGCCATCAAAAAGCGCCGCCTCAAAGGGCGGCGCTTCGCAATTGGGATCACCACTCGCGCAACACTTTTTCGAGCAGGGCGGAGACGATCTCTCCCTCCTCGATCTCGTAGTCCGAGACGAGGGAGCGGATCTCGTAGCGGAGCTCGTGCAGCTCGGCGGGCGCATTTTCGGAAAGGTCGCAGTCGAAGTCCCCGACGTCCGTTTTCACGCAGTCCTCCGCGATCGCGATCTCGGTAGGTTTCTCCCGCTCGGGCGCGATGGCCTTCATGAGTTTGAAATAGTCGTTGACCACCGTCGCAAAGGCGATCTTCCGCGATTCGCTGTCGTCCATCTCGCAGTATTTGAGGAAGCCGTCCACGAGGAAGAAGAGGTCCATCTTCTCCTCGGGCTCGAGCTCGAACCGCGCCGTTTTCATGGGGATGCAGAGGGGCTCGCTCTCCTCCATGAACCGCCCGTCGTGCTCCTTGAAGAAGTCGGAAATTTCTGTGACGGCGTTCATGCCGCCCTCCTTGCCTCCGATCCCGGAGGCGACGGCGGGCACATCCTCGAGCGCGGGGAAGGAGGATGCGAGCAGTTCCATCAGGGGGGCGGGGCAGCCGCCGTCCTCCTCGTGCGTAAAGATCCACACCCCGTTGAGGCCGCCCGGAATGGGCTCTCCGGGCTGATGCCATAGGATGTCCGCGTCTTTGCCGATGAGTTTTTGCGCCTCGGCGGCGAGCTTTCGCTCGGGGGAATTTTTACCCTCGTCTCCGAGGAGAAATAAGAGTTTCATGACGGATGGAAGCGGGGCATGCACCCCGAAAATGTTATCCTACGATGAGGTTGACGAGCCGGCCGGGGACGACGACGCACTTTTTCACCGTCTTGCCCGCCAGCCGCACGGCGATCTCGGGGAGCTCCTTTACGGAGGCCTCGATCTCGGCGTTGGTGAGCGCGCTCGGGAGATTGACTTTCAGCACGATCCTGCTGTTGATCTGCACGGCGTATTCCTTTTCGTCGAGCACGAGCGCGGCGGGGTCGGCCACGGGGAAGCGCTGTTCGAGGACGAAGCCCTTGCCGCCCGTCTGCTCCCAGAGTTCGTCGGCAAAGTGGGGGGCGAAGGGGCCTAAGAGCAGCACGAGGTCTTTGGCGACCGACTTGAGCAGGGCGACGTTCTTCTCCGCGAGCCCGTCGTATTTCGCGAGCGCGTTGACGAGCTCCATGAGGCGGGCGACCGCCGTGTTGAAGGAGAAGGCCTCGAGGTCCTTGGTGACGCGCGAGATGGCGAGGTGGCGCGCGTAGTCGAGCGCCTTTTCCTCTGCCCCGTAGGGCTCCTCGTGCTTATTTTTGTAGGCGGAAATTTTGAGAACGAGCTTCTCCACGCGGTCCAAAAACCGCGCCACGGCCTTGATCCCGTCGTCGCTCCACGGCCCGCCCTCGGTATACGAGAAGCCGAACATGAGGTAGAGGCGGAAGGCGTCCGCGCCGTATTCATTCACATAGTCGTCGGGCGAGACGATGTTCCCGTGCGATTTGGACATGCGGTTGCCGTCCGGCCCCAAGATGACGCCCTGATGCACGAGCCGTTTGAAGGGTTCGTCGAAGTCGAGGTACCCCATGTCGCGGAGGGCCTTGGTGAAGAAGCGGGCATAGAGGAGGTGCATGCAGGCATGCTCCGCGCCGCCCACATAGGTATCCACGGGCAGAAGTTTATCCACCGCCTCCCTGTCGAAGGGCATCTTGGAATTCTTGGCGTCGGCATAGCGGAGATAATACCAGCTCGAGCACACGAAGGTATCGAGGGTATCGGGATCGCGCTTCGCCGCGCCGCCGCAGACGGGACACGTCGTATTCATAAACTTCTCGTGCTTCGCGAGCGGGGATTTTCCGTCGGGGCGGAACTCCACGTCATAGGGGAGTTTTACGGGCAGGTCCTCTTCGGGAACGGGCACAACGCCGCACTTGGGGCAGTGGACGACGGGAATGGGCGCACCCCAATAGCGCTGGCGGGAGACCAGCCAATCGCGGAGGCGGTAGTTGACCTTTTTGCCGCCCTTGCCGAGCTTGGAGATGTGCGCGGCGATGGCATCGCGCGCCTCCTCGCCCATGAGCCCGTCAAAGGTATAGGAGCCGACGACGATGCCGTCCTCCGTGTAGGGCAAGACGGTCTCGCCGCCCTTCTTCTCGATGACTTTCTCGATGGGGAGGCCGTATTTTTTCGCGAAGGCGAAGTCGCGCTCGTCGTGGGCGGGAACGGCCATCACCGCACCCGTCCCGTAGGAGGCGAGCACATAGTCGGCCAGCCAGATGGGGACGGCCTTGCCGTTGACGGGGTTGATCGCATACGACCCCGTAAATACGCCCGTCTTTTCGCGCGCCGAGGAGAGCCGTTCGATCTCGTTGGCCTTGGCGGCCTCCGCGATGTAGGCCTCCACCGCTTGGCGCCGATCGGGCGTCGTCAGCTTTCTCGCAAGGGGATGCTCGGGGGCGAGGACGACGTACGTCACCCCATAGACGGTGTCGCAACGGGTGGTGTAGACGCGGAACTTCTCCCCGCTCTCGCTCGCGAACTCGATCTCGCAGCCCGTGGACTTTCCGATCCAGTTGCGCTGCATGCTCTTGGTCTTTTCGGGCCAATCGAGGGCGTCGAGCCCCGAGAGAAGCTCCTCGGCGTATTCGGTGATCTTGAAGAACCACTGCGTGAGGTTTTTCCTTACGACGACGGTGGAGCACCGCTCGCATCTCCCGTCTACCACCTGTTCATTGGCAAGCACGGTCTGGCAGGAAGGGCACCAGTTGACGGGGGCCTCCTTCCGATAGGCGAGACCCTTCTTGTAGAGCTGCAAAAACATCCACTGCGTCCACTTATAGTAGTCCTCGCCGCACGTCTTGATCTCCGCCGACCAATCGAACATCGCGCCCATGGCCTTGAGCTGGCCCTCCATGGTGGCGATGTTTTTCTCGGTGGAATCCTTGGGGTGGACGCCCGTCTTGATGGCGAAATTCTCGGCAGGCAGGCCGAAGGCGTCGAACCCCATGGGCTGGAATACATTGTAGCCCTGCATGCGCTTGAAGCGGGCATAGCTGTCCGTCGGGCCGTAGTTATACCAGTGGCCGACGTGCAGTTTGGCGCCCGAGGGATAGGAGAACATCTCGAGCACATAGAGCTTGGGCTTTTCCGACTTCTTGTCGAAGCCGTGCAGCTTGGCCTTTTCCCACCGCTGCTGCCATTTTTTTTCGATCGATTTCAAATCCATAGAGCAACCTCAATCTTTTCCAATGGAACCGTTTTCTGTTATTTTACTATATCTCGCGGCAAAAGTCAAGCAAGAAACCTCCCTCTTGAAAAAAAGGAGGGCGCGCCGCACATAAATAAAATACCGAACGGCGCATACAATATATAACGTGGAAGAAATCACGGTATCGGAGGGGAGCGAGAGAAGCTCCTTCATCACCTATCTCTATAACGGCGTCATGAGCGAGACGCTCCGGCTCGGCGGGCGGGGCGAACTCATGTTTACGGAGGGGCGCGTCGCCATGCGGCTCACTCCGGGGCGGGACGAGGAGCGCCTCACCTTCCTCGTGCGGGAAAAACTCGCGGAGGTCGTGGCCGTGGGGTATAAATATTCCTTTCTCTCTTCGCGCCTTGCGGCCTGTCTTTCGCGGCGCGAGAAAAAACTGCTGCTCGCCGCCCTCATCGCCGCGGATTACGAGGGCGACGTCGCCTTCATCAAGGGGGAGATGCCGCCCCTCAACCATCTCTGCATCGACGGATTTTACAACTTCCGCCTCAAATCGCTGCGGGAGAAGTGGCGGCGCATCCTCGAATATATCCCCACGGCCTTTTCCTCGGAGGACTTGCAGCGCTTCTGCGACTTTCTGGTGGGGGAGAGCAAGCACAAAATTTACGTCAAGGGAAACGCCGTGTTCGGGGAAAATCTCACCCCCCTCAAGCGCAGCCGGCTCACGGGCGAGGAGGACGTGGAGACGGAGATCATGCTCTCCGACGCGGGCTTCGTCTACTGCCTCGGGGAGGTGGAGGAATCGGTGGGAAAATTTCTGCAAAAATATTACGCCGAGCGGGCGATATTTTCTTGACAAATCGGGGAAAACGGCGTACAATCAAACTTACTTAAAGACAAGTAGCGCCGTACCGCGCCTCCCCAGAGAGGGGGCCCTTGGGCTGAGAGGCTCCCGTCGCGCAGCGGACCGCGAAACCGCTTTATTTTACCAACCGAACATCAAATGAGCGGCCTTGCCATGGGGCAGGGCAATTAAGGTGGAACCGCGCGGCATGCGTCCTTAAACTTCCCAAAGAGGGGGATTTAAGGGCGTTTTTCTTATTTTTCTGCGGTTTTGCACAGTACTATGCGTGGCATAATGCGTGACATAGTACTTCGCATTTCCGAATTTTGCGCCCCTTCCGCCATCCCAATGAAAACCAAATCCTATTTGTGAGGTGATTCTTATGAACATTACGCTGAAAAACGGAGACGTGCTCGAGGTCGTCGAAGGCGCCACCGCGGAGGACGCCGCCCTCAAGATCTCCGAGGGGCTCGCCCGCGCCGCCGTCGCCGCCAAGGTAAACGGCGTCCTCTCCGATCTTAAGACCCCGCTCCACGAGGGGGACGCGCTCGAGATCGTCACGCTGAAAGAGGAGGAGGGGCTCGAGGTCTACCGTCACACCTGCGCCCATGTCCTTGCACAGGCCTTAAAGACGGTCTATCCCACCTGCAAGCTCGCCATCGGTCCCGTCATCGAAAACGGCTTCTACTACGACGTCGACTTTAAGACGCCCATCACGATGGACGACTTCTCCAAGATCGAGGCCGAGATGAAGAAGATCATAAAGGCCAATCTTCCCATCTCCCGCTTCTCCCTTCCCCGCAGCGAGGCCGTCGCGCTGATGGCCGGCTATCACGAGAACTACAAAGTCGAGATCATCGAGGGCCTTCCCGAGGGCGAGGAGATCTCCTTCTATAAACAGGGCGCCTTCACCGACCTCTGCCGCGGCCCGCACCTTCCCTCCACGGGCAAGATCAAGGCCTTCAAGCTCACCTCTCTCGCGGGGGCATATTGGCGGGGCGACGAGAAGAACAAGATGCTTACCCGCATCTATGGCACGGCCTTTGCCAAGAAGGAGGAGCTCGACGCCTACCTGCAAAGGCTCGAGGAGGCCAAAAAGCGCGACCACAACAAGCTCGGCCGCGACCTCGGCATCTTCATGACGAGCGACGTCGTAGGCCAAGGCCTGCCCATCCTCATGCCCAAGGGGGCGAAGATGCTGCAGATCCTCTCCCGCTTCGTGGAGGACGAGGAGGCAAAGCGCGGATTCATGATCACAAAGACGCCGAATATGGCCAAGTCCGATCTCTATAAGATCTCCGGCCACTGGGCGCACTACCGCGACAAGATGTTCATCCTCGGGGAGATCGACGAAAACGGCGAGGCGGCCAATAAGGGGGAGGAGATCATGGCCCTCCGCCCGATGACCTGTCCCTTCCAATATCAGATCTATAAAAACGGCCTCAAATCCTACCGCGACCTTCCCTGCCGCTATTCGGAGACGGCGACGGAGTTCCGCAAGGAGGCCTCGGGCGAGATGCACGGCCTCATCCGCGTGCGGCAGTTCACCCTGTCCGACGGGCACATCATCTGCACCAAGGAACAGGTGGAAGGGGAGTTCAAGCGCTGCCTCGATCTCTCCTACTATATCCTCGACTGCCTCGGCATGCGCGACGACGTCACCTTCCGCTTCTCCAAGCGCAAGAAGGGCTCGGATAAGTATATCGACGACGACGAGGCATGGGACAACACCGAGGCGATGATGAAGGTCATTTTGGACGATTTAGGGCTCACCTATGTGGAGGCCGAGGACGAGGCCGCCTTCTACGGCCCCAAGCTCGACGTGCAGATCCGCAACGTATTCGGCAAGGAAGATACCCTCATCACCATTCAGATCGACTTCGCCGCCGGCCACTCCTTCCATATGGAATATGTAGACGCCGACGGGGTCAAAAAGACGCCTTACGTCATCCACAGGAGCTCCATCGGCTGCTACGAGCGCACCCTCGCCTTCCTCATCGAAAAGTACGCGGGCGCATTCCCGCTCTGGTTCGCGCCCGTGCAGGTCAAGGTGCTTCCCATCACCGACCGCGCCGCGGACTACGCCAATTCCATCGTAGACGGGCTTGCCCTGCTCGGCATCCGTGCGGAGGCTGACCTCCGCAACGAGAAGATCGGCAGGAAGATCCTCGACGCGGAGAACGAGAAGGTGCCCTATAAGCTCGTCGTCGGAGACAAGGAGACGGAGGAGACGACGGTCTCCGTGCGGAAGCGCGGCGCAGGGGACATCGGCTCCATGAAGAAGGAGGACTTCTTCGCCCTCTGCAAGAAGGAAAACGACGAAAAGACCATCTTTTAAGGAAAATCGACATGCGCCCCGACGTCACGTCGGGGCGCAACCTTGATCAAGGGAAATGCTACGATCGAGACGCCAAACGGCCCCCGGCAGAGCGCTCTGCCGGGGGCCGGTTTCTTGCTTTTTGGCTTCTTATTTGCCGGGATCGAGGATATAATCGAGCCCGCCGAATACGAGCGTCGCCTTGGCCTTCTTGGGCGCCGTGTAACTTTGCGCCTTCTCCAGCCTGTCGTTGACCTTCAGGATGAGCGCGTTGTCGAGGGTGACGTTCCGCTCGGTATATTCGCCCGCGGTGGGGTTATATTTGATCTTGGTATCGAGCTCCATGGAGACGAGCTTGCCCTCCGTCATGACGACGGTAAATTGGGCGTCCTTCACGGTGTGGTCCGCTTTGTTGAAATAGTTCTCCACGGTGACGACCCCCTGCGCGGGATTGCTGTTTAGCATCCCCACGATGCCCTCCATCATCTCCACGACGGCTTCGTCGCTCAGATAGACGGTGTAGGTCTCCGTCGTTCCCTCCGTTTTCTTGCGGAGGCAGTCCGTCTTTTCCGCCGTGACGGCAAAGAGCTTCGTCATGAAGTCGAACCGCGCCTCGGCGGTGACGCCTTCGGCATTCTCATAGGTATTGCCGCCCTTGCGGGAGACGAGATAGGTCTCAAACTCGTCGTCCGTCACGTTGCCGTAGGTATACTTATAGGTCTCCTTGCCGTCCGTCTCGTGATGGCTGTGGTATTCATAGGAATTGTTGAAATGGGTGAAGCCCGTCTCGTCGGTGTGCTTATAGAGGCGGGATTCATAGGTATCCTTGGTCGCGGTCACGTTCCAGCCGGGGTCCATCTCGTTGACGGCCTCGAGGTCGAGGGAATAGGCGGCCTCCTGTTTTACGGCCTTGAGCGCGCCGTCGATTTCGGAGAGCTCGGCCCCGATCTCCTCCTTGTCGGTGATAAATCCGGAGACGGCGGGGAGGGAGACGGCGGAACTTGCCGCCTTCCGCTCATAGGTGAGATCGAGCGTCACGCTCGCCGTCGATACGGGGATGGAGACGGAAGCGCCCACGGAGTAGTCCGAGATCGCATTGTTCGCAAAGTGGAACCGGAAGTCGATGCCCGAGACGGGATTGGTGAATTGCACGCCCTTGAGGCTGATGCTCGTATCCATCTTGCCGAGGAGGCCGCAGATCTTGTTGAGAATGGCATTTTCGGCGGAGAGCTTGAGCTTCGCGGTGTACCCGCTCCCGTCCTTTGCGATCTCCGTGATCTCGTCCGCCGTGAGCGACTCCACGAGCGATTGGAAGGGGAGGTTGATGAGCCGCAGCTCGGTGTCTTGATAGTCGGTGATGACCTTCTTCACCGTGCCCTCCTCGTTCATCTTCACGGTGACGCGGGAATCGCCCGAGGAATAGATGTATTCGGTGGAGTCATAGAGCAAGATGCCGCTCGTGACGCGCTTGAAACGGAGGTCTCCCGTCTCTTGGTTATAGCGGTAGTTGCAGGTGTAGATCGCGTTGGCGTTGGGCGACGAGAACGCGCCCACGTTGACGCTTCCCGAGAGCTTCAACACGAAGTCATAGTTTTGCTCCGCCGCGTCCGCCTGCGTTTGAATGGCCGAGACGACGTCTGCCGCCGTCGGCGTCGTTGCGGGCGTGGGCGTGTTCGGATTGTCTCCCCCGGGCGTGGGTTCGCTCGGGGTCGGGTCGGAGCCTGCGCAGGCGCCCAAACAGAGGCCGAGCGCCATCGTCAGGCACAGGAGCATAGCGAAAATTGTGCGAAGGGTACGTTTCATGATATCTCTCCTTTGAAATTTATGAAAGCGATCGTTTCATTTCCTTTAATTTTTTGAGTTCGGCCGGGAGGCAGAAGGGGAAGGTGACGACGCCGACGACCATCGAGACGCACAGCCCCACGGCAAAGATCAACACGGAGAGCAGCCCCGTGAGCAGGGCGAAGAGCAGTTTTACGCAGATGAACCAGAGGATGCCGTCGAGATCGAGCGTGAAGATGAGCCCGGGGAGGCGGAAGGAACGGCAGAAGAAGAGCAAGAGGTCGAGCGCGTAACTCGTCCAGAAGCACTGCGCCACAAAGAAAAAGAGGGCGGCGGCAACGGCGATGGAGACGAGATAGACGGGGTCCTCGGTCGCAACCGCGGTGATCACGCCGGCAAGGACGACGATCACGGCAACGAGGGTGGCCACGATCATGCTGCGGCGGAAGTTCTTGCGCTCCTCCTCATAGGCGGTCCGCTTTCTCCTCGCCTCGTCGCGCGCAAAGCACGCCTTGCACACGATCCGCTGCGCCTGTCCGCGCGTCGCGGGGTACACATGATAGGCGCTATTTTGCTCGATGGGCTTTTTACAGGCGTCGCAATATCCGATGTACACGCGCGGATGCGGATCCGCCGTCGCGGGGGCCGCAGTCGCGAGAGCCGCCGTCGCGGGGGCGGAAGCCTGCGAAGCCGCGGGCTGTGAAGCCGCAACGGGGGCGGGAGGTTCCGGTTCTGCGGGCACGGGGCGAGCCTCGCTCGCCGCCGACTTCCCGCCGAAAAATTCCTCCACGCTGATCCCGAAGAGCTCGGTGAGCCGCTGAAGGGTGGCAAAGTCGGGTTCCGCGTTCCCGTTCTCCCATTTGGAGACGGCCTGTGCCGTCACGTTGAGCTTGGTTCCGAGCTCCGCTTGCGTCCACCCGAGACGCTTTCTGTTGGCGGCGATCACTTTGCCGCATTCTGTTGTCATAGAGATTCCTCCTGCGTTTTTGATAAAAAAATTATACCACACGGCGGCCCAAAAGGGGGCGCGAAGCGCTCAACCGTTGGTTGAATTCTGAGAAATTTCATTGAATGAGGGCGAAAATCTCATCCGCGGCGGCGTGCCCGTATGATTAGGTCAAAAGACCTATATACTGTAATTATATTAGGTTATTTGACCTATGTCAAGACTTTTGACCTAAAATTATGTAAAATTTTAACTATGCCGTATGTGGAAGTGATTCGCCAATTGATGGAGGAGCAGGAGCTCAGCCAAGAGGAGCTCGCGAAGATTTTGGGGGTCAATCAAACGACTGTGAGCCAATGGCTCCTCGGGAGGAAGAAGCCGGGGTACGATAGTATCCGTCTGCTCTATGAGAAATTCGGCGTCACGCCCAATAGTCTGTTCGGGATCGACTGACGGGCTTTTGCGCGCAGCGGAAAATTTTTGCAAAAATTGCCTCGTTTGCGGCGGAAAACAGTTGACAAGCGTGGAAAAATCTGTTACACTTATTCGGTAAAGCAGAGGTCAACCCTTCTCCCCGCGTTCGCAAACTGTTGCGACGGGCCAAGAAACGAATGTAGGCGCAGGATATTGCGCTGTTTTCGGCGGGTTGCTTTCTGCAACCCGTCATTATTTTTCGGAGGAATATGGCAGCAAAAAATCAACATCAGTTGAACGGTGAGATCCGCGACCGCGAAGTCAGGCTCATCTCCGCCACGGGCGAAATGCTCGGCGTGATGTCCTCGCGCGAGGCACAGCGCCTTGCCGAAGAGGAAGGGCTCGACCTCGTGAAGATCTCCCCCAATGCGATCCCGCCCGTCTGCAAGATCATGGACTACGGAAAGTTCAAGTT
>CANQBG010000007.1 GCA_947588985.1 uncultured Clostridia bacterium
GCGGGGCTAATTGTTTGCCGTTGGCACGATAGCCTACCACACGCCATTCTCATGTCAAGCGGCTTTTGCGGCATAAATCGCCGTTGTCTCAACTTTGAAAGAAAGCAAAAACCCCAGCCGAAAACAGTTCGACTAAGGTTTTTCGTGGTACACCAAACCCCCCGAGCGACTTTTGTCGCTCGGGGGGTTTGGTAATATTGGCCCGCAAGAACCCGAGGGCCCGCCCCGTATTTCGGGTGACGCCGTCATTCTGAGCCGAACGGGCAGTACGCAGTCCGTGCGGGCTGTCCCCGAAGAATCCCGATGGTCGATGACGGAATCGGACTCCGTATTTCTGGCCGTGCCGTCATTCTGAGCCGAACGGGCAATACGCAGTCCGTGCGGGGTAGCTTCGAAGAATCCCGATGGTCGATGGAATCGGACTCCGTATTTCTGGATCCTTCGAGGATGGACTTTTGCGGACTTCGTAAAACCTCATCGCCTCAGGATGACCCGATTCACGGACTTCGTACAACCGCTACGGCTCAGGATGACACGACGGGGCAGGAGGGGAGGCCCGGGGCGGGGAGGGGTTAGCCCTCCGCAAAGAAGGAGCGGATGATCTCCGCGATCTTGCTCTTATAGCGGATGTTTCCGTTGCCCGAGGTAAAGCAGAGCGGGGGATAGACCACGCACCACCAATTGTCCCCCTTGCCCTCCCCGAGCTCGAGAATGAGCGCATCGTAGACGCCGGCTTCGAGCGTCACATTTTCATAGACGCGGGTGGGGAACTGTTCCCTGCAGAGGCGGGCCCGTGCGCCGTAAGAAAACCCGTTTTCCCGCAAGACCTGCTCCGCCGCGGCCTCGATGGCGGGGAGTACGGCCCGGACGCGCGCCATGGCCTCCTCCTTATTTTCGCAGTCTGCCGCGATGGGGGTGAGGTAGGAAACGACGGCGTCGCGCACCTTATATTTCACCGTCTGCGCCGCGCTCGCATTGGAATCGGCACGGATGTGAATGCGCAGGTACGCGCAATCGGAGGCACCCATGTCCGAGACATCGAAGCAGAAAATGAGGGTGAGCATGGCTGCGAGCAAGAGAAGAAAGACGGCGGATTTTTTCATAACGGCCTCCCGTTTCGGAAAATTGCAAGGGGATTATTGCCGTGAAAGCATTTTTTTATACAGGGAATTTTCAGACGAATTGCGGAATGCGGCGGGCGGACGGAATTTTGAGAGAAAACCTTGACGGGAGCCCGCAAAGTGTAGTATAATAAAATAGAATCGATTGAAAAAGGAAATTCTTATGAGGAAAAAATTCTCACTTCTGTTGGACGGGACGTGGACGTTGGAGCACAGGACGGACGATCCTCTGCCCATCGCCAAACTCAAAAAAGAGTTGGACAGGACGATGATGGTGCAGTGCGGCCGCGCCACCTTCGTCAGCCTCGATGTGTTCTTCAACGACGACCGCATCTCCGTGCAGGACGTCGAGGCCCTGATCCGCTCCACCTTTCAGCGGCAATACCCGGAGGCGGACGGTGAGCGGCTGCTCCACCTGACCGTCTCCGAGCCCGGTCAATTCGAGACGGCCCTTCCCCTCAAAATGGGGCACGGCGGCGACTGGACCGACCCCGACGGCACGGACGAGCTCGATCCCGACGAGGACGACGAGTTCCGAAGCGTCGGCCCCCAAGAGCCCGAAAAGAGCGCCTCCGAAGGCGGGGACGCCTCCCAAGAGGGCGAATCTTCCGAAAGGCCCCGCATAAAAAAGCCCTCCGAAGAGAGTGAGGAGGAGGCAGAGCAGGCGATCGCCGCCATCATCGCGGAGGCCCGGGCGAAAGCGCAGAGCTCCGACGATGACTCCGATGACGATGACTTCGACGACGATGACGAGGAGGCGCCCCCCGTGCCGGAATCGCCGCGCGCACGGCTCGAGGCGCTGCGGGCGAGGAATGCCGAGCAGCGGCGGCAGGAGGAGATCAAGAAGTCGGGCGCGGAGAAGGTCCTCCGCGACGCGGACGCGCTCATCGGGGCGGCCGAATTCAAGGCCCTCATGCGCGAGATCGCCGCCGTTGCGCCCGCGCTCAACCGCAGAGACGCGCTCTCCGTCTTTGAGCGGCGCACCTTTCTTTTCTCCATCGGGGACGGCTGTGGGCTCTCCACCTATCTCAATCTCATGGCGATGCTCCTCATCAAGGCGGAGGTCCGGAAAGTGGAGTTTGGCGACCCCGTGCACGAGATGGCGCTCGGCCCCTATAAGGACACCATGGAGCCCTTTGCCGACGTCATGCACGCGCTCGAGACCGTACATATCGGGCGGGAGGACATCCTCTGCATCGACATCAGCGAGTGGATCGACAGGATGGAAAACCGCAACTTCCGCAAATTCCTGCGCGCCGCGGAGAAGGGGACGCAGGGGCATGTCGTCGTGTTCCGCGTGCCCTTTGTGGAGAAGGACGTCTTGGAGAACGTGCGCCGCAGTCTTGCCGACCTCTTGTCCGTGCAGACGGTGAGCTTCCCGCCCTTCACGCAGGGGGAACTGAGGGCGTATGCGCAAAAGCGGATCGCGGAGTATGGCTTCCGCATGACGCGGAGCGCGTGGGCGGCCTTCGAACAGCGCGTCACCGAAGAGAAGTGCGACGGCCGCTTCTATGGGCTCAACACCATCGAGAAGGTGGTGCGGGAGCTTGTCTATGATAAACTGCTCGCGGAGAGCAGGCGGCCATCCTCCGAAAACGTGATCGGCATCCGCGACGCCGCGCACCTGTGCGTGCTGCCCAAGGAGGATTCCGTCCCCGCCCTCACCCAGCTCGACCGCCTCGTGGGGTGCAAGAGCGTGAAACAGCAGCTCCTCGAGATCGTCACGCAGATCGAGCTCGCCAAAAAGACTTCCTCCGAGCGGCCGTGTATCCACATGCGCTTCGTCGGGAACCCGGGGACGGGCAAGACGACGGTGGCGCGCATCCTCGGCAAATTGATGCGGGAGCGCGGGCTCTTGCGCATCGGACGGTTCTTCGAATACGCCGGGCGGGACTTCTGCGGGAAGTACATCGGGGAGACGGCCCCCAAGACGGCGAGCATCTGCCGCGACGCCTATGGCTCGGTGCTCTTCATCGACGAGGCCTATTCCCTCTATCGCGGCGACAACAACGACCGTGACTACGGGCGGGAGGCCATCGACACGCTCATCGCGGAGATGGAGAATCACAGAGACGACTTCGTCGTCATCATGGCGGGCTACACCGACGAAATGGAGAAGCTCATGGAGGGCAACCAGGGCCTCAAGAGCAGAATGCCGTTTACGGTGGAATTCCCCGCCTTCACGCGGGAGGAACTCGGGGAGATCTATGTCTCGGTGGCCAAGGAACGCTTTGCTTGCGAGGAGAACCTCTTCGACGCGGCGCGGGAATACTTCCTCGGCCTCCCGGACGAGCTGCTCGCCTCGAAGGAATTCAGCAACGCGCGCTTCGTGCGCAACCTCTTTGAGCGGACATGGGCCAAGGCGGCGATGCGCTGCCAGCTCTCCGGCAAGGAGGAGATCGCCCTCACCAAGGACGATTTCGAGCGCGCCATCGGAGAGAAGGATTTCGCCTTCCACGTATCGAAAAAGCCCCGTCTCGGGTTTTGAATAAGGAGGTAACAGGATGCAAGACGACAACGAAACCGCTGTCCTCACGGAGATGACCTATCTCAATCTCTGTGAAATGCTCGAGGAGCTCGACCTCTCATTCGAGCGCGATGAAGAGCAATACTCCATCTTCTGCGTCGGGCGGGGGGACGATCTCCCCATTCCGCTCGCCATTCAGGTGGACGCGCATCGCATGCTCGTCAGCCTCATCTCGGGGATGCCCTTCGATGTGCCCGAGGAGCGGCGCACCGACATGGCCGTCGCCGTGAGCTATGCGAACTACAGATTGGTTGACGGAAGTTTTGATTTCAGCTACAAGACGGGCAAGTTGCTCTTCCGTCTCACGGCGAGCTACCGGGAGAGCCTGATCGGCAAGGATCTCCTCCGCTACATGCTCTTCTGCTCCGTGCAGACGGTGGATGACTACAACGACAAATTCCAAACGGTCGCGGAGAATTCGCTCACCCGGGCGGAGATCGCGGCGCTCATGAAGTGAGGTGGAGAGATGGACGAAGAAACGATCAAAGCAGCAAACGAAACTTTTGAAAAGATCTGCGCCGTGCTCGACGCAAGAAAGTGGCATTACACCAAGGAAGGGGAGCGCAAACTCAC
This sequence comes from uncultured Clostridia bacterium, assembly GCA_947588985.1. GTDB lineage: Bacteria > Bacillota > Clostridia > Christensenellales > Borkfalkiaceae > Gallimonas. Next base: position 4,222 of record CANQBG010000007.1, read on the forward strand.
GTTTGAGGTCTACGGAGAGGACCTGCCCATGCGGTTCAATATCTATGTAGACGCCGACCGCCGGCTCGTGCGCATGCACTCTCCGCTGCCCCTCCGCTTCCCCGAGAACGCCTTGGATGTGGGCGCCATCGCGACGTCGGAGATCAACTATAAGCTCGCGGACGGGAGCTTCGACTACGACATGGACTCGGGGGGCGTGTGCTTCCGGCTCACAACGAGTTTTTGCTCCAGCCTCATCTCGGAGGCGGTGTTCGACTACATGGTCCACTGCGCCTGCAGCACCGTAGACGACTACAACGACCGCCTCTTCTTCCTCGCGAAGGAGAGCCTCACGCTCGAGAGCTTCCTCGAAACGCTGTGATCTTTCGCGGCGAGAACAAAAAAGAACGCGCCTACCTCGGACATGGTAGGCGCGTTTTCTGTCTCGCTGGGAAAATTTCGGGTTAGCCGACTTCGGCAAGGCGCTGCTTTTTCTTCTTGCGGAGCTCCGTCTCGAGCTCCGCGCAGGCCTCCTCGATCTCCGCCTCGGTGCCGAGGTCGACGCCGTCGAGGATCTCTTGCAGTTTATACTCATGGTTGAGATAGCGGATGGTCTGATAGCCGATGACGGTGGTGAGGGCGGCGTTGGTGAGCCCCTGCACGGAGGAATCGATGAGCGCGGAGATGGCGGTGCCGAGGAGGGGGATGCCCTTCATGGCGTCGCCCATCGTCTTGACCACGGTGCCGCCGAGGCGGATGTTGCCCACGCCGTAAGCGACGAGAGAATTCTTGATGACCTGCGCGAAGATGCGCACGAGCTTGGCGTCGGAGGGGCGGAAACCGTAGAGGAACACGATGTCCTTCACGAGCTGCAGGTTGACGATGGCGACGAGCGCGGCGTCTACATGGGCGGTGGGGGAGAGGGCGGAGTAGGCCGCCGACTTCATCGAGCTCTTGAAGATGAGCGACTTGGCGGACTTTTTCACCGAGCCGCGGAAGAGGTCTCCGAGGGCGCGGGTCACGCCCGGCTCGTCGCCCGTTTTGAGCGCGATGGCGAGTTCGCCCACGACTTTGGAATCGTACCACCCCACCCCTTCGACGCGGGCGGTGAGGTCGATGATCTTCTCGGCAATGTCGTGGCGGAGCTTTTGATTGTGCCGCTTGGCCTTGCGCGCCGTCATGGCGTTGACGTTTGTGATAAAGTACCCCGTCCGCAAGATCTTCACGAGGGGGACGACGAACACGAGCACAAAGGCGAGGAGGCACACCGCGGAGACGGCGTAGCCCGCGTAGACGTTGAGCTCAAAGACGCGGAGGGCGAGCATGGCGAGCACGGCGAAGAGGAACACGCCGACGACGGACGCAAAGAAGCCGATGGCAAGGCGCGCGCCGCGCACGTTTTCGTGCCGTACGTATTTCTGTTCGTAGTCGTAGATGGAGAGTTTTTCCCCTGTGGGGGCGGGCGCAGCCTCGGGGAGCTCTGCGGGGAGCGCGACGGCCGTTTCCTCCTCCAAGACGGGAGGGGCGTTCTTTTTCTTCTTTTTCATAGCAGCCTCTTCGGAGTTGATACCTTCATTCTACACCAAAACGGCGCATTTGTAAAGCGGTTTGCGAAAAAATGCCGACATGGGGCGGGGGGAGCCGCGGCGCGGCCGAACTTTTTTCTTGACAAATTTGCCGGGATCTGGTAAAATGGAGCCATGAAGAAGGGAAACACCGTCTATGAGGACCGCGAGCTCAAGAAACAGCGCGACCTCGAAAAACATACCGTCCCCTGCCCCCATTGCAAGAAACCCGTCCTCGACCACATGACGGAGTGCCCCTATTGCAAGGCCAAACTGCCGCGCACGGGCTATCGGCCGCTCTCCGATGAGCAGATCAAAAAGATCCGCATCATCACCTATTCCGTGGGCGGCGTGTTGGCGGTCCTGCTCATCATCCTCATCTCGATTTTTGCCTGAAATGCGGGATATCCTGCGTAAAATCGTCCACTCTACCGGGAGTAGAGTGGATTTTTTTTGGAGTAGAGCGAAAAATTTTCGGGTAGAAACGGGGGAAAACCGGATAGAAACGCCGAAAAGAGGAGTAGGGCGGCGGAGAAGGAAAATAGGTTGCAACGGCGCGGCGGTTTTCGTATACTAAAGACGTCGCACATCGCTGCAAGGAGGCATTATGCAAGCCGCAACCGTCATTTCCGCCCCCGCAAAGGGGGGATTTCGTTCCTTTTATACCAAGGGCGAAGAGATCTTCAACGCCGTCTCGCACATCGCGGGCGGGGCCTTCGGCCTCGCTGCGTGGATCATCCTCGCCGTGCTCTCGAAAAACACGGTGGAGCGCGTCGCCGTCTCTGTGTTCGCCCTCTCCGTCATCGTCCTCTACACGATGAGCGCGCTCTACCACTTCCTCCCGAGCGGGCGCGCGAAGGGCGTGTTCCGCATTTTCGACCACTGCACCATCTTTCTGCTCATCGCGGGGACGTATACGCCCTACTGTCTCATCCCGCTCTACGGCACGCCCATGGGCCTCTGCGTCCTCATCGCGCAGTGGACGCTCGCGGCCGCGGGCATCACGATGAACGCCCTCGCCATGAACCATAAGCTCGTCAAGGGCGTTTCGATGGGGCTCTACGTCGTCATGGGGTGGATGGCGCTCGTATTCATCCCCGCCATCCTTCCCATCGTCTCCGCGGCGTGCTTTTCCCTCCTCTTCGGCGGGGGCGTCGCCTACACCGTGGGCATCCTCTTCTTCGCCCTCGGGAAGAAGGTGAAATACTTCCACGCCGTCTGGCACCTCTTCGTCATTCTCGGCACCGTCTTGCAGTTCGTGAGCATCCTGCTCATGCTGTAAGAGCCGGAAAGATTTTCGCCGCGTCTCTCCATGGGGCGCGGTTTTTTCGTTGGCATACCCGCCCGCCCTTTCGCATAGAATACCCCTGTCACATCGAGGAGGCCCTTATGCGAAAAATCATCTGCGCCGTGCTCGGGAGCGCCGTACTCCTCTCCGCGCTCGGCCTCACGTCCTGCGGCAAGGCAAAGACGGACCGCTGCCGCTACACCATCACGGCGGAATACGCCGAAGAGACCAAGACGCTCGCCGCTTCCATGACGGCGAAGATCCCCAATACGTCGTCCGTCGCGCTGCCCGCGCTCAAATTCCAGCTCTGGGCCAACGCTTTCCGCAGGGGCGCCAAGACGCCCCCCGTCTCCGAACTCTTCCGCCGCGCGGCCTTCTATGCGGGCGAGAGCTACGGCGAGACGGAGATCAAGGGCATCGCGGGGGCCGAGAGCTTTGCGGTGGGCGGCGAGGACGACAACATCTTAACGCTCACCCTCGCCTCTCCCCTTCCGCCGGGCGAGTGCGCCGAAGTCCGCATCGACTTCGAGGTCGAGCTCGCGAGCGTCAACCACCGCCTCGGCGTCGCCCAAAATGCCGTCAACCTCGCGGGCTTCTATCCCGTGCTCTGCTATCTCGCGGCGGACGGCTTTCGGGAGTATGCCTTTTCGCCGTACGGCGATCCGTTCGTGAGCGGCCTTGCCGATTACGACGTAACGCTTACCCTGCCCGCATCCTATGTCCTCGCCGCGGGTTTTGCCGCCGAGGAGAGCGAGCAAGACGGAAAACGGGTATCCCATGTCCGCGCCGAGGGGGTCAGAGACGTTGCCTTCTGCTTCTCGAAAGACTTCCGCCTCACCGAGGGAGAGGCGGGGGATACGCCCGTCCGCTACTATTCTCTCAAAGACAGCGCGCCCGAGAAAACGCTCGCGACGATCGCGGAGAGCCTCTCCTATTATGCGGACGCCTTCGGGGCCTACGCCTATCCCGCCTACACCGTCGTCGAGACCGATCTCGTGTTCGGCGGCATGGAATACCCCGCGTTTTCCATGATCTCCGCGTCGCTTTCGGATGCGGAGGTCCCCGCCGTCGTCGCCCACGAGACGGCCCACCAATGGTGGTATTCCATGGTCGGGAGCGACCAATATGCTTCCGCATGGCAGGATGAGGGGCTCGCGGAATATGCGAGCGCGTTGTTCTTCGAAAACCATCCGGAGTACGGCGTCTCCTATTCCGATTTCGTCGCGTCCTCCGAGAGCGCGTACCGGGCCTTCTTCTCCGTCTACTCCCAGCTCCACGGCGAGGCCGACACCGTGATGGACCGCCCCCTCTCCTCCTTTACGGGGGACTATGAATACCGCAGCATCGCCTACGATAAGGGCGTCATCCTCTTCGACCGCATCCGCGACGTGGTGGGGGAGAAGAAGCTGCTCTCCGCGCTCAAACGCTATAAATCGGCCTATGAGGGAAAGATCGCCTCTCCCGCCGACCTCATCGCCTGCTTTACGCGTTCGGGGGCGAATGTGAAGGGGTTGTTTGACTCCTTCCTCCAAGGAAAGTGTGTGATCTAAATCGGCGAACCGCAAATTTGCTACGCATCTCATCGTCATGCTGCGTTTTTCTTGGTCGTGTACGGAGGAGTACACTCCCTTCGAAAAGCCTCGCATTCCTCGATCTGCTTGCAACTTTGCGGTTTAACGGTTCCCCCGTTAAGCCCTACCCCCTTCGGGGGGAGGGTGGCACGGCGTAGCCGTGACGGATGGGGGGGACTCCTCATATTCGGGGTCCCCGCAAAAAGCCGTCAGGATTTTTGTGGGGTGGTTTTCGGGGTCCCCGCAATAGGATAAGCACAAGCCCTACCCCCTTCGGGGGGAGGGTGGCACGGCGTAGCCGTGACGGATGGGGGCCTCATTCCGAACGAGCCGAAGGCGAGAGAGGGAATCTTCCGGCGACGCTTCCCGCTCGCTTCAAATCGCTTGCATTTTTCCGAAAAGCGCGGTATAATATCCCCGAGAGCAAGGGGAGGCGAAAGATGCCCATACTTTCCTATCGCTGCGCAAACTGCGGCGCGGAATTCGAAGAACTCGTAAAGAGACACGATGAGAGGGTACCATGTCCGAAGTGCGGGGCCACGGCCGAGCGAAAATGGTCGGGCGAGATGTATTCCGCCACGGGCAAACCGCCCAAAAAATGCAATGGCAAATGCTCCGAATGCCCGGGCTGCCGGTGATCGGTGCGGCTTTCGCCATGGCGCAAAATTCCCTTTTCAACATAAAAAACGCGGCCCGTTCGGTCTCCGAGCAGGCCGCTTTTCCGTAGAAACGAGAAAAAATTTGCAATTGAGGCAAAAAAAGGTTGCTTTTCCCGCGGGCGCATGCTATAATGGAAAGGTCTGCGGCCATCGCAGGCAAATCCACATCTTCTTTTGCGCCGCTCGCCGTGCCCCGTAAATCTTTCCTGCGGGGAAAGGAGCGGAACTGCCGCAGGGAAGAGAGGAGAAACGGAGGAATTATGGCAGTCATTACCATGAAACAGCTTCTCGAAGCGGGCGTCCATTTCGGGCACCAGACGAGAAAGTGGAACCCCAAGATGAAGAAGTACATCTTCGCCGCCCGTCACGACATCCACATCATCGACCTTGAAAAGACGGCGGAGCTCATCGAAGTCGCGTACACCTTCGTCGTGGAATCGGTGAAGCAGGGCAAGAGCGTCCTCTTCGTCGGGACCAAGAAGCAGGCGCAGGACGCCATCAAGGAAGAGGCGGAGCGCTGCGGGCAGTTCTATGTCAACTCCCGTTGGCTGGGCGGCACGCTCACCAACTTCAAGACCATCCGCTCCCGCATCGACTATCTCGAAAAGCTCGAGAGAATGGAGGAGAGCGGCGAATTCGACCTTCTCCCCAAGAAGGAAGTTTTGGGGCTCAAGAAGGAGATGGCGAAGCTCCGCGAAAATCTCGGCGGCATCAAGCAGATGCACGGCATGCCCGGCATCATGTTCGTCGTAGACCCGCACAGTGAGGATATCGCCGTGGCGGAAGCGCGCAAGATGGGCGTGCCGATCGTGGCCATCACCGATACCAACTGCGATCCCGACCTCATCGACTATGTCATCCCGGGCAACGACGACGCGATCCGCGCCATCAAGCTCATCTCGTCTGTCATCGCCAACGCCGTCATCGAGGCCAATCAGGGCGAGACGCCCGTCCTTCCCGCCGAGGAGACGGAGGAGCCCAAGGACATCGAAGAAGTCGTGGCCGCGAGCGAAGAATAATCCCGAAAATCATCCAATGGAGGAATACCCAAAATGGCAACAATTTCCGCAAAGGACGTAATGAAACTCCGCGAACAGACCGACGCGGGCATGATGGATTGCAAGAGAGCGCTGGAAGAGGCCGAGGGCGACTTTGAGCGCGCGGCGGAGATCCTCCGCGAGCGCGGCATCGCCAAGGCAGCCAAGCGGCAGGGGAAAGTCGCGGCGGAGGGCGTCGTCTATGCCCTCGTCGAAGGCAAGACGGGCACCCTCGTCGAAGTCAACTGCGAGAGCGACTTCGTCGCCAACGGCGAGAAGTTCCGCGCCGTCGTGGAAGCCATCGCAAAGCAGATCCTTTCAACGAAGCCTGCAAACGTTTCCGAACTCCTCGCCTCGGACATGGGTGGGGGCAAGACCGTCGAGACGTACATTTCCGAGCAGACGGGCGTCATCGGGGAGAAGATCTCCGTGCGCCGCTTCGCCCTCTATGAGACGGAGGGCTTCCTTGAGACCTACATCCACATGGGCGGCACGATGGGCGTCATGCTCGACTTCGCCGCACCCGAGACGGCCGAGACCAAGACGCTCGCGCACGACGTCGCTCTCCACACCGCCTTCACCAAGCCCGCATATATCCGCGCGGAAGAGGTTCCCGCCGAGGTCCTCGAAAAGGAGAAGGCCATCATGATGCAGGAAGTCCTCAACGAGGGCAAGCCCGCCGCCATCGCGGAGAAGATCGTCCTCGGGAAGATGAAGAAGTTCTATGAGGAGAACTGCCTGCTCGAGCAGAAGTTCGTAAAAGACGACAAAGTCACCGTGAAGGAACTCCTTTCGCGCACCGCCAAGACCGTGGGCGCGGAGATCGCCGTAAACCGCCTCGTGTTCTTCGTCCGCGGCGAGGGCATCGAGAAAAAGACCGAGGACCTCTCCGAAGAGGTCGCAAAGCAGGTCGAGGCGATGAAGAAGTAACGCTTCGCCTTCATAAGCAGAAAGGGCGGTCCGTAGCTTTGCGGGCCGCTTTTTTTCGGGAAACCTGCCCTTTTTCTCCCAAATTTTCTTGACAAATCGCGAGGTGTGTGTTATAATAAAACAAGATAAGGGAGGGATACCACGATGAAAGGACATTTTTCTTTCTACTTTTCGTTTTTGAACAACGCATACACCGCCGACTACATGGGGACGGATAAGCGCGTCGTTTTCCCCTCGGAATACGAGGGAAGGCCCATTCGGGAGGTCGGCCACGTCCGCGGCGGCTATCTTCCCGGGGACGCGTGCTCCGTCACCTATCTCGAGATCCCCGCGTCCGTCTGCGTCATCGGGGAGCGCGCCTTCCAATATGTTCCGCTCAAAAAGCTCGTCTTTTTAGACCCCGTCGGCTGGACGACGGAGGATACGCCCATCCCCGAGGAGACCTTAAAGGACCCGGAGGCCGCGGCCAAGTTCTATGCCGCGCACACGCGGCGCTGGGAAAAGACGTCGCTCTGAAGCTTTACCCGGCCGTTTGGCCGAGATGGATTGAACACCGTTTCGAAAGAAAGCGGATCCCGCAAGGGGTCCGCTTTCTTTTTGCGTGGAGACGGAAAAGGAGGCTACCATGTCCGAGAAAGAGGGTGCAGAGACGCCGTTATATAAATTTTCCTTATGGCGAATATTAAACATTTTTATATCAAAATTTTGCAAACGGGGGCGGAAAATCATTGACACACGGGGGGGGGGTGCCATATATAATAGTTTCATATCCTCTGTGATTCTATAGATCGACCTTTCTGCGGCACAAGCGCGGATCCATGGGCTTTTGCCGTGCGAGATATAGAGAACGGAAAACCAAGGAGGCAGAATATGGCAAAAATCTTGAAACGCGGCGCGCTCGCCGTGTTCGGAGCGCTCTTCTTCGCGTGCTTGCTCCTCATCGCCGCTTGCGGCGGGCCCACGGCGGTCCAACTCAAGTTCATGGACGGCGACGTGCAGTATGCGGAAGTGGAGGCCGAAGCGGGCGCGGACATCACGGGCAAGTTGCCCGAGGATCCCGAAAAGGCGGGGTATGTGTTCGGCGGCTGGTATGCGGACGCCGCATGCACGGGCGAGAAGGAGGAACTTCCCACCGTCATGCCCGCGAAGAGCGCAACGTATTACGCAAAATGGACGGAGGCGCCCAAGGCGGCGCTGACCCTCGACGCCGGGGAGGCCGGCACGCTCGAAAATGCGGCGTATGAGGCCTACGAAGGGCAGGACCTTTTCGCATTGCTCGAGGGCGTAGAGCCCGCGACGGCGGAGGGCGTCTACTTCGAAGGTTGGTATCGCGGAGCGAAGAAGATCGAATCGGGCGATACCATGCCCGCAGAGGCGCTCACGCTCACGGCGCATTACTCGACGGATTACACCGTAAATATCTATGAAGAGAGCGCCGAGGGGACGTATGCGGAGACGCCCGATAAGACGGAGACGGGCCGTGCGCCGCTCGGAGAGGCCTTCGAGCCCACGCTCGAGCTTCCCGCCCACTTCGAGGTGGATTACGCCGTCGGCAAGCCCGAGACGGATTCCCTCGCCGTAAAGGATGTGTTCGAGGTCTATCTCCGCCGCGAGCGCATCGGCGTCACCTTCGAGGCCGCTGCTCCAGAGGACGCGGAATACGCGGGCAGCCTCGATATCTCCTTCGTGCCCTATGGCGGCACGCTCACCCTTCCCGACGGCAACGCCTTCGGCCTTCCCGCAAACTACCGCTTCGGCGGCTGGGCGACGGCGGAGGACGAATATGTGGGGCTTGCGGGCACGACCGTGGCGGATATCTCCGCGCCCACGACGTATCGCGCCGTGTGGGAGACGGGCGTCACCGACATCTTCGGCGGCGGGGACTACCTCTTCGTGGCCACCGGCGAACAGAACACCGTCTATCTCCGCAGAGATGGGCTCGACGACATCAAGGGCAGCTACGATGCGCTCACGGGCGCCTTCTCCTTCGAAGAGGGCGAAGAGACGGCCCTTTCCGGCTATCTCGCCGCGACCTATTACTATTATTATAAAGACGCCGTCGAAAACACCTACGGCGAATACGGCAATAATTTCTCGACCCATAAGCTCACCATCCTCCCCGAGGGACGTGCGAACTACGTCAACGAGGAGACGGGCGAAGAGGGCACGGCTGGAAGCTACGTCATCGGAGAGGACGGCGTGTACACCTTCACCTCCGACGACGGGGCGATCACCGTGGTCTTTAAGCTCATGAAGGATAACGCCGGTTCCTTCACCGCGCGCGGTGCGGAGTACGGCTACTACGCCATGCAGACGGCGGATGGCTACGATTACTACGTCCTCTATCTCGACGGCTTCGGCGGTGCGGTGGAGCACTACGACCCCGAGGACGACTATTTCTCCTACTTCGGACAGAACTATCTCGCAGGCAAATATACCTATAGCTCCTATTATGGCTATTATACGGCGACCTTCACCGATAGCTATGGCGACGCATGGGATAAGTTCAACTTCAAGTTCCCGGAAAGCGGCGACTTCGAGACCCCCCAAGAGTTCGGCGGCTTCACCCTCCGCGGCGTCTATCAGCGCGGCGACGACTACGAGGGCACTTACGGCGACGACTCTTGGACGAGTTCGTATTACCGCGATCTCGAGCTCGACGGCTTCGGCGCGGGCGAATATCAGGATAAGGCGGGGACGTATGTCATCTACAGCGAGGATTGGTATACTTCCTTCTTCGGCATTCCCTTCCCCTCGGGCATCAGCTATGTCGTCTTTACCGACGTCGATGGGGAGCAGACGAAGTTCCTCATCAAGCAGGACTACGACATCTGGGGCGACGAATACGGCTATCCTTATTATCTCGTGCTCGACGGCGAGGTCGGCCGCCGCGACTTCGAGGGCGTAGTCGTGCTCGACGGCGCACTCTATGAATGCGGCCCCGATACGTCCACCGGCATCTTCCTCTACGCGCTCGGCACGGAGGCGCAGCTCTATATCGGCACCCGCTATGAATACGAGGACGGCACGCCAGTCTACCTCTACACGGAGGAGGATGAGGGCACGCTTGCGCTCGTCGGAGAGGGCGCGGACGCCAAGTATTGCTTCAGCGGCGAATATTTCACCTTCAACGTGCGGTTTGCCGGGGGCAAGGCGACGTACATCGGGGACGACCTCGTGTTCTTCGAAAACGAGACGGGCAAGCTCTATATCGATAACGAAGCCAAGGCCTACTATGCTCCCAAGAACGGGCAGCCCACGCAAGTGGAGTATGAACAGGTCGAGGGGATCCTCGCCAACTACCGCTTCACCATAGACGGCGTGGAGCGCAGCTTCGTCGCCATGAACGTGGAGGATGAAGAGGGCAACCTCGTCTTTAAGGCGGTCGAACTCGATCGGTATTACGATCCCGCCTTCGTCACACCCGCCCGCCAGCTCTCCTACAGCGTGCGCGTGGCCATTCTCGGCAAGCCCGATGAAGAGGGCAAGTATCTCGCCCTGCTCGGCCTGCTCGCAGTGGGGGAGGGCAAGCAGTATTATCTCTATTATGCGACGGCGACGGTGAAGCCCGTCGAGGGCACGACGGACGAATTCGACGTGGAACTCTCCGCAACGCCGAGCGCCTATGAGAGCTACTATGCGGACTACACCGGCTTCCGCATCAAGACGGCGACAGAGGACGGTGCACCCGTCTACTACTATTACGACGGCGCCATCGAAATGGCCGCGGACAAGGCCACCCTCAAGCTCGACGGTTACGGCAACGCCCAATATACCGACGCCGCGGGCACTTCCAAGACGGGCACCTATGCCTATGTCGAGGGCGTGCTTGTGTTCAGCGCAGACGGCGAGGACACCTTCTTCGCCCTGCAGGACGCGGAGGAAGGCAGCAAGACCTTCGCCGCCTACACCCCCTCCAAGGAGTCGGGCTACTACTACGACCTCACCGATTCGGGCGCCTACTACTTCTTCATGGGCAACGGCAACTTCGTGTATTTCGACGGCTCCAAGACGTATACCTATGGCACCTATGAATTTATCCGCGAAGTCGTGCTTGCGGGCGGCGAAGCTCCCGTAAACGAATACAAACTCACCGTTCCCGCCGAGAAAGACGACAAGGCGGAAGCCGAGGGCGACGGAGACGCGGAAGAGGAAGCGCCGAAGGGCGAAGAGAGCTACATCGTCGTCGAAGTGGCGAGCAACATCGAAGAGCTCTTCGGCCTCGTGGTCGGCTTCTATGCCCCCCGCATGGACGACCAGATGGTGGACGTCGCGCTCACGGGCGGCGGCAGCATCACGGGCGACGGCTACACCTTTGCCATCTATGAGACGGCGGACGGCGTGCAGTACAGCGGCCTCATCTCCCGCGGGACGATGGATCCCTCCTACACGGGCAGGACGATGAAAGAGGACCCCGAAGGCAAGACCATTCTCTACACCGTACTCGACGAAATGGGTGATTCCGTCGCGCAGTTCGTCTTTGACCTCCTCGAGGGGGACGAGACGTGGACGATGCGCACGGGCTCCTTCGGGGAATATGCGCTCATGGACGGCGGCGTGCTCTACGGCGACGAGATCCTTCTCCTCGACGGGCACGGCGGCGCGACCATCCTCTCCGAGGACGAAGTCGTTGCGACGGGCACCATCGCGGCCGCGGAGGCGCTCGACGGAGCCTTCATCTTCAAGAGCGACGACTACGAGAGCTTCGTGTTCCATCCCTATATCGTCTCCGATTCCTATGGCAACTACTATGTCTACTGCGTCTACACGGCGGAGGCGGACGGCGTCTACACGACGGCGGAAGATTGGTCTGTGTTCCTTCTCACGGGCTACGGCATGGGGACGTATATCGACCACTACGGCGTCGTCACCGAGGGCTACTATTCGCACATCGTCAACGACCTCTACAAGTTCGAGTCGGCTGACGAAAAAGTCATCATGTACTTCAACGTGCAGGGAGATAAGTTCACGCTGAACACGAGCGATTTCATCTATTCGGACGGCGTGCTCTATGTCTACCGCGGCACGGCGAGCTACACCTCTGCCGAGAATCCGCTCAAGCTCCCCGACGAGGTCACGGCCATTGCAGACGGCGTGTTCTCGGGCGTGAAGAGCGTCATCAACTACATCGACTTCAACAATGTCACCGAGATCGGAAACGACGCCTTCAACGGCTACTCCTACCTCAAGGAGATCGTCTCCGATAAGATCGGGAAGATCGGCAAGCGCGCCTTCGTCGGCAACACGTATAACCTCACCAAGATCGAGCTCACCGCGATCAAGGAGATCGGAGAGAGCGCCTTTGAGGGAGATACGGGCATCAAGACGGTCATCCTCGGCCCCGAGGCGAACGTCGGGCCGCGCGCCTTCTCCCGCAACGAATACAACACCTCTTCGACGCTCACCGTCGATCTCACGGGGGTCACGGATCTTACCAAACTCAAATTGGACGCCACGGCGTTCCAGGCCGTCAATACCTACACGGGTCCCACGGGCGCACTCATCGCCAATCTCACCTTCTACGTCGCCAACCTCAATGCGCTCAACGCCGTCTATGCGAGCACGGATCCCGGTTGGCAGATGGTGAAGCCTGCCGCCGCGCTCCAAAGCGAGACGGAGATCGCGAACGTGTTCTATTACAGCTTCACGAGCCATCTGCTCTATGCCTTTGAAGGCGGAAAGATCATCGCCTACGATAAGGACGTCAAGGGCACGCTCCAAGCGCTCTATGTCGCCAAGGCGAGCGGGATCACGCTCTATGCGCTCGAAAACAACGTATGGGCGGAAGGGGAAACGCTTACCTCCGACGCGACCTCCACGACCTTCGGAACGGACGTCGCGCTCCGCACGACGAACAGCTCCTCCACGGCGCCCGTGCACACCTTCAAAGATGACGCGGACAATGATTGGACGATCAAGTTCACCGTCTCCAAGTCGGCCTATTCGATCTCGCTCTCACTCAGCGATGTGAAGATGGGCGACACGGGTGCCACGGCGTACTCCTTCGACGATTCCAAAGCGCCCACCATGATCAACGTCAACCTCGAAAACGGCAACGTCTACGAACTCACGTTCTCCGCGGGCACGCAGCTTACGGCGAAATTCCTCGGCCAGAAGTATATCCTCACCTCCTCCGACGACAAGTATCGCGTCACTGTCACGTCCGACGGCAATGAGGATACGATCATCATGCTCGAGATCAAGGACTCTTATTGGAAAACGATCAACGACTACACCACAAAGAAGAATGAGGACGGCAGCATCACCGTCGAGACAAACGAGACCTACCCGACGCGCTTCCGCTCCTTCCAAATCAGCTACGACCTCGAAAAGGCGCCGAGCGTTCTCAACGTCACCTTCATCAGCGACGTCAAGGCGGAAACGGCGAACAGCAGTATCTATGGCTACTTCATGTTCTACCTCAAATATGATGTGAACGGCAAGCTGATAGACTGCGAGAAGTTCCTGCACAGCAAGACGTACGCCTACGATGAGGAGGACTTCTCCGCATGCGAGATCCTCAAGACCGAGCTCAACGAAGAAAACGGCTGGCTGGATGTCACGGTGAAAGACGGCGCGGAAAACAATGAAGAGATCGTCTACCGTATTCTCGTACTCTCCGGCTACATTACGATTTCGAGAGCGTCGAGCAAGTAAGCAGCACAAAGACAGTTGCGTTCCAAAGTGGCCCGAGGCAGTTTGCCTCGGGCTTTTTGGCGGACTTTATTTTCGGAAAGCCTTGATTTTTTTGCCTGCATATGGTATACTATAGAAAATCGTGCAAGCGGGAGGGTTGTATGCAGGCGAAATATCGGCGCATCGTACTCAAGATCTCGGGAGAAGCCCTTGCGGGCGAACAGCGCTTCGGCCTCAACGAGGAGGTCATCGCGGGCGTCGTCGATCAGCTCGTCAAGGTGCACGAGATGGGCGTGGACATCGCGCTCGTCATCGGCGCGGGCAACTTCTGGCGGGGGCGGCAGGGGACCAAGATGGACCGCACCACCGCCGATCAGATGGGCATGCTCGCCACCGTCATGAACGCCCTCGCCATGATGGACGCCATCGAGCGGAGAGGGGTCCCCACGCGGGTGCAGACGGCGCTCAACATGGTCTCCGTCGCGGAGCCCTACATCCTCCGCAAGGCCCTCCATCACTTCGAAAAGGGGCGCATCGTCATCATGGCGTGCGGCACGGGCAACCCCTATTGCACGACGGACACGGCGGCGGCCCAGCGCGCCTGCGAGATCGATGCGGACGTCCTTCTCATGGCCAAAAATGTAGACGGGATCTACGATAGCGATCCGCGCCTCAACCCCAATGCCAAAAAATACGATCGGATCACCTTCCGGGAGGTGGTCTCGGGGGGGCTCAAGGCGATGGACATCACGGCGGCGACGATGTGCATGGAAAACAACATCCCCGTCCTCGCCTTTGCCTTAAACGAGCCCGATTCCGTCCTCCGCGCCGTCTGCGGGGAGAGCCTCGGCACCCTCATTTCCAACGAATAAAAACCCCGTGATCGGGGAAAAGGAGTTCATATGATCCAAAACGAAAAGGTAGAAGAGATCTTTCTCGTCCTCGAGGACAAACTCGATAAGACGGTGAGCGTTCTCCGCGAAAACTTTGCCGCCATTCGCGCGGGAAGGGCCAATCCGCACATCCTCGATAAACTGCAAGTGGAGGCCTACGGCATGATGTCCCCCCTCCAGCAGCTCGGCAACGTCGCCGTCTCCGACGCGCGCTGCCTCGTCATCAGCCCGTGGGATAAGTCCCTCGTAAAGGCCATCGAGAAGGCCATTTTGGCCTCCAACATCGGCATCACGCCCACCAACGACGGGTCCGTCATCCGGCTCGTATTTCCCGAGCTCACCGAGGAGCGCAGAAAGGAGCTCGTAAAGCAGGTGAAGAAGATGGGCGAGGAGAGCAAGGTGGCCGCGCGCAACATCCGCCGCGAGGCCATGGAGGGCCTCAAAAAGCTCAAGACGGGCAAGGAGATCTCCGAGGACGAGGCCAAAAACGCCGAACTCGACGTGGAGGAGCAGATCGGAAAGTGCATCGAGGAGATCGAGAAAACGGTCTCCGCCAAGGAAAAGGAGCTCCTCACCGTTTGATCCCGCGTCATATCGCCGTCATCATGGACGGCAACGGCAGATGGGCCAAAAAGAGACTGCTTCCCCGGATCGCGGGCCACAGAGCGGGCATGAAGCGCATGATCTCCCTCACGGACGATATCTTTTCGCGGGGGATCGTGTGTTGCACGCTCTTTGCCCTCTCCACGGAAAATCTCGCCCGGCCCCAAGAGGAGCTTGAGGGGCTCTACGGCCTCTTCCGCGAATATTTTACGGGGCAGACGGCGCGCCTGAAATCGCAGGGCGTTTCCTTGAAGATCTTGGGCGACCTCACCCTCCTCCCCGCGGATATCGCACGCCTTGCGCGCACATCCGAGGAAGAGACGGCGGGCGGGGAGAAAACGCTCGCCATCGCCCTCGGCTACGGGGGGCGCCAGGATATCGTCCGCGCCTGCAACGAGGCCGTGAAGAAGGGGGAGCCTGTCACCCTCGAATCCTTTGCCGAGACGCTCTCCACGGGGGGCATGCCCGCGCTCGACCTTCTCATTCGCACGGGAAAGGAGAAACGTATCTCCAATTTTCTCCTCTTCGAAGCGGCCTACGCGGAGCTCTGTTTTTCGGAAAAACTCTTCCCCGATTTCACGGGGAAAGACCTCACGCATGCGCTCGAGGCGTATGCCAAGCGCGACCGCCGCTTCGGGCGGATCTAAAGCCATGGAAACACAAAACGTTCAGCCACAATTGCCTCCGGAGGAAGATCACGCGTCCGTCAAACGGGAGATGCGCGATCTCACGAAGCGCTCGATCACGGGGATTGTCTATATCGCCGTGCTTGCCCTCTTCTTCGGCCTCAAGGTCTTTCTCTCCGACCTCTTCTTCGACGCCGTCATCCTCGCCTTCACCCTCGTCGGCACATGGGAGATGACGCGCGCATTCAAGGACAAACTTCACCTCTCGCAGATCGTCATCGTCATGGTCTTTTCGGCGTGCGTCATCCTCACCTACGCCGTCTCCGACTTCGTCTTTCAGGACGTGATGAAGGTAAAACTGCCCGACGACGGCGGCCTCTTCGGGGAGGACGGAAGCCTCAACGAGAGCGTCCTTCGCAGCCTCATGGGCCGCAACTACTCTTTGCACATCACCTTCGTCGTGCTCATGGCGGGGATCTCGTTGCTGCTCGCACTGCTCGTCTTTGCGCACAGCCGGGTGACGCTCGAATCGACGGGCTACGCCCTTTTGTGCTACATCTATCCCTCCTTCCTGCTCATCGTGCTCTCCGTCTGCAACCACTTGCAGAACTACTCCGAGCTCGCGCTCATGTTCGTCTTTATCGTCGCGCCGTTTACCGACGTATTCGCCTTCTTCTTCGGGAAGCTCTTCGGGAAGAAGCTCCCCCTCAAGATGGCCCCCAACATCTCGCCCAAAAAGACGGTGATCGGCGGCTTCGGCGGGCTCATCGGCGGGGCGATCGGCGCCGTCGTCATCTTCTTTATGTACGTCGGCATCATGCAGCTCGATAATCTCGGCATGACCTTGCAGGCGATCCGCGACATGGGCGTGAACTTGCGCAACCTCATCTTTTTCGTGGGGCTCGGCGTGGTAACGGCGGCCTTCTCGCAGTTCGGGGACCTCGTGGAGAGCGCCATCAAGCGCAAACTCGGCATCAAGGACATGGGGAAGATCCTCCCCGGGCACGGCGGCATTCTCGACAGGATCGACTCCGCCCTCTATGCGGGCCTCATCGTCTCCATCGTGATGGTGCTCCGCCTCATGATCGTGGGGTAGGCCGCATACAATAAAAAGGAGACGCCCGCCTCCGGCGGGCTTCTTTTATCGGAAAAATCATGAAGAAAATTGCGATCATCGGCTGTACGGGGAGCATCGGACGGCAGACTTTGGAGGTCGTGCGGGCCAACCCCGGCCGCTTCGAAGTCGTTGCGCTCGCGGCGGGAAGAAACCGCGCCGCCCTCTCCGCCCTTGCCGAAGAATTTCATCCAAAATATACGGCTTTGGCGCAAGACGGGGCACCCATGCCCGAGGAAGCCTATGCGGAAAGCGACGTCGTCGTCGTTGCGGCGAGCGGCTTTGCGGGCCTTTGCTATGCGCTGGAAGCCGTGCGTGCGGGCGGGCGCGTCGCCCTCGCCAACAAGGAATCCCTCGTCTGCGGCGGGGAGCTCGTCCTTGCGGAGGCGGAAAGGTGCGGCGCCGAGCTCATCCCCGTAGACAGCGAGCATTCGGCCATCTTTCAGGCCCTCGGCATGCGGCGCGACGCGCCCTTTTCGAAGCTCATTTTAACGGCGAGCGGCGGGCCCTTCCTCCATCACACGAAAAAAGAGCTCGCCCGCGTCACGGCGGCCGAAGCCCTCAGGCACCCCACATGGAAGATGGGCCCCAAGGTGACGGTGGACAGCGCCACCCTCCTCAACAAGGGGTATGAGCTCATCGAGGCCCACCATCTCTATGGCGCGCCCTATGAAAAGCTCTCCGCCATCGTGCACCCCGAGAGCGTCGTCCATTCCATCGTCTGCTTCGAGGACGGCGCGGCCCTCGCCCAGCTCGGCTACCCCGACATGCGCGTGCCCATCCAGCTCGCGCTCACCTGTCCCGAACGGCTCCCGTGCGCCCCGCAGCTCAACTTCGAAAAACTCGCCGCCCTGCACTTCGAGCGGCTGCCCGAAGAAAAATTTCCCTGCTTCGGCCTCGCCCTTGCGGCGGGGAAGGCGGGAGGGACGGCCCCGACCGTCCTCAATGCGGCGGCCGAAGTCGCGGTGGGGGCCTTCCTCGAAGGCGGAATAACCTTCCCCCGGATCGCGGAAACTATCGAGGGCGCGCTCTCGAAGATCCCGCGGGAGGAGGCGGAAAGCTACGAGGCGCTCGCGGCGGCCGACCGCAGGGCGCGGGATTGCGCAAGGAGGCTTGTAGGTGTGGAATGAATTGATGGCAAATTGGCTGGGGAGCTTCGGCAGAATTTTGCTCGCCGTGCTCATCCTGCTCGTCATGATCACGATCCACGAGTTCGGCCACTATCTCGTGGGCAAACTTCTCAAATTCCGGATCAACGAGTTTTCCATCGGCTTCGGGCCCGCCATCTTCAAGCATAAAAATAAGAAAACGGGCGAACTCTTCGCCCTCCGCCTCATTCCGCTCGGGGGCTACTGCGCCTTCGACGGGGAGGACGGATTAGACGAGGAGACCAAAGACGGGGCACCCATGTCCGAAGAGAAACCTCCGGAAAGCGCGGAGATCTTCCCCGACGCGGAGCCTCAAAATGCCCCTTCGGAGCACATCGAGCTCACGCCCGCGGCGCAAAGCGGCCAAAACGGGGAAGAAATGCCCGCGCCGGAGGGGGAACTTCCCGCCGAAAATTCACATTCCGAGGGGGAGATCTCGGACATGCCCCCCGCGAAAGCGGTGAAGGGCGGGAAATTTACCGAGATGGCGCCGTGGAAGCGCCTCCTCGTGCTCGTGGCGGGAGCCTTCATGAACTATCTCCTCGCCCTTGTCCTCATTCTTATTCTCTTCGGCGCATACGGCCAGAGCATGGTCATGGTGCGCGGAGCGGACGTCACGGAGGAGTATCCCGCGGCGGCGTCCTTCCGGGAAGGGGATATTTTGCTCGCCGCGGAGGGGCGGAGCCTCTACCTCACCACCGACCTCGCACAGGCATTGAACGGGAGGAAGCAGGGCGACGTCGTCAAATTCCGCGTCTCCGAGCAGACGGAGGAGGGGAGGCGGGAGGCCGTGCGCGAGATCGTGCTCCGCACCGACGTCGAGATCAAAAACAGCACGGAGGTCTCCGCCGTCTGGCGCGCCATCGGCGTCGGCATCGAGGAGCTCGAGGACGGGCGCTATTATATGCTGTCTACCACGGCCTACCGCTTCGGCTTCTTCGAGACGATCGGCCGCTCGTTCGTCTATTCCTTCAAGATCGCGGGGTCCATCTTCCGCGTGCTCGGGGAGCTTCTCACGGGGAAGTTGGGCCTCAACGCCCTCGGTGGACCCGTGACGACCATCGTGACAACTTCCAAGATCGCCTCGACGAACGTGCAGAGCTTCCTCGAGATCTCGGCCTATATCGGCGTCAACCTCGCCCTCTTCAACCTCCTTCCCATCCCCGCCCTCGACGGCAGCAAGGTCGTCTTTACCACCATCGAGTGGGTGCGCGGGAAGCCCATCTCGCGCAAGGTGGAGGCCGTCATCCACGCCGTGGGCTTCGTGCTCCTTTTAGGCTTCGCTATCCTCGTAGACGTGCTGCAATTCCTATAACGGGCCTCGGCTCCAAAGCGGTTTCGCGATCCTCCAAGGGAATGCGGGGCCGTTTTTCTTGACGTTTTGCCCGCGAAGAAGGGAAATTCCGAGATTTGTAGACAAATTCCAAGGCGCGGGGGTTGCGGTTTTTGTCGCCGCGGTGTAGAATAGGAACAAATCCAGCACACAGGAGGGCATTATGCCAAAGCAGACCATCGGGGAATTTCTCGCCATCCAGCGCAAAGCGAAGGGAATGACGCAGCAGGAGGTAGCCGACCTTTTGGGCATCTCCAACAAGACGCTCTCGAGTTGGGAATCGGGGCGTTCCTATCCCGATATCCTCACCCTTCCCGCGCTCGCGGAGATCTACGGCGTGACCGTAGACGAGATCTTGAGCGGAGAACGGGCCACCCATGTCCGCGAGACGGAGGGCATCAGCGAAAAATCGCAAAAGAAGCTCCTAAAGAAAGCGGAAAGCAAATATTCCGTGAAATGTACGGTGCTCACGTTTGTGGGGATCGGGGGGATCGTCCTCTTTGCGCTCGCGGTGATCCTCGGGCTCTGCACCGAGCCGTGGGTCTTTCTCCTGCTCGCGCTCCTCGGGCTCGCGGCCGAATTCACCGCCCTGCTCCTCTTTTCCGTGTTCGAAAAGTCGGCGCTCGCGGCGGAAGAGGAGCCCTCGCGCTATTCCCTCCGCATCAAGCGCACGACCTTCCGCGCCGCCTTCGCGATCGGATGCGCGCTGTGCGTGTTCCTTATGATCGCGGCGCTCATCGCATGGGTGGCGGTCGGGGAAGGCATGACGGCGAGCCTGATTATCTTCGTCCTCACGCTCCTCGTGGGTGGGGCGGTGGCCCTCTTGCTCGGATGGCTCTCGGGGCGCGGCAAGGCATTCTATACCGCAGACGAGGCCGCCGCCCGCCTCCACAACCGCAAACTGCTCCTTAAAATTTTGCCGATCGGCGCCGCGGCCGCCCTGATTCTGTTCGCCGTGTGCAACGCGCTCTCTCTTTTGGACTTCACGCACGTCGAGGAGCTGCGCGCCTCCCCCAAAGCGGAGTTCCTGCGCACCGTCCAGACGATCGGGCTCGACGGGCGGGACGCGGAAATGTTTGGCGTCTCGCCCTCCGAAAGCGGGGACTACTTTGTGGACGTGAAGGCCGCGCTCTCCGCACCGCCCGTCCGGCACGCCTCCGAAGAGAAGCTCGGGCCGCTCTACCCCCTGGAAGGCAAGCTGTACTTCGCATACGCCTTCGGCCCTGCGCCTTCCGACTTCCCCATCGACGGCCCTGTCCGCTCCGGCACCTGCGAGGTCGTCTATGTTCCCGACCTTTCGGAGCAATTTTGGGAGACCGTGGCGTATGGCACCGTCCTCTTCCGCGACGGGGCACAGTTCGAAGCGGCCCATCCCGACCCGACTGCCGAAGATCTGCGCGCGGGGATGGAGGCGGAGGAAGTTTTCTTCGCGTTCGGATTGCGGGAGAAAGAGGAATTCGTCGTCTACGGCTTTTGGGCCCGCCTGATTTCCCGCTCCGCGCCCTACGTCATCGTCACGGCCGACCGCTACACGCTCGCGGTGCGGGTCACGGAGATCTATCCGATCGTGCGGCTCGTGGGCCTTTGCGCGATCCTGTTGGGTGCCGCCGTCTGCGTTTGGATCTACTGCAAAAAGCGCACGCCCATCGATTTTCGCGGGTCTCTCTGAGGGGGGAACCTCGGACATGGTATAAGGAAAAGCTCCCGAGGCGGGAGCTTTTTTGTGTGATGAATGGGAAAACGCCGGGCGGTTACGCCTCTTCTTTTGCGGCCTTGGGCCAATACTTTCTCGCCGCCTTCACAAACGCGGGCGAGCTGAATACGAGGACGCCGACGACGATGACGATGGCGATGTCGGGGAGGACGTAGCCCGATTGATAGATGAGGCTATAGAGCCAGACGGGCTGTCCCTCGGGGGCGAACACGCCGAAGGCAAAGCAGCCGGAGAGGTAGTGGGAGAGGAACCGCGCGAGCCCTGCGCAGACGCCGCCGAGCGCGATCTGCAGTTGCGGGAGTTTTTCGAGCTTCTTCACCTTCGCAAAGACGCCCGCGAACCCGATGCAGGCATAGGCGGCTGGGTAGTCGAGGATGAACTGCGCGGGGTGCAAAATGACGGGGTCCTGTACGGCCTGCAAGAGCCCGAGGATCATGCCCGCGAACACGCCTTTCTTCACGCCGAACATGTAGGAGTAGATGAAGATGGGAAGGAGCGAGGCGATGGTGATGGACCCGCCCTGCGGCATCTTCACGACGCGGAGATAGGAGAGCGCGAAGCTCATCGCGATGGCCACGCCCGCATAGGCGATGGATTTGGAATCGAAGCCGTTCTTCTCATCCTTCCCGAGGAGGAAGGTAGCCGCGACGACGGCTGCGATGAACAGCACGGCCGAGACGTAGAGCCCGATCTGGTCGACGTCCGCATTGGTGAGCCAGTTGTCCTCCGCGGGCTTGCCCGTCGAAAAGTAGACGCCCATGCACACGAGGGCCGCAATGAGCGCGGCGCCCGTCACGGCGCCCGCCACGAGAAACGTCAGCTTCCCCGGCATTTTGTAGACGGCGACGGCGCTCCCCGCAAGGCAGAGGATCAGAATGAGGAGGGGCAGGAAGAGGATGAGCGTGAGGCCGTCCTCATAATAGGTCATGATGAGCAGGACAAGGCCGATGGCGCACGCGTAGATGACGCCCGCAAAGAGCGAGATCTTGAGGAAGGGCCCGCGTTTTTCGCCCTTTACGAGGAGCAGGGCGATGAGGAACCCGAGGATGAGCGTGACGGTGAGCCAAAAGCAGACGCCGCGCACGATGTTGAGCGGAGAATCGAACTCGATGGGATACCACGTCGCCTGATCCGCCAAAAGGGAAAGGGTTGTCATAAAAAACCTCCGAAAATTTTGCATGCGACCCCGCCCCGTAAGAAAAAACGCCCGCGAAAAAATCGCAGGCGGAAATTTCCTTCAACCGTTCTTTCGTCCAAGCATGACCTTGCCCGATTCCAATGGTATCATCTCAGCCCCTTGCGGGGCACCCACGACGGATATTCACATGTTTTCCCCAAGTATAACGTATTTTTCACGCAAAGTCAATTGTTTTTTGCGGGCGCGTGTGATATAATTTGAAAAAGAGGAGGCCTCCATGCCCAAGCTCACCTTCGCCGCCCTCCGCTTCACGGAGGACGAAAATCTCATCGGCCGCGTCTATTGGTATCTCGCGGAATTTCCCGTCTGCGCGGGGGAGGCCGTCTTTGCGCCCGTCGGCCCGCACGATCGCCTGCAAAAGGGGCGCGTGGAGCGCGTGCGCGTGTGCGCGGAAGAGGAGGCGCCTTACGACGTCCGCCTCATCAAACGCGTCGCGGCGCGGGCGGATGCGCCCGCCCTCCTGCTCGGGGGCGAAGTTTGCACGGAATTCGGCGGCGCGCGCTACGATAGCCGCCACTTTACGGCATACCATGTCCTTGTCTATGCGGAAAAAAATCCCGAGGACGCGGACATGGTGGGGGGATACGGCCTCGACGCCGTGTTTGTAGACCCCAAAATGCGCGACAGACGCATCTACGAAGGGCTCATCCTCGGACATGGTACCCTCCTCGTCGGTGGAGAGGGACAAAAAATTTGCGCGATGCTCCTGCATTTTTTGAAGGGCGGCGCGGGCGCAAGGGAGACTTTGGGCGCGCTCGGCTTTCGCGAGGAGGAATTGGGGCGGCTCTTCGACGCGCTCACCCGCCGGCGCCGCTGAGCCGCGCTTCCTGCCGCCGCTTCCGTGAAAAAATTTTTCAGGACTGCATATACTCATAAAACAGAATAATTTTATGCAAATATAAATTTTTCTTATAGCTTCTATACAAAATTCGAATAGCTGCGGCGGGTGAAAGGCGGTTGAAGGGCCGTTGACGGTTTTGTGAAAGGCGTGTGGAAAGGCATGAAATATCCTGAAAATAACCCCCAAAAGTGAGCAATTGGGCGGGTGAATTGTGAAATAGTGACAAAAAATTTCAAATTGAAATCCAAAATAAATTCGTTTGACAGGGTTTGCCGCGGCGTGGTATAATTTCACCACAATCATTAGAAAGTAGCGCGCGCGAAGGGATTTGCATATTCGCGGAGAAGAATTCGTGCCGGGCGCTTTTTTGTAAGAGAACCAAGAAAAACCAATCATGAGGAGCAAAATCATGACAAAATCCGGAAGAAAATTCAGAGCGGCGGCGATCGCCTCGGCCATCGTACTCATGGCGGGGTCGCTCGTCGGCTCGCAACTCGCTCCCCTCGCGGGGGGGCTCGGCGGGACCGGCGCCCAGGCATCGGCAGACGACGCGTCGCTCGTCAGGGAAGTCAAGGGCAGCGTCGATACCAAGCTTTTCGACAACTTCGATACGAACGTCGTCGGGAAGCTCTCCGATACGCTCGACGCGGATCGCGAAGTTTCCGTCATCATCAAGACGGCGGACGAAGGCCTTCTCGACGCGTACAGCGCGCAGACGGCCATCTCCCGCTATACGACGGTGGCAGATTATGCCGGGTCCGCCAAGGGGTTAGACGTTCAGCGCGACATCGAACGCCTCAACGGCGAGGCCGACCGGCTCCTCGCCAATGCCGGGGTGAAGTATCGCTACGGCGCCGAATACAACGTCCTCATGGGCGGGTTCGAGGTCATGATCGCGGCCAAGGACTATGAGAAGGTGCTCTCCGTCTACGACGGGACGTCCTTTGAAGCCTCGCTCAGCAACGAATATCTTCCCGCGGAATCCCAACTCGTTAAAAACGACGTCAACGTCTATGATACGGGTATCTTCAAAAACGACTCCAAGTACGACGGCACGGGTACCGTGATCGCCGTCCTCGATACCGGGCTCGACTACACGCACTCCGCCTTCGATCCCGCGAATTTCGATGAAGAGGGCGCCGTGATCGACACCTCCTATATCAACGCGCGCCTCTCCCGCCTCACGGCCAAGACGTTTACGCCTTCCCTCACGGCGGCCAACGTCTATCTCAATCCCAAGGTCCCGTATGCCTACGACTACGCGGACAAGGATACCGACGTCTATCCCCTTGAGGCCGACCACGGCACGCACGTCTCGGGCATCATCGTGGGCGAGGACGACGTGATCCAGGGCGTCGCGCCCAATGCCCAGCTCGTCTCCATGAAGGTGTTCTCGGATACGACTTCGGGCGCGCGCACCTCGTGGCTCCTCGGGGCCCTCGAGGACTGCGTCGTGCTCGGCGTGGACGTCATCAACATGTCCCTCGGCGCCTCGGGCGGGTTCACCATCGAGTCGAGCTTCGATGAGAGAGTGGCCTACGAAAAGCTCACGGAGAACGGCATCAGCCTCGTCGCGGCCGCAGGCAACGACTTCAACTCCACCCACGGTTCGGAAAAGAACGGCAACCTCGGGCTCACCACCAATCCCGACTCCGCCACCGTCGGCTCGCCCGGCTCCTATCCCGCCGCGCTCACCGTCGCCTCCATCTCGGGCGTCAAGCGGCCCTACCTCCTCTATGGGAACGAGATCATGTATTTCACCGAATCGTCCGACGCCGCCTCGCAGCCCCGTCAGTTCGTGAAGGATCTCTTCGGAAGCGAAGATTACAAGGCCATCTACGGCGACGCCACGGAGGTCACGCTCGACTATGTCACCATCCCCGGCATCGGCCGCAATGCCGACTATAAGGCCCTCGATGTGGACCTCACGGGCAAGATCGCCCTTGTCCGCCGCGGACAGACCACCTTTGAGGAGAAGTCGCGCATCGCGCAAAACAACGGCGCCATCGGCGTCATCATCTACAACAACGTCTCGGGCGACATCAGCATGACGGTCGGTTCCGTCCGCGTGCCCGTGTGCTCCATCTCGCAGGACAACGGCGAGACGCTCGCCGCCCAGCCGACGGGCAAGATCAAGATCAGCCTCAAGCAGGAGGCCGGCCCCTTCATGTCGGACTTCTCCTCGTGGGGGCCCACGCCCGACCTCCGCATCAAGCCCGAGATCACGGCCCACGGCGGCGACATCTATTCCTCCGTCCCCGGGCAGGATTACGACAGAATGTCCGGCACTTCCATGGCCGCGCCCAACCAAGCCGGCATCACCGCGCTCGTCCGCCAATATGTGAAGGAGACCTTCACGGATATCGCAAGCGATCCCGTCAAGGTGACGGCGCGCGTCAACCAGCTCATCATGTCCACCGCCGATATCGCGCACAACACCAACGGGCTCCCGTATTCGGTGCGCAAACAGGGCGCCGGGCTCACCAACCTCACGAAGGCCACCACGTCGCCCGCCTACATCAGCACCTTCGCCCGCAGCGACGAGGCCGTCGCCAATCAGGACGCCGACCGCTTCACCGACGAGGTCATCGATAAAGCCAAGATCGAATACGGCGACAAGAAGAACACCGCGGACAGGGAATACCTCTTAAAGTTCGCCGTCAACAACGTCTCGGAAAACTCTCTCACCTACGACGTGGACGCCATCGTCATGACGGAGGGTGTGAGCGAGACCAAGACGCATCAGGGCGACCAGGTCGTGACCGAAGAGGGCTACCTCCTCTCGCCCGACGTGGCCGTGCAGAGCGTCAAGGGCGGGACGTATCACGATAACACCGTGACCGTGGCGGCGGGGGACAGCGCGACGGTCGTCGTGCGGATAACGCTCTCGGACGCCGACGTCGCCTATCTCGAGCAGGAATCCGGGCGCACCGACGCCGCGGGCAATGCCCTCCGCGTCTTTGAAAACGGCATGTTCCTCGAGGGCTACATCGTCCTCTACGAGCCGGGGCAGACGGGCCCGAAGGAGGAGTGGGAGATGGCGCTCAACGTGCCCTATCTCGCCTTCTACGGCGATTGGACGCAGGCGCCCGTCTTTGACCTCGACTACTTCGAGACGGATAAAGACGCCAACGACGACTCCATCGACACGCTCGATAAGACGATGGCCGATTCCTTTGCGACCATGCCCATCGGCGGCCTCTACAGCGACTACAACACCGCGCTCGGCTCCTACTACTTCATTCAGGATCCCTCCACGCCGCAGATCACGGCAGACCGCAAGTATATCTCGCTCTCCAACCAGGAAGGGGAGAGGGGAAGCGTCAACACCATCTATGCCATCTACGCGGGCATGCTCCGCGGCGCGAAGAGCATGGTGATGACCATCACGGACACCACGACGGGGGAGGTCATCTGGACCAAGACGGAATACAACCAGCGCAAGTCGTATAACCGCGGCGCCGCCATCGGGCCCTCGTTCGTAGACGTCGATTTCCACGTCGCGGACTACGACCTCAAGAACAACACGCAGTATCTCTTCAAGGCGGAGGCCATTCTCGACTACCCCGGAGAGCAGAACAACAAGAAGAGCACCTTCGAGTTCCCCTTCGTCACAGACTTCCAGGCGCCCATCGTCACCAACGTGGAGTTTTACACCGAATACGATAGCTCCGCCAAGAAAGATAGATTGTTCGCGCGCCTGTACGTGTATGACAATCACTACACGATGTCGGCAAATTTCGGCCAGCTCATCTATGCGGATCCCTCTTCGGACTACCTCTACGACCTTGCGCCCTTCGAGCGGTACTACACGCAGGTGCGCTCGGAGTTCAACTCCACGTCTACCGTGACCGTCGAGCTCACCGACTACCTCTCCAAGCTCCGCGACTCCGTCAACGAGAACTACTTCTTCGTCTCCCTCACCGACTACGCCCTCAACCAGGGCAACTATGAGATCCGCGTGCCCGATTCCGTCCGCCAGATCTACTTCCCCGAGATGCAGAACCTCGAGGAGCAGGGCAAGGACGTGGGCGTCACGCTCTCTCCCAATCAGACGTATACGCTCGCCCCGCAGGTC
Source organism: uncultured Clostridia bacterium (assembly GCA_947588985.1). GTDB lineage: Bacteria > Bacillota > Clostridia > Christensenellales > Borkfalkiaceae > Gallimonas. Next base: position 31,435 of record CANQBG010000007.1, read on the forward strand.
TATCCCGACACGGAGTGGAGAGATACGCTCATCTATGAGAGCAGCGCACCCGACGTCGTGGAAGTCGTCGCGGGCAAGCTCCTCGCCCTCAAGTCGGGTGAGGCCACCATCACCGCCCGCAGCACCGTGCAGGACAGCGTCAAGGCGACGCTCACCGTCCGCGTGCTTTCGGAAGGAGACCCCGACTACAAGTACTATGATAAGCCCGACGTGGAGAGCTTCCGCCTCAAGGGCTTCCATGCCGACCGCGCCTTCTATCTCCTCTACAACAATGAGCGCGACATCGGCCTCGAGGGGTATGATACCTTCTTCACCCCCAACCAGACTTCCTTCTCGCTCTCGATGTATCCCACCGAGAAAGTGACCCTCCTCTATGAGCTCACCGCCTACGACCCCGAGCATACCAAAGTCGTGCTCCAGAGCGGCAACCCCAACATCGTCGAAGTGACGGAGAGCGGGCAGATCATCGCCGTTGCCGAGGGCATGTCCTCCGTCTCGGTGCGCGTCATGGTGGAAAATGCCGACGGCTCTTATTCGGGGACGCTCTCCGATAAGTCCATCGTCGTCGAAGTCAAGAATCCCTACGAGCAGAACGGCCCCTACCTCAATTCCTACCGCGGCGGCGGCGGAAAGACGGGCATCGTGGAAGTTCCCTCGAGCTACGGCTTCACCGAGATCTATGAATTCGCCTTCACGGGCTACGACAACATCCCCAAGGATCTGGATGCGGGCGACGTGATCACCGAAGAGGACCCCGGCTACACCAAGCCTTGGTATTACGGCGAAAATCAAGACGTCAAGACGGTCATCCTTCCCGAGGGTATCGAGGTCATCGGCAACTATGCCTTCGCGGGCATGGAGGGCCTGCAAGAGGTCTACCTGCCCACGACGCTCAAGAAGATCGCGGCCGGCGCATTCTATGGCTGCAAGAACCTCAAGGCGGTCCACGGCCTCGAATATGTGAAATTCATCAACCAGTCCGCCTTCTCCGGCCCCGCCGTGTTGAATGCGAACGGCGCCGTCACGGGCTATGATGCACCGCAGCTCACCGACCTCACGGAGACGTCGCTCGCAAGCATCATCGCCATCGGAGACATGGCCTTCCAAGGCTCCAAGATCCGCGAGCTCGACCTTCCCGCCTCCGCGCAGTCCATCGGCGCCTATGCCTTTGCCGACAGCCGCCTGATGCGGGTGAAGGTGAATGCGAGCAAGATCAAGCTCGGCAGCTATGCCTTTGCGGGCTGCTCCTACCTCAGCTCCATCTCCGTGAACGCCTCCGTCATCCCCGACGGCGTGTTTGAGGACTGCAGCGCGCTCACCGAGGCGACGCTCGGCAAAGACGTGGAATCCATCGGCGTCGACGCCTTTGCGGGCACCCGTGTCTCAGGGTTCACCGTCCGTTCGGGCAATCCCAACTTCAAACCCGCTACGGGCAAGAAGCCCTATATCCTGAGCAGCGACGGCACTAAGCTCGTCTATGTCGCCCCCGCGCTCACGAGCACGAGCTTCACGCTCGACGCTGCCGACGCGGCGACGGTGACGACGGTGGGCGAAAACGCCTTCTCGGGACAGAGCACCGTCCGCTCCGTCACCCTTCCCAATGTGACGAAGGTGGAACAGTACGCCTTCTTCGCCTGCGAGTCCCTCACGACGCTGACCGTCGCTACAAGCGGCCTTGAGGAGATCGGGCAGTACGCCTTCGCGGGCACCGCGCTTCGCACCCTGCCCAAGTTCGCCTCCGACCTTGAGGAGATCGGCGCCTATGCCTTCTTCTCCTCGGGTGTGACGAGCGTCAACATCCCCGACGGCATGAGGGTAGGGGAAGGCGCGTTCTTCGCGGCGACCCAGCTCTCCTCGCTGACGATCGGAAACGACGTCGTCATCGGAGAGGGGGCCTTCCAGGGCGGCGTTTCCCTCGGCTATTACTACCTCGAATCGGGCCAGCAATATGTCTACTCGAGATTGGTGAGCGAGAGCGCGCTCCGCACCGTCACCATCGGCGCACGCGCCAAGATCGGCGGCTATGCCTTTGCCTATCAGACGGCTCTCACCAAGGTCAACCTCGGAGAGGACGCCGAGATCGGAGAGGGCGCCTTCTACACCAGCGGCGACATCCGTGCCTCGATGAATTCCCAAGGCAGGATCTCCGTCTCGTATGGGACTTCGTTGGATATCGACCTCTCCAAGGTCAAGTCGATAGGGGCCGGCGCCTTCACGGGCGCGGTCAGTACGGCCTATCAGCTCGATGGCAGCACGCTCTACTCCATCGGCACCGTCGGCGCGCAGACGCCGCATCTCACCAATGTCGATCTCACGAACGCGGAGGAGATCGGGGAAATGGCCTTCGCCTACAACTCCGTCTCGCAGCTCACGCTCGGAGACGCGATCACCGCGATCCCCGACCTCGCCTTTGCGGATACGGCGCTTACCTCTTTGGATCTGAACAAAGTCACCTCCGTGGGCTTCGGGGCCTTCTTCGGCGCACCCATCGCCACCCTCGATCTCTCCAACGTGCACACGATCGGGACGCAGGCCTTCGCGGAGAACACGGCTCTCACCGCCGTCACCTTCTGCGAAGGGGCGACGGTCGGTGACAACGCCTTCCTCCTCGATACCGCCCTCACCACGGTGAACGGCCTCTCTCAGGTCGTCTCCATCGGCGCGAGCGCCTTTGCGGGGACCGCCCTCACGGGTGAGCTCGATCTCTCCTCCGCGTACTCCATCGGGGACTACGCCTTCATGGCGACGGGCATCACGAGCGTCAAGCTTTCCGAAAATCTCTTCAACGCCGAACGGCTCGAAGGGGAGACGGACGAGGCCTATAATGCGCGCGTGTTCCTCGGGGAAAATCCCTTCGCCGGCTGCCCGCTCCGGCCCTTCACCCGCTCCGAAGAGGTGAAGTTCAACGGCGCGGTGGTAGATACCGTCACGACGGACACCTTCGACCTCAACGAAAACGTCAAGATCATCGGCGGCGCGCTCTACAAGGTGCTCGCAAACGGCAAATACGGCTTCGTCACCTATCCGCTCGCAAGCCCGGCCGAGACCTACGCCGTGGCCGATAGGACGGCCCGCATCTCCGCGCAAGCCTTTGCGGAGAGCAACCTCGTCTCGGTCACGCTGCCCGAATCGCTGACGGCCATCGGGGACAGAGCCTTCTTCGATTGCGACCGTCTCCGCCTCGTCACCTTCAAGAGCATGCAGGCGCCCATCCTTGAGGAGCAGTACGACGAACTCTACGGTTCTCTGCCTCCGCAGACCGCGTCGGGCGACATCCTCTTCGACGACGACGGCCGTCTCGCGACCAACCTTCCCGCCAATCCTTCGTGGAAGCTCTTCACCCGCTACGAGACCTCGACGCTTGAGCTCGTTCCCTATCTTACGATGAGCTTCGAGCCCGTCAACGTGTTCTACGGCGCCAACTTCGTGGACCACATCGGCCACATGGCTCCCACGCTCACCATGGTGCGCCCGTCCAACGGCATCGGATACGATTCCTTCGTGTTCGCGCAGTACTTCGGGACGCAGATCATGGGTGCGGTGGCGCCTTCCGCCGAGGCCCTCGCCGCCATCGAGGCCATCAAGGCCCTTCCCGACGCCGGCGCCATCACCATTTCGGATAAGGCCAAGATCGAGCGCGCGCTCGCCCTCTACAACGCCATCGCCACGACGGAGCAACAGGCGCTCGTGCAGGGCAGCTACGACGGCACCAACTACTACGCCATGCTCACCAATGCCATCGATATCCTCAACTACATCGAGCAGAACCGTCCGCCCGAAGACGACCCCAACACGCCGTCCGAAGAGCCCGGAGAGAATAAGGGCTGCGGCGGCTGCGGCGGAAGCATCGCAGGATACGGCACGCTCGGCATCGTCGGCGGCATCGCCTTGGCGCTCGTCGGCGTGACGCTCATCCGTCGCAAGAAGGATCACGAATAACTTTCGGAAGTATCGAACATGAAAAAAACCAAAGTCATCATCGGACTCGGCCTTGCCCTTGCAGCGTCGCTCGCGCTCGGGGCATGCGCCATGGCCTCGGAGGAAGATACGCTCATCAAGAGCGGCTTCAACGTCGTCGTCAGCTTCGAGCTCAACGGCGGCATCTTCGGCAACGCTTCCTCCTCCGACCCGGGCGCTTCGGGCGGAAGCGGGCAGACGTCCGGCTTCAACGTCGTCCATTACTATAAGGGAGAGGAGCTCTCCGGCGGCATTCAGCTCTTGGAGCCGGGCGACAGCCAGCTCGCGAGCGGCGGCACCAACTTGAGCTCGGTCTCCCGCGGGGGATACTTCCAACTCGGGTGGTACCGCGCCATGGAGCCCCGCGTCAACGAACAGGGCGCCGCCCTCGACGAAAACGGCGAGCTCTGCTCGGAGACGGGCAAGCCGCAGGGGCATGTCTTTTCAGACCGCTGGGATTTTTCTTCCGCGCGGCTCACGGCGGCGGACTTCCCCGACGGCCCCGACGAGCAGGGCGTCTACCGCTTCACGCTCTACGCCGCATGGGCGCCCGAATACGTCTATGAGTTTTACCGCGAAAAGACGGACGCCGAGCTTGCCAAAGAGAAGCAAGACTACGAGGCCGCCCAACAGAAGCAGATCGAGGAGGGGACCTTGGATCCGGTGGACGCCAAGCCCTTCGTCGAAGAAAAGTGGCTGATGTATCGGTCGATCAACCGTCCCAACGACGGGTCTCCCGTCGCGATCCCCGCGCTCGACCCCGAGACGGGGGCGTGGGAATACGGCGTCGTCCCCCAATATGCGGGCCATACCATCGAAAAGATCTATGCCGACCGCGCGCTCACGGAGGAATACACCGCACCCATCGAGCACCACGGCGTCGTCCACAACACCGCGGGCGACGACACGGGTACGGCGGAAAACATGATCGTCCGCTGCTACACGACGTGGCGCGACGGCGTGTGGTACGAGATCTCCACGGCCGAGCAATTCTATGATAACTTCGAGGCCGCGGGGTGCTACGTCATCAAAGACGATCTCGACTTCACGGGGATCCGCTGGGCGGGTTCTGCGGTGGAATTCACGGGCATCATTCAGGGCAACGGCCACACGATCTCCCACCTCACGGGCGAATTGCGGGAGAGCGCTTCGGTCCCGCTCCACGGCGGCGGCGTGTTCGGCGTCGTGAAAGGGGGCGCCTCCATCACCGATCTCCACTTCACCGACCTCACCTTCAATCTCTATGCGTGCGACTACCTCCGCCCCAACAGCGGCGCGGCCTATGGCCTCTTCGCGGGGCAGATCGAGGCAGCCGCCGAGATCGAGGGAGTCACCGTGGCAGGGACGCTCAACCTCGGCCTGCTCACCAATAAATACGACATGCAGGGCCAATACTTCAATAACTTTGCGGTAGGGCTCTTGAGCGGCAACGCCGAGAACAAAGATATCTCGTATGCCGACTGCCATGTAGACTATCTCCAAGTGACCATCCTCTTGGAGGACGGGCAGGAAGTCCCCGGGTATCCGGTGAAGGCGGAAGTGGGGGATCACGGGCTCCTCACCATCACGAGCAATCCCAACAAGCTCGAAAAACCCGATCAATCTTGAAAATAAAACGGAGGATTATATTATGAAAAGCAGGAAACTCGCAGCGCGCGGTCTTTCGATCGTCTTGGCGGCTGCACTCGGTTGCGGAGGATTGGCGGCGCTCTCGGGGTGCTCCAAGTCCGGCGACAAACCGCTCGTCATCATGACGCAGGAGCTCAACGGTCTCTTTAATCCCTTCTATTCCACGACGGGAACGGATATGGACGTCGTGGGGCAGACGCAGATCTCCATGTTCTCCACGGATAACGACGGCAACATCGCTTGCGGCGACAACGAGGCCGTCGTGGTCAAGGATTATATGTATCAGCACGTCGCTGACGGCACCACGGACGGCAAGACGGTGTATACCTTCGTCATCAAGCCCGACATCGTGTTCTCGGACGGCGAGCCGCTCACCATGAACGACGTGATGTTCAACCTCTATGTCTATCTCGACCCCGCCTACACGGGTTCGACCACGATGTATTCGACGGATATCGTCGGCTTGCAGGACTACCGCACGCAGAAGAGCTCTGCAAACAGCGGCTCCGCAGAGGACGATAAGCTCACCGCGGCCGCCAATGCCAAGGTCAACAGCCGTATTCTGGAGCTCACCGGCCTCTTCCAGACCGTCGGCAAGCAGGAGGGCCTCACCACCTACTTCGCCACGGAAAAGATGATGGAGGACTATATCCAATCCACCACGTATGTCCCGAGCCCCGGCTACATGAGCGCCATCTGGCCCAACGGCGAGCCCTCCGAGGAGGAGCTCAAGGCGGGCACGAAGGAAGAGCTCGCCCGCAAGCAGGTGCTTGAGGACTACCGCCACGCCCTCGAACTCTTCAAGGAAGAGCTCGGCAACGACTACAACGCCGCCAAGGACGCCTATCAGGAAGCCCCTTACACCAACAAGGAAGGGGAGGACATCACCAACCACACCGACGTCAAGTTCGATGAGATCGTCTCCTTCATGTATTATGAGGGCTACTTTGAAGTGGAATACGGCAAGATGACGGGTTCGGACGGCAAGGAGCGCGACGACAGAAACAACATTCAGAAGCTCACGCCCACCTATCCCGCTTCCATCAAGACGCGCGACGCGGCCATCGAGTATGTCTACTCCGACAACGTGGAAAACAACTTCTCCGCCATCGTCACGGCGTGGGGCACCGCTTCCACCATTCAGAGCGAATTCCTCGCCAAGGCGAAGGACGTCAAGCTCCATGAGGACCTCAAGGGCGACGGCGGCCTCGTGTATAAGAACATCTCCGGCATCCGCTCCCTCGGCCACATGCCCACGGGCGAGTCGGCTCCCGATACCGTGACCATCGAGCACCGCAATGCCGTTACCGGGGAAGTCACCGGCAGCGTGACGTATAACGTCGCCAAAAATCACGACGAGAACAACGTGCCCGTGGGGGAGGACGTCTATGATGTGCTCCAGATCACCATCAACGGCAGCGACCCCAAGGCCATCTGGAACTTCGGCTTCACCGTGGCGCCCTATCATTACTATTCCGATCCCGACGACGCCAAGTATGCCATGGATATCGCCAACAACAAGTTCGGCGTGGAGTGGGCTTCCTTCGATTTCCATTCCAAAGTCATCCAAGGGCTCAATAAAAACGGCGTGAGCAAGAACAAGGTCCCCGTCGGCGCCGGCCCCTACATCGCCTCCGACCGCAACAACGGCGATAAGCCCACCGCAACGACCTTCGTCGAGAACAACATCGTCTACTACAAGTCCAACCCCAACTTCCTGTTGGGCGAGCCCAAGATCAAGGCGCTCCGCTATCAGGTCATCCCGCAGTCCAATGCCATCGGACAGCTCGAGGACGGCGTCGTCCACTATGTCGAGCCGCAGTTCACGCTCTATAACCAGCAGCGCCTCGACGCCCTCGAGAAGAAGGGCTTCATGTCCCTCAACTCGTGGCAGCTCGGCTACGGCTACATCGGCATCAACGCCAAATACGTCCCCAATATCTACATCCGCCGCGCCATCATGGCGGCCATGAACACCTCGCTTTCCATCGGTTACTATCAGGTGGGCGCGGCCGACACCATCAACTGGCCGATGTCCATGGTCAACTGGGCATACCCGCGCGACTATCAGGAGGGCTACCCCAACGACGATCCCATTCTCGCCTATAAGAAGCTCAACAACGGCCACGCCTACACGACGTTCAACTCGATCGAGGCGGCCAAGACCAAGGTGCGCGACCTCATGAAGCAGGCCGGCGTCCCCGAAAACGACGCGAGCCTCCACATCAAATTCACCATCGCGGGCAGCGACCTCATCGATCACCCCTGCTACCGCGTGTTCCTGCAGGCCAAGGAGATCCTCGACGACTGCGGCTGGAACATCGAGCTCACGCCCGATACCTATGCGCTCAACAAGCTCTCCACGGGCTCCCTTGCCGTGTGGGCGGCTGCATGGGGCTCCACGATTGACCCTGATATGTATCAGGTCTATCATAAGAACTCCACGGCTTCTTCCGTGAAAGCTTGGGGCTATCCCTCCATGCTCGCCACGCAGGATACCAACCCCAACCCCGCCGACAATCAGACGACGATCCTCAACGAACTCTCCGCGCTCATCGAACAGGGCCGCGAGACGCTCGATCAAAACGTCCGTATCGGGATCTATGAGCAGGCGATGAGCAAGGTCCTCGACCTCGCCGTGGAGCTCCCCGTCTATCAGAGAAAGACGCTCTACGCCTTCAACGCCAACGTCATCGACGTCAACACGCTTCCGCACGACGAAAATGGCAACCTTCTCATCAATCCCTACACGTCGCCCCTCTCCCGCATCTGGGAAGTGGACTTCGTGAAGTAAACAAAACGACGCTACCCGCCTCCCCGCAAGGGGAGGCATAGGCGGTTTTACGCCATACTTTATCACATCGGAGCAAACCATGGTCAAATATATTCTGAAGCGTCTCGGGCTGGCCATCCTCATCCTGTTCGGCGTTTCGCTCATCATTTACTTCCTTGTGCGGCTCATGCCATACGACTTCGTCGAGAGTCAGATGGCGTCGCTCATGACGTCGGGGAGCAACGGCGGCACGGAGGTCACAGAGGAACTCATCGCCACGATGAAGGCGCGCTACGGCCTCGGGGATGATTCCTTCTGGGGCATCCTCTCGGGCTACGGCAAGTGGCTCTGGAGCCTCATGCACCTCGACCTCGGAGATTCTTGGGCCAAGCAGATCCCCGTCGTGGAGCTCATCGCCAACAACATGGGGAAGTCCTTCTACATCGCCTTCATCGGGATCATCTTCGAGTATCTCATCGCCATCCCGCTCGGCGTCACGGCCGCCACGCACCAATATTCGGTGCGCGACTACGTCGTCACCGTGCTCGTCATCATGGGCATTTCGCTCCCGTCCTTCTTCTTGGGCTACATGTTCCAATACATCTTCCACTACCAGCTCGGGTGGTTCCCGCTCGCCGGTCTGGAAAATGCGGCGGCGGGCTACACGGGATTTGCCGCGTTTATGGACCAGCTCTATCACTTGGTGCTGCCCATCAGCGTGCTCGTGCTGCTCGGCATCGGCGGCACCATGCGCTACATGCGCACCAACATGCTCGAAGTCTTGAACTCCGACTACATCCGCACGGCGCGCGCCAAGGGCCTCCCCGAGAGCAAGGTCATCTATAAGCACGCCTTCCGCAACACGATGATCCCCATCGTCACCATGATGGCGGGCATCCTGCCCACCCTCTTCTCGGGCGCCATGATCACCGAGGAAGTCTTTGCCATCGACGGCATCGGGAGCATCGCGCTCGACACGATGAACAAGGGCGATATCCCCGTCATCATGGGGTATAACATGTTCATCGCCGTCCTCTCCGTCATCGGCGTGCTGCTCTCCGACCTCATGTACGCCGTCGTCGATCCGCGCGTCAAGCTGTATTAAGGAGGAGATCATGGACGAATTCGAAAACAAAGAAATTTCCCCCGAAACCGCTGAGGCGCCCGTCGAGACGACGGAGCCCATAGGCATGTCCGAGATCCCTATGCCGGAAACGGGCGTCGCGGCCGATGCGGAGGCCGTCGCGGCCGCGCACGACGAGGACGACGCGCTCGATAAAAACGTGCGTCTGCTCTCGCCCGGCCGCATGGTGGCCCGCAGATTTTTCCGCTCCAAGCTCTCCATCGTGGGGCTCGTGATGATCATCTCGCTCATCCTCTTCTCGTGGCTCGGCCCCGTGGTCTACCGCGCATGGGGGGAGATCGACATCGACCACACCCCTTCTTACGATTACTACGAGAAGGAGATCGAATACCGCGGCAGCGACGGTGAGATGCACACCATGCACCAGATGCAGCTCATTCCCAAGCCGCAAAACACGCTCTCCTACCCGAGCGCCACGCACATCCTCGGCACCGACCAATCCGCCATGGATATCTTCGCGCGGCTCATGTACGGCGGGCGCGTCTCGCTCTCCATCAGCTTCCTCGCCGTGTTCGCCGTCACCTTCCTCGGGATCATCTTCGGCGGCGTCGCCGGCTACTTCGGGCGATGGGTGGATGAAGTCATCATGAGAATTTGCGATATCCTCATGTGCCTGCCTTCTCTTCCCATCATGATCATCGTGGGGCAGCTGCTCGTCTCGTGGGAGATCCCGCCGCAGCTCCGCATCTACCTATTGATGCTCTTCCTCACCTTCATCTCATGGCCGGGGATCGCCCGCCTCGTCCGCGGACAGATCCTCTTCCTCCGCGAACAGGAATACATGGTCGCGGCGGAGGCGATGGGATTCTCCACCTCGCGGAAGATCTTCAAACACCTCATTCCCAACGTGCTCCCGCAGCTCATCGTCTCCATGACGCTCTCGCTCGGCAGCATGATCTTGCAGGAGGCCACCTTCTCCTACCTCGGCTTCGGCGTGCAGCCGCCCTATTCCTCATGGGGGCTCATGATCAATGCGGCCAAAGGGAACGAGGACATCATTCAGAATTACTTCAACATTTGGGGCCCTCCCGGGATCTGCATCATCATCGCCGTGCTCGGGTTCAACTTCATCGGGGACGGCCTTCGGGACGCGCTCGATCCCAAGGCGAGGAGGTAAGCCATGGCGGAAAATAAGAACAGGCACTATCTCACGGGTAGAGAGGTCCGTGCCATTGTCAAGCAAAACAACAAGATCGTCCGCAGTCTCGAGAAGAGAAAGCGCAGAAAGGCGCAGGAGAGCGAGTTCCTCTCCGAGATGAAGGATCCCTCCAACATTCTCGAGGTGGAGGACCTCCATTCCTACTTCTTCACCGACCAAGGCGTGGTGAAGGCCGTCAACGGCGTCTCCTTCGAGATCCCGCAGGGCGCCACGGTGGGCGTCGTGGGGGAATCGGGGTGCGGCAAGTCCGTCACGAGCATGTCCATCATGCAGCTTTTGCAGGGGCCCTACGGGCAGATTGTCTCGGGGAGCATCCGCTTTAAGTCGTATGATTTCAAGCGCGACCAAAAGGGCGAGCCCATCCCCATCTACGAGCTCGACGAAGGGGGAAACGTGGTGATGGAGCCCGTATTCATGAAGCACCGCGCCGTCATTCCCCTCTGGGAGGACGGCGGGACCGATCCCTTCCCGGGCGTCTCGCAGAAGTCGCTCACCCCGCTCTGGGATGACGACGAGAAGGGGCAGCCGCAATACGTCCCCGTGCGCGACAGGGCGGGGAGCGTCGTGTATACCAAGAAGGGCGAGCCCAAGACGGAGCGCAAGCAAAAGCGCGACGAGCTCGGCCGCAGACTGTATGTAGACGAATCGGATACCGATACGGGCCGCCCGCAGAAGCGCGACGAGCAGGGTAGACGGCTGTATGTCAAGACGCAGGTCCTCCAGCGCGACAAGGCGGGGAACCCCGTGATGGCCCCCAAGCAGAAGCGCGACCAATACGGGACCCTCCAATATGAGATGGAGGAGAAGGTCTTTGATATTGCGCAGATGCCCATCAAGGAGATGCACCGTCTCCGCGGCCGGCAGATCGCCATGATCTTCCAGGAACCCATGACGAGCCTCAACCCCGTCTTTACCATCGGCAACCAGCTCGACGAAGTGACCCTTCTGCACGTCCCCGGCTCCACCAAGGAGGACGCCAAGCGCCGCTCCATCGAGATGCTCAACCTCGTCGGCATCGCCATGCCCGAGCGGGTGTATAAATCGTACCCCCACGAGCTCTCGGGCGGCATGCGCCAGCGCGTCATGATCTCCATGGCCCTCGCCGGCGACCCCCGCCTCATCATCGCGGACGAGCCCACCACGGCCCTCGACGTCACCATTCAGGCGCAGATCCTCGACCTTCTGCGCGACCTCAAGACGAGGATCAACGGCTCGATCCTTCTCATCACGCACGACCTCGGCATCATTGCCGAGATGGCAGACTACGTCGTCGTCATGTATGCGGGGCGCATCATCGAGCGGGGCACGGCCTCCGAGATCTTCCATCACCCCAAGCATCCCTACACGATCGGTCTGCAAAAATCCAAGCCGACGATGGATTCCGATTCGGATTCCCTCTTCAATATCCCGGGGAACGTCCCCAATCCCATCGATATGCCCGACTACTGCTACTTCCGGGAGCGCTGCGGCGGGTGCATCAAGGCCTGCTTCGGGGATTACCCCGAGATGGTGCAGGTGAGCCCGACGCATTTCGTCGCCTGCCACCTCTACGATCAAAAAAATAATGCGGAGGAGAAACCGGAATGACAGACGAAGAATTGAAGGGCACCGGCGTCTCCGGGACGCCTGAGACGGAAAACGAGGCACCCATGTCTGAAACGGACGCTTCAAAAACCGTGCAAGAGGGCAAAGACCTCACCGATGAGGAGATCGCGGAACAAAACCGCAAGTGCCTCGAAACGGGGGACTTCACGGAATTCGACGACGCCTTCGAGGCCCATCTCGAACAAAAGCGCCGGGATGAGAAGGCGGAGGCAGACCGCGCCCTCCCGCCCGATCCCGATTCCCTGCTCGAAGTCCGCCACCTCAAGATGTATTTCCCCCTCAAAAAGAGCCTCGGCGGCAAGGTGCTCCTCTCCCTCAAGGCGGTAGACGACATCTCCTTCACGCTGAAGGCGGGCGAGACGCTCGGCATCGTGGGGGAATCGGGCTGCGGCAAGACGACGATGGGCCGCGCCATCCTGAAGCTCTATAAGCCGACGGACGGCCAGATCTTCTTCGAGGGCAAGGACATCGCGCAGTATAAGTCCGCCGAGATGCGCCCGCTCCGCACCAAGATGCAGATCATCTTCCAGGACCCCTATTCCTCCCTTCCTCCCCGCAGTACGGTGGGGGGCATCCTCTCCGAACCCGTGCTCGTGCACAAGATCGTGGAGAAGGACAAGGTGAAGGACTACGTCTTGGAGGTCATGGACCAGTGCGGTCTGCGCGACTATTACTACGAGCGCTATCCGCATGAATTCTCGGGCGGCCAGCGCCAGCGCATCTGTATCGCGCGCGCCCTCTCCGTCAACCCCCGCCTCGTGGTGTGCGACGAGCCCGTCTCCGCGCTCGACGTCTCCATTCAGGCCCAGATCATCAACCTTCTGAAGCGGTTGCAGGAGCAGAGAGGGCTCACCTATGTGTTCATCTCGCACGACCTCTCCGTCGTCAAGCACATCTCGGACAGGATCGGCGTCATGTACCTCGGCTCGATGGTGGAGTTCGGGGATAAGAAGAGCATCTTCTCCCGCCCCATGCACCCCTACACGCAGGCGCTCTTCTCGGCCGTGCCCAATCCCAATCCCGACGTGAAGATGGACCGCATCGTCCTCAAAGGGGACATCCCCTCGCCCGCGAACCCGCCCAAGGGCTGTAAGTTCCACACCCGTTGCCACAAGTGCATGGAGATCTGCAAGCACGTCGCGCCCGTCTACCGGGAATATGAGCCCGGCCACTTCGTCGCCTGCCACCTGTACCCGCAGGAGGAGCAATGAAGCGGAAGAAGGGGCCCGCGGAGGGCTCCGCAGAGGGCTCCGCGCCCGAGAAGGCCGAGGCGCCCAAGAAGAAGGAGCAGAAGATCATCTATATCGACGACGGCTCGACGATCGCCGACATGAGCGGGACCTACAAGACCCGCGACGGAAAGGCGCCGCCCCGCACCACCTTCCGCGAGAAGATGCAGACCTTTTTCTCCGTCATGAAGAAGATGGTGCTCCCCTGCCTCGTCACGCTCATCGCCTTCACGCTCGTCTTTTTGCTCTTCCAATGCCTTGCCGGCAATCTTTGACCAAAGAAATTTCTGAGATCCATAGGAAATTCCCCCGCGATCGGACCCATGTCGCGGGGGAAAGTTTTTTTTCGCCCGAATTTGCCCCGATTTTTTTTGGGAATTTCGGGGGAATTGTCGTCAAAAGATTGTGTTTTTCCGAAAGAAATGTTATAATGACTGTGTACGCAATCCAAGCTGCGAAGGTAAAATATGCAGAGAATCATCGTAGACGCGATGGGCGGCGATCACGCCCCGCAGGAAATCGTAAAAGGGGCGGTGGACGCCCTCTCGATGCGCAAGGATTTCATGGTCATCTTCACGGGGGACGAGAGCCTCGTGAAGCACGAACTCGAAAAACTGCACTATGGGGAAGCCGTGGCGCAGCGCATCGACATCGTGCATTGCAGCGAAGTCATCACCAACGACGACGTGCCCACCCACGCGGTGCGCTCCAAACGGGATAGTTCCCTCGTCGTCGGTCTCCGCATGCTCAAGACGGATGAGACGGCGGGCGGATTCGTCTCCGCCGGCTCCACGGGCGCCGTCCTCACGGGCGGGATCATCCACGTCGGCAGGATCAAGGGCGTCATGCGGCCCGCGCTCTGCCCCGGGATCCCCAACGTAAACGGCGGCAGGACGCTCCTCTGCGACTGCGGCGCCAACGCCGAATGCAAGCCGCAATACCTCGTGCAGTTCGCGCTCATGGCCTCCGCCTATGCCAAGGCCGCCTTCGGCGTCGAAGATCCCCGCGTGGGCCTTCTCACCAACGGCACCGAGGAGCACAAGGGGGACACCCTCCATCAGGAGGCGCACGCCCTCCTCCGCGAGACCAAGGGCCTTCGCTTCGTGGGCAACATCGAGGGGCGCGACATCATGTACGGGGACTGCGACGTGGCCGTGTGTGACGGATTCTCGGGCAACATCGCCTTAAAATCCATCGAGGGCTGCGGCAAGACGGTTGCCTCCGTCCTCTCGCAGGAATTCAAGCGCTCGGTTGGGAGCAAGTTCGCCTACCTCTGCGCGCGCAAGCAGATCGGCCGCCTCAAGGAGATGCTCGACTACGCCAAGCTCGGCGGGTCCGTCTTTTTGGGCCTCAGGCAGATCGTCGTCAAGAGCCACGGCTCCTCCAAGGCGACGAGCGTCGCCGCCTCCGTCTGTCAGGCGTTGGACGCCTACCGCGGCGGGCTCATCGAGAGCATCTCCGCACGGCTCGCGGAGGCCGGCTTCGGCGCGGAGGACGCAGGTGAATGACCGCGGCGCGGGGGAGTACGCCGCGATCGAAGGCATTCTCGGCTACACCTTCCGGGATAAAGCGCTGCTCGAGACGGCGTTTACCCATTCCTCCTATGCCTATGCGGCGGGTGTGAAGAGCAACGAGCGGCTCGAATTTTTGGGCGACGCCGTGTTGCAGCTCGCCGTCACCGAGGCGCTTCTTGCGGCCAGCGACCGCGACGAGGGCGCGCTCACCGAACTGCGCAAGCAATACGTCTCCCGCCCCGCCTTGGAACAGGCCGAGGCGCGTGCGGGGCTCATGCCCTTCCTCCGCCACACGGGCGGGGAGGAGAACATCGGCGGAAAGACGGCTTCCAACCTCTTCGAGGCGGTGATCGGCGCCATCTATCTCGACGGCGGCGCCGCACCCGTGAAGCGGTTCCTCGCAAAATACCTTTTGAAGATCAAGTCCGAAAATTATAAGACCGTCCTTCAGGAATACGTGCAGGAGCGCGACAAGACGACGCCCCGCTACGAGACCCGGGAGGAGGCGGGAGAATTCGTGTGCACCGTGACCGCGCTCGCGGCCTCCGCTTCGGGGAAGGGCCCCAGCAAGAAAGCGGCGGAAACGGCGGCGGCAAAGGCCCTCTGCGGCAAACTCATTAAGGGAGAATATTCGTGAACTTCAAGGAAATCAGACTCGTAGGCTTCAAGTCCTTCGCAGACAAGACCTCCATCAAATTCGACGACGGCGTCACCTGTATCGTCGGGCCCAACGGCTGCGGCAAGTCCAACGTTGCCGACGCCGTCCGCTGGGTGCTCGGCGAGCAGTCGGCCAAGGCGCTCCGCGGCGGCAACATGCAGGACGTCATCTTCAACGGCTCGGATACGCGCCGCCAGCTCTCCTATTGCGAGGTGACGCTCGTGTTCGACAACGCGCAGCGCATCTTCGATATCGAATACGCCGAAGTCGCCATGACGAGAAGGCTGTATCGCTCGGGCGAGAGCGAGTATCTTCTCAACATGCAGCCCTGCCGTCTGCGCGATATCGTCGCGCTTCTGCATGGCGTGGGCATCGGCAAGGAGGGCTACTCCATCATCGGGCAGGGCAAGGTCGCCCAGATCATGAACTCCAAGCCGCAGGAGCGGCGCGCCATCTTCGAGGAGGCGACGGGGGTCATCAAATTCAAGTCGGATAAAGGGGAGATCGAGCGCAAGATCGAGAACTCGCAGTCCAATCTCGCCGTCTATATCCAGCGCATGGATGAGGCCGAGAAACAGCTGCATCCCCTCGAAAAACAGGCCGAGGCGGCCAGAAAGTATCGGGAATATTCCGAAAACCTCAAATACGAAGAGGTCAACGCCTACCTCGCCAAGAGCGATACATACGAACAGGAGACGGCCCGCCAGCGCGAGATCATCGACCGCGCCGAGAAGGAGATCGTCACCCTGCAGGCGCGCGCCGAGACGGTGGACCGCGAGACGGAGGAGAGCCGCGAGAGCATCGCCCACGACGATTCCCGCCTCCGCGATCTCAACGTTCAGCTCCGCACCTATGAAGTCGGCATCGAGCGCAAGCGCGGCGAAGCGGGCGTGATGAGCGAGCGGATCCGTTCCTATCGCCATCAGCTCGACCAGATCGAGCGCGACCTCACGTCGGCCCGCCTCCGCATCGAGGAGGTAGACGCGGCGAGCGCCAACAGCCGTAAGAAGCTCGAGGATTACACCCGCCGCTCGGACGAGATCGACGCCGAGTGCGCCGACGTGCAGACCAAACTTGCCGAGGCCGATTTCAGAGTGACCGCCTATGAGCAGATCACGGCGGAAAAGCGCGCCAGCGAGCTCTCCAACGTGGAGAGCCTTGCCGATATCCGCGCCAACGTGGGCAGTCTTTCCGCCAAGCGCGACGCCACGCAGGACCACATCGCGGAGGTGCAGGACAACATCAAGAAAGCGGAAGTCCACCGCATGGAATACGAACGCCAGATCGCGGAGTGCCGCAAGGAAAAGGCCGCGGTGGAGGAGTTCCTCAACGGGAAGGCCAAGCGGGAGGAGGAGCTCCTCGCGGAGATCGCAGACCTCACCCGTTCCCAGCAGAAGATGACGGAGGAGATCAACGACTGCAACAACGCCATCTTCACCTTAAACAACAATCTCGAGCTCTACATCAGCCTCAAAAACCGGTTCGACGGCTACCGCGACTCGGTGCGCCGGCTCCAGCTCGACGCCAAGAAGAATCCCGATCTCTCCAAGCGCATCATCGGCGCCATCGCAGACATCGTGACGACGGAGAAGAAGTACGAAGTCGCCATCGAGACGGCCTTCGGACAGGCCATGCAGAACCTCGTCGTCGAGAAGGCGGAGGACGGCCGTTGGCTCATCGAATACTTGAAGCGCACGGGCGGCGGCATCGTCACCTTCCTCCCCGTCGAGTCCATGCGCACCCGTCCCGATAGCCGCGAGGCCCAGCTCGCCCTCCGCGAGACGGGCGCCCTCGGGCTCGCGACCGAGCTCGTCAAGTATAATTCCTATTACGACAACGTCATCCGCAACCTTCTCGGCAACACCGTCATCTGCGATACCATCGCCAACGCCACCAACATCTCGCGCAAATACCGGCAGGCCTTCCGCATCGTCACCCTCGACGGCGACACCATCGCCACGAGCGGCTCCATGACGGGCGGCTCCCGCAGAAAGGACAGCGGCAATCTCCTTGCCAACGAGCGCCAGATCAAGGAGTGCGAGGAGGGCATCAACCGCAAGAAGGCCACCCTCGAGAAGCTCAAGCGCGCCCTCTCCGGCTGCGTGGAGGAGCTCGAGGAGGCGAGAGCGGAATACGAGGCCTTCCGCGTGAAGGTACAGGAGGAGACGGCCAATTTTGCCGTCCTCGGGCAGAAGGAACTCTCGCTCGCCGGCCTCATTGCCGATGCGCAGGCGGACTTCGACGAATACAACACCCTCCTGCAACGGCTCACGCGCACCATCAGCGACATCGAGGGCGAAGTGCTCTCCTCGGCGCAGAGCGAGGAACTCATCCGCAAGATCCGCGAGGAGGCGGCGCTCGAGGCCAAGGACCGTTCTATTCAGATCGAGAAGCTCAAGGCCGACCGCGACGCTTTGGCCGAACAGCTCCATGCCCTGCGCGTCGATAAGGCGCAGGTCTCCTCGGGAAAGACTTCCGAGGAGGAGAACGGCAAGCGTTACGCCGATGAACGCGCCGTCCTCGTCAAGAATATCGAGGATAACCGCGAACTCGAGCGGGTCGCGGAGAGCAAGATCCGTGCGCTCGAGGAAGAGGAGGAAAAGGTAGCCCTCACCGAAGAGGAACAGCAGGCCGTCGCCGCCCTCCGCGCCGATCTGCAGTCGGTGGAACAGCACAAGGAGACCTTGAGCATCCGCCAGCAGGAGCTCGGGGAAGAGGCGAGATCGCTTGCCGCAAGGCTCGCCGCCCTCACCGAGGAGCAGACCAAGGCCAACCGCGAGATCGACCGCGCGACCATCTACCTCGACAACATGAAACAGCGCCTGCAGGAGAGCTACGGCCTCACCTATGAGAGCGCGCTCGCCCTGCGCGATCCCGCTTACGACGCGGCGCAGGCGGAGACGCGGATCAATTCCCTCCGCCACAAGATCGCCGCCCTCGGCCCCGTCAACCAGCGCGCCGTGGAGGACTACGAGGAACTCCTCGCCCGCTACACCGAGATGCAGACGCAGAAGCAGGACCTCGAAAAGGGCATCGACGACCTCACCAAGATCTTAAACGACCTCCGCGAGAAGATCCAGAAGCAGTTCGACGACGGCTTCAACGAGATCAATGCCAACTTCGGCCAGATCTTCAAGGAGCTCTTCGGCGGCGGCAAGGCCTATATGCAGCTCGACTACGAGGAAGGAGTCGATCCTCTCGAAGCGGGCGTGGAGATCGTGGCGTGCCCGCCCGGCAAGAAACTCGCCAAGATCTCCCTCCTCTCGGGCGGCGAGCAGGCCTTCACTGCCATCGCCATCCTCTTCGCGATCTTAAAGTCGCATCCCATGCCCTTCTGTATTCTCGATGAGATCGAGGCCGCGCTCGACGAGGCCAATGTAGACCGCTTCGCCAAGTACCTCAAGAAGTTCTCCCACGAGACGCAGTTCATCGTCATCACGCACAGAAAGCCCACCATGGCCGAGGCCGATACCCTCTTCGGCGTCACCATGGAGGAGAAGGGCGTCTCCAAGATCGTCTCCGTCAAGCTTTCCGAAGTGGAGACGCGCCTCGGCGGCGACACCGTCATCACCTAAACGCATTCCGGAATTTTCGGAGCAAATTGCAAACAAGGGGCCCGCGCGGCCCCCTTGTTGTCCCGGCCGCCCGCAGGGAAGAAGGCGGGCAGAGGAATCACGATGGGTATTTTCAGTAAAATCAAGGACGCACTCAAAAAGACGCGGGACAACGTCTCCGCGCGCCTGAGGCAGCTCTTCCTCAAAAATAAGATCGGGGACGCCTTCTATGAGGAGCTCGAGGAGATCCTCATCTCCTCCGACGTCTCGGTAAAGACGGCCGAAGCCGTCGTCGAAGAGGTCAAGGAAGAGGCCATCGAGGGGAAGATAAAAGACGAGCAATACGTCTCCGATCTCTTGAAGGATATCTTGGAGGAGACGTTAAACGAGGCACCCATGCCTGAGATCAGCTATCCGTGCGTCATCATGCTCGTGGGCGTCAACGGCGTGGGAAAGACGACGACGGTGGGCAAACTCGCCAACTATTTCGTGGGGAAGCGGAAGTCGGTGACGATCGCTGCCGCCGATACCTTCCGCGCCGCCGCCATCGACCAGCTCGAGATCTGGGCCGACCGCGCCAAGGTGCGCATCGTCAAACACGAGGAGGGGAGCGATCCCTCCGCCGTCGTCTACGACGCCGTCTCTTCCGCCAAGGCGAGAAAAACGGACGTGCTCCTCATCGACACGGCCGGCCGCCTTCACGTCAAGGAAAACCTCATGAACGAGCTCAAGAAGATGGACCGCGTGGTGCGGCGGGAGATGCCCGAAGCGGCGTTTTATAAGCTCTTGGTGCTCGACGCGACGACGGGCCAAAATGCCTTCTCGCAGGCCCGCGTATTCAAGGAGGCCGTCGATCTCGACGGCATCGTGCTCACCAAGCTCGACGGCACGGCCAAGGGCGGCTTCGTCTTTTCGCTGTGCGGCGAGCTCAAGATCCCCGTCGTCTTTGCCGGCGTGGGCGAGAAACTCGAGGACCTCGAGCTTTTCGACGCGGAACAATTCGTGGAGGGCTTCTTCTGATGAAAGGGCGCAAACTTACGGCGCGCGAACGCGCAAGAGATTATCTCGGAACTTACGGCCTCGGCCTCGATCTTTGGGCGCTCGGGCTTTTGGGGCTCTTCTTCCTTTTGAACATGCTCTCGTGGTGCGTCGTGCCCTTCGGCTATCTTTTGGAGGGGCAGAACGCGGGCATGGGTATCGCCGGTTACGTCTTGGAGGCCGTAGCGGGGCTCGTGCTCGTATTCGTTCGGAGGAAGGACGCACGCAAAAATCCCGACTTCGGATCGCTGTTTTTCCTCCTTTTCTGCCTCTTTACCTTCCTCGGCGCCGTGGCGTGGGGCTTCTATCTCTTCGATTATGTGAATTGGGCCGTGCTGCTCTTCATCGCCGTCTTTCCCGCGGCGGCCCATACGGCGTATGCCATCCTCCGCAGGAATTGGTTCGCCCTCGTGCCCACGGCCGTCTCCTTCGCCCTCTTTCTCACCGTCTCGATCCACTGCATCGTCGCTCTGTGAAGCGTCATCGCTCCGGAAATCGTTTCCGCCCGCCCCTGCCCCGCAGGGGTTTTTCTCACCCGGATCATAGCGAAAAATCAACCTATTTATAAAAGTTTTTCCCGCTTCATGTAAAAATCCAAAGGGGAAAAAGTAGAAAAAAATTGTTCCAAGGGATTGACATCCCCGCAGGGGCGGGGTATAATAGAGTTAATGAAAAAACTTTAAGGAGAGAAAAGATGAACCAATACGAAAAGAACGAAATCAACACTCTGCCCCCCAAATACCGCCCGCTCGGCGCGTGGTCGTACTTCGGCTACAACATCCTGTTCGCCCTGCCTCTCATCGGCTGGATCTTCATGGTCGTGTTTGCGCTCAGCGACAGCAACATCAACCGCCGCAGCTTTGCGCGCAGCTTCTTCTGCGTATGGGTGATCGTCATCGTGATCGCCGTGATCGTCGTTGCGGTCATCTCCGCGACCGTCGGCTTCGGCGCCCTCATGAACGGCGGAAAGTAACTTGCAAAGATATTTTTCATCCGTCAAGCAAAAATGCTTGACGGATTTTGTTTTGTCTGCTATAATATGAAAAGAGGGTCAAGCGGGAAGGCTTGACGGAGGTGGGTATGCAGATGGCTACCGTGAAAGGGAGCGCCCCTTCCTCGGACATGGTGCCGGGCAAAGGCGCGGAGGAGCGTCTCCGCTACCTCGGCCTGTGGGACGCCTATGGGCCTCTTCTCACCGATCTTCAGCGCGAGATCTGCGAGCAATACTTCTCTTTGGACCTCTCCCTCTCCGAGATCGCGGAGGCGAAGGGCGTCTCCAAGCAGGCCGTCTCGGATACCCTCAAAAAGAGCAGGGAGCTCCTCGATTCCTACGAGGAAAAACTGCACTTTAAGCGCGATAACGACGAATACTCCCGTGCGGTCTCCTTCATGATGACGGACGTGGAACGTGCCCTCCGCGACTTTGCGGACCGTCACCCCGAATTCGCCGAAGAGATGGGGCGGATCGCGGACATGGTATGCGTCGGTGAGGTCATAGACCTCGACAAGGAGGAATAAATGGCGCTTTTCGAATCGCTCTCAGAGCGTCTCAACCATATCTTCTCCAAGCTCACGAAGCGCGGCAAACTCACCGAGCTCGAGATCAAGACGGCCATGCG
>CANQBG010000008.1 GCA_947588985.1 uncultured Clostridia bacterium
GGCGTATCGACCTGCTGCATGAAGCCGTCTTTCATAACGACGATACGGGTGCCCATCGTCATGGCCTCGATCTGGTCGTGGGTGACGTAGATGAACGTCGTCCCGAGGCGGACGTGGAGCTTGGAGATCTCGGTACGCATCTGCGCGCGGAGCTTTGCGTCGAGGTTGGACAGAGGCTCGTCGAGAAGGAATACCTTGGGCTTACGGACGATGGTACGGCCGAGCGCAACACGCTGGCGCTGACCACCGGAAAGAGCCTTGGGCTTGCGGGAAAGGTAATCGGTGATGCCGAGGATCTCGGCGGCCGCCTTCACGTCGCGGTCGATGACTTCCTTGGGGACCTTGCGGAGCTTGAGACCGAAGGCCATGTTGTCGTAAACGGACATGTGGGGATAGAGCGCGTAGTTCTGGAAAACCATTGCGATATCTCTGTCCTTGGGCACGACGTCGTTGACGAGCTTGCCGTCGATATAGAGTTCGCCCGAAGAGATCTCTTCGAGGCCGGCGATCATACGGAGCGTGGTGGACTTGCCGCAGCCGGAGGGACCGACGAATACCATGAATTCCTTATCCCGGATCTCAAGGCAGAAATCGAACACCGCCTGGTTGCCGCCGGGATAGATCTTGTTGATGCCTTTCAGCAAAAGACCTGACATAATTTTCCTCCCGAATCTTGGTGAATTTACCATTATTATACCCCATCTCCGCGGAAAATGCAAGGGGTAAACCGCACAAGGTTGGGGCGGAAAATTGTACAACCTGCACAACCTCCCTCCCCCGCCGCGCTCCGCTATGATTCAGAGAGGAATTCTTTCAGTTTGGGAAGATCTTTCGTCACCGTCTGATATATAATGGATAGGTCAACTCTGCCGTAATCGTGGACGATCCTGTTGCGCATGCCGTTGATCGCCTGCCAATCCACGATCCCGTGCTCTTTCTTGAACGCAGCGGTCAACTTCGACGCGCTTTCCGCAATTTGTACCATGCGGAACATCACGGAGTCGAGCAAAACTTCGTTTTCGGAAAGCTCCTCAAGCGTGATGTTCTGCGTATGCGCGATCACAAACGACACGTCGGTCAAAATTTTAGACAAGTAGTAGCCGTCATCTTTCCCATTATCCATAGATTTTCACGCCGTCCTTTAGAATTTCTTGCAGTAATTTATCGTTCCCCTCGATTTGCCTTTGATCCAAAACGTCCACACGCTTATTGAGCGCCACGCGAAGCGCCTCGACCAAGCCGTAAAAGCGAAGCCCCTCCGCTTCCGTACGCAGAAAGAGATCGACGTCGCTCGTCTCCGTCGCCCTGCCCTTGGCGTAGGAGCCGAAGAGGTAGCAGTAATCGACTGCATGATCTTGAAACACCTCGCCGCAAATTCTCTTGATCGTTTCTATCGTGAGAATGCCGTGCTCCTCATCCGTCCTGCCGAGTTCCTGCATTTTGGAAAAAATAAATGCCCGCTTGACGGGGGGGATCTTCTCCTCGTCGCTCTCATACCGTTTATAAGTACGCAGCGGGATGTTCAAATACTCCGCGCACGCCGCCTGCGTCAGATGATGTAGTTTTCGGATCTCTTTGAGTTTCACGTTCCACCTCGCCCCTATTCTACCACGTCACGGAGAAAATAGCAACCGATTTGGTGCCATTTTGGCACTTTTTTATTTTTGGTGCCATTTTGGCACCAAAGGCGGGACAGAAAAAAACAAGCCGCAAAGGGCTTGCTTTTCAAAGGATTTTCGGAGAACAGACGTCATCCGATGGGGGCATGTCTGCATTGAGCCTTCACGCAGACTTTTTATAGACCAATGTGGGGCGGGCCCCCGAGGCGACGCAATCGCGCGTGATGATGACTTCCTCCACGTTTTGCTCCGTGGGGATATCGAACATGATGTCCGTCATGATTCCCTCGATGATGGTGCGAAGGCCGCGCGCGCCCGTCTTTAGGCGGATGGCCGTATCCGCGATCTCGCGCACCGCGTCCTCCTCCACCGTGAGCTTCACGCCGTCGAGCCCCACGAGCTTCTGATACTGTTTGATGATGGCGTTGCGCGGCTTGGTGAGGATGTTCACGAGGGCGTCCTCATCGAGCGCCTGCAGGGCGACGACGATGGGAACGCGCCCCACGAACTCGGGAATGAGCCCGAATTTGGTGAGATCCTGCGGCTTGACGTCGTCTAAAAGGGCGTAGTCCACCTCGTTCTCCCCGAGCTTGACCTTGCCGCCGAAGCCGAGGCCGGAATCATCCTTGCGCGCGCCGACGATCTTATCGAGCCCCACGAAGGCCCCCCCGCAGATGAAGAGGATATTCGTAGTATCGATGTGCATGCAGTCCTGCTGCGGGTGCTTTCTGCCCCCCTGCGGCGGGACGTTGGCGACGGTGCTCTCGATGATCTTGAGCAGGGCCTGCTGGACGCCCTCGCCCGAGACGTCGCGCGTGATGGAAACGTTTTCCCCCTTGCGCGCGATCTTATCGATCTCGTCGATATAGATGATGCCGCGCTGGGCGCGCTCGATGTCGTAATCGGCGTTCTGAATGAGCTTTAAGAGGATATTTTCGACGTCCTCCCCCACATAGCCCGCCTCGGTGAGCGTCGTCGCGTCGCTCGTGGCGAAGGGCACGTTCAGAATTTTTGCAAGGGTACGGGCGAGCAGCGTCTTTCCGCTGCCCGTGGGGCCGAGGAGGAGGATATTGCTCTTCTCGATCTCCACGCCGTCGTTGTTGCCGGCGGCGATGGCGTTGATGCGCTTGTAGTGATTGTAGACGGCGACGGAGAGCACCCGCTTTGCCTTGTCTTGCCCGACGATATACTCATCGAGCTCCTTCTTGATCTCGGCGGGTTTCTTGAGCTCGACCTCGGGCATGGTACCCGCGGGCGGCGCCTTCTCGATGAGATCGCGGCACAATTCGATACATTCGTCGCAGATGGCCACGCCCTCGGGGCCCGAGACAAGCTGCCTCGTTTTGGAGCGTTCCTTCCCGCAGAAGGAACAATGTTGTTCGTTCTTTGCCATAGATTTCCCGTTTCAAAAGATTGCGGACGCGAAGGCGTTACCGCTTGGTATACACTCTGTCGATGAGCCCGTATTGCATGGCTTCATCGGCGGAAAGGTAGTTGTCTCTATCGGTATCGCGGGCGACGACGTCGTAGGGCTTGCCTGTGTTTTCCGCGAGGATGCGCGTCATCTTATCCTTGATGCGCAGGATATGCTCGGCCTGAATTTTGATGTCGCTGGCCTGACCCTGTGCGCCGCCGAGGGGCTGATGGATCATGATCTCGCTGTTTTTGAGGGCATACCGCTTGCCCTTCGCGCCTGCCGCGAGAAGGAAGGCCCCCATCGAGGCCGCGAGCCCGATGCAGATGGTCGAGACGTCGCACTTGATATAATTCATCGTGTCGTAGATGGCCATGCCCGCGGAGACCGAGCCGCCCGGGCTGTTGATATAGAGGCTGATGTCCTTGGTCGGGTCCTTCCCTTCGAGATAGATGAGCTGGGCGACGACGGTGTTGGCCATGTTATCCTCGATCTCCCCCGAGAGGAAGATGATGCGGTCCTCGAGCAGACGGGAGTAGAGGTCGTAGCTCCGCTCTCCGCCCGAGGTGCGCTCTACAACGTAGGGGATGAGATAGTTCTTTTCGTTCATGCCTTGGCCTCCGTGACCATTTCGTTGTTTGCCATGAGGAACTCGAAGAGCTTGGTGACTTTGATGTCGCTCTCGAGATAACTGTATTGGCGGGAATCCATCGACTTTTTATAGCTCTCGACGTCCTTTCCGACGGAAGCCGCCTGCTCCGCGACCTTCGCTTCGACCTCTTCCGCGGTAGCCTCGATACTTTCGAGCTTTATGATCTTCTCGATGATGAGCTGGTGGAGGGCGTTCTTTCTCGCGTCCTCCTCGAAGTTCTTCTTATACTCGTCGCGCGTCGTCTGGAGGTAGGCGAGGTAGTCCTCGAGCTTGATGCCCTGATACATGAGGTTGTATTCGAGGCGCTGCATCGCGGCCTCTTCCTCTTGCTGCACCATCGCGTCGGGGATCTCCGCCGTGGCGCCCCTTGCGATCTCTTCGAGGATGGCGTTCTCGTTTTCGTTGCGGGCGCGGGTCTGCGCATTGCGTTCGAGACGCTCGCGCACCTTGGCCGTGTAGGCCTCCACCGAATCCGAACCCATCTTCTTCGCAAACTCCTCGTCGAACGCGGGCAGCTTCTTGCCCGTGATCTTGTGGAGGACGACGGTAAAGACGGCCGGCTTGCCCTTCAGGGATTCCTGCTGGTAATCCTCGGGGAAGGTGACGGCGATATCCCGCGTCTCCCCGAGATTCATGCCGACGACGCCCTCTTCAAACCCGGGGATGAACTGCCCCGAGCCGAGGGTGAGGTCGTAGCCCTTGGCCGTGCCGCCCTCAAAGGCGACGCCGTCCACCTTGCCCTCGAAGTCGATATTCACGACGTCTTTGAGCTGTGCGGGCCTGTCCGTCACGTCCATGTCCTCCGCGATGCGCTCGCGAACGCTTGTGATCTCCTGCTCCACGTCGGCGTCCGTAACAGTATACTCCACCTTGGGAATTTTTATACCCGTGTACGCCGCAATGGCTACGTCGGGCTTTACGGGGACGGTGGCCACGAGCACGATGTTGCCCGCCTCGAGGTCGAGCCCCTCTCCGAGTTCGAAGGAGGCCCTGCCCACCACTTCGAGCTTTTCCTTCTCGTCCTCGAGGATCTTATCGAAGTGTTCCTCGAGAAGGAGGTTGAGCGCGTCCTCATAGAAGAGGCCCTTGCCGTAGTAGAGCTCGAGAATGTGCTTGGGCGCCTTGCCCTTGCGGAAACCGTTTACGGTGTACTTATGGCGGTTCTGAAGATACGCCTTGTCGTTGGCGTCCTTCCACTCCCCGTTTTCAAACGTCATGGTGATCTTTACGGTGCTCTTTTCAGCGGGTGCGATCTGATAATTCATAGTTTACTCCTCAATACCAATGTTTGCATGCTATATTTTACCATAACCGTTGCAAAAAGGAAAGCGTTTTTGTTTACATTTTTTGGTTTTTACGGTATAATAAGGTAAAATGCCTGCCTTGAAAGGCGGGCGGGGAGCATTCATGCCGCAGGACGCATTTACTTTACGATACATCGCGCGCGAGCTCGACGAGGCCCTAAGGGGCGGACGGGTCAATAAGATCGTCCAACCCTCGGCCGACGAGGTCCGGCTCCTCCTCTACACGGGGAGGCGGACGGTACAGCTCGTTTTGAGCGCAAACGCCTCCGACTGCGGGGCGTACTTCGAGGACGCGGAGCCCGAGGTCCCCCTCGTCGCGCCCAATTTCTGCATGCTGCTCCGCAAATATATCCAGGGCGCGGAGATCCTCGGCGTGGAGCTTCTCGGCTTCGAGCGCATCCTCCGCTTCACCCTCCGCGGCACGAGCGAATTCGAGACGGCCGCGCGCGAGCTCTACCTCGAAGTGATGGGAAAATACTCCAACCTCATCCTCACGGAGGGCGGCGTCATTCTCGGCGCGCTCAAGACGACGACGCTCGACATGAGCGCAAAACGCATGATCTTCCCCGGCGTCCCCTATGCTCCTCCCGCGCCGCAGGCCGAAAAATACACCCTCTCCGCGGATGATCCCGCAGGCCTTCGGGAAGCCCTTAGCGGGGCGCCCCACACCGGCGATCTCGGCCGCTACCTCTTCACGCACCTTGCGGGGCTCGCCCCCTCCACCGCGCAATCTCTTGCGGAAAATTACCGCGGCGGCGACCTCGCAACCTACGTTTTGGAAAGCGTATTCTCAGACATGGTATGCCCGTGCGTCGTCTTACGCGACGGCGTGCCCGTGGATTTTGCGGCGCGGCGGACGGGCGAGTTCCTTCCCTTTGCAAGCCTCTCCGAGGCGCAGAGCTATTACTACGGGGCAAAGCGGTCGGCCACGCGGCGGGAGACGATGCGGCGCAGGCAGCTGGCCGCCGTACACACCGCCCGCAAAAAACACGAGAAGCGGCTCGCGCAGATCCTCGAAAAGCAGAAGGAGTGCGCCGAGGCCGAACAGCTCCGCGTAAAGGGCGAACTGCTCACCGCCAACCTCTATGCCCTCACGCGCGGGATGAAGGGATGCGAGCTCGCGAATTGGTACGATCCCGCGGGCAAATCGCTCAAGATCGCCCTCGACCCCCGCCTCTCCCCCGCGGAAAACGCGCAGAGCTACTTCAAACGGTATAAAAAATGCAAGCGCACGCTCGAGATCCTCGCTCCGCAAGAGGAGGCGGTGCGCGCCGAACTCTCCTACCTTGAGAGCCTCGCCGCGGCCATCTCTTCGGCCGAGACAGAGGCCGACCTTCTCTCCTGTGAGGAGGAACTTCTCGCGGGAGAGCTCATAAAACAGCCCGAAAAACGCCGCAAAAAGCAGGAGCCCATCGGCTTCCGCACCTTCGAACGGGAGGGATTCCGCATCGAGGCGGGTCGCAACAACCTGCAAAACGACAGGCTCGTGCGCGGCGCTTCCCCCGAAGATCTCTGGCTGCACACCCAACGCTATCACTCCTGCCACGTCGTCATCCGCACGGAGGGGCGGGAAGTGCCCCAAGCGGTGCTGCAATTTGCGGCCGACGTCTGCGCCAAGTATTCCGACGCCAACGGCGACCGCGCTCCCGTGGACTATTGCAAAGTAAAATTCGTAAAAAAACCCCGCGGCAGCAAGGCGGGATTCGTGACGTATTCCGATTTTTCCACGCTCGAGGGAAAGCCCTCCCGCCTCTTATAGCGCCCTTCCAAACACCTGCGGCCGCCCAACGGGCGGCCGTCTTTGCGTATTTGGGTGATTGGGGGGCAGCCGCGCCTACTCCGAATAGAGCCCGGTCGAGAGATACCGGTCGCCGCCGTCGGGGAAGATGACTGCGATATTTTTTCCCGCAAACTCCTCCCGCGTCGCGAGCTTTGCCGCCGCGCAGAGGGCCGCGCCCGAGGAAATTCCCGCGAGGAACCCCTCCCGCCCGATCGCGCGGGCATAGCGGAAGGCGTCCGCGTCGGAGACGGCGATGACCTCATCGCACACCCCCATGTCCAAGATGGAGGGCACAAAACCCGCGCCGATGCCCTGAATTTTGTGGCTTCCCGCCCTGCCCTCGGAGAGCACGGGAGAGGAAGCGGGCTCGACGGCGACGACGTACGCATGCGCGCGTTCCTTTAAGAAGCCCCCTGCGCCCGTGATGGTGCCGCCCGTGCCCACTCCCGCCACGAAGGCGTCTACCCGGCCCTCGAGGTCGCGGAAGATCTCTGGGCCCGTCGTCGCCCGATGCACGGCGGGATTGGCGGGATTTGTAAACTGTCCCAAGATGACGCCGCCCTCCTCGTTTGCAAGCCGCTCTGCCCGCGCAATGGCCCCCTTCATGCCCTCGCTGCCCGGCGTCAAGATGAGCTCCGCGCCGTAGGCCGCAATGAGGCGGCGGCGCTCCTCGCTCATCGTTTCGGGCATGCAGATGCGGACATGGTACCCCTTGGCTGCGCCGATGGCCGCAATTCCGATGCCTGTGTTGCCCGACGTCGGCTCAATGACGGTGCCGCCCGCTTTGAGAAGCCCCCGCCGCTCGGCGTCCTCGATCATGGCGAGGGCCACCCTGTCTTTCACGCTTCCCGCGGGGTTAAAATACTCGAGCTTTGCGAAGATCTTCGCCTTGAGCCCATACGCCCGCTCCAAAGTTTTCAGCTCGACGAGGGGGGTATTGCCCACGGCCTCGGTGACGCTTTGCATTCTTGCCATTTTTCTGCCTCCTTTGCTTCATTATATTATATTGTGCGGCCGGGCATTTGTCAAGCGTTCTCCCGAGAGATCTACAAACTCGGCGCAACGGATTTTGAGATTTTGTGCAAACAAACGGCCTCCCCGCGGGGAGACCGTTTTTGGGCGGTGGCCCGGTCCGTCACTTCTTACTGCATGCCCTGCCCTGCGGATAGAGCGGAAGCTCGAAGAAGCCCGTGCAGACTTCCTGCGAATATTCCTGTGCGGGCGGGATGGCGCAGTAGCCGTAGCTCGGCACGAGGAGCTCCACCTGCATGGCGACTTTCAGGATGCAGGTGACGCACGCGTCGATCGTGAAGGCGCCCGTCGTCGGGTCGAAGGAGCCCTCGGGGGAGACGCACGAGGCGACGGACGTCACCGTAAAGGGCATGACCGAGGGAGCGGGCACATACATGAGCACATCCTCGGTGAGGACGATGGCGCTCGTGGCGATGCCCTCGTTGCCGTTGGCGTCGAGATAGACGATCTCGATGGGGAGCGTCACGGTGGCCTGCACGCGGGATAAGCACCCCTCAGGCTGGCGTTCGACGTTGACGTTTGAGACCGTCCCCACCGAACTCGTGGAGCGCGCGCTCACAAAGGTGAGGGGATATGTAGGATCGGCGGGCGTAAAAGAGGTGGGCACGGCGGTGTAACCGTCGAGACGCGTCTGGATGATGCCCGCGTCGAAGATCTTCTCCGCCTGAATGCACACCTTCTCGCACAGCCCGTTCAGCGGATTGCCCGAGATGGTGCCGGGGCAGTGGTCCGATGAAAAATTGGAAAAAAACGACATGAGTTACCTCCGTAAAACAACCGTATCCGGTTTACTGCATGGTATGCGGCGGGCAAAGTTTGTGCTACAACAAGACGCTCTGGCCGGGATAGAGGTGGGGGCCGTTCTTTTCGTTGAACCGCGCGGGAGAGCCGCTGAGGAGCGTCTTGCTCTCGCCGCCCTGCACGACGTAGAGATCCCCTCTCCGTGCGGGGATCTTTAAGATCTGCCCCTCGAAGAGTTCTTCCGTGAGTGAATTTTCCACGGCGAGCAGACGGGGCGGGAGGCGGTAGGCGGCCGCGACGGAGGCCGTCGTCTCTCCGCGCTTTACACGGTAGTAAGAGGGCACATGGAGGGTAAGTTTCACAAAGTATCCTATGCGGGAGCTCATAACGGCGTGCCTGCGCGGAATACAATACGGTATGAATCTGTATAAGACAGCGGCCATCGTCACCGTGTTTGCCGCCTTCGAACACGCGCTCGGCTTTCTCTACCGCATCATCCTCTCCCGCATCCTCGGGCCGGAGGGGCTCGGCGTCTACCAAGTCGCCCTCTCCGTCTTTGCCGTATTTCTCACGGTCTCCTCTTCGGGGCTGCCCATCACCCTCTCGCGCGTCATCTCCAAGCATCGCGCCCACAGCTTCGATGCGGGGCGGGACCGCGCCACCACGGCCGCCATCCTCATCGCCCTCGCCATCAGCCTCACCCTCACGCTCGGGCTCTTCCTCCTCCGCAAGCCCTTTTCCCGCGTCTTTTCGGACCCCCGCTGCGCCGACCTCTTCTACATCCTCCTCTTCGGCCTCTCCTTCACCTCCGTCTACGCCGTCATCCGCGGCAGTTTTTGGGGGAACAAACGCTTCTTCGCCTACTCCCTCATCGAACTCGTGGAGGAGATCGTCATGATCGCGGTGGGCGTGAGCCTGCTCCTCTTCGTGGATACCGTCCCCGGCGTCAACCTCGCCGCGGCGGCCGTCGTCGTCTCCTACCTCTCCTCCTTTGCGATCGCGGCCGTGTATTTCTACATTAAGGGCGGCAGACTGCGCGCGCCCAAGGGGGAACTCAAACCGCTCCTGAAGGCGGCGGCCCCCGTCACCGTGATGCGCACCTGCTCCTCGCTCACGAGCTCGCTCATCTCCGTCATCTTCCCCATGCGGCTGATGGCGGCCGGGATGACGGCGGCGCGGGCGATGAGCGCCTATGGCGTCGTCGGAGGCATGGTGATGCCCATTCTTACCATCCCCTGCTCGCTGATAAGTTCCATCGCGCTCGTCCTCGTGCCCGAGCTCTCCGAATGCTACTACCGCGGCGACAAAGAAAAGCTCGCCGCCCTCACCTCCAAGGCGCTCAACGCGACGCTTCTCATCGCGGGCGCGCTCATCCCCTTTTTCACCGTCTGCGGGGAGGGGCTCGGCGTCTTTCTCTACTCCAATGCCGAGAGCGGCGTCCTCATCGCCCGCAGCGCCCTCATGCTCCTGCCTATGAGCGTGACGATGATCTCCACGAGCATCTTAAACTCCATGGGGTGCGAAAAGCAGACCCTCTTATTCTTCCTCCTCGGCGCGGGCGCGATGCTGCTCTGCGCGTGGTTTTTGCCCGCCGTTTTAGGGGGCGGCGCCCTCCTTTGCGGCATGGCGCTCGACTACTGCGTCTGTGCGGCCTGCTCCCTCGTCCTCCTCGTGAAAAAGGCGGGAAAGCTCCGCTGCGGAAGCTACCTTGCAAGGCTCGGGATCGTCGTTTTGGCGCTCTCGATCGCGGGCATGGGTATGCGCTTTTTGCTCATGCGCTATCTCGACTACCTCCTCGCGCACGCCATTCTCCTCCTCGTTCTCGGCGGCGCGGAGCTCGCGCTCTTCCGCGCGCTTCGCCTCTTCGACCTCAAGGAGTTCTTCGCCCGCTTCCGAAAGAACAAACCCTCGCGGGAAAAGCGGGCAAAAAAGGCGCATTTTTCGGCGCGGCCAAAGACTTTCGCATAGCGCAGAGATTTTTTCGAAAAAATCAGGAACAGTCCTTGCCATTCCCATGAAATCGTGCTATAATGTTAAGCGATATCAAATCGGGAGGAAACTATGAAATTGACGGAAGCACGGCGCAAGGAATTGCGCCTCAAAGTGGACTACACCAACATGACCGACAAGTATCTCGGGGACAAGGGCATCTCGGAAAAGACGCTCCTTGCGCACAGGAAGCTCGCGCGGGCCGCCCATGCCTATGTGGCGGAAAACCGCGGCAAAGACGAACTCTTCATGGGTTGGACGGAGCTCCCCTATAACCAGACCGAGATCGTGGAAGATATCCTCTCCACGGCCAAGCTCGTGCGGAAGAAGTTCGATTATTTCGTGGTCCTCGGCATCGGCGGGAGCGCGCTCGGCCCCATCATGGCCTTCAACGCCCTCTGCCACCTCCACTACAACGATCTTCCCAAATCCAAGCGCCGCGGGCCCAAGTTCTATGTGGAGGACAACGTAGACCCCGTCCGCATGAAGGAACTTTTAGACGTCATCGACGTCTCCAAGACGTGCTTCAACGTCATCTCCAAGTCGGGCGCGACGAGTGAGACGATGGCGCAGTACCTCATCATCTCCGACCTTTTGAAGAAGGCGGGCGTCAACCTCCGCGACAACGTCATCTTCACGACGGACGCCTCGCGCGGCAACCTCGTGAAGATCTCCAAGGAACTCGGCGGCGTGAAGAGCTATGTGCTCGGAGACGGCGTGGGCGGAAGGTTCTCCGAGCTCTCCCCCGTGGGGCTTCTTCCCGCGGCCGTGCTCGGCATCGACATCAAGTCGCTCCTCAAGGGCGCGGCCTACATGGACAAGCTCTGCAAGTCCTCCGATCCCCTCAAAAATCCCGCGCTGCTGTGCGCGACCCTGCAATATATCGCCATGCAGGACGGCAAGAACATCGGCGTGCTCATGCCCTATTCGGATAATTTGCGCTACGTCTCCGATTGGTACGCCCAGCTGTGGGCCGAATCGCTCGGCAAGAACGTCACGCTCGACGGCACCCCCTGCCACGTCGGCCAGACGCCCGTGAAGGCGCTCGGCGTCACCGACCAGCACTCGCAGGTCCAGCTCTACACCGAGGGGCCCTACGATAAAGTCGTCACCTTCCTCTCCGTGGAAAAATACAGGGAGGAGACCCCCATCCCCCACGGCTGCGAGAACATCCCCGACGTCTCCTTCCTCGGCGGGCACACCATGGAGGAGCTCATCCAAGCGGAAAACCGCGCCACGGCCTATGCCCTCACCAAGGCGGGGCGGCTCAACTACACCATCATCCTCCCCGAGGTCAACGAGTTCACCCTTGGCCAGCTCCTCTTCCTCTTCGAGCTCCAGACGGCCTACGCGGGGGCCATGTTCCATATCGACACCTTCAACCAGCCCGGCGTGGAGGCGGGGAAGAAGGCTACCTTCGCCCTGCTCGGAAAGCCCGGCTACGACCTCCAGAAGCGCGACCTCGACAAGGCCGCCTCCGACCCCGATTACATCCTGTAAGCCATTCCGACCATTTGCGCTGAAAACGCCCTGCGGTATGCCGCAGGGCGTTTTTTTGGAGTTGGAGCGGGGCGATCGCTTGCGGGCGGGGGCATGCGTCCCCCGCGCGAAAACGTGCCGCAAAGCGCATGTTTCGCATATGTGTTTTTCCGCAGTTGACCGCGTTTCCCCCACCCATGTCCGAAAGCACATATGCGGGACATGGATACAGGGGGATTTCGGAACCTTTCCGGCCGCTACGGATCGCTCCCCTTTCCGTCGAGGAGGGCAACGTATTTCGGAAAGACGGCGTTCACCGTCTCCCCGTCGCGCACAAAGAGGAGCCGCGGGGGGATCGACCCGCTCGTCCGCCGCATACGCGAGCGCCGCCGCCAAGGATCTCCAAAAGATTCTTCATGCCCGCTCCTTCAAAATCTTGTTTTCGAGAAGGCAGACCTCGGACATGGTACCCCCGTTTTATGTGATGGGGCCATAGCGCTTTTCAAACTCCGCGCGCGTTAGCAACACTTTCCAAAAGGGACTGCCTTCGACGGGCGCGACGTAGCCCATGGCTTCCATCACGTTCAAAAACTTGCACGCCTCGCCATAGCCGACCTTGCATTCATGGCGCAGGAAGGTGATGGAGGCCCGCCGTTTGACGACGCAGCTTCTGAGGGCGCGCACGAAGGCGGGGTCGTCGAGGCAGTCGGAAACGGTACCCGTGGGCGCGACTTCCGCCAATTCGATGATCTGCGTGATCGCGCCCATGAGCTTGACGAGCTGCTCCACGCCCTCCCCGAGGTTGTCGAACCCGATGCGCAGTTCCCCGTCGCGGACGGCGATCCCGTAGCGATTGGTGATCTCCTCCACGGCGTCCTCCACCTCCTCGGTGCGGCCCGTCTTGGCATACAGCTTATCGAGCGTGCCCTCGCGGTCGCTGATGTACTTCTCCTCCGCGGTATCCACGACTTGTAGGAGCATGGAATGATCGCCCTCGCGGGCTCCGCCGACGCGCACCAGAAAGCCCTTTTGGGCGGGCGTGAGGCAGAGGCCCATCAAAAACTCCTCCTTCTGCCGCTCAAACGCCGCCTCCGCGGGCGTCTGGGGCGGGGGCTCCTTGCCGAGCTTTGCGGCGTCCTCCCGCTGTTTGCGGACGAGCGCGGCGAAGCGTTCGGCCAGCGTCTGCGTCTGCTCGCTCGCCGTGGGGCGCTCGGGCTTCTTTTCCTCCTCCGCCTCCTTCACGGCGTCTTGCACCATGCGGCTGACGATCTCCTGCCTGTGCCGCTCGAGTTCTCTGCGGAAGGCCGCGAACGAATCGGATTCCGACGCGACGGGGCGTTCCCCTCCCGTCTTTCCGGGGACGGTGAAGGGTTCCAACCGGATATCTGCGTCGCGCGGCCGCGGGGACGCGCCCTCCGGATAGGCCAATTCGTCTTGGGGCGGGGCGGACGGCTTGGGCCGAAAATCTTCTTCGGGGCTCCATTTGGAACTCATCAGACTCTCGAGCGTCACCGTGCTCTCCGCCTTCTTGGCGGGCGACTTGCCCTTTGCGGAAAAGGCGAGGAAGTGATCGCGCAACACGGCCATGTCGGCCGAGATGACGTATTGGCGCTTTTGGACCTGCACGAGCAACCCCAGCTCCTCGAGTTCCTCGATGAAGTCGCCCGCTTCCACGTCCTCTTCATAGGTATTTTTATTCTCCTCCGTCACGAGTTCTGCGATCTCCTGAAAGGAGATGTCGCGCTCCCCGAGATTGCTCTTGAGCAAGAGGAGGCGCAGGACTGCGCGCTTGGGATCTCCGTTTTTATCCATTTTCTCCCTCCAAGATATTTTTGAGCGCCTCGCCGTCGAGGCTGTTTTTGTCGATCAAGGCATTTGCGAGCGTTTCGAGGCGAGCACGGCCCTCGCGGATGAGGGTGCAGGCGCGCCCGTATTGCTCGTTCAGAATGCGTTTTACGCTCTCCGTCACCCAAGGGAGCTCGCGCTTTCCCTCTCCGACGACCATGAGCGAGCCGTCCATGCCGTAGTCGCAGACCATCTGTTCCGCCATCGCGGTGGCAGAGCGCAGATCGCCGGAGGCGCCCGTCGTCACGCCGTCCTCGCCGTAAAATTCCACCTCGGCCGCCCGCCCCGCACAGGCGATGCAGATGCGGTCTAAAAGGTCCTTCGCCCGATACTCCGTCATCTTTTCATCGGCATAGTAGACGTAGCCGCCGTAGCCGCCGCGCGCCGTGATCGTGGTGTGCGTGGGAATGATGCCGAGCATGTAAGCGACGAAGGCGTGCCCGGCCTCGTGGAAGGCCGTCTTGCGGATGTGCTGTTCGTCGTAATGCTTGATCTCGCCGTCGGAAAAGCTCTCGAAGGCCTCGATGAGCAGTTCATCGGAGAGGACGCGCTTGCGCTCCACACAGGTGCGCACCGCCCCTTCCACGACCAACCCGAGCTCCGCGAGCGACCACCCCACCGAGCGCGCCGCAATGGCGTGCACCGTCCGCGGGGAAACGGTGTGATTGCGCTTTGCGAGGAGACGTTCGAGATAGGTCTCCCGCGCCGCGATGTCGGGGAGCGGGACGCGGATGATGCGGTCGAACCGGCGGAGGAAGGCCGCGTCGAGCGCGGAGCTGCCCCCTCCCTTCTTGGCGTCGAAGTTGGTGGCCGCGACGAGGAACACGGGGGAGACGCTCGTCTCTTCGAAGCCGTCGAGCTCGGAGAGCAGGGCGTTGAGCACATCGGATGTGTAGCGGGAGCCCTCGGTTTCGCGCGCCTTGGCGATGGCGTCGATCTCGTCGAGGAACAACACGCAGGGCGCGTATTTGCGAGCCGTGGAGAAGAGCTCGCGCAGGGCAGCCGCCCCCTCCCCCACATGCGAGCGGAGGAATTCCGTGGCGTTCCGCTGAATGAAGGGGAGCCCGGCCTCGTTGGCGAGCGCGCGCGCCATCATCGTCTTGCCCGTCCCGGGAGGGCCCACCATGAGCAGACCCCGCGGGATGCGGATGCCCTCGCGCAGGTAGTCCTTATAGCCCTTGAGCGCGCCGACGCATTCCATCAAGCTCTCCTTGAGCGCGTCCGCGCCGATGACGTCGGAGAGCCTGTCGCGCGGGATGCTCCGATCGCTCATCAAAAAGTCGCTGTCGTCCGCCGCGGGCGCCGTCTTTACGTCGATCCCCGAGACGGTGAGGAAGGCCCGTGCGCCGCGGAAGGAATACGTCGTCTGAAATCCGACGACTTTATTGGTGCGGAAGAGGGCGGTGGCGGCGCTGCCGAGCACCAGTCCGCGGTAGATCTCCCCCACCCATGTCGCAAAGTCCGCGCGCGCGGGATAGTAAAATCCGTTTGCGCCGTTGTCGGTATAGGAATAGAAATCGGCGTCCGATGTGGCCCGCTGATCGTAGACGTAGACGGGGAGCTCGTGCAGGCAGACGGTATCGAAGAGCTTGCCCGAAAAGCGCGTGCGCTCCGTCCTGACGTCTAAAATGGCGGCCGCGTATTCGAGGGAACGGACGGACTTCATGTCGAAGTCGTCCTCCGCGTAAACGACGCGGATCTTGCTCGCCGCCGTCGTCCGGAAGTATTTTCTGTGCGAACGGGGGCAGCAGACGAGGACGGAGACGGCATCGGGAGAGAACACGCGGCGGGCGTCCTCCGTCGCATTGGAGAGGTCCATGCGGCAGACGACGGTATCGAAGAATCCCTCCCCGAGGCTCTTGCGCGTCTTGGCCATGCGCTCGAGATTGCGCTCGAAGAATTCCCGCACTGCCTTGAGAATCGTCCTTACGTCGGCCGCCTCTCCTTGGTTGAAGAGGATGAGCTCCGCGAGCGCCTCGGCGTCCGCTTCGAGACGGATGAGATAGAGGCTCTCGTAGAAGGCGATGTGTTCGCGGACGGCGTTTGCCGCAATGGCGTGGAGCACCTCCGGGCGGAGCTTATTGAAGAGGATGACTCTTCCCGAGGCCATGCGGGAGACGAGGGCGCCCGAAAAGACGCGGTCGCCCGTCAGACGGTCGCGCTCGGTGCGCAGCGCGTTCAGAATGGAGGCCTGCGGCGTCTTGGAGAGGCGGTAGCCGGCCGTCCCGCTATCGTAGATCGCCCGGCCCACGTTGGTGGTGAGGATGACGATGACGTCGCGGAAGCTCACCGACTGCTTGGTGTAGAGGTCCTGCACCTCCCCCCGTTCGAACACCTGCAAGAAGCGGTTGCGGACGTTGGGATGCGCCTTTTCGAATTCGTCGAGCAAAAGGACGCACACGGGGTGCTTTTGTACGAAAGAAGTGAGCATCCCCGCTTCCGCCGCCTTATAGGAGGGGTTGAGCCCGAAGGCGTCGCAATAGCTCTCCTTGTCGTTAAAGGTACTCATGTCGAGGCGAAGGAAGGGGCGGCCGAAGGCGCGGGCGATGGCCTCGGCCATGGCCGTCTTGCCCACGGCGGGCGGGCCCACAAAGGTCATGAGCCCCCCCACCCCCTTCAGGTTGCGGCGGTTGTTGATGCCGAAGAGATACTCCTTCACCTGTTGCACGGCGAAGTCCTGCCCGCGCAAAAAGGCGAGTTCGGCGTCTAACCTCTGTATGAGTTCGAAGTCCGCGCCGAGTTTTTCGTTGATGAATCCGAGATTGCTGCCCGCACCGTTGCCATAGAGGCCGGTGCTTTTGATCACGCCTCTGCTCATTGGGTCCTCCTTTCGTCGCGCAATGCGGCGTAGTATTCTTCGAAGATCTCCTCCGAACAGGCCCGATCGCGGACGGGATAAAACTGTCCGTCCTCTCCGAGGCGGAAGGCGACGGCGGCCGTCTCCCCGAGGCCTAAGACGGGCTCCACAGGGCGAAGGATGAGATAGATCGCGCCTTCGCGTTCGGTGACGTAGATCTGCCTGAAATGCAGCGTGCGGCCCTGTTCATCAGTCATGGCGATCGGCTTTCTGTTCTCTTTGTCCAAGAGGCTCCGATTGGGTGTGAGTTCCATAACTTTTTTTCCTCCTCAAGTTTCTTTTCTCTATCATACCACATCCGAAGGCGTTTCCGGTAATTTGAATTGCGACAAAAGTGCCATAGCAACGCTATGGCACAAAAATTTTTTATTTTTTGGGCTCAGGTGCCCTTTTTTAAGTACTCCGGGCTCTCGTCCGTCCATTCGTTGAGGCCGACGAGATACTTTACGATCTTCTCCTGCTCGGTATCCCAAGAAAATCTGTCCTTGCGCGAAAACCATTCATAGACCTGCCACACACTGCCCTCCGGGAGCGTCACCTGCTTCAAGCGGGAACAGCCCACAAAGGCGAATGCGCCGATCACCGCAACGCGGTCGGGAATGGAGATCTCCGTGAGGGCGGAACAGTTGCGGAAGGACGCGGTGGGCAATCGCTCGAGCGCCGCCGAAAGGCGTACCTCTTTGAGGAGGGTACAGCCCGAAAAGACCTCGTCACCGAGTGCGTTCACGCTGTCGGGCAGCGCGATGGCGGTGAGCGCCGTGCAGTTCTTCATGGCCGCGTTGCCCAAGGAGAGGAGCTCCGCGGGAAGCTCGAGCGCAGAAAGGCGGCTGCAATTTTCAAAGGCGTGCGCCCCGATCGTCCACACCGAATCCGACATCTTCACCTCCGAGAGGAAGGAGCAGTTGCGGAACGTCCCGTCTCCGATCTCTCCGATCCCATCCGGGATGACGGCCGACTGCAGCTTGTTGCCGCCCTCCTTTACGGGCGCGCCGATGCCCGTCACGCGGCGTCCGCCGATCTCCGTGGGGTATGTCACCTCGGACATGGTATAGGCGTACGTGTAGACGGTGGCCGTTCCGTCCGTCTCCACTTCGTAATAGAAGCCGCCCTCGTAGCCGTCGTTGAAGTTCTGCGCGACGAGCAGCCAGCCGCAAAGCGCCCCGAAAATACAGAGCCCGAAGAGGGAAAAGGCACAGGCGCGCACCCCGTCCGAATCCGCGAATTCCCAATCGCAGCAACACCCCGCGATGATGAACGCCATCAGAAGCCCGAAGGAGAAATCCACCCACAGCCACGCCCGCATGTTGCCCGAGAACCAGCCGATCAGAATGCAGACCGCCGCGAGCGCCCCCTCGAGCCCGACGGAGAAGCCGAGGGCACGGAAGTCGTAGGCGTCGGCCCCCATGGCCTGCGTGACGAGGTGCACCGCGGTGAGGCCGGCGAGCAGGATGGTGACGGCGAAGTAGGCCGCGTAGTCGGGGGAATCGCTCACGATATGTACGGCATAGGGAAGGCTCAAGAGGAGGAGCAGGCCGGCAAACTCGATCACCGAGAGGAGGATGCTTACCGCGCAGACCCCTTTGCCCCCGCGCGCGAAGTAGGACTTGAACTTGCGGAACGCGGCGGTGCGCCGCTTGCTCTTCGTGCGGCGATTATTTTCGCGCTCCTGCTTCTTCGCCTTCTTTTGCGCCTCTTTTTGGGCCTGCTCTTTGGCCCTTTCGGCCGCCAGCTCTTCCTCGCGGAGCTTGCGTTCCTCCTCGAGGAGCCGCCGCTTCTCCATCTTCCGGATCCTGCGGTCCTCGATCGTCTCGCTCTGTCCCGCGCCGCCGAGCCCGCCGATCGCGTCTAAAATGGTGGCCGTGCTCTCGTCGATCTTGCCGCGCGTCTGTTCGCCCTCGGCGTGAACGTCGTGCTTGAGCTCCTCGATCCCGCTCAGGGTGCGGTCGAGCTTTTGTTTGCAATCACGAAGATCGGCAAGGATGACGTCGAGCTGCTTTTTGCAGTTTTCCGACCACGCCTCGCCCTCCGGCGTAAACTGCCCAAAGACGAGGGGCGCGCCGCACGCCTCGCAGACGCACTCCCACATCCCCCTCAGTTGCGCGCGTTCGAGCTTCTTCAAGGAGATGGGCGCATTGCAGTTCTCGCAGGTGAGAATTTGCGTTTTGAGAGCCTTCTTCGCGGACATGGGTGCCTCGGATTCCGTCTTGAGGAAGAGGCAATCGCGAATTTCCGCCGTGATCTCGTCCTTCAGCGTCGCGTTTTGCACCTCCACCGTGCGGGCGACGAGGTGCACGATCGCGTCGCTTCTCGAATCGAGTAGGCTCCGCCAATAGTCGGCAGCCGCCGCCTCGATGACGCCGAGCAGCTCCCCGAAGGGCTTTTCGAGTTCGGGATATTTCCCCGCGCGGGCCGATTGCAGAAGGCCGTCCGACCACGCTTTCAGGCTCTGCCCGCCGAGGTCCCCGAGCGCGGCCGCCGTAAGTTTTTTGGCGCTCCCCTTGCGCCACGAATAGAGGACCTTCCGCGGCAGGGGAAGGGTGGCCGCCAAGTCGTCGAGGAATTCCTTCGCATGCGGCAGCTTGGAAAACGCCGCAAACTCCTTCGCCACGGCGCTCCCGTAATGTTTATAACGTTTGTACGCCACCACGGCGCGATCCTTGAGCGGCCTTACGGCGCTCTCGATGAGATCGCTCGCGATCTCTCCGAGGATGTTCCCGGGGAGGTCTGCCGCGATGGCCGACATGCTTTCATAGAAATTCATGCAATGCTCCTGCCGGGCGGGAGATCACTTGATCCCGCGGTCGCCCGAGCCCGTATCGAGATTGTCGGTCAAAAGCCTCTGGCCGTATTCATAGAGATAGAGATTGATTTCTCCGATGTCGTAGTGCTTCTCCCGGATGAAGTAGAGGACGATGGAATCGAACTTATCGCCGCGCAGCGCATAGCCGGCATGGCGGAAGAGGGACTCCGTCTCCTTCTCGTCGAGCATGAGCCCGATGGCGAGGTTAAACACATTGGAACGGGAGATGGTAGAGCTGTTTACGATCCGCGAAAAGTCCTGCCGGCTGAAGTGCGCCCGCTTGTAGACTTCCACATGATCCATGCCGCGCGTGCGGATGAATTCGGTCACGTATTTGCCGAAGGTATCCATCTCCTGCTGTTCGGAGAAGAATTCTTCGAGCTTTTTGCACGTGTTTTCGAAGTCGAGATAGGTCGTTTTGCGCTCTTCGCGGACGGGCGCCTTCTCGGGCGCCTTCTCGGTCTGCTTCTCCACCACTTTCTCCGTCTGCTTCTCAGACGTCTGTTTCCCGAAGCCGAGCATGGGGACCTCTACGGAGAACGTCGTGCGATAGAGCCCCTTGAGCTTGTGGAAGCCCGGCTCCTTCTGCGGGGAGATGTCGTAAAAATACCCGTATAGCTTCTTGCGCGCCGCCTCGTCCATGGAGGCATAGCCGTATTTTTCGAGGAGCGCACGGAGCTCCTCGTCGCAGAGCATGGAGTCGAGCAAGAGCCTCTCCCCCATCACATAGGGCGAATCCGTCGCCGTCTCGGGCGCGCGTGCTACGATGGCGCGCAAGGTTTCATTAAATTTTGTGTTATTCACGGAATTCCTCCTCACTCGGTTTTCGGCAACTTGAATGCCAACTCCGCATTATTGTCGTCGTATGTGACGAATATATGTTTCGGGGAGACCCTTGTGCCCGCAAAGGCAAATTTCCCCACGGTGACGTCGTCAGGGAGTAAGATCGACCGTAACTGCTCGCACCCATATGCCGCCCCCGCCGCAATGCGGGTGAGCGAAAAATCCTCAAAATCCAATAATTCCGCCTTCGAAACTGTGCGATACAAAACCGTCTTGTCCCGATCGAGCAGGCAGTTCTCCTCCACGACGAAGTTTCCGCCCTTCTCCGCCTTCACCTCGGCAGGACAGCCCATAAAGACGCCCTCCCCGAGTTCTTCGAGCGACTTGGGAAGCGTGAGCTCCCCATCGAGCGCGGCGCATCCGCAGAAGGCCCAACCGCCCAGCTTCCGCAGCGTTTTGGGAAGCGCAAAGGACTTGAGCGCCTTACAGCCGAAGAAGGCCCGCTCCTCGATGATTTCTACATTTTCTCCGCCGGAGACCTTCTCTAATTTTGGACAAAACGCGAATGCGCCGGCCCCGATCTTTTTGAGCGACGCGGGAAGACGCACGTTGACGATCTCCTCGTACCCCGCAAAGAATTCCTTTTTGATCTCCTTGACGCCTTCTTTAATTTCGAGCTTGCCGTCCTCCCAGATGCGCTTGTCCCAATCGGTAAGGACGCCGTTTTTGGTCGTAAATTGAGGCTCTTGGGGCTCGGGAGGTTCTTTGGGCCCTTCAAGCTGTTTCTCTCCGCCGCCTGCGGAAAGTGCGGCAAGGAACTTCTCACGATCTTTGCGGTCCACTTCAAAACAAGTTTTTATATACTCTGATATAGCAACTTCTTCTTGAAGCCCGGATTCCTTATTCCATTTAATTAAAAATTCAATAAACCTCGTTCGCTTAATATGATAACTTTTCGTTTTTACGCTTTCAATATTCCCAAATCCGAGCCGCTGAAGCCTTAAGAAATTGCTTTCCAAATCGGGATCATACTCGGGCTCCTTATCAGTCCTATCCTCGAGAGGATCCATGAAGTACCTATAAAATGCCACCACAGGAGCCACAACACGAGAAAGATTTTCATTAGGATCATCAAATGTCCCCAATGTACGTTGAATATTATGAATATATTCAGTAACTTTATCCCTGTCTTTTCTTGGAGATATAATTGCATCTATTGTTAAATTATAGAGGTCGCTCAGCAATTCTTTTGTTTTCTCTCTTTCCAAAATGCTGTAAAAGCCGCCGAGGAGATCGCTTTTGAGATTCTCGAGCTCCTTGCGTTCGCGCTTAATCTCGGCACTCGCGCGATTGGAGAGGTTTTCGAAATCGAAGTTTTCTATGGTGCATTTGCACTTCTCGCACACATAGGCGCCGTCGAGCCGATGAAACAAAGCGCCGGGACCACAGTTGGGGCACTCGCGGAGCATGGCGATCCTGCGAAGAGTCGGCTGCTCGTTTCCGTTTGGGGCGGCTTTCCCCATTTGTTCAATCATCGATTTCAGTTCGGAAATTTCGCCTTGTAAACTTGCATGGACAACTTCGAGCTCATCGGGAACTTTTGCCCATTGGGTATCAATCAACCTCTCCCGGAATTCGCAAAGAAATTCAACCAACCCTCTCTGCTGAGCGGGACTCAATTTTTGAAATTCCTTTACTTGTGAGAAATATTCCAAGAAGTCGTTGCTACGGAAGCTATAGAGCACATCTAACCAACGTTTGAATTTCCCACGGTGAGATTTGATGAAGGGATTCCTATTCTTCTCCTTTATGGCCGCATTTAAGACATTTCGAAGTTCTTTCGCGCTAATGCCAAAGTCGCCATCTTGTAGCTCTTCCTCTAACGTTTTTTCCGTGTGTTTATCCTCGATCTTCCCCTTGATGTGCCGGAAGATCACTTTTCCGATTTTGGCGATCTTTCCGAGAACGCTCTCCAAAGCGTCACTGATGAACTCGCCGGCGATATTTCCGCCAAGGCCGCCCGTATCCTTCAATTGCCCGAGCAATTGATCGAAAAATGTCCCGGTTTTTTCTCCGATATCCGATGTGGTGTCGACACTGTCTTCGATAATCGAGAGCTTTTTTCTTTTTGCCATTCAACCGTTCTCCTTTGTTGCTTTTTGGGGCATACCCCGATTTCCCGGCAATGCCTTCCCCCATTGCGGGGGAAGGCAAGCGCCTTATACGTATTGATGATACTTTTCAAACAGCTCGGCCATCAGGTCGGGATCCAAGATCCCCTTCCCGATCGCCACTTTGAAATATTGTACGTTGAAGGCGTCGAACACTTCCTTCGGGATCGCGCCCTGCATCTCCTCGTAGGTAAACAGCCCGTAGCGGTCGATATCGGCTTGCA
Organism: uncultured Clostridia bacterium; assembly: GCA_947588985.1. Taxonomy (GTDB): domain Bacteria; phylum Bacillota; class Clostridia; order Christensenellales; family Borkfalkiaceae; genus Gallimonas. Next base: position 22,691 of record CANQBG010000008.1, read on the forward strand.
TCTTCTGCTCGTCGTATTTGAGGCCGTCTCCGTATTCGAAGATGTTGATAAATTCCACAAAGCCTTGGAAGGAGACCGTGGAGACGAGCCCTTCCGCGATCACATTCCATGCGCCCATGGAGACGACCGCATAGCGCCCCGTCCATTCCTTCGTCACGAAATAGCTCTTGAGCGTCACGCTCTCATAGATATATTCTCCGAAAGCGTCCTGCGCCACATACGCAAACGTATCTCCGAGATAGCTCTCCACGTTATCCACCGAGATCGCGACGTATTTATTCTTCGTCAAATCGAAGAGCGCGTGCTCGTGGATGATCTTCAAGACAGTCCCGTTGCTGAAGGTTAGATTGAGGATCTCATAGGCCTTTGCGGCCTCTTCGTAGTGGGCCGTCAGCGCAATCGGCCTTGCCTCGATCTGCCCTGTATAGTGGTTGACGGCCAAGACCATATCTCCGACAGAGAGCGTTTCGATGGGCTTCTTGGTGCCGTCTGCCATGTAGATCATGGTGCCATCTGAGTAGCACCAATCAGGGTCCGGGGGTTCTTCGTAATCGGAATGCACCTCCAAGGCAACATCGTGAGCGGGCATGTCAAATGTATCGCTGGATACGTCGCCTAGATTGTTTCCGTCTCTTACGTAATAACTATTTTTATTCCCGTAATAAGAAATCGTGACGCTGATGTTGGTATTATATTCATACATACCTCCGTCCACTACACCGCTGATCGAGCCGCCCTTATTCCCGGACGAATTTATCGTGATCTTGTAGCTGTTGATTTTCCACTGCTCGGTGAAGGTCACGGAGATGGTCGTCTCGTCTTTTGTATCCGCATACGAGCGCAGATCGCTGATGGGATTCGCGTTTGCGGAATACGTCTTATTGTTGAAGGAGTAGTTCGTAAAGTTATAACCCGTCTTGCTTCCTGCGCCGGGGAGGGTGAAGGAGCTGAAGTAGTTGATCGTACTTCCGGAGGGCCCGCCGGAGACGCCCGACAGCCCGCTATAAGAGATCTTGATCTTCTTCTCCTGCCAAGTGGCCGAGAGAGTGACGGTGACTTCCGCAAGGTCCTGCCCGTCCGCATAGGTGCGGAGCGCGGCGATCGCGCTATCCGCGTTCGCTCCGCGCTGCAAACTCCCGGCTTCGCTCGCCCAGCTCGCAAAGTAGTAGCCCGCATGGGTGGTGTAGACGCTCTGCTCGCGGGCGGCATACTCATCCTTCCAATTATTCAAGCCGGAATAGGAATAGCGCTCCTCCGGGATGTCCTTGCCGCCTTGGGGATCGTAGCGGATGACGATCTCCCGCTCCGTCCAGTTTGCCTTAAGGGAGATGTTGAGCGTTTCGCTTGCGTTGACCTCGTCGGCGTACTGCATGAGCAGGCTTGCGAGCTCTTCGATTGCGGCGCTGCGGGAGAGCGTGTGCTTGCCCTCCTCCCACGTCCACGCGCTGAGGTAATAGCCCGCGCGCATAGACATGCGGAAGGCATACTGCGGCGCGTCGCCCAAGAGGTCGGCATAGGAGAGAGTCTCCTTGGCTACCGCGGTGCCGTTTTCCGTCTCATAGGAGAGGGCGATCTCGCGCGCCGTGTGCTCCTTGAGCGAGAACTTGGTTTCGTATGCGGTGGCGTTGCCGCCCCGGTCCAAATAGCCGAGCAACAGCCTTTGCAGCTCGTCGTCGAGGCTTCCCGTGAAGGTCTGCGCGCCGTCCTTATACGTACTCGTTGTGAAGGTGTACAGCACGGCGTCGTCGTTGGAGAAGGCGCTCTCCCACAGCACATAGTAGCCGTTGTGCGCGGGGAGGCGGAATTCGCCGCCTGCGATCTCCGAATAGGAATAGACTTTCGTCCGCGCCCCTTCTTCGAGCCAATCGGCCCCCGTGAAGTTGACCGTGATCTCCTTTTCCGTGCGGATGGGCGTGAAGATGAAGGTGAGCTTCGCGCTCCGCACGTCGCCGGAGTATTGCTTCAAATAGGCATCGACGATGGCGTTGATGGCCTCGTCCTCGTAGCGATACTTGCCTTCGCCGTTGATCTGCCAATCTTGCTCGCCTTCGAGGAAGCCGTAGCCATTCTTCTCGTGGAATGCGGGGAGCCTCTCCCCCTCCCCCTCGAAGAACTCCGAAGCGGTCTTTTCGGTGACGCTCTTATCCCCGGCATTGTCGTCGTAATCGATCGTGATCTCGATGGTGCGGGGCGCCCATTGCGCCGTCAGCGTGACGGAGACGCCCGCAGCTGCCGTTTCGGAGAAGCTATCGAGCTTTTCGAGATAGGTGCGGAGCTTTTCGAAGAGATCCGCATCGGAGGCGACGGATTCGCCCTCGCCGTCCGCGATCGCAAGCGTGAAGCCCGTGAGATACTCGTCTCTGCGGAAGGCGGGAAGCCGCTCTCCCTCGAGCGCCCACGCGTTTGCCGTGAGCAGCTTGGCGTAGTCGGAGGGTTCCGTCTTATAGGCCTCGCCCTCGCCCGCGACATATTGCACCGTGAAGGAAATTGGCTTCCAGACGGCCTTGGCCGTCGCGGTGAACGCCCCGAGATCGAGATGTTGGTTCAGAACTTCGAGGAAGCCGGTGTGGTAGGAATAGAGGTCGCCGCAGCAGTTTTCCTGCTCGCAGTCGCAACCCTCCTCGCAGCCGTTGCAGAGGCAGCGGAAGAACATATCTCCGGTTTCGTTGAACACTTCGGCCGTAAGCTGCCAACCCGCGAAGTAGTAGCCCTTCTTCTGCGGCGGCGTCACGGATCCATCCGCGAAACCGGTGAGATAGGGACTGCCGCTCGAGATCTCGTTGTCCGAGACCGTGAGAACGATCTCGGCAGGATTTTCCGTTCCTTCGAGCGCCCAATCCACCTTGAAGCTCACGGTCCCCGCCTTATAGTGCGCGGTCAGCTTGATCGGGATCGCACCTTCCTTATAAGAAGGATATCTTCCTTCGGACGCGGAGTTGGGGCCGAAGTAGAAGCGTTCGCTATCGAGATAGGCCATGAAGGCGGTGTACATGGGCTCGCCGCGGCCGTAATCGGTCGATCCCGCTTCGCCCAACGTCGCGGACCAATTCGTGAAGATATACCCCGCCTCATACGGGCTGAAGAGCTGAAGATTGCCGACGAGCGCGGAATAGGCGTAAGGCACCGCCTCTGCCGTCGTTGACGCGTCGCCCTTCACCGTTTCGATGGTGAGGGAGACCTTCTTCTCCGTCCATATCGGGATGAAGGTGAGGTAGACGTCGGAGAAGTGGGAAGCGGCGTCTTGCCCCTTCACCCATTCTGCGATCTCCTCTACGGGCGCCGTCTCGACTTCGGCAAACGCGCCATCCTCGCCGTTGTTCCGCGTGATGCGCCAACCGTCGAAGCCGTAGCCCGTGCGGAGCGGCTTGGGCAGGATGAAACCATGCCAATCCGCCTCGTCATCGAAATACTTCGCTTCGAGGGAAAGCGGGCTCTCTCCGAACGAGACGTCCGTGTCCCCTTCCGCCGCCTGCACCGCGATGTGGATCGTCTGCGCAAAGATCTGTGCCTCGAAGGTGAAGGTGTATTCGGCAACGGGCTGATTTTCCAAAAGATCGATAAACTTGGTTCGGAGGTCCTCCGGCTCTCCCGGCAAATCGTAGCGGTTGGTGGAATCGCGTTTGCTCGTGACGAAGTCGTGCTGTGTGAAGTGATTTTGCGGCAAATACCATTCTTTGAAGAAGTAGCCTTCGAGCTCGAGCGGCGCAAGCACATAGGTGCTGTAATTCGGGTCGGTGATAAATTGGCTATACCGGATCTCTTCCTCCGTCCTCGACTCCGCCTCGTTGCCGTGTACGGGGATGATCTTGGTGATTTTCACCATCTTTTCCGTCCAATCGAGGGTGAAGATGACGTTGATCTCCGATTGAAGCAAGAACTCCGCGCCGTCGGCATACGCCCGCATCGACGCGATGACGTTTTCATCTTTTTCTACCGCATAACGCGCGTCTCCGCCGTAGTTCGACTGCCATCCCCGGAAGAGGAAGCCGGGCTCGGAGCACGTCTCGAGCGTGAAGCCGCCGAGCTCCGGATAGGGCATGGAGATGTGCTTGGTATCGTAACGATTGTACGTCTTGCCCGCTTCGTCTTGCTTGACGATTTTGAACATCTTCTCCTGCCAATTGGCGGTGAAGGTGATCTCGAACTCTGCAATCTCCCTGTTTGCTTCTTCCTGCGCATACGCCTGCAGATACTTGAGGAAGGACTGCGCCGCGCCATCTTCTCCGACGAGGTAGAAGTCGCCCACGGTTCCGTTGCGGAAGTCGGCATTGAGGAACTTCTTTCCGGCAAAGAATTTGTTATACGTCGCATCCCCTTCCTTCTGCTCGCTCGTCCAATAGAGGAAGGCATACCCCAATTTGAGCGCAAAGGTCTCCTCTCGTTCTGCTTCGAACACGCGATTGACGTCGTAGAAGGCGGCGGACTGATTCGTGTACTCCACGTCGATGGTGGCCTCGCCCTCTTGCCCGTCTTGGAAGTGCAAATGGAAGGTCTGGACTTGCCAAGCGGCCTTGAAGGTCAGGTTGAAATGTTGGATGAGGCTGAACACGAACCCGTGCTCGCTCGCGATCCCTTGGCCGCTCGGATCCCGGAGCGACGCGCCGATATCCGTCCCCGGCACGTAGAGCGTTTGCCCCTGTTCCATGGACTCCAATCCGTCGTAAGTGGCATTCCATGTGCCCGCGGTCAACGCCGCAACGGACAACTGCCAACCGAGGAACACATACCCTTCGCGCTCAAGTTTGCCCGCCTCGATTGTATCCTCGATCGATTTGGGGCCTACCATGACCGCGGTCTGGTTGTCGTGATTGGGGTCGAAGGAGACGCTGTATTGGATCTCCTGCCTGTTGGCCAACACCGGGACGATGAACTCCTCGCCGTTTTTGGCCTCGTAGTGCTCGTTGAAATACTGTGCGATGCTCTCCCCGCATTTTTGATTGAGGGAAATGGGCTCCGAACCGAGATACCACCCGATGATGACTTGGTTTTTATCGTTTTTGCCGAGCGAAGGGTGCTCTTCGAGAAGCTTCGCGATCTCTTCATAGGTCAGAAGCGAGAAGTTGGGATCGCGCAGATCCGCAAAGCTGTAATGCGTATCGGTATAGAGCGAGGCGTATGCGTTGCCTGTGCTCTCCCGATATTCGATCGTGATCTTGATCGGCGTGAAGTCGGCCTGAAGGGCGATCGCAAGCGTGCCCTCCGTATCGGGCGTATCGATCTCCTCGGCCGCATAGCCGTTGGGATATTGGAAGGCAGCGAGCTGCCTGATCCACGCAAGAAGGTCGTCTTGGTCTTTGATCTCCGTGCCCGTCTGCTCCGCATAGCTTGCCGTCCAGCTCTCTTTGTTGAGATAGCCGGGGACGTCCTCGGGCGGCAAGAGCTTGGTTTTCAGCGGATCCACCCCTTCGGGCGCGTATTCGCCGTAGTTGTAGCTTGCCTCATCGTCGTCGACCGTCTCCGAAACGGGCGCCTTGTGGAAGGTAAACTGCAATTGAAGCGCCTGCCAATACGCCGCGAAGGAGACCTTTTGCACCTTGTTTTCGCTGCCGTATTTGGGCTTCTCTTCGAGATTGTCGTAATACTTTTGGAGGGCCTCCAAAACCGAGCTTCCCGCCGCGAAATTTCCGGTTACGCTCTCCGCATTCCAATATTTGAAATAATTCCCCACCTTGCGCGGGTAGGCCGTGGGCGCGCAGAAGCCGCCGTTTTCGCCGTCCCAATAGTCCACGGTGTGTACGGCCTCCGCCCATGCCTTGTCGTCCGCCGCCGTGAAGGCGACTTCGAACTGCACATGCTCCCATTGGGCGACGAGTTGCAGCGAGACGCCCTCGGCGCCGTAGGCGGGAATGAAGGTGAAGGCCTCGCCCTCGCCCCAGATCGTATCTTGGACCGCGTCCCAATTGAGGACGAACGCCGCGCTGTCCTCCGAGAGCTTCCATCCCTTAAAGAGCATGCCCTGCTGCGTGGCGATCTGCGCCGTGACCGCCTCGGGGGCGTAGACGGCGCCATTCTGCGCTTCGGGCAGGACGACCGCGTCCGCCTTCTTCTCGCCGTCTGAGTAGCCGTAATTATAGGAATTGCCGATGTAGACGGGGGTGAAGGTCTTGCCCGCGACCGCGACGGGGAGATCGGCCTGCGTCGTGGCGTCGAGGACGACCTCGCCCGACTGCCATGCCGCATAGTGATAGCCGTCTTGGCGGAACTGCTTGTAGGCGTCGGCGCCCTCCTCGGGAAGGATGGAGATCTCGCCGTGCAGGACGACTTCGATCTGCTCGCTTTCCTCGCTCTCCGCCAAAGCCTTGAGCGTGATCGTGGCGGTGTAGACGGCATAGAGCTTTCTAAAATCTTTTCCGAGATATGTCGTATTGTTCCATCTGTCAACGGTCGTTTCGGGTATGACAAGCCCATCGTTTGTGAGGCGCTTAGATACATACTCGACTTTCCAACCTTGGAACTCCCAACCTTGGAGCGTGGGAGAAGCGGGAAGGTCCCCGAAAGGCTGCCCGAGCACGATTTGAATCGTCTCCTGCTTCTGCGCGTCCCCTGCGGGTTCGCCGCCGAGATAATCCACCTTCATCTGCGCCGTCCAGCGGGCGGTGAGCTTGGCGTCTCCCTTGCCCGTGTAGGGCTCGCTCGCCTCCACGCGCGTGTCGGGCGAAGCGGGATCGAGGCACCAGCCCTCGAAACTCCAGCCCATATCATCGACGGGCGTATGCCCTTCGATCTCTGCGGGAGCCACGCCGCGTACGACGGCGATCGGCACGTCTGCGGGAACGGAATCCGGAAGCTCGTCGTGCAGAGAGAGGGTGCCCTCCCAACGGGACTCATATTGTGCGCTGTGGACGTCGCCCAAGCACACCGCTTCGGGGTTCAAAACGGTCTCGACGGCCGCGCGATTTGTATACCACCCGGCAAACGTCCAGCCGTCCGCCTCCTCCGCCTCGACGGCGAGCGGATCAAACGGAATGCTATAGTAGATCTCCGCCTCCGTCGCCGCGACGCTGTCTGTAAGGTTGTTCAAATAGGTGATCGTGCCCTTCCAACGGGGCCATACGGAGAAGGCGCCCGTGCCCGTGTAGGCTGCCGAAGGGTCGAAGGCCACGGCGCGCGCCGCTTCGTCCGTCGTCCAGCATTCGAAGGTCCAGCCGAGGGCGGAGACGGTGGCGGAAACGTCGTCTGCAACGGCGCCATTCCAATCGTTGGGCGCGGCGCCATAGACGATCTCCTTGGAGGTCGTCCCATCGAGCCCGACGCAGGAAATGGAGCCCTTCCAGCGGGCATGGTATGCCCCTTCGCCGTCTGCCGTGTAGGAAACGGCGGGATCGAAGGCCCCTTCTCCCGCGGAGAGAACGTTGAGATACCAGCCCTCGAACGTCCAACTTTGTGCGAATTTCCCGTCCTGCGGGGCGGCGGGAAGATCGCTTTCGAGCGCGCCGGAGGGAAGGGTGTTGTAGATGAGTTTGACGGAGTAATTTTCGTCGTTGAGGTCGTCGCGGAAGGTGAGCGTGCGCGTGCGGACGGCATAGAGGGTGAACCCGTTCTCCCCCGTGAAGGGCGCGGAGACATCCACCTGCGCACCGTTCGCGACGGGGACTTCGCTCATCCAGCCCTCAAACGTCCACGCGCCGAGCGTCGCTTCGGGCGAGACGAGCCCGACGCTTTCCAGCGACACATTGTAGATGGCGGTAAACTGCGTGCCCTCGTCCCCCGCTTTGGGGTCGACGCGCGTGACCGTCGCCTCCCACTTCGCATAGAGGGTGCGGTTGGCCGCGCCATAGTACTCCTCATCGGGAAGAACTTCGCCCGTGAGCGTCTCGGCCCAGCCCCGGAAGTCCCAACCTTCTTTCCCGGCGGGCAGTGTGGGCTGTTGGGGACGGCCGGCCTTCAGACCGCGGCGGACTTCGATGCGCTGCTCCGCGGCAGTTCCATCGGCCGTGAGGTCGTTGTGATAGACGAGAGTGGTTTTCCAGCAGGCGTAGAGGCTTGTGTTGGCGTCGGGAAGGGTGAAGGGTTGCCCGAGGTCGAGGATATCGGAGGTACCGAAGGTCATGCGGTCCTTCGACCACCCCTCAAACTCCCATCCGCCCTCTTCGTCGGTACGCACAAGGCGCGCCTCCGTCTCGACGATGCCATAGACGAGGGTGACGGACTCCGTCTCCTCGCTTCCGCCGAGGTTATCGGAGAGGGTAAACGTCCCCTCCCAACGAATATAGAGCGTTACCCCGTTTTCGCCGTACCACGGGGCATTCCTGTTTACGCCGAAGCCGTCCTCGAGGCTGCGCGTCTCTTGGGAGAGGCTCCAACCCGCAAACTGCCACGCATTGGAGTCGGAATACGTCCCGAAGTCGGCCACGAGGCCGCGCGTGACGGAGACCGCCTTCTCCTGCCGGGAGACATCGGAGGCGCGGTCGTCGCGCAAGGTGATGCTGCCCGCCCAGCGGGAATAGAGCGTGGCGTTGCCCTTCCCCGTGTAGGGAGCATTCTCTTCGACTTTGGTGCCCGTCTCCTCGCGGGTCTGATACCATCCCTCGAAGGTCCACGGGTGCGCGCCCTCGTCGGTGCGCTGCGGCAGGGCGGGATTTTCGCCATAGACGACGGGAAGCCTCGTCTCCTCCTCGTCCTCCTCGCTCGTTGCGCGGAGGTTGTCGCGAAGCGTGAGGGTGCCCGTGCGCTTTGCGGTGAGCTCCAAATTGCCGTCTAAGGTATAGGGCGCGCCGGGCAAAACTTCCTCGCCCTGCGCCGTGTACCATCCCTCGAAGCTCCAGCCGTTCATCTCCGATTTGGAGGCGGGGAGCTGCGCGGGCGCGGTGTTGTAGACGACCTCCACGGAGCTGAGCTTCTCGCCGCTCGTATCCACGGCGTCCGTGAGCCGGAGCGTGCCGCCCCACACGGCGTGATAGGTCGCGTCGCCGCGGCCCGTGTAGGGATTTTGAAGGTCGAGCTCCGCAGTCTGCGTGAGATCGGCGCGCCATTGCTCCTTGAAGGTGTACCCGCGATCGTTTTGGGGAGCGGGCACGATCTTGGCGTTGATGTTCGCGCCGCTGTTTCCGAGCACGGTGCGCGCATAGATGACTTCCTGCGAATAGGTCGTGGGCGCGCCGTCGGCAAGGTGCAGATCGTCAATGAGCTGCAAATTGCCCTTCCAACGGGCGTGGAGCGTGCCAATGGCCGGCTTGCTGTTTGCAAGCTGCGCGGGATCCACGGAGAGCGTCGCGGCATTTTGGTCGGTCGTCCAGCCGTCGAACACATAGCCGTCCTTTTCCACGCTACCTTCCTGCGGCTCTCCCGCGGGCTTGGGCAGGGTAGGCGCGATGCCGTAGACCACGGTGAGCGTGTCCCCCGCGGAGGAATTCAATGCGTCGCGGAGGTTGATCGTACACGTCCAGCGCGCATAGAACACGGCGTCGGCCGCGCCCTTATAGGGATCTTCCGAATTTACTTTCGCCTCGAGCGAGACGCTGTCCGTGCTCCAATATCCGAACGTCCATCCGCTCTCCACTTTGGTGTAGATGAGGGAATCGACGTCCCCGAGCGGAACGCCATAGACGGCGGGATAGGGCCCGCAGTCGCGGTTCTCGTGGAAGCCGTCGAGGAAGGAGAGCTTCGCCGTCCAACGCGCCTCGTAGCGCATGCCTCCGTTGCCGAAATAGGGCTTCTCCTCCAAACGGCCGGTGGGATCGGTGCGGGTGTTGGTCGCATACCATCCCTCGTAGCTCCAGCCATCCCCGGAGGCCGTAAGCTCAGGCGAGGCGACGACTTCGCCGCGCACGGCCGTGCGCTCCTCGGAGGTATCGTGCAAGGCGTCGTGGAATTGGAAGGTGCTCGTCCAGCGCGCATAGAGCGTGGCGTCGCCGCGGCCCGTGTAGGGAGCGGCGGGATCGACGCGCGTTGCCTCCTCGGCGCGGCGATAACACCATCCGAAGAAGGTCCAACCCGTGGTCTCGTCCTCGGGTACGGTGAGCGCGGCGGGCGTGACACCATAGTAGAATGTCACCGAAGAGGTCTCTTCGCTGCCGTTTTCCGTCGTTTTGAGGTTGTCGGAGAGGGTGATCGTCCCCGCGCGGCGGGCGTAGAGCGTCGCATTGCCCTTGCCCGTGTACGGCGCGGAGGGCTCCACCTTCTCGCGAAGTTGGGCGTCGGAAGTCCAATATTCGAAACTCCAGCCCTCCGAGGCGGCCTTCTCTTGGGGAAGCCCGGGGAATGCCCCGCTTGCCTCGAGCGGCAGATTGTATGTAACGCCGGGGAGCGTCTCGTCCTCGCCCGCGACTTTGTCGGAGAGGGTGAGCGTGCCCTTGTAGCGCGCCACCAGCGCGACGTCGTGGGTGTAGGGATAGGGCTCGTCCGCCGTAAACAGCGCGCCGTCGATGGTATCGACGTGCCAGCCCTCAAACTCCCATGTATCGAACACGGGCTGCGGGAGCGGCTTGGGGATGGCCTCCCCATACTCCACCGCCAAACTTTCGAACTGCTGATCGGCCGGCCCCGCGGCGTCGAACGTCACCCGATAGCCCTTGGGCGCCCACTGCGCAAAGAGGTGCGTGGACCCTGCGGGCCGCTCCGTGACCGGTTCGCCGCCCTCCGGCTCGGTGTACCAACCGGAGAACACATAGCCGTTGGCCTCGTCGTTAAGCTCCGGGAGCGCGCCGTCGCCCGCTTCCCAACAGGAGAGCGAGGAGGACGTCTCGGAGAGGTAATCCTCATGCAAGACGGCGCAGAGGGTGCCGCGGTAGGCCTGCATGGGAAGTACGCTGCGGAAATCCTGCCCCCACGCCGCGCCGTATTGCGCGAGCATCGTCTCGGGGACATAGAAGGTGCAGTCCGCGGGAAGGCCGACGTTCCGAAGGATATGATCGGAGCCGTCGAGCACGATCTCCTTTACGTTGGGAAGCGCCGCGGAGAGCTCCGAAAAATCCACTTGCGCGGGGAAATCGGTGAGCGTGAGCGCCTCGATCTCCGCAAGATCGCTCGCCCCATAGAGCGCGGACGTGCCCTCCGCGATGAGCGCGTTTTGCAGCACCGTCTCCTTGAGCGAAATGCCGAACTCCCAGACGAGAGTCGTCTTGAGCTGGCGTTCGTCGTTGCGGAAGGTGACGCAGAGCTTCCCCGTCCCGAGGCCGTTGGCCTTGAAGGTGAGGGCGTGCGCGTTCGTTTCGACGAGGGAGAACACGTCGCCGTCGTCCCCCGCCGTCGCGTCGGCGCTGTCCGTAAGCTGCTCACCATTGGGGCCCAAGACGGCATAGGTGATCTCCACGTTGCGGCCCGTGATGGAGCTTTCGGCGGGATTGGTCCCGACCTCTAAGGTGAACTGCGCACCGTATTGTGCCACGACGGAAGCCTCGGAGCGCTTATAGACTTCGCTGAGCTCCGAGGTGATCCACACCGTCACCTCCGTGCGCGCCTTGCCGTTCCGTTCCACGACGGTGATCGTCTGCGGCTCTTCGGACGCTGTGAGCACGGAAAAGCTATCCGCATCCGTACCGCGGTCGCGGTTCTGCTTGATCACTTGCTCGTCGCTGACCTCAAAGGAGAACCGGTGGCCGGGTTCGGGCAGACCGTGCTCATTATAATAGAGCGGATTGAGGGAAAAGGCCTGTCCCGGGGAGACCTCCCGCTCGGTATCTACATAGATATAGGGATCGCTCGTCGGCCCATCGGCCTGATCCGCCCACAGCGCCGAGCCGCCGGTGAACCACCACGCCACCAAGAGACCGACCGGCACCACCACGGCAAGGGCGCCCACGATCACAATGATCCAGGATAAGATCTTATGCTTCATCGCTTCCTCCTCGATCCGGCGTTATCAGCCGGCAGTTCGACTCGCTCCAATACCGCTTGGAAAATTCGAGCTTGTCGAAGATGAATTTGTCGGAATAGTCTTTCTCCTCATAGAAGGCGAGGCCGTCTGCGGGAAGGGCCCCATCCGAAAGGATGAGGTGCGTGCCCTCCGCCGGGTCTTGGGCGGGGACGCGGGGGCGGACGGTCACGCAGTCGAAGATCGTCCCCTTCCCCGTGCTGCCGATGACGGCGCCGATCCCGTGGTTGCTCTGGCTGTAATGGGACGTCGAGCCCGAGATGCTCGCGTCGGCGGGGACGGGAAGGGTCTCCGGGAAGTCCGCATAGGTCGTCCTGCAGGCGAGATAGGCGATCGTCCCCGTGTTGTAGGCCACAGCGCCCCCGATGACGGAGGCCATGTGGAAGATGCTTTCTGTCGAATCGAGCCGATGAAAACTCGCCTCGACGCGGCAATAGTAGATGCCCCTGTCCTTGGGGGTGACGTCGTCATCCTCGATCACGACGCCTTCCCCGAGGTTGGTGCCGGAAGCGTGCACGCCCGCATTGCATGCGGCGATCCCCCCCACGATCACCTTGCCCTCCGTCTCAAACGAGACATCGACAAGGCAGTTGTCGATCCTGCCCGCGTTGTAGAGCGCGAGCCCGCCGCACAGCGTGGCGTTTCTGTCGTTGTTGTTCTTCACGGCGTACGCGGCGGTATAGCCGAGGCGGGTGACAATGCCCTCCTCCCCGATATAGCCGAAGAGCGGACGGGTGTTTTCCACCCCTTCCGCAAAGGTGATGGTATGGCCGTTGCCGTGGAAGGTCCCCTCGAAGGGACGATCCGCGCTCCCGATGCTCTTGGAGAGCGGGCGGTCGAGTGTGAGATCCTTCTTCAATTCATAGACGTCGTTAAAAATTTTGGTATTGTTGATGAGGTCGTAAAAGTCCTCTTCGTTTGCGATCGTAACCGTCGTCTTGGCTTCCTCGCGAAATACGCCGGCGCTGTAGGAATGATACGGGGTGAACCAATTCGGCAGGAACGGCAGAAAAACGACGATCGCGACGAAGATCCCCGCAATGATGACAGCGCGCCTACTAAATTTATGCATCTTTTCCGCTTTGTTATCTGAATGTTTTCCCATCGTAAATCTCCTTCATCACAGCGCGGCAAATAGAATAAATCGAATAACCAAATATATGATTTCCAATATGATCACCCCGACCGTACTACGCGCCGCGTAGGCAAACGCGTTGTCCGAGCGGTCTCCCATCCCCTTTCTTTTCCTCCCCCCGAAGGCGAAAAGGAAGACCGCGAACGCGACGACGGGGAATATCAGACCGGCGAAGGGGATCAACTTCCATACGGACACAAGATACGCAGACAATGTGCCAATGGGCATTTCCGGAGCGACCCATGAGCAAAACAACGGCAGGAGACAGACGACTCCGATCGTAATCACGACAAACGGCAAAGACATCAATACGGCGCCCAGCCATTCCTTCCATGTCGCGTTGAACATCGTGACCGCCTCTTCGCTCATGCGCGGCGGCTCATAGCTGATGTAGACCTCCCGCAGCCGCTCGGAGAAAATTTCCCACGCGCGGCCCTCGGAGACTTCTCTATCCGTCCCTTCTCCGCGGATCAGTTTTACCAGAGCGTCCACATCGTCTTTGACCTTATCGTCCGTCTCCTTCCCCGATTTGATCCGCTTGAGCAAGTCGTCTGCGTCCGACGAGGCGTTCGACTTCGCGGTCGCATCCGAAAGACATGCCGCCGCGACTTTGTAGCGCGACGCGCCGTTTTTGCGAGAATCGGGGGGCAAAACCATGAATTTCTGCTTCAAAAATTCGGTGCGCTCCCTCTGCGTCTCCTTTTCCCAATTTTTAAGAACTTCCGCATGGTCGAGATAGGGCTCGGGTCTCTTGTATTCCCCTTCCTTCCATGTCGTGTCCCCCTCGAAGCGCTCGAAACAAGCCCGATACGCCGAGAAGTTCGAAGGAAGGATGGAGCTGAGGATCTCCTCGGCAATGAAATGCCGTTCCAAGGTCTCGTAGAGGGCAAGGTCCTCCTCCTGCATCGCGTCTGCGATCGTTTTCTCGCGGAAGATGGCGAGAAGCTGCTCGAGCCCGATCTCCTTCATCGAGGAAAATCCGATGGCACAGACAACGTCCTCCGGCGAAGGCTCGGCCTGCCGGGCAGAGCCCGATTGGGGTTCTGGGGAGAGATCCTCGCGCCGGAACTCGCTCAACTTCGATCCGATCGAGCCGCCGCTCCAGACGGAGATATTCTTGCAGACGGCGGTCCAGATCTTCACGGCGGTGCATCCGTCGTCGCTGCGGGCTATCTTTTTGATGTCGGCAGCATAATACGCAAACCGCTTCTTGCGATTGCTCTTCGCCTTCTGCTGTAAGTCTTGCCCGCTCTGCCGGTCGTCGTCCCGAATGATCACGGAGTAGAGCAGGAAGGATAGCTCCTCCTTCTCGTCCTCACTCAGGGTGTGGCCGTCTAAAAGGGCGTCGAGCCGCGTATGGAAATAGGTGACGGTGTGGAGGGTACTGCAATATGCGAGGACGACCTCCCGCGCCGCCGCCTCCTTGGCGGAGAACGAAGCCGCCTCCCGTTTGACCCGCCGATACACGGCAAGCAGCGTACGGAAGATCCCTTCGTTGCGCTTTGTCTCCGCTGGGTCGCCCGTCCGATAGTGGGCGGCGAGCGCGTTCAAATCGCGTTCCGTGAGTTTGTTCCACTTCTCCGGAGAGATCCCGCGCACGACCGCGGCCCGATCCTTCCCCTCGCCGGGGCCTTTCAGGTAGCCGAGCAGGGCCTCTAAATCTCCGCCGGCGAGCCATGTAGGATCGGATAGGTGCTTTCTCAGGAGGGCATAGGGCTCCGCGGAGTCCTTCGCCTCGTCGATAAGGCGCGCCTCAAACCCTTGGATAGCTCCTTCGGGATTGTCCAAAAGTAAATTGCCGTAGGTGCCGAACGGCCATTTTTCCCAATCCTCGTTCGATTGGATCACCGTCGCGATCGCTTTATCGGATTCCGAGAGCGGCACCTCCCGATTCACAAGCACGATGAGCCGCAGCCGCATTTTGGGGCTTTCGATCAGCTTTTTCAGGCATGGACCGTTGCTATCGAACGGCATGCTCGAGGACGTGCAGAAGTGGACGAGCCGCGCAAACGACGCGGGCAGCATGGAAAGCACTTCTTCGACCGTCTCCTCGGCCTCCCCGTCGGTTGCGGCATATAAAATAGCGGCCTTCCCGCTCACGATGCAGTCTGCGGCGGCACGGGCCCGCTCCTGCTCCTTCCGGGAAAATTTCGTCTCTTCGGGGAGAGAAAGTTTGATGCGCTCCATCGCCTTTTCGTCCCCGGGGTATTTCTTTGTGCACCACTCCGGCGCACGCATGCAGGCAGCAAGCGTATATTCCTCACTCATCTCGGGAAGATCCCCATAGAGGCAGTGGATCAGGCGGTGTTCTTCCTTATCCCATCCGCGGCGGATGAAGCAGAACTTGCTCCCCTCCTTCGTGGTGAGATAGAAGAATCCCCGACGGCCGACTTCCTTTTTGACGAGCAGGAGATTTTCGGGATATTCGTCCGAATTTTTTTCGCTCAATATCTCGGACGGGAATTGCCCCCTTACGGTATCTTTCCCGTCGTGGATGCAAAAATATTGTGATACTTCCATTGCTTCCATGCACTCACCTCACTTTACGATCCCGAATTGGTGCATCATCCAAATCAGCGGAAGGCCCACGCGCTTGGGCGAAGAGCGGAAGAGCAGCGTGTTGGTCTCCGATTCCCCCTTCTCGCCCATGTTCGCGTCGCGATGCGATATGGAATCCTCGAACTGTAGCACGGAGACGCCGAAGAAGCGGATGTGTTCGGGGTTCACGATTTCGCGCAACTTCTTAAACGAGAAGCCCTGCGCGTTCAGATAAGAATTGATCTCGCAGCTCGCCTGTTCGATGTTCTCCTCGAGGTCGGAGCCCTCATAGTAGCTCCGGTCGAAGGTGCAGTCCCCCCGAAGGCACGCGGCGTTGGGCTCAAATTCCTCCTCCAAATAGTCGAATTTCGTAACGACGACCGCGATGGGAATGTTTTCCACATCGACTTCCCGTTCGTTGCCTCCCCCTTTCGCCGCTGTGAGCGCTCCGCAGAGCTGTTCCAGCGTCTTGGTCTCGGCCGCCCGGGCATCTTTGATCTTTTGGTTTTCGCTGTCCACATAGCGGGAATACAGTCTGCCGTCGATCACGAAGCAGACGCCGCGGCGGCCGCCCAACAGCAATTTGCCCAATTCCTTTTTCTGTTCGTCGCTGATCTCGTCCTGCCCCGCGCTCTCGGCCGGCGCCGCGAGGTCGCTGTCCCGATATTCCTCGGCCACCTCGCCCGAGATATCGTAGCAGGCGATCAGTTCCTCACCGATGTCGAATAAAAACGGCCTGCGCTTGAGCTCCCGGTTGGTATTGTCGTCGCCCAAGGTCTGATTCAGGAAGGAATGGACGGGCTGCGGGATACAATATTCCTTATAGATCTCCCGCCCGCTGTTTTCCAGCCACTTCTTGTTGGAGACGATCAGCTTCTTCGAATCCGAGATCTCCACCTCTTCCGGTTCGACGGAGCTGATCGTGTACCGCCCCTTCCTGCCCCCCTTCTGCTGCGGATCATCGCTGCTGTTCGGGGAGAAGATCTTGTTCAAAAAGAAGCTGCGGGGCTTGTAGATCTTTCCTTCGGCGCCCGTCTTTTCCTTTTTGTCCTCCATCCGCACATCGAAGAGGGAGGCGAGATAGGTGGATTTGCCCGCACGGGGCGCCCCGAACATCACGAGCTTATAGGGCGGATGGCGAACATAGTCGTGCGCGGGCAAGAGCCGATTGTAGCCCGATTCGAATGCCCCCGCTCCCGTCGGTCCACCCTTCTCCTGGAAATCGTATTCGCAGAAGATCTGCCTTGCGGCGGGCTCGAAGTGCCCCCGCGATTGATTGAACTGCTCCATCTCCAACCGATAGTTGCCCTGGCAGGAGACGGCGCCCTCGCGGTAGGCCTCTTTATACTCCTTCGCCTCCCGCGCATATTCTCCCTTCTTCAAACTGTGATCGAACCGCTTGGCCTGCTCGTACGTCACCGCAAATTCCTTGTGGCAATAGGGGCAGAACGGCGGCGACGCCTGCGTCTTCATCTTCTTTTGTTTGATGCGGGCCTCTTTCTTCTCTTTGGCGTTGCGGATCCGCTTGAGTACATAGAATTTCTCGTCCGAAGCGTCCCCGAGCGCGAGCGCATAGTGGTTGGCGTTCTTATCCACCTTTCCGTCCGCGACTTCTTTGGGCGAAAACTTGATCTTGCCGCGCAGGCGGCCGCTCTTCCCCGCCTTGCCGACGGGAAGTAGCTGTTCCTCCCCGGAACTCCCCGCCTTGCTCTCCGCCTCGCTCTTCGCCTCGCGGAAATACGGACGGCCCGCCGCGCTGTGGAGGAGCTTGACGGGGAGATCCTTCCCATAGACGCAGCCGCTCCACTTCGCCACGACGGCCCCATGCGCAACTTTGAGCGAATAATAGACGGGCTTACGGAACACGAAGTTGACAAAGTAGTCAAACTTGATGCAGTACTCCGTGCCGTTTTCGTCCCAAGATAGCTCCACATAGCCCGCGCCGGAAAAGTCGCGGTCGGAATTCTCCATGTCCTCTCTGCCGTTATCGAACTTGACGCGACAGGAGCCGGTATAGGCGTAGACATTTTGCTGCCTATCTTCCCCTTTCAGCCGATACCGCTTATCGATCTCGGGTTTCTGCCCCTCCTGCACCGTCTCGCGCAGAAGCGCCCAATCGCGGTCGAACACGACGTGCGCCTCTTCCTTGGGCGCATTGGCGATCTCTTCGGGCTTCCGGCTCGATTTCTCGATCTCGTACTCCAAATACCGATTCCAATGGGGCAACACCATAAAGAGCTGGTAATGCGGCTTGCTGTCGGAGAGATAGCGGTCGTTATACTTGTAGATCCGTTGGACGTGCAGTTTGGGCTTCCGCGCTTCTGCCCAAGCCTTCCACCGATCCTCCTTTAACAGCCGATCGGGGAATCTCGACTCGAGCAAATTGCAGGAGACTTCATACCCGAAATAAAACTCGGAAAATACTTCTTCCATCTTTTTTTCCTCCATTATCTTCTACCCCCCTTCTTGGGGCGCTCCTCTTTGCGATCTTCCTCCAACCATATTCTCTGGAGATGGGCGATCTTGGGATCGGAAGAGTAGTTCCCGCGGAAGGAATCGCGTGCCTGCAGCATCTTCTTCTGCCTTCCGTTTTGATTTGAAACATAGAAAAATGTACTTTCGTCCGCGAACCGGAAAGAGACGCGCCTCTTGCGCAATACGCCGTTTTCCCCGTCGTAGTAGACGCGGAAAAATGCCGCGTCCTCATACGTCTCCTTGCCGACGGCCGTGCGCAGGGCGCCGATATCGATCGGCCAATCCCGACAAAACGCGTTGATGGCCGCAAGGTTCTTCTCGAGGGAATCCGTCAAGGTATATTTCCCCTTCAGGAACACGACGCAATGGGAGGGGGTCCATTCCTTTAACCGCTCCTCCAACCAATTCTTGGCATCGCCGTAGGCCTTCTTGACCTCCGCCGGGAGCGGCTTCCGGATCACAATGGGCCCCGGGTCCCCGTCGAAATCTGCGATAAGCGGCCCGCCTTGTTTGCGCTGCATACGGATGGCATTGCGCAATTGGGGGATCGTTGCGGACGTCAGAAGTCCCCAAATGGCTTCCAGGTTTGTTTGGTCTAAAGATGTGCTCATAGCCTCTCCCTGTTCGCGGAAAATTTTGCTGCGGGATCCCATGTTTTTCCCTGCTTTCCTGTTTTGTGTGTATGATTATACCATATTATTTAGCAACATTGCAAGCGTTGGCCATCAAAAAATTTATCGCGAAGGAATTTTTTTTCATAAAACGCCCCAAAATCTTCCTGCGCGGCCGCAAATTTCCCGTGGGAGCACACGTTTCCATCGTCTATTTTATGATACCACCGCACGCGCCGAAATGTGTAAGAAAAAATGCGACACCGCAAGGGTTCGCATTTTTTTCGAAATTCAGATGTGACTTTCCCAATCGTTCACTTGTTCGGTGATGACCTTGCATTGCTGCTCGGTCGTCGTGAGCGTGCCGAGGGAGGTGTAGGAAGTTTCGATATAGGCGAGCGCTTCCCCGATCATCTTGGCGTTCTCCGCATTGCGGGGATCGGGGGAATAGAGGAGGATGTCCAATCGATCCCGCGCCGCCTGCAACAACGCGATGATCCGAGCGACCTGGATTCTGTCCTCCTCGTCGTAACACGAAGCGATTTTCATGCGATCATTCAGGTTGTGGATCAATGCGTCCAACCGCCCGATCAAGGCGGGTTTTAGGGTTTCATAGACGTCGCGGGGATCCGCCTTTTTGCGAAATGGCCACATGTGCGCGCTCACTCCTCCTCGGCGGAAGTGTTCGCCGCGGGCGCTGGCTCCTCCTCGGGCAAGGCGCCGTCGAGAGGCAGATCGATGGGCTCCACGATGTCGGGAATTTCGATGTCCTCCGGCTCCTCGGGCAAGGTGATGTCGGGCATGGGTGCCTCCGGAATCGTCGGTTCCGCGGAAACGGGCTCATCGGGCACGGAGGGCGCGGGCTCTTCGACTGCGGGAACTTCGGGCATGGGTGCCACGGGCTCTGCGGACGCGGGCGCCTCAGGCACAGAAGGTGCGGGCATGGGTGCCACGGGCGGCATTTTCGGAGGCTGCTCCTCGGGCATGGGTGGCTCCTTTTCGGTCTCGCCGTCCTTTCCGTCTTTGGGCCCTTTGCGCTCTCCGACGACGACTCCGTCTCCGAAATCGAAATATCCGTCGCGGAGGTAGTCGAGGGCGCGGTCCGTGAGCGAGCGGCCCCGCGAGATGATAGAGATGAAGCCGATCTTGATGAGATAGGGTTCGAACTCCTCGGTAAGCACGCCCTTGCTGAGGTAGACGCGTGCGGCCAAGGTTTCCTCTGCGATCGCGCCGGAGGGGTCGGCCTCGATGGCGTGCAGGATCTCGAGATCCTTGGAGCTGAGGCCGATGGGATCGCGGTCGATATCCTTGAAGTATTCCGCGATCATGGCCGGCGTGACGAGTTCGGTGTTTTCGTTGACCGTCTTGCTCTTCAGGCCATCCACGATCGAGTTGACCTCGCGGATAGAGCTGCGGCAGCGGTTGATGCAATCGCGCAGAATGCTCTCCGTCACCTTCATCCCCTTGGCCGCAAACTTATTCAGGAAGATGCGGCGAAGCTCGTCGCGCGAGTAGTCCTTGAGATAGAAGGTGAGGTTGTGGCAGCGGTCCTTGATGGTGGCGAGGACGTCCTGCGCGTCCGTGGTGGCGCCGATGAAGGTGAATTCGTCGATGGGCAGTCTGTGCGTCTGGCCCGCGTCGTCGAGGTAGGAATAGACGCGGTCGTTGAGCAACGTCAAAAGCCCCGTCTGCAGATGTTTGGGCATGGCGTGGATCTCGTCGATCCCGATGACGACGGGCCGATTCTCCATGGCGATGCGCTGGAAGAATTGATTGACCCGCCGCTTGGATTTCACGTCGTTGGTAAACTGCCCCGCGTCCAAAAATTCAAACTCGACGCCGAGCTCCTTCGCAATGAGCTCCATGAGCGTACTCTTGCCGAGGCCGCGGTTGCCGAAGAGGAGGATGTTGTCGATGTGCTTCATCCCCTGCTTCTTGGCCGCGCGGATCTCCGCGAGCACCCGTTTTACGACGTGCTCCTGCCCGATGAACTCCGAGAGCGACTGCGGATCATACGTCGTTCCGCCGGAGACGATCTCTTCGGGAGCGATGGGTTCCTCCGCTGCGAACGCGGGTTCCTCGGACATGGGTGCCTCCGGTTCTGTGAAAGCGGGCTGTGCGGGCACAATGGGCCGGGGCTCTTCGTCGAGCTCCGGCATTGCGGGCTCTGCGGGCTCCGCGGGGGCTTCGGGCACTACGGGCTCCGCGGGCGCTACGGGGGCTTCGGACGCTACGGGCTCCGCGGGGACCTTCCCGGCGGCCGCGGGCGCCTTGCGGCGCTTGGGCTTTGCGCGCTCTTCGTCTAACACGCCCAACCACCCTGCTTCATCGAGGGGCGCGGAGGGACTGTTGACTTCGGGAAGCCCCGCGGGCACGGCCTTGGAGATCGCGAAGAAATCGAGGACGCGCCGATCGGTGAATTTCCCGCCGCGGATGAGCGCGGCGATCTGCGTGTAGAGATCAATGCACCCCGTGCACTTCGCCTTTTTCAAAATGGTCGGCTGCAAATTGTAAATTTCGCGGAAGTGCTCCGCCATCATGCCGAGACACGTGGCGGCCTCCTCCGCGCGGGAGTGCTCTTCGAGGACGATCACGGCCTTTGCGCGCTGGAATAACGCCCTCAACTCTTCCATTGTTTTCATGAAACAACTCCTTGATCGGGCTCAGAGCTCGATCGAATATTTTTTGGTCCACGCGGCAAGCCGCTCGTCGATGAAATCCATGGGCGTCGCGTTGGTGAGGCCCTGCGATTCCACGCGCTGTCCGCCGCGGATGAAGGCGGATGTCACCGATTTGTTGATGCCGATACATTCCCCGTTGCGGTTGAACACCGGTCCGCCCGAGTCCCCCGGGTTGGAGGGCGCGGTGTAGACGAGGTCGCCCGAGTTCCCCTCATGCGTAAACTTGATGGTGCCGGGGATGGGTGCGAGCCCCATGGAGAAGGCGTTGCCGATGAGGATGACGTCGGCCCCCTGCTTCACGGCGGAATAATCGCGGATCCGCGGCACGACGACGGCCTTGGTGGGCAGTCCCCTCTCGAGTTGCAACAGCGCGAGGTCGTATTTCCCGTCGCTCGCGACGACATGTGCGTCGTATTGCTTGGAATCCTGTCCGAAGGATACCGCAACCGACGTGCAGAGCCGCCCGGCGGCCTCATCATAGACGACGTGCTCGTTCGTGAGGAGCAGGCCGTTTTTCGAAATGACGAAGCCCGTCCCGTTGGAATAGCCGACGACGCTCTGCGCGACCACCCGCACGACGCCGCATTGATACCGCTCGAAGAGGTCAGCGACCCACCCCTGCGAAGGGACCTCCACGGGGGGCTTGGGCTGCGCCGCCCGCGGGGCGCGCGGGATGATTTTGGGCGGATAGGAGGGGGGTGTCTCGGGCATGGGTGCCTTGTTTTCGATGAGACCGAAGGCCTCAAGGACTTTCGGCGTCACCCCCTCCATCCGAAGAATGCGCGCATACGAGAGGAACTGCTCGATCATGGCGTTTGCCTTGGCCCGCGCCATCACGGTGGGAGCGGAGAGCCGCATCGCGTACAGGATATCGAGGATGGCGAGAACATCCTTCCTCGCCTCCTGCGCATTGCCCTGCTTGAGATAGGTCCTCGTCTCGGCATATAACTGTTTGAACTTCAGCAGATCGTTCATCGTTACGGTTTGCTCTCCTTATTGGCACCTTTCCTCGCTTCCAGCGCCGCCTTTTCGCGGTCGAGCGCTTCCAACCAACGGACGACGTGCCCGGGGAGCTCCTCCCCTGCCGCTCTCGCCGCATAGGCCTTGGGCCTGTACTGTTCGAGATACTCGAAGAGATCCATGCTCGCGCTGTAGGCGTCGAACTCAAACAGCATCTTGTCGGTGATGGAATTGATATAGCGTTGGATGACGTATTCGCAGTCCTGCTGCGTCACATAGGGATCGACGGGCGCCACGCCCTTATTTGCCGCGAGGATCTCCCGGTTGAGCGGGCGGTTGACGATCTGCCGGCAGACGGCCTTGATGTCCGCCCCCGAATAGCCGTCGAAGAGATCGACGAGCCAATCGATGGTGACGTCGGGCGCGCAGGGCACGTCCACCCGCTTCTTGACGGAGGGATCCTTGCCGAGCGCGAGGGCGATGAGCTTACGGCGCGCATCGGGGTCGGGAAGAGGGACGTAGATCTGCGTATCGAATCTTCCGCCGCGCTTTACGGCGCTGTCGAGGGCCCACGGGCGGTTGGTCGCCGCCACGATGATGCGGATCTGCCCCTCTTTTACGCCCGAAGTGAAGCCGTCCATATTGGTGAGCAGCGTGGTGAGCTGTTCCTTGGTATGGCGGGATTCATCGTCGTCGCGGCTGGCGGCGATGGCGTCGATCTCATCGAAGAAGATGATACAGCGATCGTATTTTTTGGCCTGTTCAAAGACGGAGGCGATGATCTTGGCGCCGTCGCCCACGAGGTTGGCCATGACGTCCTTGATCTGCACGACGGCGATCTTGCAGCCGAGCTGCCCCGCGAGGCACTTCACGATGTGCGTCTTGCCCGTGCCGGGAGGGCCGTAGAGCAAGATCTGAAGCCCCATGTCGCTCCGATATTTGTGATAGATGTGCGTATATTTGGGGTTGAGGGGCGCAAAGACGTTCAGCACG
The DNA here is from genome assembly GCA_947588985.1 of uncultured Clostridia bacterium. Taxonomy (GTDB): domain Bacteria; phylum Bacillota; class Clostridia; order Christensenellales; family Borkfalkiaceae; genus Gallimonas. The sequence continues at coordinate 45,896 of CANQBG010000008.1, forward strand.
AATTCCTTGCGCACCTCGTAAAGGCCGGCAACGTCGTTGAGCGTGAGCTTGGGGACCTCGGCCGAGAACCAATCGGTGGAGGCGATGGCATTGCCCCCATCCGGAGCGGTCTTTTTGGGAACCGTTACTGCGGCATCCGCCAACTGTTCACGGATCTTTGCGGTGACGGAGGCATAGCGCGTCTTGAGCGCATCCGGCACGCCCTCGCGCGCGACCTCCCGCTCACCGATCTCGATGATCTTTCTGCCGATCCGGATCGCCGTCTGCATGTCACCGCTCTTGACCGCTTGATTATAAGCCTTGATGTAATCGTTGAAGGCATCCATGGTAGTTGCCATGATTTATCCTCCTATCAGCCCTTTCTCTTCTCTTCGTCCATCGCCGCGATGATCTCGTCCACGTCGGTCGCGCCGTTGCCTGCTCCTGCGATTTGTTCTGCCGTGGCGGGTGTAGTATTCACGGGAGCTGCGACCATGCCGGACACGACGCCCGCTGCAAGACGCGCATCCCGTGCGGCCTTCTCGGCCTCGAGGCGCTGCCTGTGTTTGGGATCCGCGGCCGCTTCTTTGGCATTGGTGCTGGTCAAATTTGCGAAGAAATCGGGATTGTAGTTGGACTTCACTTGCCCGCGCAGTTCTTGCCGCATCTCGTGCAGGGAGAGGCGCGCCTTATCGAGCTCGGAACGGAAGGACTTCACGGACTTGCCGATCTTCTTGAAGTTGGGGGATGCGGAAAGGAGCCCCTTGCAGGCCTTTACGGCAGCGGGCAGCGTAGAGAGCTCCCCGAGGACGGCCGCAAGCGTAGCCTGTTGCAGGACCTGACGGTAGAGCGAATCGAGGTCGGCCACGATCTCGTCGTTTTCCACCTTCTCTTCTATCAGCTGGTTGGAATATTCGTCATCGCCGTTTTTGGCCGCTTCGTCGATCCATTCCGTGTAGAGCCCGGAGAGCGCGCGGAGCTTATCGGCTACCTGTTTGAAGGTGTTGAGCGATTCCGAAACCTTTTGCAGTTGTTTCTGCTTTTTCTGTGCTTCTGTCATTGTTTTATTCTCCTTAATAATTTTTCAAATTCTATGCGCGCGAGCGCTGTTCGCCATACGGTTTAGCTGTGAAGCGTTGCGGAATTTTCGGCCTGCGCCGTCTCGGGAAGATCGACGACTTCCACATCATCGTCGACATCCAGATCGCCCATCTCGGCTCTCATCCGTGCATCTTCATCCATTTGGCTATGCCCGGTCAACCGATCGGTCTCGGCCTGTATCGTTTCGGCAATCTTTTGCTGGTTGGCACGTTGTTCCCGGTTATACTCGTAATCCTTATCGATGATGTTCCAACGCTGCATTTGTTTGACGAAGTCAGCATCGAGCTCATCCAACAAAGCCAAAAGCATTTGATATTTATTTTGATTGCCCGCAAGCCGCTTGAACTTTCTTGCAGGAAGTTTATAGACGATATACCAATATTTATTGAAGTCTGCCAACGTCTCCAAAAGACTGAGCAGTTCATCCAACCTGAGACTGATGGTATCATAAACCAAGATTACCTGCTTTTTTCTCTCAAGCTCTTCCTGCCGCGCTTTATAAACTCTGTAAATTCTGCGCTGCTCCTCGACGGTAGTCGCTTTCTTGTATTGCCGAAACAAATCATCGATGGTTTGTTGCAGGACTTCTGCCTCTTGGAGGAATTTCTGTTGCCTGCTATTGCTGCTTGCTTGGCAATCTATCACCATCTGCGTCTCTTGTTGGGCCCATTTCTCAAAGGGCGCCGGCCTTCCCGTTTCTTTACTCATAGATATCTATTCTCCTTCAAAAAATTTTCAGATTTTTATGTTACGCCTCGCTCGGCGGAGCGGAGAGCTTCAAGAGCGGCGCAACGCACTTGAACACCCCGATCAACCCGGTCGCCATGGAGACCGCTTGCGACAGGATGGCGGAATGCGCGGCGATCGCCAACTGCATGCACAGATCCTTCAGGCTCTTTGCCGCATCCTGCGCCGACGCCTCGACGCTTTCGGCCGACTCCATCACGTAGAGATAGTTGTAGTAGTTCAGGCAATAGCCTTTCTCGTATTTCAGGGATTGCTCCACGAGCTCCTTCGAACACTTCTCGATGGCCTTTGTCGCCCGCTTGCATTCCCGGGCGACCTTCTTCGGATCCAAACGCGCGTCGCCCGCCTTCGCCGCCTGCAAGACGGCGTCGCGGATATGATCGAGGTGCTTCATGGTGTCCTCGCGGACTTCTTCGAACCCGATCTTCGCCTCTAAGACTTCGTCTATCTTCCGTTCGATTTCCTCCGTGGGCCTACCTGCCTCGAGCGCGACCCGATAGTCCTCCTCCACCCGATCCCGCCACCGATTGGCGATCACGACGGCAAACCGAAAATGGATCTCGGTCCGCACGCGAAGGAGATCGGCCGCAAGGAAGGCCTCCTGCCCTTTCCGCTTGCCTTTTTCGCTGTTCTGTTGGGACGATGTCGTCTCGTTTGGATCGGCCATCATCTTCCTCCTTTCAAGATTGCGCCGGGAGACCGGAACTCGGCGGGATGGGGATATAGTGAATGAGCTTGATCGCGCCGACGACGAATCCGCATCGGGTGCCCGCTTCGACGAACTCCAAATAGGCGTCATCCTCCCGGAGGGCCTCGTTGAGCGCGGCTTCATACTCCATCGCACTCGCAAATTCGCGGTCTGCAAGTTTCATCGCCGCGCCCTTGATATACGTGAGCGCTTCCTCCTTGAGGAACTGCCCCACGCCGAAGGCCCCGCGATCCGACTGCTTTTCCCAAAAGTAATAGGTGGCGCCGCTCTCCGTCCATGCGTACTTCGGAGGGACCCAGCCCCGCAGCCGTTCGACGAAGTCCCTTTCCGTGACTTTCTCGAAGGCGACATGCACGGTGCCCTGGATCTTGGCATGGCACTGCGGGCAGGTGATCGGCCCGATGCCCCAATTGAAATCGAATTCTCGGCCGCCCGTCGGGAAGAACTGCAATTCCACGCGCGCATTTTCCTGTTTCCATGCGCCGTATTTGAACTTTCCCCCCTCCTTCCGATAGGACAGGAGCACGACGGAATCGTAGCCGAGCTGCTGGCCGCAGACTTCCGCCGTCTTTCCCCCGGCCGTGGCCAGCCAATGATATTCGCTGTTCCCCCGCTGTGCCTCCGCGCTCGTCCAATCGAGGTCGGCAAAGGCCGCGAGGAACTCTTTTTGGAAAGAAATGGTCTGCATCGTTTACCCCGTTATTCAATTATACTATACCCACCGCGGCTTTGTCAATAACATGAAATAACTTTTTTTTCCCTGTTTTCCCCAAAATTCCCTTTCTTTTTGCCTTTTTGAATCGAACGGAACAGCCTTCCCTTGGGGGCGGGGCGCAATCTTAAGCGTTCGCGCGCGCGGGGCGGACGCCTTTTCAGCGGAAAAATGATACCACAAAGGCGGCGCGATCCCGTCTTAAAATTTGCGACAATAAAAGAAAACCCGGAAAACATTCCGGGTCCCCTCTAAAGCGCGGGCATGCAGGGCGCATGCGGGCGCGTGCGCCCGTCATTCGGCGCTGAATTCTTCCTTGCCGACGCCGCAGAGCGGGCAGGTGAAGTCGTCGGGGATGTCCTCCCACTTGGTGCCGGGCGCGATGCCGTTGTCGGGATCGCCCGCCGCCTCGTCGTACTCATACCCGCAGACGTCGCAGATATACTTTGCCATATTTGTTTCCTCCTTTTGAGATTTCCGAGTTAAGATTTCCGAGATTTTTACTGTGCCGCGTCCGCAAAGAAGTCGTCCGCGACGGCGCGGGCAAGCTCTTTGAGCGCGGCGTAGCTCTCTTCCTTCACGGCGGAGAGCACCGTGACCGTCTCCCCCGCCTTGCGCATGTTCTTCATCGAGGAGAGCGTCTCCTCCATGAGCGCGCCCGCCTGCGGCGACCAGCTCCCGTTCTCGACGAGGGCATAGCATTTGTTCTGCATAAAGTGCGCCTTGAGGTCGGAAAGCAGGGCCTCCATCGAGAGGAATACGCCGTTGTTATACGTCGTCGAGCAGAACACGAGATGGGAGTAGCGGAAGGCCTCGGAGAGTAGATCCGAGACATGGGTATGGGAGACGTCGTATACCTTCACGGGAACGCCCCTTTCTGCGAGCTCCCCCGCGACGATCTCCGCGGCGTTTTGCGTGTGCCCGTAGACGGAGGCATAGAACACGACGGCCCCCTTCTCCTCGGGCAGATATTTGCTCCACACGTCGTATTTTTGCAGGATCCACGCAAGGTCTTTGCGCCAGACGGGCCCGTGCAGCGGACAGATCGTTTGGATTTGCAGCGCGGAGGCCTTTTTGAGCACGTTTTGCACCTGAATGCCGTATTTCCCGACGATGTTGAAGTAGTACCGCCGCGCATCATCCAAAAAGTCGCGCTCGAAGTGAACTTCGTCGGCAAAAATCGAACCGCCGAGCGCGCCGAACGTCCCGAAGGCGTCGGCCGAGAAGAGGATGCCCTCCTCGGGAATGTAGCTCATCATCACTTCGGGCCAGTGCACCATGGGGGCCGCGAGAAAGCGAATTGTGCGGCTTCCCACGGACATGGTATCCCCGTCTTTGACGACGCGCACGTTTTTCTCCGAAAACGGGAAGTAGTTTTTGAGCATCTGCGCCGTCTTGGGGCTGACGACAAGCTCCGCTGCGGGATAGGTCTCTACAAGGCGGAGAAGGCTCGCGGAGTGGTCGGGTTCCATGTGGTGGACGACGACAAAGTCGAGCGGTCTGCCGCCGAGCGCGGCCTCGAGATTCTCGAAAAATCCCTCCGCAACGGCGCTGTCCACCGTGTCGAAGAGCACCGTCTTTTCGTCGAGCAAGAGGTAGGAATTATAGGAGACCCCCCGCGGCACGGGGAAAGCGCTCTCGAAGAGGGCGATGCGGCGGTCGTTTCCGCCGAGATAGAAAAGTTGCTTCGTGATGGCTTTTACATTGTGCATGAAAGATACCTCGTATGAGGGAATTATACCACAGTTTGCCGCGCTTGGCAAGGATGTGATCGCAAAAAATCAAAAAATCGCGGCGGTATAAAAATTCGACGGCGGGGCAACAATAGAGAGGCGGTGAGCAAAGCAGGGCCCCGTTACATAGTATGATAGCGGGGACGGCTCACCAAGGAGAAAGACGATGCAAGTCAGACGCGGAGAACTCTATTATGCGGACCTCTCCCCCGTCGTCGGGAGCGAGCAGGGCGGGATCCGCCCCGTCCTCGTCGTGCAAAACGACACGGGAAACAAGTATTCCCCCACGGTGATCGCGGCCGCCGTGACGAGCAAGATCCACAAGGCCCGCCTCCCCACGCACATCGAACTGCCGCAGGCATTCGGACTGCAAAAGGATTCGGTAATTCTCCTCGAGCAGATCCGCACCATCGATAAAAAGCGGCTGATGTCGCGCATCGGGGAGCTCTCGGCGGCCACCATGTCTAAGGTCAACCGTGCGATCCTCATCTCCCTCGGCTTCGGGGAGCAGTTGAACTGAAAAATTCCGCCCCGCAATCTGTTTGCCGGGCGGTTTTTTTGGAAATTCCGCCCCCAAACGCCCATACGCCCGCACCGTGAGACAAAAAACGACGGGGGCATGTCCGAGGACTCCCCCTTCGGAACCATTTTCAAGACATCGAAGGGAAACCCCTATTTGCCGCTATTTCGCTATTCCAAAGCGAGGATGGCGGCGATCTTTTTGAGCAGTTCGTCCTTCCCTTCTCCCGTGAGCCCCGAGACGGCAAACACGTTGCCCTCGCCCAATCCATAGGCATTGGCCACGGCGCGCACCCGCTCCTTCCCCTTCATGCGGGAGAGCTTATCCGACTTGGTCGCGACGACGGTAAACGGGATGATGTGGTAGTTTAAGAACGTCACCATCTGCATGTCGTCCTCCGAGGGGTCGCGGCGGATATCCGAGAGCAAAAAGACGTGCGCGATCTCCTCCTTGTGCGCGAAAAAGTCGTCCAAAAGGCGGCCCCACTTGGCCTTTTCGGCCTTGGAGACGGCCGCAAACCCATAGCCGGGAAGGTCGGCAAGGAGAAACGGGCCGAAGTCGAAATAGTTGACGAGGCGGGTCCGCCCCGGCTCCGCGCTCGTCTTGGCGAGCCGCTTCTGCCCCGCGAGCAGGTTGATGAGCGTACTTTTGCCCGCATTGGACCTGCCGCACACGGCGATCATGGGCTTCTCGGGCCGAAGGAATTGTTTCTCCGACGCTGCGGAGGTCAAAAATTTTGCTTCAATGCGCATAGCCAAACCCCGTTACCGCGCTGCGGAACACTTCGTCAACGTCGTTCACGCAGATGAAATGAAGGGTACTGCGGACCTCTTCGGGGATCTCCTCGACGTCTTTCTTGTTCTCCTCGGGGATGATGACGTCGCGGATGCCGATGCGGGAGGCGGCGAGCGCCTTCTCCTTGAGTCCGCCGAT
>CANQBG010000009.1 GCA_947588985.1 uncultured Clostridia bacterium
TTCTCGCCGCCGTCGTAGTAGTAGAGGAAGTACCCCTCCGCCGTGTCCGCGCCCGTGATGACGGGGTGGGGGCAAAGGCGCGCGAGCTTTTCAAGGGCGCGGCTCATGTCGCGCTCTCCCGTGAGGAGGAAGGCCTCGGTGTCGTTGGGCAAAATGTAGTCCGCGAGCGCACAGAGGGTACCCATGTCCGCGGCGAAGGCCTCGTCGAAGCCCGTATAGAACTTGAAGTTGTCCCCGAGGACGGGGTCTACGACGAAGATGCCGCCCTCCTTCAGAAAGCGGCGCTTCACGTCTTTCACGAAGTCGATTTGCGCGCGGCTGCCGAGGTATCCGCTGCAGATGACGTCGTAGCGGAGCCCGAGCGTTTCCCAATGGTCGCAAATTTTCTTCATCTCGCCGTCGAGGTTTAAGAAGGTGTAGCCCGTGAATCCGCCCGTGTGGGTGGAGAGGAGGGCGGTGGGGAGGATGTCTACGGTCGCCCCGCAGGCCGAGAGCACGGGAAGGGCGACGGTGAGCGAGCACTTCCCCGCGCAGGAGATATCGTTGATGGCAAGAACGCGCATATAGCGGCCTCCGAAAAGAAAAATCTTTCCCATTATACCACGGAAGAATGTGAATGGCAACAATTTTTCGTGAACAACTGTAATTTTCTGAAATTTTCGGAAATGACTGTTAAATTGTTTTACAATTTCATCGGCGGGGGGTATACTGAAAACTATGAAAAAGGTCATCGAAATTGAGGACCTCTGCTGCAAGCGTTGCGCCGAGCGGGCGGAAAAGAAGCTGCTCCTTTTAGACGGCGTGACGGGCGCAAAGGCCAACTTCAAGAAAAATCTCGTCTTTGTCGAGACGACCCTCCCCGACAGCGCGCTCACGGCCTGTCTGGAACTCGCGGGCTTTATTGTAAACGCCATCCGCCCGCGCAAGGGCATCTTCGGCTGAAGGAGGAATTATGATCAAAGATCTGCGTGTCCAACTCATCTACCGCGTCGTGCTCTGCTGCGTCTCGGCCTTCGCCGTCCTCTTGTCGCTCGACGTATTCTTTCTCCCCGGCGGCGCGGTGGGGGCGTTTACGTGGGAACGCCTCAAATTCTACACCAACCTCTCCAACTACGTCGTCTTTGTCGTCTCCGTCGTCGTGACGGCGGCAACGGCGCGGCGCGTCCTGAAGGGGGAGACGGAGGGCTACAACAGGGTGTGGCGCACCTTTAAGTTCATGACGGTCGTGATGATCCTCGTCACCTTCCTCGTCGTTTTGTTCCTCCTCTACGACCCCGCGACCCCCGAATTCTGGCTCGACCTCGGCAACCAGGCCTATCACTTCTGGGCGCCCCTCCTCTTCGTCTTCGACTTCATCCTCTTCGACGAAAAGGGCACGCTCTCCGTGTTTGCCCCGCTCTACAGCCTCATCCTGCCCCTCCTCTACGTCGGCTACATCTTCATCCTCGGGGCGACGGTGGAGGGCTTCACCTATCCCTACTTCTTCTTAAACGTCGCCAATCCCGCGGGTATCACCGAGGGCATGCCGGGGTATATGCCCCCGCTCGGCTACGGCGGCGTATGCCTGTGGGTGCTCATCCTCCTCGTCGTCTTTACCGTCCTCGGGTATCTTCTGTGGCTGTGGAACCGCTTTGGCAAGTTCGACGGGAAGTGGAAATTCGACTTCAAGAAGGTCTTAAAGACGCAGCGCTCCCGCGAGGAATGACGGCAAAACGCCTGCTTTTTCGCGGGGAGCTTGATCCTCCCAAAAGATAACGGACGGGATCCGCCGCATGGGGCCGCCCGAACGCACTGCGTTCGGGCGGCAAATTTTTTTCGGAAAATTTTTTGAAACCCCTTGACAAGGCCGCGGTCTGCGTGTATAATAACACTTGTTATATAACATTTGTTATTTTTGGAGGACGCAATGGCCAAAGAAAAATTCGGGCGGGAGGAAATTTTGCGGGCGGCGGCCGAAGTCGTTCGGGAGCGGGGGGAGGAATCGCTCACCGCACGCGCCGTGGCGGAGAAGCTCGCGGCTTCCACCCAGCCCGTCTATTCGTGCTTCGGGGGGATGGAGGAACTCAGGGCTTCCCTCGTCGAAGAGGCAAAACGGCAATACCATGTCCGCATCGAGGCCTGTCTTTCCACGGCGAAGGTGCGCTATGCGGCCTACGGCATGGGGTTCGTGCGCTTCGCCGCGGAGGAGAAGGGGCTCTTTCGCCTGCTCTTTCTGCGGGATAGCCCCGCCGAGCCCTTCCGCGATCCCTTCTTCGAGGAGATCGTGGCGGAGATGGTGAAAAGTTACCGCATGGACGAGGCCCGCGCGCGGTGCTTCCACGCCGATATGTCCGTCTTTTCCTACGGGCTCGCCCTGCTCGTCTACACGGGCAATCTCCCGCACGACGAAGCGGCGATCGCGGAGGCCTATAATCGCGAGTTTTATGCGCTCTACGCCTATTATTTCCCCGAACGGCCGCACTTTTGGGAATCTACAAAACAGGAGGGCTCCGATGGCGCTCATTGAAATTCGGCATCTCAAAAAGTATTATAAAGACGTGAAGGCGGTTGACGACATCTCCTTCACGGTGGGGGAGGGCGAGTTTTTCGCCTTCCTCGGCGTGAACGGCGCGGGCAAGAGCACGACGATCTCCGTGCTCTGCGGCAGGGAGCGGCGGGACGGCGGAGACGTCCTCCTCGGCGGACAGGACGTCGAAGATGACGCGGGCGCCAGGGCCGCGATGGGCGTGGTCTTTCAGGACTGCGTGCTCGATAAGGCCCTCTCCGTGCGCGACAACTTGAAGTACCGCGCCGCGCTCTACGGCATCACGGGGAAGGCCTTCGACCGCAAGCTCCGCGAGCTCTCCGCCCTCTTCGACCTCACCGAACTTCTCCCCCGCCCCGTCGGCAAGCTCTCGGGCGGACAGCGGCGGCGGGTAGACGTCGCCCGCGCCCTCCTGCACGAGCCCAAGCTCCTCATCCTCGACGAGCCGACGACGGGCCTCGACCCGCAGACGCGCAAGTCGCTCTGGGAGACGCTATTGGGCCTTCGCGCCGTGCGCCGCCTCACCATCTTCCTCACGACGCACTACATGGAGGAAGCGGCGGGGGCAGACCGCGTCGTCATCCTCGATAAGGGGAAGATCCTTGCCGACGACACGCCGCTGAATCTCAAGGAGAAATACGCGCATGACCTCGTTACCCTATACCATGTCCGAGAGAGCGACGTTAAAATGCTCGGCGTGCCCTATCGGAGGGAGGGGGAGAAGTACCTTGTGTCGGTGAAAAATTCCGCCGAGGCGACGGCGCTGATCACGGCGCACCCGCAGCTGTTTCACGACTATGAGGTCGTAAAAGGCAAGATGGACGACGTCTTTCTCGCCGTCACGGGGAGGACTTTGGAGCAGGGAGGCACGAAATGAACTTCACAAAACTTCGCTATCTCGTCGCGCGCAACTGCAAGCTGTTTTTCCGCGACAAGGGGACGTTCTTCCCCTCGCTCATCGCGCCGCTCATCCTTCTGTTCCTCTTCATCGCCTTTTTGGGAGACGTCTACCGCGACTCCATCCGCTCCGTCGTGGAGGGATTCCCCATCTCCGACGGCCTCGTCGAGAGCATCGCGGGCGGGTGGCTCATCTCGACGCTGCTCGCCGTCTGCGCCGTGACCATCGCCTTCACGGCAAATACCATCATGGTGCAGGACCGCGTCACGGGGGCGCGCAACGACCTCTTGGTGGCACCCATGTCCGCGGGGCTCCTCGCGCTCTCGTATTTTCTCGCGACTTTTCTCGTGACGCTCCTCATCTGTTTTACGGCGCTCGGCGCGGGATTTTGCTACCTCGCCGCCATCGGCTGGCGCCTCTCCGTCCTCGACGTATTTTCCGCCGTGCTCGATTCCGCGCTCCTCGCCCTCTTCGGGACGGCGCTCTCCTCCCTCGTGTGCGGATTTTTGCGCTCGCAGGGGGCGGTGGCTGCAATTCAGGCCACCGTATCCGCGGCCTACGGCTTCTTGTGCGGCGCGTACATGCCCTTCGGCAACCTCGCCGGCTGGCTCAAAGATGTGCTCATGCTGCTCCCGGGGTCGTATGGGACGGGCCTTCTGCACCTCCACCTCATGGGCGGGGCCATCGAGGCCGTCACGGAGGAGGGCATGCCGCCCGCGCTCGCCGAGGCGCTCAAGCAGGGCTTCGACTGCACGCTCGACTTCTTCGGCTCCGCCGTGCCCGTGTGGGTCTGCTACCTCGTCTTGGGGATCGCAACGGCGCTGCTTCTCGCCGCGTACGTCGCCCTCTGCGCGCACATGGGCAGGCGGGCGAGACCGCGCAGATCGGTGCGAAATTTCACATAAATTTTGTGAATTTCGGTGCGAAATGGGGGAGCAGGGGAAAAATTCCTGTTGATTTCTTCAAAGACTTATGATATAATGGACTTATCCGATTCCGGAGGAGTCTATGAAGAAGTTGGTTTGGGCGGCCTCCGCCCTGCTTTGCGCGATGATTTGCATCCGGCCGTCGCTTACGGCCGCGGCCTCGGCCGGCGATCGATACGACTATTCCCGCGCGGGTGACGCCGGAGCCGTGAAGGTCACGGCCGCCGATGTGCTCGCGCGCTATTTGGAGAGCCCGCTCGATGCAATCGAGCAGGAATTTTTGTCGCACGGCGATTTTTTCCTTACATACAGCGCGGGCATCAGTTCCTCCTATGTGACGGCAAACTTCGACGGCGCCCGCCATCTCACTTTGGAGGCCGCGCCCTATTCCTACGAAGCCGTCAACGGCAGAACGGTCGTCTGGCGGCCCGTCTCCGCGGAGGGCGGGGGCTCCGTGCAGGGCGAGAAACTCTTTTATGAACGGACCGACGTCTCCCCCGAGGACGGCGACACCGTCCGCGTGACGTATGCGGCGGAGGTCGAGATCGAGGCGGAGGCCCTCAATTCCATGCTCAATGCAGCCTACATCGCGGGCATGGGTGCCTCGGAGAAGCTCGAAGAGGAGGACGCGCGCTACCAAGCGGCCCACAAGGAGTACCTCGAAAAGAAGGCGGAGTTCGACGCGTATCCCGAAAAACTTCGGCAGTATGAGGAGGCCGTGGCCGCCTACGAGGCCTATCGGCAGAGCTACAGCGTGTGGGAGCGCAAGAAGGCCGATTACGACGACTACTTGGTCGATCGGGCGCGCTACCTCGAGGAGTTGGCCGCCTATGAGGCCTACGACGACGCGGCCGCCCGCGCCGAATACGACCGCGCCGTGGCCGCCTATGAGCAGTATCTCGTGGCCAAGGAGGACTACGCCCGCAAACGCGCCGCCTATGAGGCCGCAACGGCTTCCGAGGAGGCGCAGACCGTCCTCTACCAGCTCTCCCTGCTCGCGTATATCGATAAGCCCGTCACCGATATGGAGCGGACGATCGGCGCGGCGATCATGGGCGACACCGTGACGCAGGTGCTCTCTAACACAGAGGCGCTCGTGACGGCGGGGGCCGAGCGCTCGGCCGTAAACCGTGCAAAAGCGGCGACGGTGGCCCTCCGAGACCTCATCGAGGAGTACCATGCCTGCAAGACGGACGCCGCGCGCTACGTTTACTACATCGGTTGCCACGAGCAGTTGCGCAAGAATTTCAACGATCTTCTGCGCACGCTCGACTATTTCTACCGCAATCATTTCGTGCGGTCCTATGCCGCCGAGAAGGGCAAGACGCGGCAATACGAGATCTTGCTCGCCCAGCTCTACTATCTCTGCCTCGCGCTCGACGACAGCCGCATCGGCAACTATTACGCGCTCTATCAATCCGGGAAGTCCGAGGCCGCCTATTACGACGCCTCGTGGCGCTTCGGCTCGGCCAATCACAGCCCGGCAGACGTGCTCGGGCCCGACGAACGGTTGGAGGACCGCGGCAAGGCTGCGCCGCTCGAGGATGGCTATCCCGCCATTCCCGAGCCCCCCGTGGAGCCGGAGGAAGTCCCGCCCACAGGGCCCATTCCCACCCCGCCGCGCAAGCCTCAGCCGCCCGAACCCGTCTCCGATCCCGGGCAGGCGCCCGCGGCTGTTTCACAGCCCGGAGATCCTCCCAAGACGGTGGAGGAGCCTACCATGCCCGAGCCCTACCTTCCGACGGCGGAGGAACGCGCGCTGGCGGAGGCCTATCGGGAGCAGCGGCTCGTCGAGCGCCCCGCGGCAACGGCGTCCTATCTCTATCCGCTCACGACGGCGGTGGAGAAGTATTTCCGCAACCCCAAGATCTTCACCGTCTACTTCTATGCGAGCGCGGACGCCGCGCAGCCTTCCCATGTCGTGGAGGAAGTGGAGCTTGGGGAGGCCGTGGGCTATCCCTATGAGATCGTCGTGCCCGAGGTGCGGGGCTACCGCTGCGTGTTCGACGGTTGGGTGGATGAGGACGGTGCCTTTGTGGACCTCGCCGCCCTCCGGACGGAGCGGAGCGATCTGAGGCTCTATCCCCACTTTGCCAAGACGCCGATCGCCTATTCCGTGACATGGGTCATCGGAAATAAGCGCGAAGCGGCGACCTGCGATTACGACAGCGTCCCCGTCTATGGCGGCGAGACGCCGCAAAAGAAGCCCTCCGGCGCCCGGCTCTACCGCTTTACGGGCTGGGAGGGGAAGGACGGGTTCTATCCGGCGGGGACGCCGCTTCCCGTCATGACCGATCGCGCCGTGGAATATCGCGCCAAGTTCGAGGAGAGCTACGTCGTCACATGGTCGGTGGAGGGGCAGTCCCCCGTGTCCGTCGCCGTGTGGGAGGGGGAGACGCCCGCCTATCCGGGGACGCCGTCCCGCCCCGCAGACGCCTTCTATAGCTATGCGTTCACGGGCTGGTCGCCCGCCGTCACCGCCGCGCATGCGGACGCCGTGTATAAAGCTACCTTCGCGGCACGGGAGCATGTCCACGCCGAGGGAAGGAAGATCTCCGTGAAAAACGAGGGGGGCATGTACGAGGCGGACTGCTCCGGAGCCTATCTGAACGAGCTCGGCATCTCCTCCATTCTCTCCCTCGCCTCCGAGGCGGGGTGCGGCCTTCGCATCCGTTTCCCCAACGGTGTGCTCACCTTCTCGGCGTCGGCCGTCTATGAGGCCGACCTCGCGGGTGTGGAGAAGATCGTCCTCACGCCCGTGCGCGTGGGCGACCAATCGTATCTTGTGGACTTTACGGCGCAGATCCGCAGCCGTGCCGCCTCCGATTGGACGGCGGAATATGTGCTTTACGGGCAGTTCGACAGGGAGAGCACGGTGCTTATCTCGCGCGACGCGGCGGGCAACGAGAGCCCCGTGCGCTTTGCCATCTCGGAGGAAGGGGACGCCATCACCTTCAACATCCGCGCGGGCTACCGCTATGAGATCGCGCCGCAGTTCGACGTCGTCCCCGTCTCCGTGGCGGAGGGGTTGCGCGTCGTCCCCGATAAGACGCTCGCAAAGGAGGGAGAGCGCGTCACCCTGCGCCTTGAGGGGGACTTGCCCGCGGGCACCTATCTCGGGGCGTTTTACGCGACGACTTCGGCGGGCGAGCGCTTGGAACTCGCGGAGGACGCGAGTTTCCTCATGCCGCACGGGGCCGTCAGCGTGGGCGCGGTGCTCTCCTATTATGAATACACCGTCGTCTTTAAGGCGGACGGGAAGGTGCTCATGCGCCTCACCGGTCTCCACTACGGCGACGACATCGCCTCCCGCGCGCCCGAGCCCAAGAAGGCGACGGACGGCGAATACCGCTACCTCTTCGCGGGCTGGGATACCCCGCTCGCGCCCGTCACGGGGGACGCCGAATACAACGCCGTCTTTACGCAGGAGGCCTTCACGGCGGAGATCCCCGAGTCCTCCTTAAACGACGTGATCCGCTTTGCCAAAGTGGCGCTTCCCGTGGGCGGAGGCCTCCTCGTGCTTCTGATTGTGTGGATCGTGGTGCACCATGTCCGCAAAAAGCGCAGGAAGGCGGAAAACGAGCCGCCCATGTCCGGAGGGAAGGCTTCCGCGCCGCAGAGGAACCGGCAGCCGCAGAGGCGGGGCGACGAGCTTCCCGCATGGCTACGCGAGCCCGCGCCGCCCGCAAATCCCGAAAATCCCGCGCCGCCTACCGTCATCGTCGCGCCTGTGCGCCCGATCCGGCTCTCGGAGGAGCGGCTTCCCGTCCGCGGGGCGATGCCGGAGGCCATTCGCGCCCGCACGCAGAGTCAAAACGAGGCATCCATGCCCGAAACACCCCCTGCGGAGACGCCCTTCCCGCCCGCAGATTTCACCGCGGAGCCCACGGCGGTGCGCCCGATGTATGGCTACGACGCCTCGCGCGCCCCTGCGCAATCGGAGGCCGAGCCCGCGGCGGAGGTCCGCGCTTCCTTCTCGCCGCTCGAAGGTTCCTCCGCGCCCGCCGAGCCCGCGAAGGAGCCCGTCGCCGTGGATTTCGATGATATCCTGCGCGAATTCGGCAAGCTCGATTCCGAGGACGATTGAAATTCGTTCGAATAAATCGAGCAAAAATCGGTTTTTGGGAAAAAAAAGGTATCCGAGGGCGCAATTTTTGTCGAAATTCTCGCGGCAATATATTGACAAGCGGCAAAAGTTGCCGTATAATAGAGCATGAGCAAATATCGTGAAACGTGCGTACCTCGGAAACGAGGGGGGCATATGCGGATAAACGCGCATATCTTCGCCGTTTTTCGCGTATTTGATACTAAACTTTGCAGGGAGATTGATTATGAAACAGCTTTCCAAAAAGCTGACGCTCGTCGTCCTCATGCTTCTCTCCGCCATCTTCATGTTCTGCGGCGCAGCGTCGCTCGGAACGATGGCGGTGAATGCGGACGATTCTGCGAACAGCGCGCCCCCCACGTATACGGCGGGCAGTGAGACGGACGATTGGTATTCCCTCTCGTATTCCCGGGATCACTTCACGCTGCTCCTCGACGGCAACTATCGCAGCTATCTCGATAGCGGCGTGGCCGACGTGAAGGAGTTCGGCGGCACCCTTGTGAGCGCGCTCCGCGAAATCATTATCGGGAGCATTTTAGACGTGCAGAAGAATTCTTCCGGAACGTCGAATGTCTCCCGCATCGTCGCGCTTGCGGACGAGGGCGGATACAACCCGCCCGAACAGCTCGATAAGAACTTCTGGGAGAACTCCCAGCAGCTCAAAGACTTCCGCGACTACGTCTTGGATCGGCTCAGCCAGCCCGACGAAATGCAGAAGTATCTCGACGGCGAATACGATTTCCTCCTCGAGTATGCGGTCGGTTCCTATGTCGAAAGCCAGGGAGGCACCTTGAGCGACGCGCAAAAGGAAAAGGTCGAGACCGAGATTGGCGAAGTTCTCACGGAAGCCAAGGGGCACGTCGATAGCTACTTCGACGAGCAGCTCAAAAGAGACGACCTTACGACGGACGAAAAGGCCGCCCTCACAGAGCGTAAGAATCAGCTCAACGCGCAGTACGCCGAGAGCGTCGAGAGCACCGAGCAGGGAGGCGGCTCCAAGCTCAGCCAGATCGTGGATAAAGCGGTCGAGGCCGGCGGCGTTCCGCAGATCACGCTCAAAGACATCGTCACCAAGTTCGAGGGCATCTATGTGGACGGCAAGCCGCTCTTCACGCGGACGGCCGTAGAGGGCTACGAGGGCGGCATCAATCTTTCCGCGCTCCGCTATCTCGCCACCAAGATCCCGCGCCCGAGCGAGATCGCGCAGTTCACGGCGGAGGACTTCCGCACCTTCTTCGCGCTGAAGGAAGTCAAGATCGAGACGACCTACGGCACCATCGACTTTGCGCTGACCCTCGGCTTCAAGGGTGAGACCAAGGCGATCCGCACGGCGGCGGAGTATCTTGCCCGCTACATCACCGTGGGCGTAGACGGCAATGCCGTGAGCGTACAGCTCCTCGCCCCCGAGGCCGTGACGAAGGCCCTCCGCAAGACGGTGGAATCCACCCATTTCACCGACGCGCAGAAGAACCTCGTGTTCTCCGTGTTCGGAAAGACGGCGGACGAGATCTATGATAAGGCCACGAGCTACACCGTGGAAGATCTCCTCGCCTTCTTCAAGGGCGTGGACTATAAGTATTGGTTCTCCAACCTCACCAATGCGCAGTTCGTGCAGGGCTTCTTCGGCGGCTATCTCACCGACGTGCTCGGCCACCCGCTCACGCAGACCAATATCGATAACCTCATCGACCGCCTCCACAACTTCTTCGCGCCCAAGCTCGATAAGCTGGCCACGATGACGGTGGAGGAAGTGGAGACGTGGCTCAAAGACAACGTCCCCGGCATGAACCGCGTCAACGTCCCCGCAAAGGTGGAGGCTGCCGCGCAGAAACTCCTCAATCTCGCGAAGAAGGTCAATTGGTCGAATTACGACGCCAAGACCATCCACGAGCTCCTTGCGGACGAGGACTACGACCTCAACTCCAAGATCTACGGCTATCTCGAGCGCCTCGAAAACTTCGACGGCCTCTATGAAACCTTCCTTACCTATATAGAGAAGGTCTATAAGTACATCCCTGAATCCCTCAAAGACGGCAAGATTGTCAACCTCTACGACG
This sequence comes from uncultured Clostridia bacterium, assembly GCA_947588985.1. Taxonomy (GTDB): domain Bacteria; phylum Bacillota; class Clostridia; order Christensenellales; family Borkfalkiaceae; genus Gallimonas. The sequence continues at coordinate 10,511 of CANQBG010000009.1, forward strand.
GCACCAAGTTTGCCTATGAAGGGGAATACACCGTCGATGCCAACCGCATCCTCGCGAAGCTGACATCCATGGCCGAAAACCGCGGCTACGAGCAGATCACCGATCTCCTCGGCTATGTCAAGACGCTCCTTGCCGAGAAGCGCACCGAGTACACGGTGGACCTCTCCCTCGAGCTCACCGTTCCTCATCTCTATAAGATCAGCTACGAAGTCGGCGGCGAGACCGTGCGCGAAGGCTTCCTTCCCGCAGGCGTCAGCGGCAAGACGGTAGCGACCCTCTCCAACCTTCCCGCGATCGAGGGCTACGAAGTCCTCGGCTGGATGGAGAAGGGCACGCTATACGCCGATGAGACGAGTTTCCTCGCTACCATGCCCGAGGACAACGTCACGCTCGTGCCCGTCACGGCGTTCACCCTCACCGAGACGGTGGACGGCGCAGAGAAGAATACCGTCAACGAGACCTATACCGCGGCGGAGGAATATGTCCTCGGCGTCACGGTGGACGGCGTGAGCTACGCCGAAGGCAAGTATACATACGCGTGGTATAAAAATGGTAAAGAGTTCTCCGACTTGGAGACCCTCACCCTCAAGAATGTTGCCGACAGCGGCGTATATTACGTCGTCGTCACGGATCCCGCCACGGGCTACACCGTCACCTTCAAAGAATTCAAGGTGACGATCGAAAAGCAGACCGTCTCCGTCGAGCTCGAATGGACGATCGACGGGAAACCGTATAGCGGGGAACCCTTCATCTATAATGAAAAGCAGCACGAGGTCGCCGTCGAGATTACGAAGATCAACGCCATCGATGATTTGACGAATGCGATCTTCAAGAGCACCGCTCTCACAGAGCAGGACTACGACCGTAAGAGCGTGGGCTTCTATACGGAGACGCTTTCCCTCGAACTTACCGATGAGTACGTGCTCAACTACGAGCTCAACGCAGATTGCGCCGAGAACATCTTCGAGTGGGCCATCATGCAGCTCCTCATCACCGAGTTCGACGCCAAACTTGCGCCCGTCACTGATGGCGGTGTTACCGATCCCGACACCGATATCTTGACCTATATCTATACGGGCAAAGAGATCAAGGTGAAATGGGATATCACAGTTAAGACCAACGACCCTGAAGCCGGTTGGACGTTTAGCGATTTCTTCAATGAGCCGGACGAGATTGTGCAACAGTATGTTGGTACCTATCCTGAAATGTTTGTGATGACGCTCCTCCAGATTCTTAGCCCCGAGAGCGAGGGCGGACTCTTCAAGGGTGAACGTTGGCAAAATAATTTCTGGGTGGATGAGGACGCATTGGATGTAGCCTCTGAAATCGTTGGGCTATGGAAGATCGATCCCATGGAGCTCGAGGTTAAGTTCGATTGGACGTATTCGCACAAGGGTGACACCAACCCGCTTGATGAGGCAGAACTCTCCTATGACGGCGAGGCGTACACCGTTTCCGCCACTGCGAAGTTCACGACGGAGGGTTTCACCGGAAGTGTAAGCGATATCCTCGAAGCCGTGACGTATGACGAGAATAGCGTTTGCACCGCAACCAATGCGGGCACATATAAAGCGACAGCGCTTCTTCCCAAAGTGCAGGATACCAACTACACGGTCAAGCTCGCGGAAACGCCCAATAATGAATACAAATGGGAAATCGGCCGCGCCACGATCGATGCTCCCACCAATACTTGGGAGGGCGAGTTCACCTTCACCGAAGGGGACGACAAAGTGCACGCCGTAGAGGGCTACACGGGTGCCAATCTCGATTATTTCGCGGTCAGCTACGCTTATTATGATCAAAGCGCCGATCCCAACCACGAGAAGCCTCTTGTAAAAGACGCACTTGCAAAGGCCGGTTCCTATAAGGTCGTTGCCACCGTCACTTTGAAAGAGGGCCTCACGGCTACCAACTACAATATCGGCAATACGCCGGCAGAGCAGTATATGGAGTTAGAGGTTGTGTTCGAGAAGGACATCACCGTCGAAGCTGCGCAGGTCGTGCCCGAAAAGAAGGTCGATCTTACGGGCGTTACGATCGCTTTCGGATCCGCGCTCGTCACCTACGACGGCCAGCCGCACGCAGCGACCCTCTCGGGCACCGACGCTCTTTCCGATGATGTGAAGGCGCTCCTCGAAATCAGCTATTCGGGCAGCAAGCTCGGCACCGACGCCGCGCCCATCCATGCGGGCAGCTACCAGGCAAGCCTCAACCTTCAGAAGCTCACGGATGCGGGATATCAGGTAGAGAACGCGCCCACTCCGGCAACGCTCACCATCGCGAAGGCCGCCGTGACCGTGACCATCACCGTCACCGTCAACGATCAGCCTCTCGGCACCGATCCGCTTCCCTTCGGCACCTACACGCTCGCCGTGGCAGTCGTCGTCAAAGTCGGGGATACGGCCCTCACGAAGGATACCGATTACACCGTAACGACGGAAGGTCTCACGGGCAACGCCGCAGGCAACTACACGGCCAAAGTCACCGTCACCCTCGTGAATGCCGACGACTACACCTTCCAAGAGGATCTCGACGGCTATGTGAACGGCGCCAAGGTGGAGAAGTCCTATCCGTGGACGATCGAAGCGCAGCAGGTGACGCCTCCCGGCCCCGGCGACGAAGATAACTACGAAACCGGCCACAAGTTCACGGGCGACGATGGCAACGTCGAAGTCACGTTGAAGTCCGGGACCCTTCCCAAGGACCGCGACCTCTCCGTCGGAAAGCAGGATATCTCCGAATACAACGACAAGATCCAGGAGCTCTTCAAGGATCGCAACCTCAAGGCCAAGATCGGCGTCGCTTACGATATCCACTTCTTCGATAAGGACGGCAACGAGGTCAAAGCGGATGGGTGCGTGTTCACCGTTCGCATCCGGATCCCCTCCGAGCTCATGAACTATGCCGACGACATGCTCGCCGTTATCCACATCACCGATGATGGCACAGTCGAACTCGTCCCGGGTGCGACCCGCACCGGCGACAACAAGGAATGGATGGAATTCGAAGCCAACGACTTCTCTATCTATGCCGTCGTCGCCCTCGATAAGATCTCCACGTCGCCGTTCACCGCCGACCTTTGGATGCTCATCGCGCTCTCTCTCGTCGCGCTGCTCCTCCTCATCGCGCTCATCGTCCTCATCGTCTTTGCCGCCAAGGTGAAGAAGCCCGAAGAGACGCCCGGGGAAGAGACTCCCGCCGAAGAGCTCACGGAGGACGAATCCTCCGAAGAGGATCTGCTCGAAGAAGAGACCTCGGAAGAGACCGAAGAGACCTCCTATGAGACCGCGGAAGGGACGGAGGAAGAGACGCCCGTCGTCTACCACGAACCCGCTTCGGAAGAGCCCGCAGAGGAGACGTACGCCGGCGAGCCCGTACCCATGCCCGGGATCGTCGTGGAGGCAGAGCCTCTGGTACTCGAACCCATCGCGGAAGAGAAGATGACCGTCTACGACAGGAGCTTCAGCGCCCGCTTGGCGCAGGCCGAGGAGCCCGCGAAGTCGCTCTACAACGAACTCAAGAACTACTTGCTCTCCTACAAGTTCGTGCGCTCGCGCATCAGCTGGGGCTACGATTCCTTCACGAAGGGCCGCAACAAGATCTGCAAGTTGCAGTTCAAGGGCAAGTCGCTCTTCATGTACATCTCGCTCGACCCGAACACGCTCGATCTCAAGTATCACCACAAGGATGTCTCCGATATCGCAAGGTATGCCGACGTCCCGACGAAGCTCAAGGTGAGAAGCCGCCGCGCGCTCAAGTACGCGAAGGAAATGATCGACATGCTCATGCAGCAGCTCGATATCGAGCAGGGCGAGATCGAAAACAACAACTACACGCTGTCCTATAAGAGCACGGAAGAGCTCCTCAAGGCCGGTGAGATCAGAGTAAAAGAGATCACGGCGCCCGATTTCTGGAATATGGACGCAAACGACGTGGTGGAAAACTCCGAACTTCCCACCGACATCGAGCTTCCCGATCTGGACATGGATGACGATGAATAATCGTTGAAGGCAGAAGGTCCGCCCTGCGGGGCGGACCTTTTCTCAAAATTCGGAGGTCAATTATGAAAGTATTGCTCATCAACGGCAGCCCGCACGAAAAGGGCTGCACCTACACTGCCCTTGCGGAGGTAGCCTCCGCGCTCGGGGCCTGCGGCGTGGAGACCGAGACGCTCTGGATCGGCAAGAAGCCCGTCCCCGGCTGTATCGCCTGCAGAAACTGCAAGCGGACGGGCAAGTGCGTCTATGAGGACGAGGTCAACGCGTGCCTCGCCCGGCTCAACGAGTTCGACGGTATGGTGGTGGGCTCGCCCGTCTACTACGCCGGTCCCTCCGGCCAGCTCACCGCCTTTTTAGACCGTCTCTTCTATGCGGGGACGGGCTTTGCGGGGAAGCTCGGCGCGGCCGTCGTGAGTTGCAGAAGGGGAGGCGCGGCGACGGCGTTCGACCGCCTCAATAAGTACTTCACCATGTACAGCATGCCCATCGTCTCCTCGCAGTATTGGAACATGGTCCACGGCAACACGCCCGATGAGGTCAAAAAGGACCTCGAGGGCATGCAGACGATGCGCACGCTCGGAAACAACATGGCGTGGCTTTTGAAGTGCATCGAAGCGGGCAAGAAGGAGGGCATTCTCTTCCCCGCACCGGAGCCCGCCGTGCGCACCAATTTCATCCGCTGAGGGGAGCCAATTTATAAAAAACACTTTACACGGCCCCGATTTTGTTATATAATAAAGGGCGAGGAAAGCTATGCGTAAAGTTTTGGATAGTTGGAAGTACATCGTCAAAAATATCTGCTTTTTGCTGCCGTTCTCCGTTGTCCCGGCCATCTTTTTGGCGCTTTCGCTCGACTATACGGAGATCGGCACCCTCATGCGCGGATTTTTCACGGGCAATGCGCGGCTCCCGTTCCTCGGGTATTTCCGCACGCTCAGCCTCGTGCGCATCGATTCCCCGCTCGGGGGAATTTTCAGCGCGCTCGCCGTCGTCGCGCTCGTGATCTTTTCCGCGCTACTTCTCTCCTTCGTGGAAAAACACATGCGCATCGGCAAGCGCACGCTCTCCGGCCTTTGGCGGCGTTTCGTCAATTCCCTCGCCACCGTGACCGTCGTCGCCCTCGTCTATGTGATCCTGTATGAGCTCTGGGCGCTGCTCTTTTCCGCCCTCCTCTTTTGGCTCTCGACCATTCCCATCACGGCGGTTTTCTACCTCCTCTTCATCGTGGCCTTCCTCTTCTTTACGTACGCGCTCCTCTTCCTCGTCACGGTGTTCTATCTTTGGCTCCCGTGCAGACAGATGACGGGATTCGGCTTCTACGACGCCTTCCTCTATTCCTATCGGCTCATGGTGGGCATCCGCTGGAACCTCATCCTCTCCTATCTCGTCTCCTTCGTCGCGGCCCTGCTCGTGTTCGGCGTCTCCGCGCTCCTTCCGGAGGCGGTATTCCGCTGTATCGCCGTCGTCGTCTTTGCCCTGCTCTTTCTGAGCTTCTGCGTGCGCATGGAGACGGCCTACTTCGAGACGGACAAACTCGACCGGGAGGACCTCCTCCACAGTTATAAGGAGTATTGATATGCGCTTCAAACGCTCTGTGGGCATCACCCTCGATTGCTTTTCCCACGCCTTCCAGCTGCTCTTTTACAGAGTCGTTACGGGCGTGATCTTCTATAGCCTCGTCTATCTCATCTTAAGCCTCGGGCTCTCCTTCATTGTGAAGAGCACCGAGCTTCAGGAGATCTTCGGCCTCATCAAGGAATTTTTCGGCTCGATCGCCTCGGCCCTCTCGGGCGGCAACCCCGCCGAGCTTCAACAGTTTCAGGAGAGCTTCCATGCGGCGCTTGGGGCCTTTGCCAATCTCCTCTTGCGCAACATGGGCAACATTGTGGGCTCCGTCATCGGCGTCTGCCTGATGTATATCTTGCAGCGCATCGTCAACGGTATCGCGCAGTACGGCGTGGGGGACCTCATCAACGACCGCATGGCGACGTATTCCCGCACCCGCTTCGCCGTCTCTTACTTCCGCAACCTCCCGCGGGCGACGCTCTATCAGATCGTCTATGTGCCGCTGGCCTTTTTATACGACGTCCTGACGCTCGTCGCCTGCTGGTTCCTCTTCTTCTATATCCCCGTCGTCCTCTCCGCCGACAGCGTGATCTCCGTTCTTCTCGCGATCTCGCTCACGATGACCGTCGTCCTCCTCATGCAGGCCTTGAAGCTCACGGTGATCTCGGCGTGGATGCCCGCCATGATCGCGGGCGGAAGATCGGTGCTCGGCGGCCTCAAAGAGACGTTTGCCTGCAAGAAGGACTTCGGGCGGCGGTTTGCGGGCTACCTCGTCGCGTGCTATCTCATCGTGTTCGTCAACGTCGGCTTCGCGCTCGCAACGGTGGGAAGCGGGCTGCTCATCACTATCCCGCTGAGCTTTTTGTTCCTCATCGTCATGCAGTTTGTCAATTACTATGAGACCAAGGGGATGAAGTACTTCATCGCCCGCGACGTCATCTTCGGCCAGGACGGGCCGGAGGCATAAGGGAAAATTTCGGCGCGTACGCGCCTTCAAAGGAGTGGGAAAACTATGGACTATCAAGCGCTTTATGAGAGCTGGCTCTCCGATCCCCGCCTCGCCGCGGCGGACAGGGCCGAGCTCGAGGCCATCTCTTCCGACGAAAAGGAGAAGGAATACCGCTTCGGCGGCGAACTTGAATTCGGCACGGCCGGCATGCGCGGCATCATCGGCTGCGGCGTAAACATGATGAACGTCTACACCGTCCGCCGCGCCACACAGGGGCTTTCCGAGTATATCGGCACCCTGCCCGCGGGGGCGAAGGAACGGGGCGTGGTCATCTCGTATGATACGAGAAAGAATTCCCGCGTCTTTGCCGAGGCGGCCGCCTCCGTGCTCGCCAAAAACGGCGTCAAGGCCTACCTCTTCTCGCGCGTGCACCCCGTGCCCATGCTCTCCTATGCCGTGCGCTATCTCCATGCCGTGGCGGGGATCATGATCACCGCCTCGCACAACCCCAAGGAGTACAACGGCTACAAGGTCTATGGCGAGGACGGGGCGCAGATGTCCCCCGAGGCGACGGCGGTCGTCGTCGGATTCATCCAAAAGATCACAGACTATCTCTCCGTCACGGGCGTGAAGGAGAGCCCGCTCGTCGTCCCCGTGCCCGACTGCGTCGACGACGACTATATCGAAGAGCTCGCCGCGCTTACCCTCTCCGAGGAGGCCGTGAAGGCGTGCGGAAAGGACTTAAAGCTCGTCTACACCCCCGTGCACGGCTCGGGTTACGTCCCCGTCATGCGCATTCTGAAGAAGCTCGGCATCCATGTCACCGTCGTCGAAGAGCAGACGACGGAGGACCCCGCCTTCTCGACGGTGGCCGTGCCCAACCCCGAGTTCAAGGAGACGCTCTCGATGGGCATCGCCCTCGCGAACAAGATCGACGCCGACGTCGTGTTCGGCACCGACCCCGATTCCGACCGGTTGGGCGTCGCCGTCAAGAACGGGGAAGGGGAGTTCGTCGCCCTCTCGGGCAACCAAGTGGGCATTTTGCTCCTCGACTACATCCTCACCCGCCTCAAGGAGGAGCACGCGCTTCCCGCAAACGCCGCCGTCGTCAAGTCCTTCGTCACGACGGGCATGGCCGGCCTCATCTGCAAGGAATTCGGCGTCTCCCTCTTCGAAACGCCCGTGGGGTTCAAGTTCATCGGGGAGAAGATCAAGCTGTGGGAAGCGGACGGCTCGCACACCTACGTCTTTGGCTTTGAAGAGAGCTGTGGCTACTTACGGGGCACCCATGCCCGCGATAAGGACGCCGTTGTCGCCTCCATGCTGTGCGCCGAGATGGTGTGCTACTACACCTACATCGGAAAGACGGTCTATGGCCGCCTCATGGAGATCTATCAAAAATACGGCTATGTGCTCGATAAAAACGTCTCCGTGCAGTATGCGGGCCTCAACGCCATGAAGGAGATGAACGCCGTGGTAGACGCCCTCAAACAGGCGGAAGTCTCCTCCTTCGGGCCCTTCGCGGTGGAGGCCGTGCGCGATTATTCCGCAGGCCTCAGAAAGGACAGCAAGGGCGGTTGCACGCCGCTCAACATCCCGCGGTGCAACTGCGTCTACTATGAGCTCGCGGGGGGCAGTTTCGTCTGCGTGCGCCCCTCGGGCACCGAGCCCAAGCTCAAGATCTACTACTCCGTGAAGGCCGAGAGCGAGGCGGCGGCAAACGCCGTCCTCGAAGAGGTCAAACGGGATGTAGACGCCCTCCTTGCCCGCGTCGCAAAGTAAAATTTTTAAGGATGGCCCGCCGTATGGCGGGCTTTTCCTTTATCCGAAGGTAAAATATTTCAAAAAAATCTTTTCGGGCGATTGACAACCGCGCGCGCGGGGGGTATAATTTTAGTATGATTTACTTAAAGGATTTCCGTGCGGGCCGGCTCCTCTATGAGGCGCTCGATTCCGACATCCGGATCGGCATTTTAGACGAGCTTTTAACGCACGGCGAACTCAATTTGGCGCACTTTGCCAAGCGGTTCGGCGTCTCCAACGGGGCCATCACCGCGCATGTGAAGAAATTGCACGAGGCGGGGCTCATCGAGATCGCCACCGCTTCGGGCATTCACGGCACGCAGAAGATGTGCCGCTTGGCGGCGGATAAGCTCATCGTGGACTTCGCGAGCCGCCCCGAGGCCGAGGGCAGGGTGGAGACGGCGCAGATCGACGTGGGGCACTACGTCGGCTACGAGATCCATCCCACCTGCGGGATCGCCACGCGGGAGCGGGTCATCGGGCAGTTCGACGACCCTTCCTGCTTCTCCTATCCCGAGCGCATCCACGCGGGCATCCTTTGGCTCGGCTACGGGTATGTGGAGTACCTCGTCCCCAACTATCTCCGCGAGGGGCGGGAGCTCCTCGAGTTGCAATTTTCCCTCGAAGTCGCCTCGGAGGCCCCGGGGTATTCGGCGTATTACCCCAGCGACATCCATTTCTCGGTCAACGGTAAGTCGCTCGGCTCCTATTTGAGCCGCGGGGAGTATAACGACAGGCCGGGCACGGTGAACCCCGCGTGGTGGTATGGCAATCTCGGCCAATACGGCAAGAAGATCGTGGTGGCCGTGAACGGGGAAGGGAGCTTTATCGGGGGCATGAAGGTCTCCGAGACGTCGCTGCGCGATCTCGGCCTCCTTCCCGGCGAGCAGATCCGCTTCCGCGTCTCCGTTGCGGAGGACGCGGTCCATCGCGGCGGCGTCACTCTCTTCGGCAGGGGATTCGGGGACTACGACGAGGGCATCGTGTGCAATTTCGTGTGCAAATAAGGGCGCAAGCCGAGAGGGGAGAGGAATGGATATACAATCGTTATCGGAAAAATTCGGCGTCAATGCGGAGCGCGGCGAGGGGGGAAACTTCCCCGGATTTCTGTCCCGCGTAAAGGAACAACGGGTGCTCGTCATCACCGACGGGCATACCATGCCCTTATCGAAGCCCATCGTAGCCGCACTTCGCGCACAGAACACGCCGCTGGCCTTCTGCCCATTCGAAGAGGAGGAACCCGTTGCCGACGAGAATACGGTGGAGCGGGCGCGGCGGGCGGCGGAGGACTGCGACTACCTTCTCGCCGTGGGCGCGGGGACGCTCAACGACGTCGCCAAATACGCTGGCCATCTGCTCGGGAAGCCGAGCGGCGTCTTTGCCACGGCCCCCTCGATGGACGGGTTCACGTCGGGCGTCACCCCCCTCATCGAGGGCGGCTTCAAGATCACGCGAAACGCGCAAGTCGCGCGCGACGTCCTCATGGACCAAACGGTGCTCTCCTCCGCTCCCGCGGTGATGATCGGCGCGGGCGTGGGGGACATCCTCGCAAAATACTGCTGCCTTGCCGATTGGCGGCTGAGCGCGTCGCTCACGGGGGAGGCCTACAACGAGGAGGCCGCTTCCCTCATGTACGAGGCCGTCCGCGCCTGCGACGCGAGCATCCCCGCCCTCATCCGAAGGAGCCCGGAGGGGACGGAAAAACTCATGGACGCCCTGCTCGTCTCGGGGTACGCGATGGTCATCGCGGGCAGTTCCCGCCCCGCCTCGGGCGCCGAGCATCACATGAGCCACTTCCTCGAGATGGATTTTCTGCGGCGCAAAAAGCGCATCCCTCTCCACGGCGTGAAGGTGGGGCTCGGCACCATGGTCTCCCTCTATCTCTATCATACGGCCGCCCGCCGTCCCGCCTTCGCGGGGCAGAAAACCGTCGCCGCCGAGGCCGAAAAACTACCCGCGCCCGAGGAAGTGGAGCACACGCTCGCCGCGCTCGGCTGTCCCACCCGCTTTTCCGAGCTCGATGTCTCCGCGGACACGGTGCGCGCCATGCTGCGCGAGGCCTACAAGATCCGCGATCGCTTCACCATCCTCACCCTCTACTGCACCTACGGGCTCATGACGGACGCCGTCGTGGACGAGCTCATGGAGCGTTTCTATTGAGAGATTGTGAAAATCGGGCGAAAATCTCGCCGCGACAAGCGGATATTCTTGATTTGTTGAAATTTTCATGGTAATATCATAACAGGGCGACGTGGGCTTCCGCGGTCGCCCGCAAAGGGGGAAAGCAAGTGTTACAGGTCAAGCATCTCGTCAAACGGTATGAGGCCAAGGGGGAGACGGTGACGGCGCTCAACGATGTCTCCGTCGATTTCCCCGAGCGGGGCATGGTCTTTCTGCTCGGCAAGTCGGGGAGCGGGAAGAGTACGCTCCTCAACGTCTCGGGCGGGCTCGATGTGCCCGATGAGGGCGAAGTCATCGTCAACGGGAAGTCCTCCAAGGACTTCACGAAGAGCGATTTCGATAGCTACCGCAATACCTATTTGGGATTCATCTTTCAGGAATACAACATCCTCACCGAGCTCACGGTGGAGGAAAACGTCGCCCTCGCGCTCGAGCTGCAGGGCAAGCCCAAGGACAAGGAGAAGGTGGAGGAGATCCTCGCCAAGGTGGACCTCGCGGGCTACGGAGACCGCCGCCCCAACACGCTCTCGGGCGGGCAGAGGCAGCGCGTCGCCATTGCGCGCGCCCTCGTGAAGGACCCCGAGATCATCATGGCAGACGAACCCACGGGCGCCCTCGATTCCAAGACGGGCGCGCAGGTATTCGATACTCTCAAGCGGCTGTCCGCCAATAAGCTCGTCGTGGTCGTCTCGCACGATCGGGAGTTCGCGGAGGTGTATGCCGACCGCATCATCGAGCTCAAAGACGGCAATATCGTCTCGGATATGACCCGAAACGGCGGGGGAGGCCCGGTGGAGCGCGCCAACCTCTTCTCCGTCTCCGAAAAGAAGATGGCGCTTTTGAGCGGCGCCGACCTTTCGGAGGAGGATGAAAGAAAGCTCCTCGCCTTCGTAAGAAGCCACAAGGGCGGGCTCGTCATCTCTGCCGAGGAGGGGGACCTTGCCTCCGTACATACTTCGGCAGATCCCGCCTCGCAGGCGACTTTCGTGGAGACCAAGCCCGCGGAGGTCCCCGTGCCCGCGGAGGACTGCCACTTCATCCGCTCCCGCTTCCCCTTCCGCTATGCGCTCAAGATGGGCTTCTCCGGCCTGAAGGCCAAGCCCGTCCGCCTCATCTTTACCACGTTGCTTGCGACGGTGGCCTTCCTCGTGTTCGGCGTCTTTTCCACCGTCATCACCTTCACCACGGCGCAGTCGGGCGCGGCTACGCTGGCGGATTCCTCCTATCAGGCCGCCATTCTCGAAAAATGCGGGCTGCTCAACGTGAAGCTCCCCACGGCCTCGGGCTGGAGCAACGTGGCGATCGGCACCGACGCAGACGGCCGCTCGCACTTCTCGGAGGAGGAGGCCGCGGCGGTGCGTAAGGCGCATCCGGGCATGAACTTCGTCCCCGCTTACACCCTCGAGATCGCAGACCTCGACTACACGGGCGAACTGCCGAGCTACATCACCAGCGAGACCTTCTTCGGCCACACCACCCGCTTCTCCGCCTTTGCGGACGCCTCCTATCTCGGGGAGATCAAGCAGTTCACCGTCCATGGGCGCCTTCCCGCAAACGCAGGGGAATGCGCCGTCTCCGCACTTGCATGGGAGGCCTACCATACCTATGGCTACGGCTATTCGAACCCCGTGCCCATCGAGACGTATGAGGACCTCCTCGGAAAGACCATCGAGCTCACCCATAATTGGCAGCTGCTCACCGCGGAGGAGGACGACAAGCGCGCCATTCCGCTCACCATCGTCGGCGTCGTCGAGACGGGGGAGAACTTCTCGAAGTTCGCTCCGTTGCGCGAGGAACGCGATCCCGAGCGCTACTCCATCGACGTCTGGCACGCCCTCGAGAGCGAGCTGGAGGACGTCTATCTGCACTCCATGTCCTCGCTCCTGTGGGTGGGGGAGGGCTTCCGCGACCGCTACATGCCCGCCAACCTCGCGCAGTATTACCGCCAAAACGTCTCCACGCAGGTCAACAACCTCATCCGCGTCTATGGCGCGGAGGCGGAGATCACCTCGGACTTCTTGCTCACCGACGAGGAGGGCAATCTCGTTGCCGAGCGCTATCTCTATAATGGCAACTTCCCCATCAACCTCTACACGGTAGATACGGCCGCCGAGGCGGAGGGCAGCTACATCGAATACCTCTATGCGCCCCTCACGGGGGACCGCAGCGCCAAGAGCACGGCGCTCTTCGGCTACGACCGCGTGATCCAAACCGCCGGCTACTACTACACGGTGCCCTACGACTTCATGGTGAGCGTGCGGGAGAGCCGCACGGCCTTCGGACAGATCTTCACCGTGCTCGGCGTCGTCGCCGTGGGGCTCGCCGTCTTTGCCGCGCTCCTGCTCTTCAACTTCATCTCCGCGAGCATCGGCGCGAAGAAGAAGGATATCGGCATCTTGCGCGCCGTCGGCGCACGGGGGATCGACGTCTACAAGATCTTCATGGTGGAGGGCGTCGTCATCACGCTCGCCTGCTTTGCGATCGGGAGCATTCTGAGCTTTGTGGCGTGCGTCGTCGTCAATCAGATCCTCATGTCGGCCGGTCTGCTCTCCTTCAAGATCTTCCTCTTCGGCGGGCTGAACACGCTCATCGTCTTTGCCGTCGCCTTTGTGACGGCGGCCGTCTCCACGAGCGTCCCCGTGGCGCTTACCGTGCGCAAACACCCCGTCGAGGCCATCCGCTCGGTGTAAGGCAATGGGAAAAATTTCAAAAACGGGGCCGAAAGCGTTTGACAAGCGCGCGCAGGTTTGGTATAATAGTCGGGTAATCAATGCTTCGGGCAAAGGAGAGTGAGAAAGATGTCTACGATCAGAGTCGGTGAAAACGAAAATCTCGAGTCCGCGCTCCGCAGATTCAAGAGAAAGTGCTCGCGCGACGGGATCATCGGAGACCTCCGCAAGAAGGAGTTCTACGAGAAGCCCTCCGTCAAGAAGAGAAAGAAGTCGGAAGCAGCGAGAAAAAGAAGCAGAAACTAATGAGATCCGCACCGGGAACGGTGCGGATTTTTTGTGCGAAAAATGTCTGAAAAAGGAGAGAAAAGGTGGACCGTTCGCTGAAAACGCTTGCAAAGGAAGCAAAACGCAGGATGAAGCGCGGATTCTGGCAGGAATGCGAGAAACAGCTCGAGGATGAACGCAGCTATGCCCGCACGCAGGGCATCAACGAGAGCAAGCTCGAGCTCTACTTCCGCGACAAAGTGGACGCCCGCATCCGGGGTGAGATGCCCGATGAATTTTACCTCAAAGTCAAGAAAATGCTGCTCGAGGAGGGAGAGGTCTCCGACGCCATCGGCCGCCTCACCGATAAGCAGTATTATGCCACGCTCTCCTATGCCGAGAAGCAGCGGTATAACCTCGAGCTCTCCGAAAAATACCTCCGCGCGCTCGAGCGATTCAAGCGGGAGGTGGAGTTCGAGCTCAAAACCTGACCCCCGCCCGCCTGCCGACATTTCCCCGCAACGTCCCGCGGAACACTTGCAAATTCGCGGGAACTGTGATATAATCGAGAGGTATGCAAGATCTCGATTTCCTCAATGAAGAACAGCGGCTTCCCGTCCTCGATACCGAGGGCGCGGTTTTGGTGCTCGCGGGCGCGGGAAGCGGCAAGACGCGCGTCCTCACCGCCCGGATCGAATATCTCATCTCGGAATGCGGGATAGACCCCGAAAACATCCTCGCCATCACCTTCACCAACAAGGCGGCGGGGGAGATGAAGGAGCGCCTCGAACGCGTCACCGATACCCGCAGGATGTGGGTGTGCACCATCCACTCCATGTGCGTGAAGATCCTCCGCATGTACGGGGAGCGCCGCGGCCTCAGAGAGAACTTCTCCATCTACGCCGAGCAGGAGCGCGCCGCCGTCATCAAGCAGACCTTCAAGGAGCTCGGCTACGACGAGGAATCCCTCCTCAAATCGGTGAAATACCACATCTCCAACGCCAAGATGCTCGGCCTCGGCCCCGAGGAGTACGCCGTGCGCTTCCGTTACGAGCGGGGCATCGACGACGCGATGAAGATCTACCGCCGCTACAATGAGCACCTCAAGGCGTATAACGCCCTCGATTTCGACGATCTTCTCACCGAGGCGCGCGCCCTTCTCGCGGAGGACGCCGAGGCCCGTTCCTATCTCGCGGGCCGCTTCCGCTATATCCATGTCGATGAGTTTCAGGATACCAACGCCGTACAGTTCGACATCGTAAAGCTGCTTGCCTCCGTCCACGGCAATCTCTTCGTGGTGGGCGACGACGACCAATCTATCTATGGCTGGCGGGGGGCGGAGATCGAGAATATCCTGCACTTCGAGCGTTCCTTCCCCAAGGCCAAAGTCTATAAATTGCAGCGCAACTACCGCTCCACCGGGGCCATTTTGCAGCTCGCCAACGCCTCCATCGCCCACAATTCCCACCGCAAGGGCAAGACGCTCTGGACGAACGCCGGGGACGGCGAGAAGCCCGTCTACTACGAGGCCGAGGAGGAGCTCGGGGAGGCGCTCTACTGCGCCCGCATCATCTCCGAACTGCGCCGGAGCGGCTATAAGCTCTCCGATTTCGCCGTGCTCATGCGCATCAACGCCTTAACGCGCGCCTACGAGCAGGAGTTCACCAAATACGGCCTCTCCTACAAGGTGTTCGGCGGATTCAAGTTCTTCGAGCGCAAGGAGATCAAAGACGTGCTCGCCTATCTCCGCCTCATCGCCAATCCCTTCGATAGCGAGGCGCTTCTGCGCGTCATCAACGTGCCCCGCCGCGGCATCGGGGATAAGACGGTGCAGACCCTCTTGCAGTATGCCGAGCAGGCCGGGGAGACGGTGTACGACTCCGTCCTCGCGTGCGACGAGCTTCCGCTCACCGCGGGCGTCCGCGAAAAACTGCGCGCCTTCGGGGCGTACATCAAGGACCTCGTGGTTCGGTCGCAGATCTTGCCCGTCAACGAGCTCGTCGCCTACCTTCTCGATAGCTCGGGCATGTATGAGCAATACGCCGATAAGTCCGATGAGAGCCTCACCAAGCGCGCCAATCTCGATGAGTTCAAAAACTCCGTCGATGAATTCGTGCGCATGAACGAGGGCGCCGAGCTTTCCGACTACCTCCAACAGATCACCCTCTATTCGGATACCGACGAGATGGACGAGGGGGACTATGTTACCATCGCCACCATCCACGCCGTCAAGGGATTGGAGTTCCGCTGCGTGTTCCTCGTCGGGCTCGAGGAGAACATCATGCCCACGTCGCGAGCGATCGGGGAGCGGGACGGCCTCGAGGAGGAGCGGCGGCTCATGTACGTCGCCATCACCCGCGCCCGCGAAAAGCTGTGGCTCACGCGCTCCAAGTCCCGCTACCTCTATGGGCGGCGCGAACCCGCCATGCGCTCGCAGTTCGTGGAGGAGCTCAAGGGCGAGCTCGGCATCCGCGACCTTCCCGCGGGAAGAAGATATACGGGCGACTTCGAGGAGGGCGGCGGCTACGAGAGCGGCGGAAGAAGCTTTGGCGGCGGCTTGAAAAACAGCTATGGCGCGGCGCGAAAAGTGGGGACGTATTCGGAGTCCTCCGGGGGCGCATTCGGCGCTTACGGCGGGACGAAGAAACCGCCCATGAGGCAAAACGGGGCACCCATGTCCGCGTTCGGGGCTTCGCAAACGCCGCCTACGCCCAAAAATGACACATCGGAATTCCGCGTGGGCGTGCGCGTAAAACACGCTCGCTTCGGGGAGGGGACGGTACTCGCCGTGCGCGGAGAGGGGCGCAACCTCATCATCACCGTGCACTTTCTCACGGTGGGGAACAAGGATCTCGCCGCGGCCCTCGCCCCCCTCGAAATTTTGCCGTAACACCGTTTCAGGAGGAGAATATGACCGAGACCGAACGCATGCGCGCGCTCTGCGAGACGCTCAACAAGTGGGCGTATGAATACTATGTGCTCGACGATCCGAGCGTACCGGACCGGGAGTACGACCGCCTCTACGACGAGCTCAGAGAGCTCGAGCGGGAGACGGGGATCACGCTCCCCGAGTCCCCGACGCGCCGCGTCGGCGGCGACCCCATCAAGGGCTTCGAGCGGCACACCCACATCGCGCGGCTCTACAGCCTCGACAAGGCCGTCACGGAGGACGAGCTCTCCGCCTTCTTCACCCGCGTCAAAAAGGCGGGCGAGGCGACGTATACCGTGGAATATAAATACGACGGCCTCACCGTCTGCCTGACCTATGAGGGGGGCGCGTTCGTCCGCGCGACGACCCGCGGCAACGGCGTAGAGGGGGAGGACGTGACGGCACAGGCGCTCACCGTGCCGAGTTTTCCCCTCACCATCTCCTATCCGGGCACGCTCGAAGTGCGCGGCGAGGCCGTGATCCGCCTCTCCGTGCTCGAGAAATACAACGCCGAGCACCCCGAGGAGCCCCTCAAAAACGCCCGCAACGCCGCGGCGGGGGCCATCCGCAATCTCGATCCCAAGGTGACGCGGGCCCGCCACCCCGAGATCCTCTTCTATGACGTCAACTACATGAGCGAAAGCCCCGTCTCTTCGCAGACAGAGGCGCGGGAATTTCTGAAGCGGGAGGGCTTCAAGCTCTTTCCCTATTTCAAACACTGCAAGTCCCCGGAGGAAGTCTTTGCCTGCATCGACGAGATCGAAGTGGAGAGAAGGAAGCTCGACGTCCTCACCGACGGCGCCGTCGTAAAAGTCAACGAAGAGGGCGTGCGTTCGGACATGGGTGCCACGGATAAGTTCCCGCGCTGGGCCATCGCCTATAAATTCGAGGCGGAGGAGGCCGAGACGACGGTGGAAAACGTCCTCTGGCAAGTGGGCCGGACGGGCAAGCTCACCCCCCTTGCGGAGGTCAGCCCCGTCGAGCTCGCGGGGGCCACGGTGCGCCGCGCCACCCTCAATAACTACGGCGACCTCACCCGTAAAGACGTAAAGCTCCGCTCCCGCGTCCTCATCCGCCGTTCCAACGAGGTCATCCCCGAGATCTTGGGGGCCGTTTCGCACGTGGAGGGGAGCGTCCCCGTCGAAAAGCCGCAGGTGTGCCCTTACTGCGGGAGCCCCATTCGGGAAGTGGGGGCAAATCTCTTCTGCGTCAACCGCGCCTGCCCGCCCCGCATCGTCCAGCGGCTCACCCACTATTGCAGCAAGAACGCCGCCGACGTGGAGGGCATGTCCGAGGCCACCCTGCAAATTTTGCTCGAAAAGCGCGGCGTGAAGCAGTTCTCCGACCTCTACACTTTAACGAAGGACAGCTTCCGCGAAGAGGACGGGACCTTCTTCGAAGGCTTCGGGGAGAAGAAGATCGCCAACCTTCTCTCCGCCCTCGAAAAGAGCAAGAAGATCCCGCTCGACCGCTTCCTCTATGCCCTCGGCGTGGAGGGGATCGGCCGCGTGGCCGCCCGCGATCTCGCCGCCTTCGGGAGCGTGGAGGCCGTAAAAAATCTCACCTTCGAGGAGCTCGTCGCCATCGAAAACGTGGGGGAGATCACCGCCCGCTCCATCCTTGCCTACTTTGCGGACGAGGAGAACGCCGCGGAGCTAACCCGCCTTTTGGCGCTCGGCGTGGAACCCTTTGTGAAGGCGCACGCCGCGGAGGGCAGGTTTGCGGGGGAGACCGTCGTGCTCACGGGCACCCTCGCCTCCATGCCCCGCCCCGAGGCGCAGAAGCGCATCGAGGCCCTCGGCGGCGTCGTGGGGAGCGCGGTCACGCAAAAGACGACGCTCGTCGTCGCGGGGGAGAAGGCGGGCAGCAAGCTCGAAAAGGCGAAAAAGCTCGGCATTCGGGTCATCGGAGAGGAGGAATTCCTCGCCATGCTCGGCTGAAAGCCGCCCCGCTTTTTGTGTTTTCTTTTTTGAAAATACTTGCAAATCGCGCGCACGCGTGATATAATGGAACCAATCACAATTCCGAGGGTAGCCTATGTACAGCATGACGGGTTACGGACGGGGGACGCACAGTGAAAACGGTCTCGAGATCACGGTGGAACTCCGCTCCGTCAACAACCGCTATCTCGATCTCGCCCTGAAGTGCCCCCGCGCCTTCCTCGCCTATGAGGAGCGCGTGCGCAATCTCGTGCGGGAGAGCATCTCCCGCGGGCACGTCGATGTGTTCGTCGGCGTCAACGACTGCCGCGAAAAGGACCGGACGCTACACGTCGATCGCGCGCTCGCCCGCGCCTATTTCGAGGCTGCCAAGGAGGTGAAGGAGGCCGTCCCCGAGGCGGAAGAGGACATCACCCTCTCCTTCCTTCTCCGCCAGCCCGACGTCGTGCGTATCGGCGACGCCGAAGAGGAGGACGAGGCGCTCTATCCCGTGTTGGAGGCCGCCCTCAAAAAAGCCCTCGAGGCGCACCGCGCCATGCGCTTTGCCGAGGGGGAACGCTTAAAACGCGACCTCCTCTCCCGCATGGACGTCATCGAAAATTTGCGGGCGGACATCGAAAAGAGGGCACCCATGGTCGCGAAGGAGTATCGCGAAAAGCTCACCGCGCGCATCGAGGAACTGCTCGGCGGCAAGGTGGACGAGACGCGCATCCTCACCGAGGCGGCCGTCTATTCGGATAAATGCAGCATCGACGAGGAACTCACGCGGCTCTTTTCGCACATTGCGGAGTTCCGCAAGATCTGCACGGCGGAACAGGTCGGCCGCAAGCTCGATTTCCTCGTGCAGGAATTCAACCGCGAATGCAACACCGTATGCTCCAAGTCCAACGACGGGGAGCTGACCCGCCTCGCGCTCGCCATGAAAAACGAGATCGAGAAGGTGCGCGAACAGATCCAGAATCTTGAATAGCCTATGAAGAGCATGCTTTTTTGTATTTCCGGTCCCTCCGGCGTGGGGAAGGGCACCCTCGTGCGGGAGCTCTTGCGGCGCGATCCCTCGCTCGCCCTCTCCGTCTCCTGCACGACGCGTCGGCCGCGCAAGGGGGAGCGGGACGGCGTGGAATATTTCTTTATCAGCCACAGCGCCTTCATGAAGGGCATCGAAGAGGACGCCTTCATCGAGTACGACGGCCACTTCCGGGAGTACTACGGCACCCCGCGCGGCTATGTGGCCGAGCAGCTCGAGGCCGGCAGGTCCGTTCTCCTCGAGATCGACGTAAACGGCGCGCTCAAGGTGCGCGGTTCGGAGAAAGAGACGCCCGTCTCCACCATCTTCATTGTGCCGCCCAGCCGGGAGGCGCTCGAGGCAAGGCTCAAGGGCCGCGCTTCGGAGACGGAGGAACAGGTCGCGGAGCGGCAGGCCCGCGTGGACTACGAGTATTCGCGCATGAAGGAATTCGACCACGTCGTGCTCAACGACGATCTGAATGCCGCCGTGCAGGAACTGCTCGATATCATTCATTCGGAAATAAACAAGTAGGAGGATACTATGATCAACGAACCCTCGGTAGACGCGCTCGTGCGCAAGCTCGGGACGGAGGAAAACCCCATTTCGCGCTATGAGCTCTGCATCGTCATCGCAAAGCGCACGCGGCAGATCATCGAGCAGATGCAATCCACGGGCGCCAAGGAGCTCCCCGGCAAGCAGAAGGAGATCGTCCTTGCCTGCAACGAGGCCATGAACGGCAAGTTCAAGAGCATCAAAGATTGAAAATCTGCCCCCCATCGCGGGGCAATTTTTTCATAGAGCTATCGCAAGTTTGCACCCATGATTGCCGAAGTCATCGTAGATATCGCCCATAGCGACGTCGATAAGATCTTTGATTACCGCTGCGAGGACGCGCTGCCCCGCGGCGCGCTCGTCGTGGTCCCCTTCGGAAGAGGGGTCGCGACGGGGTTTGTCATGCGGCTCAAAGAGACCTCGGAGTACCCCCCCGAAAAGCTCAAATCGGTGCTCCGCACGGAGTCGGTCCCCCTGACGCAGGAGGCGCTCATGCTTGCCGACGCCATCACGGCGCGCTACCGCGTACCCATGGCGCTTACCCTTCGCCTCTTTTTGCCCGCCGAAATGCGCACGGGCAAGGTCTCCGAGCGGTATAAGACGGCCTATGTGCGCACCGACGCCGTGGGGGAAATTTCCGACCGCGCCCCTCGCCAACAGGCGCTCTACGCCTACCTCGCGGAGTGCGGGGAGGCCGATGGGGCGGAGCTGCGGGCGCGCTTCGGGGATGCGGCGCTCAAGAGTTTGGAGAAAAAGGGGCTCATCCGGGCGGAAAAACGCCGCGTCTTTCGCGATCCCTACACGGGCATCGCGGGGGAGCGCATCCGTCGCCCCCTCACGCCCGCCCAGCAACGTGCCGTCACGGCCGTCAAGACGACGGAAAAGACGGTCACGCTCCTGCACGGCGTCACGGGGAGCGGGAAAACGGAGGTCTACCTCACCCTCATCGCGGAGACGCTCGAGGCGGGCAAGACGGCGATCTTCCTCGTCCCCGAGATCTCCTTGACGCCGCAGATGCTCGCCCAGCTGCGGGCATGGTTCGGGAGCAAGGCGGCCATTCTGCACAGCGGCCTCTCGGCGGGGGAGCGCTTCGACGAGTGGATGCGCCTCAAAAGCGGGGAGGCGCGTATCGCGATCGGGGCACGGTCGGCAGTCTTTGCCCCTCTCGAAAACGTGGGCATGATCGTCCTCGACGAGGAGCACGACGGAAGCTATTCCTCCGAGAGTTCCCCGCGGTATAACACCTTCGACATCGCCTACCTTCGGGCGCGGTACAACAAGTGCAAATTGGTCCTCGGCAGCGCCACGCCGTCGGTAGAGACCTACCACCGCGCCAAGCAGGGGGAATTCGCCCTCGTCAAGCTCCCCGAGAGGATCAACGCCCGCCCCATGCCCGAGGTCCGCATCGTAGATATGCGCCGGGAGGTCCGCCGCGGCAACGCGAGTTTCTTCTCCTCCCTCCTCCGCGAACGCCTCGAAGATTGCCTCTCGAAGGGCAATCAGGCCATCCTCTTCCTCAACCGGAGGGGGTATTCGCAGACGGTCATCTGCCGCGACTGCGGCTATGTGGCGACGTGTGAACATTGCGCCGTCTCCCTCACCTACCACAGCGACGAGCGTGCCCTCAAATGCCACTATTGCGGCACCGCCTATAAGCTGCTGCCCGCCTGTCCCGCATGCGGCGGGAAGCATCTCGGCTACGTCGGCACGGGCACCCAGCGCGTCGTCTCCGAACTGCAAAAATTGTATCCGCACGCCCGCGTCTTGCGCATGGACGTGGATACCACGAGCGGCAAGGAGGGGCATCTGCGCATTCTGAAGCGTTTCTCCTCGCGCGAGGCGGATATCCTCGTGGGGACGCAGATGGTGGCCAAGGGGCACGATTTCCCCTTCGTCACCCTCGTGGGCATCCTCGACGCCGATATGAGCCTGCACTTTGCCGATTACAGGAGCGGGGAGCGCACCTTCCAGCTCGTCACGCAGGTGGCGGGCAGGAGCGGAAGGGCGCAGGAGCCGGGCGAAGTCGTCTTGCAGACGTACGATCCCGAGAACTACATCCTCCGCTTCGCCGCCGCTTACGATTACGAGGGCTTCTACGAGCATGAGATCTCGGTGCGCGCGGCGACGATGTTCCCCCCCTTTGCCAAGATCGTGCGCGTCATGGTCACGGGCGAGGACGAGAAGGAGACGCTCGGCGCCTTGAAGTCCGTCTATGAGCGTCTGCGCGCGCTCTATGAGCGGCAGACGGAGGCCTTCCTCTTCTTCAACCGCATGCACGCGCCCATCAAGCGCATTCAGAATAAGTTCCGCTACCAAGTCCTCATGCGGCTCGTGGACGGCGGGATCCTCAAAGAAATTTACGCCGTCTGTGCGGCGGAGAAATATAAGAACGTGCTCGTCTATGTCGAAGAAAACCCGAGCAATTTAAGTTAGGAGGAAGGTATGATCCGGGAAATCGTGCAGGTGGGAGATCCCGTCCTGCGGCAAACATGCGCGCCCGTCACGCGGTTCGACGGCGAACTTTGCGCCCTTCTCGACGACATGAAGGAGACCCTTCGCAAGGCCGAAGGGGCGGGCCTTGCCGCGCCGCAGGTGGGCGTTCCCATCCGCGTCGTCGTCGTAGACGTGGAGGAGGGCTATTTTGAATTTGTAAACCCCGTCTTTGTGTGGCAGAAGGGGGAACAGGTGGGGGCAGAAGGGTGCCTCTCCATCCGCGGCAAGGCGGGCACGGTGCGCCGCCCCTCCAAGGTGAAGATCCTCTTTCAGGACCGCAAGGGGGATAAATACTCCCTCGTCGCGCGCGACTTCTTCGCCCGCGCCGTCTGCCACGAGCTCGACCACCTCGACGGCGTCCTCTACACCGACAAGGCGGAAAACGTGCACGACGCAGACTGAGTTGAGCAAAAAGCCGCTATTTTCCCATCATAGGTCGCAAATTCCCATAAAAGGAGAACCACGTGAAGCTCATCTATGCGGGTACGCCCCTCTATGCCGTCGAGCCCCTCTGCGCCATTTTGGAAGCAGGCTATGAGGTCGCCGCGGTCCTCACCCAGCCCGATCGTCCGCAGGGCCGAAAGGGCGTCCTCACCCCTCCGCCCGTCAAGGAGGAAGCGCTGCGCCGCGGCATCCCCGTGTTGCAACCCGAACGCGTGAAGTCGGACATGGGTGGCCTACGATCTGTCTGCGCCGACCTCATGGTGACGTGTGCCTACGGCCAGATCCTCACGCAGGAGGTCTTGGATCTCTTCCCGATGGGGGTGTGGAATCTCCACGCCTCCCTGCTCCCCGCCTACCGCGGGGCCGCGCCCATTCCGCGCTGTATGCTCGATGGCTGCCGCGAGACGGGCGTCACCGTCATGAAAACCGAACTCGGCCTCGACACGGGGGATATCTTGCTCTCCGATCGGGTGAAAATTTACGATTCCGATACCTGCGGCACCCTCGAGGACAGGCTCTCCCGCCTCTCGGGTGAGCTCGCCGTGGAGGCGCTCGCGCGCATTGCGCGGGGGGAGGTCTCCCTCACGCAACAGGGCGAGGGCTTCGTCTGCAAGAAGGTTTCGCGCACGGAGGTGGACTTTACGCAGTCCGCCCGCGCGGTGAGTTGCCTCATTCGCGGCCTCTCGCCCGCCCCGCTCGCGTATGCGCAGATCGCCGGCCTCATGCTCAATTTCCACTTCGCGGAGGAAGTAGTTTCCTTCGCCGCGGAGGCCGCCCCGGGGACGGTGCTTTCGGCTTCCCCCAAGACGGGGCTCATCGTCCAATGCGGGGAGGGGGCCGTGCGGATCACCGAGCTCCAGCCCGCCGGCGCGAGGCGGATGTCCGCGCGCGATTTTCTCAACGGCCGCAAAGTGCGAGAGGGGATGCGATTTGAACGCCTTTCTTGATGCGCACCGCGTCCTCACGCGGGTCTTAAAGGAGGGCGCCCACCTAAAGCGCGCGCTCGCGGAGCTTCCCCCCGGGGAGAAGGGGCGCACCGTGCGCCTTTGTTACGGCGTCCTCGAAAACTACGGCTACCTCGGCCTCTGCCTCGATTCCGTTGCGAAAAAGCGCCCCAAATTTCCCGTCGCGCTCGCGATGAAAATTTCGCTTTACGCACGCCTCTTTTCGGACATGCCCCCCTCCGTTTGCGTCAACGAGGCCGTTGAGCTCGTCAAGCTCCTCGGCAAAGGGGAGCAGAAAAACTTCGTCAACGCAGCGCTTCGCGCCTTCGATCCCCAGCGCGTCGTCCTTCCCGAAGGGGAGGAGGGGCTTGCGATCCGGAGCAACTTCCCGCCCTTTGCCGTGCGGGAGATCGTAAAAACCTACGGCCCGCGCGCCGAGAGCATCCTTCTCGCAAGGAGCGGGGGCGTCTCCGTCCGCTTCGTGCGCGGCGAAAAAGCCTACCTCGCCCAGCCCCATGTGCCTACGCCCTTTCCGCACCTCTACCTCTTTGAAAAGTTCACGCGCGACGAGGGCTTTTTCCGCGGGGACTACACCTTCCAATCGGTGGGGAGCGTCGCCATCTGCGGCGTGGTGGAGCCCTGCGCCCGCCTCCTCGACGCCTGCGCGGCCCCCGGGGGCAAGAGCGTGCTGCTTGCGGAAAAGTGCGGCTCTGTCGTCGCGTGCGACGTGCACCCGCACCGCGTCGCCCTCATCGAGAGCTATGTCGCGCGCATGGGCGCAGCGAATGTGGAGGCCCGCCTTCTCGATTCCTCTTCCTTCGAGCCCGCCTTCGAGGCCGCCTTCGAGGGCGTACTCGTAGACGCGCCCTGCTCCGGTCTCGGCACCGTGGCCGAGAACCCGGACCTCCCGCTCAGGAAAGAGGAGGGGGGCATGCCCGCGCTCAAGACCCTTCAAATTCAAATTCTTGAAAACTGTGCCCGCTACGTGAAGCCGGGCGGCACCCTCTATTATTCGACGTGCTCCATCCTTCGGGAGGAGAACGACGGCGCGGTTTCGGCCTTTCTGAAGGCGCACGGCGAGTTTTCCGCGGAGGCGGCAGAAAGTCCGCTTCCCCATGAAAAGACGGAGTGCGGTCTGCAATTTTTGCCCGACGCGGCCTACGGCGCGGGCTTTTACGTCGCCAAACTTCGGCGGAGGAACGCATGAAGAAGATCTTGCAAGACCTATCCTACGCGGAGCTCGTCTCCCTCACCGCGGCGGCGGGGGAGAAGCCCTTCCGCGCGCGGCAGATCTTCGAGGGGCTCATGCAGGGCAAGAAGATCTCCGCCCTTCCCGTCCCCGCCTCCATGCGCGCGGCGCTCCTTGCGGAGTATGAAGATGAGCCCGTAACGATCAAAGAAGTGTTCACCTCCAAGGACGGCACGCGCAAATTTCTCTTCGAACTTGCAGACGGCAACCTCATCGAGGGCGTCGTGATGCAGTATCAATACGGCAACACGCAGTGCGTCTCCACACAGGTGGGCTGCCGCATGGGGTGCAAATTCTGCGCTTCCACCCTCGGCGGAAGGATCCGCGACCTCACCGCGGGCGAGATCCTCTCCGAAGTGCTCGCCGTCAACCGCTTCCTCGGGGGAAGTCTCAAGGAGCGCCAAATTACCAACGTCGTCTTAATGGGCAGCGGCGAACCCTTCGATAACTACGAAAACGTCGTGAAATTTCTGCGCAATCTCACCGCGGAAGGGGGCATCTGCATCAGCGCGCGCAACGTCTCGCTCTCGACGTGCGGACTCGTCCCCGCGATGAAGAAGTTTGCGGGCGAGGGCATTCCCCTCAATCTCACCGTCTCCCTTCACGCCGTGACGGACGAAGAACGCCGCCGCACCATGCCCATCGCAAACAAGTATTCCATCGCGGAGATCCTCGCGGCCTGCGGGGAATATTTTGAAAAGACGGGCCGCCGCTACATCTTTGAATATAGCCTTATCGAAGGGGAGAACGCGGACATGCCCCATGCGGAAGCGCTCGTGGCACTCTTGAAGGGGCGGCCGTGCCACGTCAATCTCATCCGCCTCAACCCCGTGAAGGAGCGGAATTTGAAGGGAACGGACGAGCGCACGGCACAGGCCTTTTTGAAGGCGCTTTTAAGCCGCGGAATCTCCGCGACCTTAAGAAGAAGCATGGGTTCGGACATCGGCGGCGCCTGCGGCCAACTCCGCGCAAGCTATCTTTCCAAGCATTCACCCGACTGAGCTCCGCCGCAACAGATTCCGAAAGGAGGGAACGTAAATGAAAATCAAGATCGCGCCGAGCATTTTGGCGAGCGACTTTTCCAAACTCGGGGAGACCGTGCGCCTTCTCGAGCAAAACGGGGCCGACTACGTGCATTGCGACGTGATGGACGGCAATTTCGTCCCGCCCATCACCTTCGGGGCGCAGGCCGTGAAGGCCATGCGCCCGCACACGCGGCTCCCCCTCGATTGCCACCTCATGGTCACGTCCCCCCGTTCGCGCGTGGAGGAATTTATCGGGGCGGGCGCGGACATCATCACCGCCCACGTCGAGGCGGACGCTGACATCCTCTCCACCCTCGCCTATATCCGGTCCCGCGGGTGCAAGGCCTCCGCCGTCGTCAACCCCGCGACGGCCGTCGAAGAGCTGTTTCCCGCATGTGAGATTGCGGACATGGTCCTTGTCATGAGCGTTGTCCCCGGCTGGGGCGGGCAGAAATTCATCCCCGAGACGCTCAAAAAGATCGAGAAATTGCGCGACCGTTGCGTGAAGATCGGAAGGGGGGAGCTCGATATCGAAGTGGACGGCGGCGTGACGGAAGCCAACGTGAGAGACGTCATCGCGGCGGGAGCCAACGTCATCGTGGCGGGGAGCGCCGTGTTCCGTTCGCCCGACATGGCGGAGACCATCCGGAGTCTGCGCGGATGAGCGCCGCAAAGACCCGTGCCGTCATTCTCTTGAACGGCGAACCCTACCGCGGCGAAATTTGCGCCGAAAACGCCTACGTCATCTGCTGCGACGGGGCCTATTCGTGGGCGAAGGGGAAGGTGAAGATCGACGAGAATCTGGGCGACTTCGATTCCCTCGAAGAGACGCCGTATCCCGCGCCCCTTCAGACCTTTCCTTCCGAGAAGGACGAGACGGACGGAGAGCTCGCGGTAGACCGCGCCTTGGACATGGGTGCCTCCGATTTCGTCTTTTATGGAGCCGGCGGCGGGCGGGAGGACCACTTTCTCGGAAACTTACATCTCCTTTACAAGGCGCTTTTGGGCGGGGCGGCGAAGGCAAAACTCGTCTTGAACGGCGCGGAAATTTCCCTCCTGCGAAGGGGCGAACATCATCTCCCGTGTAGGTGCGGGCAGACCCTCTCGCTGTTGCCTTTCGGCGGCGACGCGCATATCATGGTTAGTAGCGGGCTCAAGTATCCGCTCGTCGATCTTTGGCTTCGTTACGGCTCGACGCGCGGCATCTCCAACGTCGCGGAAGGGGAAGTTTCGCTCGCCGTGGACATGGGCCTTGTGCTCTGCATTCTCAACGAGGAGGGAAGATGATCTTCTGTATCAAGCTGCCGCGCCCGATCGGCCGCATCGTGAGGCTGTTTTACAAGGGATGAATTATATCGATCTGCACTGCGACGCCCTCACCAAGCGAGAGGGCGTCTTTCATGTCACGCGAAAAAAGTTGGAGGCGGGCGGGTGCCTGTTGCAGTGTTTTGCGGCCTTCATCGATCCGCGAAAGGGGGAGGGCTTCGCCCGCGCCATGGCTCTTGCCGACCACTTCGACGCAATGTGCGCCCGCGAGGGGTACGCTCCCGTGCGCGCGGCCCGGGATATCGGGGAGGGGAAGATCCACGCCATGCTCACGGTGGAAGGGGGCGGCGCGCTCGAGGGAAGCCTCGAAAAGCTCGAAGCGCTCTATCGGCGCGGCGTGCGCATGCTGACTCTCACGTGGAACCTCCCCAACGAGCTCGGCTTCCCCAATTCTTCTCGGCTCCCCCCTTTGGGGGAGCTGGCGCCCGCTGAGCGGGCGACTGAGGGGGTTCCGTTCTCGGGTGAGCTGTCGCCTGAGGCGGCCTTTCCCTCTCGGCGCCCTCTCGAGGGGGAGCTGTCAACCGCAGCGGCCTTTCCCCCTTGGCGCCCCCTTGAGGGGGAGCTGGCACCCGCGAAGCGGGCGACTGAGGGGGTGTCCCTCAGACATGGTACCCTCCAATCCCGTCAAAGGCGCTTCGGCCTCACTTCCTTCGGGCGGGCGGCCGTGGAGAGAATGGCCGAACTCGGCATGCTCGTAGACGTCTCCCATGGGAGCGACGACCTCCTCTTCGACGTCGCCGCCGCGTTAAAACGCACCCACACGCCCTTCGTCGCGAGTCATTCGGGGGCGCGCGCCGTCTTTCCCCACCCCCGCAATTTGAGCGACGAGGGCATCCGTGCAGTCGCGGAGAGCGGCGGGGCCATTGGCCTCTGCTTCGTGCCCGCCTTTCTCACGGACGACGGGACGGCGGAAAGGAACCGCGAGGCCATCCTTGCCCACGCAAGGCATATCGTGCGCGTCGGCGGGGAGGACGCGCTCGCCCTCGGCAGCGATTTCGACGGCGCGCCCGAAAATCCCTACCTCCCGGACGCCGCCGCGATGCCCCGCCTCTACGACGATTTATGTTCGATTTTTCCGTCCCATGTCGCGCAAAAGGTCGTTTCCGGCAACGCGCTCCGCGTTTTTCAGGCCATCCGATAGGAAGAATGGGAAAATTGCGGGCCGCGGCCGAGGCGCCGTACCCGAGGGGACGAGGGAAAATTTGCAAGGGAATGTGGCCTCGGCGGATTGATATTTTTGCCGATCCATGTTATAATGAAGAAAAAATCGCAGGAGAGAAGCATGAGGACCGCGGACGAGCTGTTTGAAGAAGGAAGGAAACTCGAGCATGAGGAGCGCTATGCGGAGGCGTATGAGAAATTTCGCCTTGCGGCCGAACAAGGCCATGCGCGGGCGCAGTGTGTGTTGGGCAGTTGCTATGATGACGGCCGCGGCGTGGAGCAGGATCATAGCGAGGCGGTGAAGTGGTGGAAAAAGGCCGCCGAGCGGGGCCATGCCGTCGCGCAAAACAATTTGGGGATCTGTTATCACGAGGGGCAAGGCACGGAGCAGAATGATGCGGAGGCGGCGAAGTGGTATCGAAAATCCGCCGAGCAGGGTTTTATGCGCGCGCAGTTTAATTTGGGGATCTGCTATGAGAACGGCCGCGGCGTGGAGCAGGATCACAGAGAGGCGATGAAGTGGTTCCGAAGAGCCGCCGAACAGGGTCATGCGCTCGCGCAGTATAGTTTGGGTTGTTGCTATCATGAGGGCAAAGTCGTGGAGCAAGACCATAGAGAGGCCGCAAAGTGGTTTCAAAGAGCCGCCGAACAGGGGTACGCGGAAGCGCAGTATAACTTGGGGATCTGTTATATCCATGGCTACGGCGTGGAGCAGGACCATGCAGAGACGGCAAAGTGGTGGAGAAAGGCCGCCGAACAGGGGCATGTGCGCGCGCAGTTCAATTTGGGCTGGTGCTATGATAACGGCAAAGGCGTGGAGCAAAACTATGCGGAGGCGGTGAAATGGTATCGAATCGCCGCCGAGCAAGGCGACGCGCGTGCACAGTTCAATTTGGGAGGATGCTATTTTAACGGACGCGGCGTGGAGCAAAACTACGAGGAAGCGGTGAAGTGGTATCAAAAATCCGCCGCGCAGGGAAATGAAAAGGCGGCGAACTGGTTGAAAAAACATGCCCGTTAGGAAACGTTAGGAAAGTTTGGCGCCGCAAAATTGCCTGTCTGCAACAGTCTCGAATACCGCGGACCTCTTGCGGGCTGCGGCAGAGGAATGAAAAGCCGAGTTTATCGAGTTGGATCGTTCATAAGGGAGATTTCATGATGGATATCGTCTTGTTGGGCGCCGCAGTCGTTATAGCGATATTGACAATGTGGGGGAATTTGGATCCTTTGGGTGCCTTAAACGAAGTTATGGAAGAGAGGCATTCGTCCTCAAAAAAGATTGCATTGCCTCGTTATATTTTTGTTCCCTATAAAAGAACGTTTTGGTACGACAAATGGATGCCGCTCAGAGGGGTTCCTGCGGATGGTAAAGTATTCCTTTTAACTTTTATCCTAACAATCATAAATTATGCGATAGGTTGTCTGCTCCCGTGTCTGTTAATTCTTTTCTATGTTTTCATGGATATCAAGGGATTGAAACTTTTCGGAATGGCTTTCAGTTATTTATTGTTTTCATTCTTGATAGGTTGTCTTTATATCGTGTTCAAACGTAAGAAATAACTGCGATTTAACGGCCTATTATCGGCGGGGGAGAACCCCGCTTTTTTCGTGAAAACATTTGCGCCGCCGAAAGTCGGAGACTTTCGGCGGCGCAGATCAAACCGGGAAATGAGGCCGTAGGCTCAAAGTGTGCGGATGCAGTCGACGGGCTTCTTGTGCGCGGCGAGGTAGACGGGGAGGAAGGTGGAGAGGAGGGCGACGACGGCCGCCGCGGCGATCATGATGAGAGCGGAGAGGGGCCCGAACACGAAGAGGGTGACGTCGAGCCCGGCCGTAGCGCGGAGCACCGTGTTGAGCACGTTGACGAGGAGGGCGCTCCCCGCGATGGAGAGCAGCGTACAGACGCTCACGATGACGCCCGATTCCGCAAAGAAGATGCGGAATACATCCGAGCCCCGCGCGCCGACTGCCCGCAGGATGCCGATCTCCCGATTCTTCCCCGCGATGCTTGCCGAGATAAAGTTGAAGAGGAGCAGGGAGGCAAACACCGCAAACGCGACGCCCGCCCATAAAAACACCTGCTCGAGCGTGCCCACGATGGTATTCACGAGCCCCACGTTTTCATAGAGGATGTTGACGAGGTCGTAGGAGACGTCGGTCGTCTCGTCATAGACGAATTTCTGCATGAGGGCGCGGAGGGAGGCCTCCGTCTTTTCGAAGGGGAGGAAGGCGCAGCTGTAGCAGGCGTCCTCTTCGGGGACGTACTTGGTCTCGCGGACGCGCTCCTTGTGCCCGCCCACGCGGGTGTAGAAGGATTCCGAACACAGCGCGCCGCCCCAGATATAACCGGGCGCGGGGAGGTATACGCCCGAGAACACGGCCGCCTCGCGGGGGCCCTCTCCCACCTGAAGTTCGAGCTGCGGCGGGTATTTGGCGACGTATTCTTGCACGGCGGCAAGGCCCGCTTCCCGCTCCTCCGCCGTCGCCTCCCGCGTCTTGGAGAAGCCGCCCTCCTCCGTCTCCGTCACTCTGCCGAGCGCCCACGCTTCGTACCCCGCCGTAAAGCGGGCGTAGTCCAAGAGCTCGGCTTCCGCGGTGCCGTGGTTGAGGTCGTAATACTGTTCCAAAATATAATAGGGCACGACGAACCCGTTTTCGGGAAGGCCCGTCTGCTCCCCGAAGAGGACGACGGGGAAGGGGCAGTCCGCTTTGAGGATCTGCACGTCGTTTTCATAGGTATAGTTGTAGCCGCTTCGCCCGTAGTAGAGCAGGAAGCTCTCCCTCGCGGCGTCGAAATATTCCACGGCGGGGAGGTTATCGCCGTATCCGAAGAGGTCTTTGAACGCGTCGAAGAAGTCCTCGCTCACGAGGGCGAGGGTGGGGAGGCCCTCCGAGAGGGTCATCTCGAACATGACGCGGAGGATCCAATTGGAATCGTCCTCCTTGAGCACGGCGTACTTCTCCCCGATGTTGCTGCGGCGAAAGACGCCCGAGATCGTGAAGAGAAGGTCTCCAAACGCCACGCGCTCGCCCAAGAGGTCCTCCGCGGAGGAAATTTCGAGGGTATCGCCCCGCTCGCCCTTCTCGTTGAGGCGGGTAAACGTACCGTTTTGCAGGCATTCCACGAAGTACTCGCTCACCGCAATTTGATCGGGAGAGACAGGATAGGAGCCTACCATGTCCGAGACAAGGGGGTGAGAAAGAGGAAGCGCGGCCACGCGGGAGAGGAGGGGACGGTAGTAGCTGTCGTAGCGCGCGTCCACCGCATAGTTGGAGGGCGCGGGGAGAGAGACGGAGTAGGCCCCGAAGGCGTCCTTCCCGCCGAGCGCGGAGACCTCCGCTGGGGTGAGGATGGCCTGCGTCTGCGTCTCGTAGTGCAGGGAGGGGTCGGTGAGGGAGGTGACGCGCGTCGTATAAGATTTTTCCGCCGTGAAGAAGGCGTAGTCGCTTTGGAGCATGGAGCTTGTGAGGGTGCGGTCGCCGTCGTAGAGCATCATGGTGGAAAAGAGCCCGAAGAGGACAAAGGCGACGACGGAGAGGAGCATGGTAAACGCGAGGCGGACGGGTTTGAGCCTAAGCCCCGAGACGCCGATGCGGAAGGCCTTGGCGGCGGGCAGCCGCGAGCGGATGAGGGCGGCCGGCTCCCCCGTGTAGGGCGCGGAGGCGGGGGAGGGCGCAAAGCGTTCGCGCGCGCCGCCTTCCTCGAGTTTGAGGGCGCGCCGCACCTTATCGCCGTCCTCCCGGCCGCGGACGAGCAAGACGTCCTCCTCGCTCGTCTCCAAAAATTCCTTGATCGTTTGCAGCGTCTCACCGTCTGCGGGGCACCCATGTCTGAAGGTGAGCGTTTCATTTCCGTGTGCGGTGAGGGAGGCGGAGAGGGGCTTGGGCGTCTCGTGCGTCTTGGAGACGTCGGAGACGACGCGCCCGTCCGCGAGCTCGATGATGCGGTCGGCATAGCGCTCGGCAAACTCCCTGTCGTGCGAGACGACGAGGATGAGCCGCTTTTCGGAGAGCTTTTTTAAGGTCTCGAACACCTGCTCGCCCGTCTTGGAGTCGAGCGCGCCCGTGGGCTCGTCGGCCATGATGATGCGGGGGTCCTTCACGAGGGCGCGCGCAATGGCGACGCGCTGTTTTTGCCCGCCGGAGAGGGTGTCGGGGCGGCGCTTCGCAAGGGCGGAGATCCCGACTTCCTCGAGGATCTCGCGCGTGCGGCCCTCCCCCTTCTTGCCCTGCAGCTCGAGGGCGAGGGAGATGTTGTCCTCCACGTTGAACTCCCCGAGCACGTTGTACTCCTGAAAGACGAAGCCGACGAAGGTATTGCGGTAGGCGTCGAGATCGCTGCCCGAAAAGTCCCGAAAGGACTTGCCCATCACCACGATCTCCCCTTGGGTGGGGGAATCGAGCCCGCCCGCGAGGTTCAAAAGCGTGCTCTTGCCGCTCCCCGATTTGCCGAGGAGGAACACGAGGCCCGTCTTTTCGAAGGTGAGCGAAACGCCGTCGAGGGCGCGCGTCTCGCTTCCCTTGGTCCGGTAGATTTTGGTGACGCTTTTCAGCTCGAGCATGCTTTTCTCCTTTTTGAAAATTTATCCGCCGAAAAATACGGATCGAGCGGATCCGGCCATACCATGTCTGCGGAGGGGGCGATCTATTGCCGGTTTTGCCCGCACTCCCGAAAAAGAAAAAAACGGAAGCAAACGCTTCCGCTCTCTCGGATCCTTAAACCCTTTCCACTTTGTCGCTCTTGAGGCAACGGGCGCAGACATAATCGGTGACGACCTTGTCATCCTTCTTATAGGTGACTTTCTGCACGTTGGCCGCAAAAGTTCTCTTCGTCTTGCGATGGGAGTGGCTGACGTTGTTACCCGCCGTTTGGCCCTTACCGCAAATACTGCAAACTCTCGACATATTGTTACCTCCACAGGAAACTTTTCGCTCGCAAAAGCCGCTCGTTTTCACATAGCACTGCTATGATACCATTTTAGCGCGAAAAAAGCAATTAAAAACGCGCCTTCCTGCGCAAAATTTTTTGCGGAACCAACATTTTTTTGCTTGCTTGCCATTTTTTGGCCAATATCGCTTGCAAAAAACGCGACAATGGGGTAGAATAGGAAAGAGGTTGGAGGCAATTATGTCAGTCAGCACGAGCAATGCATACGGAAAAATTTCAATATCCGATTTAGCGATCGCCAAGGTGGCCTCGCAGGCTGCGGTGGAAAGTTACGGCATCGTGGATACCGTGGCGCGCCGCTTCACCGACACCGTTGCCGAGCTCCTCAAAAAGGACGCGGGCGGCAAGGGCGTGAAGATCGCTACGCAGGGCAACCGCATCTTTATCGACGTCTTTGTCATCATCAAATACGGCGTTTCCATCGAGGCAGTCGCTGAATCCCTGAAAGAATCGATAAAGTATAAGGTAGAGAACTTCACGGGCATGATCGTGGATACTGTGAACGTCAATGTCATCGGCCTGAAGCTTTAACGCGCTTTTTTACCGAAAGGGAGATCATTCATGCAAAAAACCATCAACTGTGCGCTTTTCAGGAAAATGGTCCTGGCGGGCGCAAAGGCTCTTGAAAACAACCGCGCCAAAGTAGACGCGCTCAACGTATTCCCCGTCCCCGACGGCGATACGGGGACGAACATGTCGCTCACCATGCAGTCGGCGGTGAAGGAGCTCTCCTCCTCCGCTTCCAACAGCTTCTCGGAGGTGTGCGACCTCGTCTCCAAGGGCGCATTGAAGGGCGCGCGCGGAAATTCGGGCGTCATTCTCTCCCAGATCTTCCGCGGCATCTGCACCGTACTCCGCTCCTCCAAGCCCGAAGTGGACACCAAGACGTTCGCGAAGGCCCTCGAGCAGGGGACCAAAGTCGCGTATAGCGCCGTCTCCATTCCCAAGGAGGGCACCATCCTCACCGTCGTCCGCATGATGAGCGAGTTCGCGGTGAAAAACGCGGGCAAATACCGCGACTACGAGGCCTTCCTCCCCGCCGTCATCGAGGAGGGGGACAAGGCCCTCGCCAAGACGCCGGAGCTTCTCCCCGTCCTCAAAAAGGCGGGCGTCGTGGACTCGGGCGGCGTCGGGCTCATGACCATCATGCGCGGCTTCCTCTCCGCGCTCATGGGGGAGGAGATCGTCTCCGATGTACAGACGGACGCCAATGCCGCCGTCAACCCCGACGATGTGTTCGGGGACAACTCCGATATCATCAACATGGATCTCGGAGACATCCAATTTGCCTATTGCACCGAGTTCTTCGTCATCAACTTAAAGAAGAGCACCACGCTCGCGGACATCGATAAGCTCCGCGAAAACCTCATGAACATCGGGGATTCCGTCATCTGCATCGGGGACCTCGAGATGATCAAGGTGCACGTCCACACCAACAGCCCCGGCGTCGCCCTCACCTATGCCTTGGAGCTCGGGGAGCTCGATCGCCCCAAGATCGAGAACATGCTCGAGCAAAACCGCATCTTAAAGGCCAAGATCGCCGCCGAGAAGAAGGATCAGGGCATGCTCGCCATCTGCGCGGGCGACGGCATTGCGGATATCTTCAAGGATCTCTTTGTGGACCGCGTCATCGAGGGCGGGCAGACGATGAACCCCTCGGCCTCGGACATCGCGACGGCCGTCCAAAAGATCAACGCGGACAACGTGTTCGTGTTCCCCAACAATAAGAATATCATCCTCGCCGCCGAACAGGCCAAGGCGCTCGTCGAGAACAGGACCATCCACGTCATCCCGACCAAAAATATCCCGCAGGGCTTTGCGGCCGCGCTCGCCTTCTCGCCCGAGGCCTCCGCGGAAGAAAATAAGACCAACATGATCCACGCGCTCGACAACGTGAAGGCGGGACAGGTGACGCACGCCGTGCGCACGACCAACGTCAACGGCTTCCACATCAAGGAGGGCGACATCATCGGGCTCGACGATAAGAAGATCCTTTCGAAGAGCGACAACATCGACGACGCCGTCCTCACCCTCCTCGATAAACTCAAAGAGGACTATCACGAGGTCATCACGCTCTACTATGGGAACGAGGTAGACGAGGCCTCGGCGGCGGCCCTTGCGGAGAAGGTGCAGGAGGCCTTCCCCGATTGCGACGTGGATTTCCACAGCGGCGGCCAGCCCGTGTATTACTACTTGCTTTCCCTCGAATGATGAATTGCGGCTGCGCTCCACGCGCAGCTTTTTCATAGACCCTATACCGAAAAGGAGGCACCCATGTCCAAGCTCAAGGGTATCTTTGTCGTATTTTTATTCGCTGCCGTGCTCTCGATCGTCGCGCTCCTTGTCTGCACGCTGCGCATCGGAGACTTCACGGGAGGGGAGACCGATCTCGCCTCCGGCCTCGGCGCGGTGATCGCGATCTTGGTGACGGCCATCCCCGTGCTCGCGGGGCTTCCCGTGGCGGGCGCGCTCGTCGTGATCGCAATCTGTCTGCTCGCGGTGAAAAAGCAACGGGGGAGCGCCGTCGCCGCCCTCGTCTTTCTCTCCGTCTTTTTGCCGGCGTTCGCCTTTGCGATCCTCGTCGATTGTAGCGTCTTTGCGGCCCGCTCGGCGCTGCTTGCGGGCATCCTCGCGGCATGCGCCCTCTTCTATCTCGGGGCGTTCGTGTTTTCGATCATCTATCTCGCCGCGCTCGGCAAGGCGGAGAGGGCAGGGAGATGAAGCTCACAGAACTCTCCGGCATCGGCGTAAAGCGGGCGGCCGACTTCCAAAAACTCGGGATCGGCACGACGGCGGAGCTCGTCCGTTACTTCCCGCGCACCTACCTCGATATGACCAACCGCATGTCGATCCGGGAGGTATTGCACGGCGACATGGCCCTCATCGCGTGTACGCTCATCAACGTGGAGCCCGTGCGCAGCAAGGGGAAGCTCAAGATCCTCCGCGCCCTCCTCGAACAGGGGCAGGATAACTTCACCGCCGTGTGGTTCAACCAGCCCTATCTTGCGGGCAAGCTCAAGCCGGGCGAGTACCTCTTCTATGGGCGGGTCCAGAATTATTACGACCGCGTCTCCCTCATCAATCCCACCTTCGAACGGCTGGATAACAACTTCCGGCTTAAGGGGCTCGTCCCCGTCTATCCCTTAAAGGGCGGGATCGCGCAGTGGGAGGTGCGCAGCGCCGTGAAGAGCACCCTCGCGGTGGAAAAATTCCCCACGATCATCCCCCCCGAACTCATCGCGAAATACCGCATTTCTGCGCTTGCAGACGCATTCCGGGCCATCCATGTCCCAAACACGACCTCCGAAATGCAGAGAGCGGCCGAGCGCATCGCCCTCGAGGAATACTTCACGCTCATCTCCGCCTTCAAGCTCATCAAGGGGGACAAAGGGGAGGTCCGCCTCCGCTGCTATAATGTCTCCGAGCGCGAGGTGGCCAACTTCGAAAAGCGCTTTCCCTTCACCTTCACGCCCGGCCAGCAGGGGGCGGTGCGCGCCATTTACGATGATCTCACAGGCCCCGTCCGCATGAACAGGCTTCTGCAGGGCGACGTCGGCAGCGGCAAGACGGCCGTTGCGCTCACGGGCATCTTCATGGCGGTGAAGGCGGGTTTTCAGGCCGTCTACCTCTCGCCCACCGAAGTCCTTGCCGAGCAAAACTACAAGATCTTGCAACAGTACTTTCCCGACTACCGCGTGGGGTACCTTGCGGGGGCCTCTACGGCGGCGGAGAAGCGCAAGATAAAGGAGGCGGCGGCAAGCGGGGAGATCGACATCCTCTGCGGCACCCATGCCGTCTTGCAGGGCGACGTACACTTTTGCGACCTCGCCTTCTGCGTCTGCGATGAACAGCACCGCTTCGGCGTGGCCCAGCGCAACGCCCTCTCCGAGAAGGGGGAGGCCGTCGATATGCTCGTCATGTC
>CANQBG010000010.1 GCA_947588985.1 uncultured Clostridia bacterium
CGGAGAGCGAATAGTCGGGGCAGCGCATGATGAGCTGGAAGAGGTAGAGCTTCATCGCGGGATTGCGGCGGCGCAGCGCGCGCACGAGGTCGGCACGGGATAGAAGCGTGGCCTCCTCCGTCTCGTGGAGGCGGGAGGGCACGATGCCGCCATAGACGAGGGTATCCATGGAGAGGATACAGGCGTCGGCGCCCACGACGCTCTCCATGAGCCAATCTGCGAGTTTTTGCACGTCGGCGGGCTTCTTTTTTTGCCCCATGAGGGCCTTGGGCGGAAGGATGAGCTCATACCCCGCCGCCGGCATCATGCCCGGGTAGGCATAGTTGCACGGCCGTTCGTCGAGCGGAAGCAGAACAATTTTTTTCATGAAAACGCTCCGGTGGAAATTTCCTCACTCTGCATTGTAAGGCCAAATCGGTATTTTGTCAATGCCTTTTGAAAAAAATTTTCTTAACTAACGCAAAAAATCTTTCCCTTTCGGGAAAGACTGTGCGAAATTCGTTGCGTTTGCAAATTATTTTCAAACCGTTTCGGACTTACGGTAGCTTGCAAATAGCGCCCGGAAGGCGGGAAGGCTGCGCTCGATGACGGCGCGGGGGACGCAGTAGGAGACGCGCACATACCCCCCCACCCCGAAGGAATCGGAGGGAACGACGAGGAGACCATATTCCTTCGCGCGCGCCGAAAAGGCCTTGGCGTCCTCTTCGAGCGCCTTCACGAAGAGGTAAAATGCGCCCTCCGGGACGGTGCACGCGTACCCCATGTCCGAAAGCGCCCCATAGAGAAGGTCGCGATTGGCGCGGTAGACCCCGATCTCGGAGGAGGCCCCGAGGCAGCCCTTTATGAGTTTTTGGAAGAGGGCGGGCGCGCAGACGTAGCCGTGGTACCGCCCCGCCCCGCAGACGGCGGAGAAGATGGTGTGCGCCCCTTCGCACTGCGGCGAGACGGCGACGTAGCCGATGCGTTCCCCCGCAAGCGTCAGCGATTTGGAGAAGGAGTAGAGCACGATCGTGTTCTCATAGACGGCCATGGGATAGACGGGCGGCGCTCCATAGACGAGCTCGCGGTAGGGTTCGTCGGCAAGGAGAAGGATGGACCGGCCGTAACTTGCGCTCTTCTTGCGCAAAAGCTCCGCGAGACCGCAAATTTCCTCCCGGGAATACACGGCGCCCGTGGGGTTGTTGGGGGAATTATAGAGGACGGCGCGCGTCTTTTCGGTGATGGCCGCCTCGATGGCGGAGAGGTCGAGATGGAAATTTTCGTCCGTCGGCGCGGGGACGAGCCTGCCTCCCGCCGCCTGCACGAACACCGAATATTCGGGGAAGAAGGGCGAGGGAACGACGATTTCCTCCCCCTCCCGCGCAAGGATCGCAGAGAGCGCGATGACGAGCGAGGCCGAGGCTCCGCACGTTACGTAGACGAGATCCGCGGACATGGGTACCTCGAATTTCGTCTCGATGTACTTTGCGACGGCTTCGCGCACATCGATTGCCCCCGGCGCGGAGGTGTAGCCGTGGAGGAGTTCGGGGGGCGTCTCTTGGATGAGGCGCAAGAGCTCCTCCGTCACCTTTTGAGGAGGCGGCGCGGTGGGATTGCCGATGGAGAAATCAAAGACGTTCTCCTCGCCCCGCTCCTTTTTGAGGGCGAGGCCAAATTCAAAGAGCTCGCGGATATCCGATTTCGCTTCCCCGAGCCGCAGCATGCGTTCGTTGACCATAGTTGCACCTTTTCTATAAATTTTCTAACACAAACATGCTTACTCAAGCATCTTCTTCAAGAACTGCCCCGTGTAAGAGGACGGGCAGGCCGCGATCTCCTCGGGCGTGCCCACGGCCACGATCTCGCCGCCGCCGTCTCCCCCCTCCGGGCCGAGGTCGATGATGTAATCGGCCACCTTCACGACGTCGAGATTGTGCTCGATGACGACCACGGTGTTGCCCCCGTCGCGCAGGCGCAGGAGAATTTTTACGAGCTTTTCCACGTCGTAGCTCGAAAGGCCCGTCGTCGGCTCGTCGAGGATGTAAAAGGTCTTGCCCGTCGAGCGCTTGGCAAGTTCCGTGGCGAGCTTTACGCGCTGGGCCTCGCCGCCCGAGAGCGTCGTGGAGGACTGCCCGAGCTTGATGTAGCCCAGCCCCACCTCGTTGAGCGTGGAGATCTTGTTGTAGATGGAGGGAATGCTCTTGAAGAAGTCGCAGGCCTCCTCCACCGTCATGTCGAGCACGTCCGCGATGGACTTGCCCTTGTATTTTACTTCGAGCGTCTCGCGATTATACCGCTTGCCCCCGCACACCTCGCAGGGGACAAAGACGTCGGGCAAGAAGTGCATCTCGATCTTCATGATGCCGTCGCCCTGACAGTTTTCGCACCGCCCTCCCGTCACGTTGAAGGAGAACCTTCCCGACTTGAAGCCCATCGTGCGGGCGTCCGTCGTCGCGGCAAAGAGTTCGCGGATGGCGGTAAAGACCCCCGTATAGGTGGCGGGGTTGGAGCGCGGCGTCCTGCCGATGGGGGATTGGTCGATGGCGATGACTTTATCGAAGTGCCCGACGCCCTCCACGCCCTCGTATTTCCCGGGGAGGAGGCGCGCGCCGTTCAATTCGTTGGCGAGAATGGGCAAAATAATTTCGTTGACGAGGGAGCTCTTGCCCGAGCCGCTCACCCCTGTGACGAGCGTGAGAAGGCCGGCGGGAATGGAGACGTCGATGCCCTTCAGATTGTTTTGGCGGCACCCATGTACGAGGAGAGCCCTTCCGTCCGGGGATTTTCGCACCGTGGGAACGGCGATCTTCCGCCGCCCCGCGAGGTAATCCCCCGTGATGGAACGGGGACAGGCCATGATGTCCTCCACCGTCCCCGCGGCGACGACTTCCCCGCCGTGCACGCCCGCCATGGGGCCGATGTCCACGATGTAATCGGCGGCCCGCATGGTATCCTCGTCGTGCTCGACGACGATGAGGGTGTTGCCGAGGTCGCGAAGGCCCTTGAGGGAGTTCAAAAGGCGCGCGTTGTCGCGCTGGTGCAGGCCGATGGAGGGCTCGTCGAGGATATAGAGTACGCCCGAGAGCGCGCTCCCGATCTGGGTGGCGAGGCGGATACGCTGGCTCTCCCCGCCCGAGAGGGTGGCCGCGCTGCGCGAGAGGGTGAGGTATTCGAGCCCAACCCCCTTCAAGAAGTCGATGCGGGCGCGGATCTCCTTCAAGATGACGTCGGCAACGGCGTGCCCCGCCGCCGAGAGGGTGAGACCGCTCAAAAATTCCGAGAGCTTCCACACGGGCAGGTCGCACACCTCCGCGATGTTGAGCCCTCCCACCGTGACGGCGAGAGCCTCCTTTTTGAGGCGTTTTCCGTGGCAGACGACGCAGTCCGCCGTGCGCATGTAGCGTTCGATATCCCACTTCACCCCCTGCGAGGCCGTCTGCTCGTAGCGGCGCTGCAAGTTGTTGACGAAGCCCTCCCACGCCGCCTTATAGGTGGAGTGGAAGGTGCGCGTGTTGTACTCGAGATCGATCTTCTCCCCCCCGTTCCCGTACATGAGGAGGTCGAACACCTCTTGGGGAAGATCGCGGACGGGGACGTCGAGCGAGAAGCCGTAGTGGCGGGAGAGCGCGCCGAGGTAGGCCTGCGTCACGGAAGAGGAATCGAGATTCCAGCCGCTGATGCGGATGGCCCCCTCGCGGAGCGACTTGGTGCGGTCGGGGCAGATGAGGTCGGCGTCCACCTTCTGCGTGAAGCCGAGGCCCGAACAGGCGGGGCATGCCCCCCACACCGTGTTGAAGGAGAAGAGCCGCGGCTCGATCTCCTCGATGGAGACGCCGCAGTCGGGGCAGGCGTAGCGGGAGGAATAGAGGGTCTCCTCGCCCTCGCGGTCGATGACGACGAGCCCGTCGGCAAGTTTTAAGGCGGTCTCGAGGGACTCGGTGAGCCGCCTGAGCGCCCCTTCCTTCACGATGAGGCGGTCTACGACGACGGAGATGGTGTGCTTGATGTTCTTCTCGAGGACGATGTCCTCCTGCAAGTCATAGACGATGCCGTCTATCTTCACCCGCCCGAATCCGCTCTTGCGGTAGCCGGCGAGTTCCTTCTTATACTCCCCCTTCTTGCCGCGAACGACGGGGGCGCACACGAGGATCCTGCTCCCTTCGGGAAGCTCCATAACGCGGTCTGCGATCTCGTCCACCGTCTGCCGCTTGATCTCCCTTCCGCAGTTGGGGCAATGCGGCGTGCCCGCGCGCGCAAAGAGGAGGCGGAGGTAGTCGTAGATCTCCGTCACCGTCCCCACCGTGGAACGGGGGTTGTGCGAGGTCGTCTTTTGGTCGATGGAGATGGCGGGAGAGAGCCCCTCGATGCTCTCGACGTCTGGCTTTTCCATCATGCCGAGAAATTGCCGGGCATACGAGGAGAGGCTCTCCATATACCGTCTTTGGCCCTCGGCAAAGATGGTGTCGAAGGCGAGCGTGCTCTTGCCGCTCCCGGAGAGCCCCGTAAAGACGGTGAGGCTCCCCCGCGGGATCTCCACGTCGATATTCTTTAAGTTGTTTTCCTTCGCGCCCTTGACGCGGATATAGTCGTTCATGATCGATCTCCGGCCCTCATACCGAGGGCGTATGGCCCCCCTCATACCGAGGGCGTAGCCCGAGTGTATCTTTCCCATGGATTCAAGCCCCCTCATACCGAGGGCGTAGCCCGAGTGTATCTTTCCCATGGATTCAAGCCCCCTCATACCGAGGGCGTAGCCCGAGTGTATCTTTCCCATGGATTCAAGCCCCCTCATACCGAGGGCGCAAGCCCGAGTGTATCTTTCCCATGGATTCAAGCCCCCTCAT
This sequence comes from uncultured Clostridia bacterium, assembly GCA_947588985.1. Classification (GTDB taxonomy): domain Bacteria; phylum Bacillota; class Clostridia; order Christensenellales; family Borkfalkiaceae; genus Gallimonas. The sequence continues at coordinate 4,824 of CANQBG010000010.1, forward strand.
ACCGAGGGCGCAAGCCCGCGTGTATCTTCCCCCATGCGAAGAGTTTGTCTGCCCCTACGAAAAGTCCTCCGACAGATCGCGCCAAGTCGGGTTCATCTCATGGATCAAATTTTCCTTATTTTGCCTGGAAAACTTCTTAAATCTTTTCTCGCATGCGATGGCGTCCACCGTCATCCGGAATCTCGTAAAATAGACGAGTTTTTTGCAGTGATATTTTTTGGTAAAACCTTCGTAAATGCCCTGTTTGTGCTCATAGACCCTTCGGACAATATCGTGCGTCATTCCGACATACAGCACTTTGTTGTTCCAATTCGTCATGATATACACATAGCAATCACTGTTCACGGGATGCTCCTGCGAATCGGTTAGATTCAAGATCCACTCCCTCGGCTTCGCCTCGGTCGGGATGAGGGGGGGGGTAGACCCGACTCCCCCGCGCCGGACGGGCCATCTCGGTCGGGATGAGGGGGGGCTGGACATGGTATGGGGCAATGCGGTCTCGTGAGGGAAAATCAGCGGTCGATGAGGGCGAGGATGCGGCGGACGACGGCGTTGATCTGCTTCCAATTTGCCCCGCCGTAGCGCACCTCGTTTGCCCTGTGGATATTGTGTTTGCCCACGGCGAGGACGGCGCGCACGCCGAGCTCCTGCGCCGCGATGCAGGCCTCCGGCTCGTCGTCGATGAGGATGGAAATGCCGTGCTCCTTGCAATATTTCCCCTTCTCCGCGAAGGGGATCTCCGCGACGAGCTCGTCGTAGGGAATGTGCCGCTTTTCCAGCCAATCGCGGGCGACTTTTTCGGGATTGACGAACCAATCCTCCTGCCGCGAGGTGAGGATGACGATTTCGTGCCCCATCTCCCGCCACTGCGTGAGCGCTTCCCGCGCCCCCTTCCGCACCTCGGCGTCGGTGAAGGCGACGATGCCGCCGTCGCGGATGAATTCGAGCACGTCGGGCATTTCCCAATCGTAGACCTCGACGAACTTATTGGAAAATTCGCTCGCGAGATGGAAATTGAGATTTTTGCGCTCGATGTACGCCCCCGCCCTGCCGACGCGGTCGATGATGTTCAATGTGTCGTCGATGTCAACTGCAATTCTCATATATTTTCCTCTTACCTTTGAAACTTCCCTTGGGGGAATCGGACTTCGTATTTCGGGGATCCTTCGACTCCGGCTACGCCTCCGCTCAGGATGACGTCGGGGCGACTTCGGCTACGCCTCCGCTACTTCGCCTACGGCTCGTGCCGACCTTGGAATTACAAATAGAAACTTCGGTCGGGGCAGGATGACGTCGGGGCGACTTCGGCTACGCCTCCGCTACTTCGCCTACGGGCCCTGTGCGGGGCTATTTGCGCATGCGCTTTCGGAGCTCGTTGATGGTCTCGCGGATCTCGATGGCCTTCTCGTAGTCGAGGGCGTTGGCCGCGATGCGCATGAGCGTCTTTAACTTCTCGATCTCCTCGGGGATGTCCTTCGTCGCGACCTCGGAGGCCTTCTTGGCCTTGCCCGTGATGTTGAGCGTGGACGTCACCTCTTTGACGATGGTCTTGGGCGTGATGCCGTGCGCCTCGTTGTAGGCCTGCTGTTTGGCGCGGCGGCGGTTGGTCTCCCCGATGGCGCGCTGCATGCTGCCCGTCATCTCGTCGGCATACATGATGACCCTGCCCTCCGCGTTGCGCGCGGCGCGGCCGATGGTCTGCACGAGCGACGTCTCGCTGCGCAGAAAGCCCTCCTTGTCTGCATCCAAGATGGCGACGAGTTTGACTTCGGGGAGGTCCAGCCCCTCGCGGAGGAGGTTGATGCCGCAGAGCACGTCGAACTCCCCGCTGCGGAGGCCGTTGACGATGTCGATGCGCTCGAGCGTGTCGATATCGGAGTGCATGTAGCGGACCTTGATCCCCGCCTCCTTGAGATAGTCCGTAAGGCTCTCGGCCATGCGCTTGGTGAGGGTGGTGATGAGCACGCGTCCCCCACCCATGACCGTGGTCTTGACCTCGGAGACGAGGTCGTCGATCTGTCCCTTGGTGGGTTTTACGGTGACGGGCGGATCCAAAAGCCCCGTGGGGCGGATGAGCTGTTCCACGACTTGCCCCGCCACGGAGAGCTCGTAAGGCGCGGGCGTCGCGGAGACGAAGATGACCTGCGGGACGCGCGCGTCGAACTCCTCGAAGGTGAGCGGCCGGTTGTCGTAGGCCGACTGCATGCGGAAGCCGTATTCCACGAGATTGGTCTTTCTCGCCCGGTCGCCGTTGTACATGGCGCGGATCTGCGGAATGGTCATGTGGCTCTCGTCGATGAATACGAGGAAGTTCTCGGGGAAATAGTCTAAAAGGGTAAACGAGGGCTCGCCGGGGGCGCGGCCGTCGAAGTAGCGGGAATAGTTCTCCACGCCCGAACAGTAGCCGATCTCGCGCATCATCTCGAGGTCGTGCTCGGTGCGCTGGCGGAGGCGCTGGGCCTCGAGCAGTTTCCCCTCCCGTTCGAAGGCGGCCACTTCCCCCTCGAGGTCCTCCGCGATCATGGCGAGGGCGTAGGCGAGGCGCTCGCTCCCCACGGCGTAGTGGCTGGCGGGGAAGATGACGGCGTGCTTTAAGGTGGAGACGATCTTGCCCGTCGTCACGTCCTCCTCGCAGATGCGGTCGATCTCGTCCCCGAAGAACTCGACGCGGATGGCCACTTCGGAGTTGGAGGCGGGGAAGATCTCCACGACGTCCCCTCGCACGCGGAAGGTGGACCGCTTGAAGTCCATGTCGTTGCGGGAGTATTGGATGTCCACGAGGCGGGAGAGGAGCTCTTTGCGCTCCATGGCCTGTCCCGGGCGAAGGGAGATGCCGAGGCGGAAGAACTCCTCGGGCGCGCCGAGGCCGTAGATGCAGGAGACGGAGGAGACGACGATGACGTCGTCCCGCTCCCCGAGCGAGCACGTCGCGGCGTTGCGCAGTTTATCGATCTCGTCGTTGATGGACATATCCTTCTCGATGTAGGTATCCGTCGAGGGGATATAGCTCTCGGGCTGATAGTAGTCGTAATAGGAGACGAAGTACTCCACGCGGTTCTCGGGGAAGAAGGCGCGGAACTCGTTGCAGAGCTGGGCGGCGAGCGTCTTGTTGTGGGCGATGACGAGGGTGGGGCGGCCGACGTTACGGATGACGTTGGCCATGGTAAACGTCTTGCCGCTGCCCGTGACGCCGACGAGGACCTGCGCGCGGATGCCGTCCAACACGCCCTCGGTAAGCTGTTCGATGGCCTCGGGCTGATCTCCGGTGGGCTGAAATTCCGATTTTAGTTGAAAATCAAAATGTTCCATAATCCGATCATGACGTTTTTCGTGACGGGAACGCGGACATGGTATGGCCGTCGCGGCCCGCCGCCCTCCCCGAAAACGAAAAACATATGTTCTAATTGTAACAGAAACGCCCAACGAAAGTCAAGCGTTTTTCAAGAAATCAAAATTTTCAGAAGAAGGCCCACGGCCGCCGAGAGCAGACCGCAGACGCCGGCAAGTAGCAACCGGACGGCGAGATCGCGCCGCCGCCGCACATCCTGCCGCCGGAAGGCGAGCCCCTCCTCCCGCATGTGCACGACGTACGTCTTTTCTCCCTTGCGCTCGGAGAGGATGAGTTCGAAGTAGCCGTCGAGTTCCAGCGCCTTCAGAATGCGCTCGAGCTTTTCCTCATCGAACCCCGCCCGCTCGGGGAGGACGCTTAAAATTTCATAGGGGGAGACCAAAAACCGCTCCTTCCCCTGCGAGAGGGAAAAGACGGCCGCCATCACCTCGTTTTCGCGGAGCGAGAGCCTTGCGTTAAACACGGAGCAGCACCTCGAAAAGAAGGAGGAGCACCGCCCCTAAGCTCCCTCCCGCAAAACTGCCCCAAAAGGCATACCGGAAGGTCTCGCGGCGGGCGCGCCGTCGCTCCGAATTTTCCGCCTCCGAACGCTCTGCGTAGCTCCTGCCCGCGGGCATGGTACGCACACAATACGTCCCGTCCTCCGCATAGCGGAGCTCGATGAAGCGCCGCTCTTCGAGGCAGGAGAGGCTTTTCGCCACGTCCGCTCCCCGGGGCATGGCGCGCCGCAATTCCTCCTCCTCGAGGATGACGAAGCCGCCGCCCGGGCAGGCGCCGATGATGGCCGCAAGCAGAGCGGCCGAGCTTTCATCCAACATTTCAAGAGGCAGTATGCGGCATTTCCGCCCGTTTCATGCCCCCTGTGCCCCGCGTTATGCCCCTCCGCAGAGCATGAAGAGCCCTCTCGAGACGGGCGACGAAGAGAGCCACGTCCCCAGCCCTTGCGTGTATTGCATGACTTGCTCCACCATCCCTTCGATGACCGCCGTTCCGAACTGTTCGGCGTTGAGATTGTGCAGCGCGCTTAAGATCCCCTCGAAGAGTTCCCCGTCGGTGAGGAAGGCGCAGACGAAGTAGAAGCCGAAGAGGCAGGCCGCCGCAATGGCAAAGGCAAGCACCATGCCGAGGAGACCGTCCCAGAATCCGAAGAAGCCGCTGCCGCGGATGGCGCGCACGAGCTTCACGAGGAAATACCCGCCGATGCACAGGAGGACGAAGAGTACGGTAAACAGGATGAGGAAGCCGAAAACGTAGCCGAGGATGGTGGCTACGCCGCGGTCCATCCCCGAGAAGCTCGCGCCGATCGACGTGCTCATCGCGGAGAACGGCGGCACGAAGATCGCGAGGAAGAGCGACAGCACCAAGAGGCCGACGGTGAAGATCATCATGAGGAAGATGACGCAGGTGCGGCCGAATCCCACCTGCCAGCCCGTCCGCAATGAGAAGAAGAGAATGGCGACGAGCACAAGGTCGAGCCCGAACTTGCCGATGAAATTCGTCCAGATCCCCATCTCAAAGAGGGGTGCAAGCCCCTCGAAGGGCGTGATGACGAAGTAGATGAAGGACAGCGCGAGGACGGAGGGCACCACCGCGATCATCAAGAAGTCCAACACTGCGGTGATGGCGCCGAGCAGACGGTTGAAGAACCTCCACGCGGGGTGCGCCGGCGTTTTCTTGCCGAGGACGGCCCGACGGATCACCCCGCCGAGCACAAGCGTGCCCACGACCGCGCCCACGTAGATACAGACGCTCATCGTGATGCGGAATGTGGGCGAGACCTCCGCGGGAAGCCAATCGAGCGTCATGGTGATGCACCACGCAAACAGGATCTGCCATGCCGCCCATCCCATCTGCGAGAATTTGCGGAAGATGCCATAGATGACGGCGAAGGCCCCAAGGACGCAGAGCACGACGGTAAGAATGGTCAACGGAACCGAAACAAACATACGCTTCCTCCATTTTCAGCGTTATATCTCAGACATGCCCCCCTCGCAATTCGTCCCGTGTCCGAAAAAGGGGCTTGTTCTGCTTCTGATTTGTTACTTGTTGAAGTTATCTTTCAAGGAGACGATCTCAGAGAGGATGAGCTTTCCCCCTTCGCGGAAGGCGCGGAAGTAGCCCGTGCGCATGAGCTGGTAGCTCCCCTCGTTTTCCGCGAGATAGGGCTCGGCCTTGGCGGCGAAGATGTGCTCGCTCTCCTTGTTGATGCGCTCGGAGAAGTCCTGCCCGGCGTAGTCGGCGTCGCGCAGAAGATGATCGTAGCGGCGGAGCACCGCATCGACGCCCGTCTCGGCGTTCACCCAATGGAGCACGCCCTTGGCCTTGATGCCGCTCGTATCCGCCCCGCTGCGGCTCTCGGGGAAGTAGGTGCACTTCACCTCGACGACTTCCCCCTTCTCGTCCGTGACGGCCTCGTCCGCGCGCACGATGTAGGCGCTCTTGAGGCGGGCGTAGCCGCCGAGCTTTAAGCGGTGATACTTGGGGGGAGGATCGAGGGAGAAATCCGAACGCTCGATCCAGAGCGTCTTGCCGAACTTCACTGTGCGCGTCCCCGCGGCGGGGTCGAGCTGGTTGACTTCGAACGTGGCGTCCTCCTCGCCCTCATAGTTAGTGATGGTGAGTTTCAAGGGCTCCAGGACGGCCATCGCGCGGGGGGCGTGGGCGTTGAGGTAGTCGCGCACGACGGCCTCGAAGTAGCCGATCTCCACCTCCGATTGGGCCTTGGCGACGCCGACGCGGGCGCAGAAGTCCTTCACGGCCTCGGCGGGGATCCCCCGTGCCCGAAGGCCCGCGAGCGTGGGCATGCGCGGATCGTCCCACCCGTGCACCGTCCCCTCCTCGACGAGCTTTTTGAGGTAGCGCTTGCTCATGACGAGGTTGGTGACGTTGAGGCGGGCAAACTCTATCTGCCGCGGCTTGGGCGAAAACCCGAGGGTGAGGCCCACCCAATCGTAGAGCGGCCTGTGGTCCTCGAATTCGAGGGTGCAGAGGGAATGCGTCACGCCCTGCAGATAGTCGCAGATGGGGTGCGCGTAGTCGTACATGGGGTAGATACACCACTTGTCGCCCGTCCGGTGATGGGTGGCGCGCAGGATGCGGTAGATGACGGGGTCGCGCAGGTTGATGTTGGGCGAGGCCATGTCTATCTTGGCGCGGAGGCACTTCTCCCCGTCGGCATACTTGCCCGCCCGCATCTCGCGAAAGAGGCGGAGATTTTCTTCGGGCGTACGGCCGCGGTAAGGGCTCTCCGTCCCCGGCTCGGTGAGGGTGCCGCGCGTCTCGCGGATCTCGTCGGCCGAGAGGTCGCACACGAAGGCCTTGCCCATCTCGATGAGCTTTTCCGCATAGGCATAGATGGTATCGAAGAAGTCGGAGGCGTAGACCTCCCTCTCCCAATGATAGCCGAGCCATTCGATGTCGCGGCGGATGGCGTCCACGAATTCCGTCTTTTCCTTGGAGGGATTGGTGTCGTCGAAGAAGAGATTGCACTTGCCGCCGTATTTTAAGGCCGTGCCGAAGTTGACGTACATGCTCTTGGCATGGCCGATGTGGAGGTAGCCGTTGGGCTCGGGGGGAAAGCGGGTCTGAACGGAAGTCACCCGCCCCGCCGCAAGGTCCTCGTCGATGAATGCCTGAATGAAATTTTCCGCTTCTGCCATGATGCGCTTCTCCCGATCGCGGCGATCTTGCCCTCCCTCCCGCCCTGCGGAGGGGACAGTTTCCCGCAAGATAAAGATATCGCCATTATTATAACATATTCTTCGCGAAAATGATAGTTTTTCCGAGGTATTTTTTTGGGAAATGTGGTATAATCGTGGTATGGAAACAGCGAACTTACAATTTTTTGAAGAGATCGGCTCCTCCCTGCGCGGAATGGAGGCGACCATTTTGCAATTTTTTGAAGGAATCCGCACTCCCGCGCTGACTTGGGTATTCGGGATCTTCTCCACGTTGGGCGAAGGCATCGTGGTGGGAGCGATCATTTTGCTCCTCTATTGGCTGATCGGGGGGAGGGTAGGAGAGCAGCTGCTCGTCACCGCCGCCTCCTCCGCCGCCTTCAACGCCATGCTGAAGGAGGCCGTCCACCGCCCCCGGCCCTTTGTTGCGGGCGTCGTGGAGCGGCTCGACGTGGATACCCCCCTCTTCTCCACCCGCGACCTCGGGGACTACCTCTCCTTCCCGAGCGGGCACGCGCAGGCGACGGCTTCGGGCGTCTTTGCGGGCGCGATGTGCAAAAGGCGGGCGTGGGGCTGGCTGCTCGCGATCCTCTTTTTGGCGCTCGTCTGCGTCTCCCGCCTCTATTTCGGCGTGCATTACCCCACCGACGTTCTCACAGGGGCCGTCCTCGGCCTCGTCGTCGCCCTGTTCTGGCACCTCATCTACAGGGACCTCTACGACTACCGCTACTACTTCCTCGGGGCATTTGCGCTCGTCTGCCTCTTCATGCTCCCCTTTGCGCCCACTTCGGACTTCGTCCACATGACGGCACTCACGGCGGGCGCGGCCTTCTTCTTGCCGCTCACGAGCTTTTTGAAGGCACCCATGCCCAAGGGATGGCGTCGCCTTTTGCGTCTGCCCGTCGGGCTTCTCTTGGTCGGGGCGATGTTCGCGGCCACGTATTTTCTCCCCGAAGGTGCGGGATACTCTCTTTTGAAATGGTTCCTGCTCGTCGGCGCCGGCACCTTCCTCGCGAGCGTACTTTTCAAGGCTCTGAAGATCTGAGGGGGCAAGATTCACTCGGGCTACGCCCTCGGAATGAGGGTAAGCGGTCATCCTGAGGCGAAACGGCTATACGAAGTCCGCAAAGGATAATCCTCGAAGGATCCCGAAGTACGAAGTCCGATTCCATCATCGGCCAAGGGGATTCTTACTTCGCCTACGACGCAAGATTCACTCGGGCTACGCCCTCGGAACGAGAGCGAAAAGAGCAAAAACGGGCATACCATGTCCGAACAGGAGGCTTCGAAAATGAAAAGAATCGCGTTTTTTGACACCAAGGATTATGATCTCCCCGCGTTTGAGGCCCGCGCCAAGGAGGCCGGGATCTCCTTCAAATTCTTCGATACCCGCCTCGGGGAGGACACCGCAGGCCTTGCAAACGGCTTCGACGGCGTGTGCGTGTTCGTCAACGACGACCTCAGCGCGCCCGTCATCGAAAAGCTCTATAAGGGGGGCGTGCGCGTCATCGCGCTCCGCTGTGCGGGGTATAACAACGTCGATCTCAAGGCCTGTTTCGGGAAGATCCACGTCGTGCGGGTGCCCGCGTATTCCCCCTATGCCGTCGCGGAGCACACCATGGCGCTGCTGCTCACCTCCATCCGCCGCATCCACAAGGCCTACAACCGCACGCGCGAATTCAACTTCTCCCTCTCGGGGCTCACGGGCTTCGACCTCCACGGAAAGACGGTGGGCGTCGTGGGGACGGGCAAGATCGGGCGCATCTTCATCGACATCTGCCGCGGCTTCGGCATGCGCGTCGTCGCCTACGACAAGTACCCCGCGGAGGGCAGCGGCATCGACTACGTCTCCCTCGACGAGCTCTTTGCCGCGAGCGACGTCATCTCCCTCCACTGCCCCCTCTCGGAGGAGACCTACCACCTCATCGACGAGGCGGCCATCGAAAAATGCAAGAAGGGCGTCGTCATTCTGAACACCTCGCGCGGGGCGCTCATCGACGCGGAGGCCCTGCTCGGCGGGATCAAGCGGCGCGTCATCGGCGCGGCCTGTCTCGACGTCTATGAGGAGGAATCGGACATCTTCTTCCGCGACTTCTCGGGGCACATCGTTGAGGACGACACCCTCGCGCGGCTCATCTCCATGCCAAACGTCATCGTGACCTCCCACCAGGCCTTCCTCACGGAGGAAGCGCTCGCGGCCATCGCGGAGACGACAATGAAGAACCTCACCGACTTCTTCTCGGGCGGCCGCCTCGAAAACGAGCTGTGCTACAACTGCGGCAAGGTGGAGGAGTGCCGCAGGGGCCGCTCCCCCCGCTGCTTTTAAGCGCGATGAGGCGCTCCGCCGCACAAGAAAAACAGAAAACGAAAAAGGGTAGAGACTGTTCTCTACCCTGCATTTTTATGCTTGCGCTACGGCGCCGCTTCACCCGAGGAGCGCCTTCGCCTCTTCGAGGGAGACGGCTTTGGCCCCATACATGTCCGCCATATACCCCATCGCGCCGCGCTTCAAGTCCTCCGTGAACGCCTCCACGAGGGGCTCGACGAGCGCAATGCCGTAGCCATAGAAATAGGCGTCCGCCGCCGTATGCTGGACGCAGATATGCGCCTGAATGCCGAAGATCATGAGGTCCGTCACCCCGAGCTCATCGAGAAGCAGCTTGAGTTCGGTGTGGAAGAAGGCGGAGTAGCGGCGCTTGAACACGGTGTAGTCCCCCTCCTTGGGGCCGAGGGCGGGCGTCACCTTGGCGCCTTCGCTCCCCGCCATGGCATGTTCGCCCCACAGGGCGAGTTCATGATCGACGCCCTTCCGGTGCGCGTCGCAACAGAAGATGACGGGCGCGCCGTGCGCCCTTGCGTCGTCGAGAAATTGCGCGGCTGCGGGGACCGTCCCGGCGGCGCGTTCGCATTTGAGCGCCCCCGAAATGAAGTCCTCGAGCATATCGATCACCAGCACGGCATAAGTTTTTTTCATGGTCCGCCTCGCACGTTTTTTTCTATTGTACGCCATTTCCGCGCGTTTGTCAAGGGAATGGGCCACGGCGAAAGGGAAAGGAGCAAAAGAAAACGAGCAACGATCGGTTGCTCGCAACATTTCAAGCGGGATATCACCGTCTCGGCCGTCCGTGGGGCGCGGGACGCGCCTCGTTGCGCACGGGGTCGCCCTGCGGCATGCGGGGCTGCGGCGGATAGGGCGGCATGGGAGCCGGGCCGTAGGGGTAGCCGTACCCTCCGTAGGCGGGGTACTGCCCATAGGGCATCGCGGGGCGGCCATAGACGGGATACTGCCCGTAGCCAAACCCGGGCTGCCCGTATTGCGGATAGGCGGGGTATACGCCGTAGGGCGCGGGGCCGTAGGGCGGCATGGGCATGCCCGGCATCATCTGCGGCATCATGCCCGGCTGCATCCCCTGCACTTCCTGCGAGGCGCGCTCCCGCTCCGCCTTTTGCGCGGCGGTCAGCCGATCCTTTTCCCGGATGGGTTCGCCGCAGTTGGGGCAATAGGTACAGCCCTTCCGAAGATGTTTTCCGCAAAAACGACATTTCGCCATATATTATTTCCTCCCAAAGAGATCATGAGGGGCACTCCGAAGAGTGCCCCGTTTGCGCTGTGATGCCTCGATCAGAACAAACCCATAATGAGGGCATTGAACGCGGGCAAATAGAAGAACAGAACGACGCCGGTGGCCCACAGGAGCAGGGAGATCACACTGATGACGATCGCGGCGACGGACAGTTTGCGGCAAGCCTTCATGGAGACGGCGCCGAGGATGATGGCGATCAGCGAGAAGATGACGGGCACGAAGAGCCCGATGATGGCGAGCACGAGCGCCGCTACGCCGTAGTTGGGCGCGGGCGTGGTGTATTCCGTGCGCATACGGGCGCCGTTGCGGGCCTTTACCTTACGCTTGGCGTTGTTGAAGTAGGCCTCCTCATCCGTCTCGACCGCTTCCTTCTCGGCCTCCGTGCCGTCCGCAAGAGCGTCCTGCACGTTGACGGGCTGGCCGAGCGCGGGATAGAAGATCCCCTGATAGCTCATGCTTCCGCCGTTCATGAAGGGATAGCCGCCCATGCCGAAGCCGCCCATGGGGTTCATTCTGCCATAGGGATCGTAGCAAGACATGGCGTCGTAGAAGGCCGCCTTGCGCATGCGTTCCTCCGCATTGTAACGGGAAAGCGATTCCATACCGCAATAGGGGCAGAAGTTCTCGTCCGTGTAGATATACTCCCCGCAGGTACGGCAGACTTTATAGATGGGTTCGCCGCAGACGGAGCAATAATTCTCGTCCGAGAGCAACTTACCATGACAATAGACGCATTCTTTCGGCTGTTTCAGAACGTGATTCTTCGAAATCCGGCCGGTGCGGCTTGTTTGATACATGAGGATCCCTCCTTGCGATGACAGAGATTTGTTTATACACTAATAGAATACACCTTTCTACGGCCGTTGTCAACCCATTTTGCGAAATTTTTTGCGGAATTTGCACGCTTTTCGGGCGAAAACGCGCGGTCCCCTTCTTCGGCTCGCCGGACAAAGAGGGGCGCGCGCTTTGGCGCGCGCCCCGAAATTTCCGCTCCGCAACAGCTTTCCGATGGGTCCTTCTCGGACATGGTATGCCCGTTTTCGCCCTGAACCCTTCTCGCCGCACTGCTTGGAGGGGCGGACGGGAAGGGGAAAAATACAAAAGAGCAACGGCCCTCGGTCCGTTGCTCCATGCCTTCCCCGGGCGGGGAAATGAAATTTTTGCTGCGTTACTGCGCGGGCGGGACCTCCTGCGGGAGCGCATAGAGATCGAAACTCTCGTCCACATCGAAATTCTCCCCTTCGTCGAAGGCGGCGAGTTTGGAGATGGAGACTTCATACGCCGTCATGGTGACGGTCTCCGTCTCCGAGAGGCGCTTCTGGTATTCGCGGCTCTGGATCCTGCCCGAGAGGGCCACCCTATCGCCCACCTTGAGATTCTGGACGAAGCGGGCGTTGCGGCCCCACGCGATGCAGGGGATGTAGTCCGACTTATTGTAGGCGCGGTTGACGGCGAGAAGAAGATCGGCTATCTCGCGGTTGAAGGGGGTGGTGCGGTAGACGGGCGGCTTGCAGATGTAGCCCGAGAGCACGATGCCGTTGGGATTGCGGCCCTCCGGATCCACGAGTTCGCGCACAAAGACGGTGAGCATGAGCCGGCTCCTTCCCCCCTCGAGCTTATTGTAGCTGCGGAACTGCCCCACCGCGGAGAGCATGCTCCCCACCTTCAGATCGCTCCCCTTGATGAGGCGCTCGGAGACGGTGACGGGGAGAATGTCCGCCTGCCCCGAGAGGCGCATGACCTTGACATAGAACTCATAGAATCCTTCGCCATAGACTTCGTGGGAGAAGGTCGCCTCGGTGACGATCTCGCCCATAATGTAGACCTTGTTGTTCTTTTCCGTGTTGTGATCCATGGGATCCTCCGTGTTTTTGATTCGGCGGTATTTCGCGCTATGCCGACCCCTTCGGGATCTGTTTCCCCGTGACGTCGATCTCGTAATTCTCGCGGTAAATGAGTTCCCCGATGGGGACGAATGTAAACCCGTTTGCGCGCAGTGCGTCGATGACAAGCGGCAGGGCCTCCGCCGTATGCAGGCCGTTGTTGTGCATGAGAATGATGCTCCCGCTCACCGTCCGCTTGACGATCCGCGCGGTGATGTCCGAGGCCGAGAGGTTCTTCCAGTCGAGGGAATCGACGTCCCACTGGATGGGGTAGAGCCCGACGGCGTTGGCGGTATCGATGAGGAGGTCGTCGTAGTCCCCGTAGGGCGGGCGGAAGAGCTCCACGGGGCTCCCCGTCACCTTGGTGATCGCCTCCGAGGAAGAGGCGAGCTCGCTTCGGATCTCCTGCTCCGAGAGGCGGGACATATACGAATGCGTCGCGCTGTGCGTGCCGAGTTCGTGCCCCGCTTCCACGATCTTCTTGGCGTACTCCGGGTATTTCTCCACCCAGAACTGCACGGCGAAGAAGGTGACGTGCACCTTCTCGGCGGCGAGCGTCTGAAGGAGGGAATCGGTGGAATCCACCCCCCACGCGCAGTCGAAGGAGAGGGCTACCTTGTTGTCGTCGCGGGAGACCGAATAGATGGGAAGCGCGCGCTTTCCGCTCCAATAGACCTCCTCCGCCCCCGCCGCGTTGGCGGTAAGCATCCCGGCGCCGAGGAAGAGGGCGAGCGCACCCGCGAGATACAGCGGCCTCATTTTTACCGTGATGAACTTCATCTCACACCTGCATGATAAGATATTTTCGGGCGCGACGCATGGGTTTTTGCGTCGATTTTCGGCGTTTTTGCCCGAATTTCAAGCCGATACAAGATTATTGTATGGCACGGCCGCGCCACATATGCAGGGTCGCTCTGAAATTTGACCTTAGTTTTGGGCCCTTCCCTTCTCGCCCTTCTTGCGCCCGCGGGAGGGTTTGGGCGGGACGCCGTAGGGATTCTTTTCCGTGACGCTCGTGAAGGTGAGCGCGCAGACTTCGGCGGCGCCCGCCTTCTTCAATACGGCGGCGAGCTCGGAGACCGTGGAGCCCGTGGTGAAGGTGTCGTCCACGATGAGGACGCGCTTCCCGCGCACCGCCTTGCGCTCGCGCACATGGAAGCAGCCCGCGAGATTTTCCCGCCGCTCCGTGCGGCCGAGGAATTTCTGCGGGGCCGTCTCCCGCTGCTTTACGACGGGGGAGAGGAATTCCTTTTGCGCAAGTTCCGCAAGCCGCGCGGCATACAGCTCGGATTGGTTATAACCGCGTTTCTTCAAGGCTTTCTCGGACATGGGTACCCCGACGATCGCCTGTGTGTTTGAAAATTCCTGTTCGAAGAGGGGGAGGGAGAGCTCCGCGAGGGTGCGGAAAAGATACTTCTCGCCGCGCTTGAACCGCACGACGAGGCGGGCCGCTTCCCCCTCGTGTTCAAAGACGGAGCGCGCCCGTTCCACATCGGGGCGGCGCTGTTTGCAAGAGATGCACACGCCCTCCTCGCGCACCTTTCTGCCGCAGATGGGGCAGATGACGCCGTCGTTCCACGGGAGCGTGCCACGGCACGCCGTACAGACGCGCTCGCCCGCAAAGACCTCCCTCCCGCACACGTCGCAGGTGAAGTTGTGGGCGTCGTCGTATTGCTTTTTCCGCGCGCGGAGCGCCGCGAGGAACCCCTTGAGGCGGCCCTGCAGCGTCATCGGAACTGCCTCGCGCCCGTCTCGTCCTCGAGCCCGAGCAGATAGTCCGCCGAGACCTCAAAGATGCGGCAGAGCGCGATGAGCGTGTGCGTGCCGATGTCCAAAAGCTCCCGCTCATATTTGCTCACCGTGATCTGCGCCACGCGCAACTTTTCCGCCAATGCCGCCTGCGTCATGCCCCGCTCGGTGCGGAGCTCGCGAATTCTTGTTCCGTACATAGTTTCAGAATATACCTTTTTGGAATATTTTTTACAAATTAAACTATTTTGGAATAATTCCCCATTCCCTGCGGCCTGCACCGGGGGGCGGCCGCCGCCCTTGGGATCTTTCGCAATATACAAAAAACGGCCGAAGCCGTTTTTTGGGTGGTTTTGGAAGTTAGAAATCGTCGTCGTCGGCCTTGTCGCCTTCGTCATCGTCGTCATCGTCGTCGCCCGCGAGGGTGTAGATCTCGTCGCCCGTGACGTATTCGAGGTCCTCCTCTTCGGTGTCCTCAAACTCCTCTTCTGGCTCTTCCTCTTCGTCCTCGTCCTCGAACTCTTCCCCGAACTTCTCTCCGAGTTCGCCCATCTCGCCGGAGAGATCGTCGGTATCGTCGTCGAGGTATTCGCGCCACTCGTCGTCCTCTTCGGGATCGGGCTCCTCCTCTTCGTACTCCGCCTTCTTCTTGCACTCGTCGCACATCTTCTCGCCGGGGCGCATCATGTTTTCGCCGCAGATGGGGCAGATCTCCGTGGGAAGGTCGTCCTCGGCCTCCTCGATCTCCTCGAGCCCCGTCGGGATCCCCTTCATCTCCTTGAGGCAGACGTCGCAATATTCCTGCTTTTCCGCATCGATGTAGTTGAGTTCGCAGCGCGGACATTTCATGTAATGAACCATACGTTCCTCCGTAACGCCCATCGGGCTAATAAATTATATTAGGAATTATTTTTTTTGTAAACTGTTTTTTATGCGTTTCCGGAAAAAATTTCGGATTTTGCGGAAATTTTTTTTGCCGCATGAAAAAAGAGCCTTTTGCGGCTCTTTTTCCGGTTATTCTTGGGGTGCGTCGGCGGGAGCTTCTGCAGCTTCGGGCACCTCCGCATTTTCTGCGGGAACTTCCTCCGCAGGCTCTTCCGAAAGCTCTTCCGAAAGCTCTTCCGCGGGCTCTTCCGCGGCTTCCTCTTGGGGCGCCTCGGGCTCCGCGGCCTCTTGGGCCTCTTGGGGAGCCTCGGGCTCGGTGGGTTCCTCGGCATAGACGTCGATGTTGCGGTCGTCCTTCGTGATGACCTTCGGCTTCTCCTGCTTGGGTCCTTCCTGCTTGCCGCGCTTCTTGATCAGCACATACGCGCCGCATGCGCCTGCCGCGACGACGACGGCGATCGCGATACCGATGAGCAGCCATGCCCACCACGCGAGGCCCTCCTCTTCGACTGCGGGCGGCGTGTAATACTTGAGCCCCGAAGTTTTCCAATACTCCGCGAAGCTCTCCTCATCGCTCTCTGACCACTTGCCGAGGCGGGTGCGGAAATCGTCGTAGGTGAGGCGGACGCCCGCGGCGTTTTTATAGTCGTCCGCGCCGAATACCGTCTTGCCCTGCAACTCGAACTTCTCGCCCGCGACATAGGCCGCGAAGGCGTCCTGCTCCTCCTGCGTGTAGAGGTAGGAGTGCTTCTGCCCATAGGTGAGTTCGGCTTCGTCTACATTGGCCTTCACTTGCTCGCTCTTGCCCGTGTAGAAGTAATATTTGAAGGCCCCCGAGAGATCGGAATCGCCAAACACATCGTCGAGCTTGGCATAGAGCCCCTTGGCCTTATCCGACGCGTTGACGACGGCGTCGTAGCTCTCGTTGAACGCCTTGAGCTCGGTGTTGTTCATCAACTTGCCGTCTTTCTTGAGATCGACGACGCTCACATAGCTATACGCCGTGCCGCCGAAGGTCTCCGCATCGACATAGAATACCATGCCGTCGAGGATCTCATAGTTGTACCACCCGCTCGTGTGAGAGATGTTGAGGACCTTCTGCGGATGATAGGCCGTGTTCTCGTGCGTCACGCCGCCCTCCACATAGGGGAGATCGCGGTAGTCGATGTCCTCGCCGCTGAACACGGCGCGCTCGACGGTGAGCCCCGCAGACCCCGTCTGCGTGTAGTAGGCGTAGCTGTAATCCGCCTCTTCGTCGATATCGATGATGGTGGCGGAGCCGATGTCGTAGGCTACCTGCACCTCGTGGCCGGCCTCGAACTCCCCGTTCGCGCTCACGTCCACGCGATACATGCTTGAGCTCGAGACGTAGAGATAGTGGTGGCCCGTCCCGTTGAGATAGAAGAAGGCGGAATCGGTGGCTTTGCTCGCGGCGTCGATGGAGTTGGCGAGCTTGACGAGCTTGCCGCCGTCCGTCTCGTTGCCCGTGAGGGAATCCCAGCCCGCGGCGTCCACTTCGGCTTCGGGAAGGAAGTAGAGGTCGCCGCCCTTGCCGTTGGTCTCGGAGAGGGTGAAGTAGAGCCCGCCCTTGCCGCCCTCGTAGGACTTATAGGAGCGGAGGTCATAGGTGAACCCGATGGGCGACTTGGCGGCGTCTGCGTCTTTATTTTGGTTGAAATCGCCCACCTTGTCGTTTTTGCCGCGGCCGTCGAGCACGAGCTCCCCGAGGTTGATATAGGGGACGACGCCCGCATTGTTCTCTTCGAGCCAATCGGTATCCCAATAGTCGTCTGCGCCGTAGGGGTAGCCTGCGGGGACTTCGGTGGCGTCTACGCGGACCCTGTAGATCTGCTCATAGAGCATGGTCTGCGCGCCGTCGCTATCGGCGTTTTCGGTGACGCCCATACGGTAATAGATGTAGGGATTGGATTTATCCGCGCTGTCGAGCGTGTATTCCTTCACGTTCTTGGCGAGCATGGTGTCCTTCTTCGTCTCGGTGTTGACGGAGTGGAGCACGAAGTTGCTCGAACCGTCTACATAGAAGAGATAGACGGTGCCCTCCACCTCCATATAGCGGTAGACCGTGGTATTGGAGGAGGTGCGGAAGATATCCTTCACATCCGAGCCGTCGAGCTTGGCGCTCTTGAAGTCGAGGTAGCCGTTTTCCACCACGCCCGAGGTGTTGCGGACGTTGGTCGGCGTCGCATAGTAGATCCTGTCGCCATAGACGAAGAGACCGGCCGTGTAGTCGCCCGCCGCCATGAGGGAGGGAACGACGACTTCCGCGCTGTCGTTTTTGCCGGCGAGCGCGTCGGCCTTCTTCACCCGCATGAGCGCGCCCTTGACGGGGGAACCATAGGTGTTGTCCGCCGTGTACGCCTCGACGCCGTTGATGAAGTAGTAATACCCGTTGGTATTGTCACCGACGGAGACGACGAACCCGCCGTTGGAGGCGACGTCTCCCGAGGGGACCCCGGTGGGCGCCTTAAAGGAGCTGCCGCATGCGGCCATGGAGAGCGTCCCCGCCGTAAGCGCGGCCGCCGCCGCTACTGCAAGAATGTTTTTGATCATTTTACGCATATTTGTACATTCCTCGATCGTGTTCCGGAAATTTACGGTTCTAACGATACATTCTACATTATAAACTAAATCGAGGCGTTTGGCAATCAAAAACCCCGCACGAGTTGCACTTTTCTCGGAAAAAATTTATAAAAACCGTGTGACGCCGGGGTGAAAGCCTTCCGCACGCCCCGAAAAGGAGATTTTATGGAAAAATTCGGCATCTTCGAACTGCTCGACGCGCTCTCCGCGCTGACCGCGCCGCAGGAGACGGTCGCAAAAGGCGCGCCCCGCTCCCCCGACGCCGCCTTCGCCGCTCCCGCCTACGGACAGCCCGCAGACGATCTCCCCAAAGAGGAACTTCCCAAAGAGGAGCTTCCTGCGAAGGATCTTCCCGCGGGGCAGGGAGACGCCGTGGGCGGCTTCCTCGCCCGCCATGAGGCGGCGAAAAAGCGCGTGAAGAAATAATTTCAGCGAACGCGCAGAAAGAAGCCCCGTTTTCGGAGCCATGTGAGGGCGAGCGCTACCCATGCCCGCACCTGCGAGACGGATTCCGCCGCCTCCGCGCTGTCGTTGAGCTCGAGCTCGCCCGTCGAGAGGCCGTGCCAACCCTTTTCGAAGATGTGCATCTCGAAGGGAACGCCCGCGCGGCGGTAGGCCATGGCCGTCATGAGGGAGTTTTCCACGGGCACGGCGGGGTCCTCCATCGTGTGCCAGAGAAAGGCGGGGGCGCTCTCCTTCGTCACGCTGTTTTCGACGGAGAGGAAGGGGACGAGCGCGGGGTCTTTCCCCGTGATGTAGTCGCGCGTCTCGCCGTGGGTATATTCCCCCATCGTGGCGACGGGGTAGCCGAGGATGACGGCGTCCGGGCGGACATGCTCCCCTCCGAGCGCGTCTGCGATCGCCCGATCGCGGAAGTGCGTGGCGAGCAGTCCCACGAGATGGCCGCCCGCCGAGAAGCCCGCGGCGCAGACATGGTCGGCGTCTACGTCGTAGCAGTCGGCGTTTTTGCGGATGTAGGCCATCGCCATCGCCGCCTCCACGAGGGGGACGGGATAGGCCGTGCGGGTGCTGTAACGGAGGAGGAAGGCGGCATAGCCCTCTGCGACGAATTTGAGCGCCACGGGTTCCCCCTCACGGAAGGAGATCATGTTGTAGCCGCCCCCCGCAACGACGAGAATGGCGGGGCGGAGCTTTTTCGCGTTTTCGGCGTTGCGCGTGCGGCAGAATACGTCGAGATAGCCGCCCGTGTTTCCCGCGCGGTCTACGCCGAAGGTCGCATAGAGGTCGATGGTTTGCGTCTGCATAACGGCTCCTTATCCGTAAAAAAACAAGAGGCACAAGATCGTGCCTCTTCGCTTTTATCTCTTGGAGAACTGAGGTGCGCGGCGTGCTTTCTTGAGGCCGTACTTCTTCCTCTCCTTGACGCGGGGATCTCTCGTGAGGAAACCCGCTTTTTTGAGCGCGGGACGGGTCTCGGGCTCGGCTTCGAGAAGCGCTCTCGCAATGCCGAGACGAATGGCCCCCGCCTGCCCGGTGTAGCCGCCGCCGATGACGTTGACGAAGATATCGTATTTCCCTTCGGCATGGACTTCGGCAAGGGGCTGCTTGACGACGTATTGCGTGGTGCCCTGCGGGAAATAGTCCTCGAGCGGACGGTCATTGATGACAATAGCACCGCTTCCGGCGGGAATGAGACGAACGCGCGCAATGGCCTTCTTTCTTCTTCCCGTTCCCCAGAACTGTAACTTTTTCTTGATTGTTGCTTTTGCCATGTCTTATTCCCTCACCTTAAAATAATTTCAGCGTCTCGGGCTTTTGCGCCGCTTGGTTGTGCTCAGCACCCTTATAGACTCTCAGCTTCTTGATCATCTGTCTGCCGAGAGAATTCTTGGGAAGCATGCCGCGCACGGCCTCATAGACCGCGAGGTCGCTATGCTCCGCCATCATCTTGGAATAGGGAACCTCTTTGAGGCCGCCGATATAGCCGGTGTGATAACGGTAGAATTTGTTCTCGAGCTTCTTGCCCGTGAGAACGACCTTATCGCAATTTACAATAATTACATAATCGCCCGTATCGACATTGGGAGTGAAGGAGGGCTTGTTTTTGCCGCGAAGAATGGACGCCACTTTGGAAGCAAGCCTCCCGAGAGGCTGCCCTGCGGCGTCTACGACATACCACTTTCTCTCAACCGTTTGAGCGTTCGCCATGTAGGTTTTCATATCCGGTACTCCTTGTATTGTATCAAAGGCAGTAACATTTTTCGTCGGCCTGTTTTTGGGTCCGCCCGGGGCGAGCGTTTCTGCCTCTTTGCCGACTACCCCTTTATTATAGGGCCTTCAAAGGGTTCCGTCAAGCTGTTTTGAAGGCGGAAATCAAGATTTTTCCGAAAAAGTCAAAATATTTTTTGACATAGCAAACAAAATCCGCCGCACGGCTTTTCAGAAGAAAACCCCTCCATTTCCCCCACAAACATCCCGACGGCTTTTTGCGGGGACCCCGGGGGGAGACGAGGAGTCCCCCCCCCATCCGTCACGGCTATGCCGTGCCACCCTCCCCCCGAAGGGGGTAGGGCTTGTGCTTATCCCAAGCGAACGATGATACCGTTAAACCGCGGAGAAGCAAGCAGAACAAGGAGCGCGAGGCTTTTCGCAGGGAGCGTACCAAAACGTACGCGACCAAGAAAAACGTAGCGCGACGAAGTTATGCGTAGCTTATCCGCGGTTCGCCGAATCAAGGCAGTTTCTTGATGACATGGGCGGGGTTCCCCACCGCCACACTATTCGAGGGAATATCGTGCACCACGACGCTTCCCGCGCCGATGACGACGTTGTCCCCGATGGTCACGCCGGGAAGGACGCGCACACCGCCGCCGAACCACACGGAGTTTCCCACGCGGATGGGCTTGGCGAACTCGAGCTGGGCGTCGCGCGTTTTGGCGTCGAGGGGGTGGCCCGCCGTGTAGAAGCCGCACTGGGGCGCGATAAAGACGTTGTCTCCGAAGGTGAGTTTGCCCGTGTCGAGGAACATGCAGTCGTGGTTGACATAGAAGTTGTCCCCGACCTCGGTGTTGTAGCCGTAGTCGAACCACACGTTGCTCTCCACATAGAAGTTCTCGCCGCACTTGCCGAGAATGGAGCGCATGATGGCCTGCCGCTTTTCGGCGTCCTCGCGCGGGGTGTGGTTGTATTCGAAGCACTTCTGCTTGCACGCCGCAAGTTCGGCGCGGAGTTCGTCGTCTACTTTATATAATAGCCCCGCGTGGAGCTTTTCTTTCTCTGTCATAACTCTCTCCTTATTCGAGGACGGCCTTGATCCTGCGGACGCCGGCGGAGGAGGACTGCTCCTTCACGATCCTGAAGTGGCCCAAGACGCCCGTGTGCTCCACATGGGGGCCGCCGCACATCTCCTTGGAGAAGTCCCCGATGGAGTAGGTCTTTACCGTCTCGCCGTACTTGGAATCGAACACGCCGACGAAGTGCTCGGCCCGCGCCTCCTCGAGGCTCATCTCGCGGAACACGACGGGAAGGTCCTCGCGGATCTTGGCGTTGACGAGGTCCTCCACGGCCTTCACTTCCTCGGGCGTCATGGCGCGCTCGAAGTTGAAGTCGAAGCGCATGCGCTCGTCGTTGATGTTGGAGCCCTTCTGGTTGCAGTCGGGCGAGAGGACGACTTTGAGGGCGGCGTTGAGAAGGTGGGTGGCGGTGTGGTATTTGACGGCCATCTCGGACCGGCTCTCAAGGCCGCCCTTGGCCTCCCCTTTCTGAAGGACGCGACTCTTCTCCCGGTGTTCTTCGAAGGCCGCCTCGAAGCCCGCCGTATCCACGGTGAGCCCGTGTTCGGCCGCGAGTTCTTCGGTGAGCTCGAGGGGGAAGCCGAAGGTATCGAAGAGGCGGAAGGCCTGTTTGCCGCCGATGACCGTCTCGGGGACATAGGCGGGGTTCTGCTTGGTCATGAATTCGTTCTTGCGCGCGATGCCCTGCAGACATTTTTCAAACTCGCGCATGCCCGTCGTGAGGGTGGCCTCGAAGCGCTCGGCCTCCTTTTTGATCTCCTCGAGGATGAAGTCCTCCTTTTCGAGGAGGAGGGGATAGGAATCGTTGTAGACCTCGCGGATATAGATCTTCGCGACGTCCTGCATGGCCTCGGAGGAGACGCCGAGCTGGCGGCAGTAGCGGATGGCCCTCCGCATGATACGGCGCAGGATGTAGCCCGCCCCCACGTTGGAGGGGAGCACGCCCTGCCGGTCCCCGATGAGCATGACGGTGGTGCGGGTGTGGTCCGCGATGATGCGCATAGCGCGCTGCACTTCCCCGCCCTCGGCATAATGCTTGCCCGAGAGCTCCTCGAGCCGCTTCAAGACGTGCGTGAAGAGGTCGGTGAGATAGGCGTCGTCGAGCCCGTTCAAAAAGAGCAGCATGCGGTCGAAGCCGAAGCCCGTGTCCACATTGCCCCGCCCGAGGGGCTCGTAACCCGTCTCCGTCTTTTTATATTGCATGTAGACGTCGTTGCCGATCTCCACATAGTCGTCGGGAAAGACGGGATCCGCCTTGTCCGCGCGGAGGGGATAGAACCACTCGTTGTCGGGCCCGCAGGGGGTGCCCACGGTGCCCTCGAGCTCCCACCAATTGTCCTCCTTGGGGAGGAAGTAGACGTGCTCGGGCTTTATCCCGAGGCCGATGAGGAGGTTTGCCGTTTCCTCGTCGCGCGGGGCGCTCTCGTTGCCCGCAAAGACGGTGACGCACAGCTTGTCCTTGTCGAGGCCGAAAACCTCGGTGAGGAGCTCGAAGGTCCACGCCGTCTTTTCCTTCTTGAAGTAGTCCCCGAGCGACCAATTCCCCATCATCTCGAAGAAGGTGAAGTGGGAGGCGTCGCCCACGCTGTCGATATCCACCGTGCGCATGCAGCCCTGCACGTTGCACAGCCGCTTGCCCGCGGGATGGGATTTTCCGAGGAGATAGGGCATGAGAGGCTGCATCCCCGCGACGTTGAACATGACGCCCGTGGAACCGTCTCCGATGAGCGAGACGGCGCCGATATCCACATGCCCCTTGCTTTTATAGAATTCGAGCCACTTTGTTCTGAGTTCCTTTGCCGTGATTTTCATTTTCTCTATCCTTATTTTGAATTTGTTTTTGGAGTTTTTTGGATTTTGTGAAGCCTTCTTTCGGACATGGTATGGCCCGATCGCCCCATAAAAATCCTGACGGCTTTTTGCGGGGACCCCGAAGAGGAGCCCCCCATCCGTCACGGCTACGCCGTGCCACCCTCCCCCCGAAGGGGGTAGGGCTTGTGCTTATCAAGCGAACGATGATACCGTTAAACCGCGGAGAAGCAAGCAGAACGAGGAGCGCGCGGCTTCCCGAAGGGAGCGTACTATGACGTACGTGACCGCCCCGAGCGAGGCTTCTATTGTACACGAAGCTCGGCACAAGCACGAAGTGCGAAGTAGGGAAACGCAAGCGCGACGAAGTTATGCGCCGCTTATCCACGGTTCGCTTATAATTTGCTAAGAGTATACCCGGACTTGGAGTCTTTTACGGCATACCCCATCCCCTTCAGCTTTTCGCGAAGGGCGTCGGAGGTAGCCCAATCCTTATTCTGCCGCGCGGCAAGGCGTTCCTCCGCAACGGCGCGGACGGCTTCGGGGATTTCCTCCTCGGCCGCGTAAGCCGAAAGGTACTCCTTCGCGTCGCGGCGAAAGACGCCCAAAAGGCCGTACGTCGCCTTGATCTGATTGGTCATACGGCGCGCCGCGGGGTCGTTTTCCCCGAGCAGCCGGGCGACGTCTTTGAAGTAGCCGAAGAGGTCGGAAAGGGCGAGCGCGGTGTTGAAGTCGTCCTCCATCGCCGCGTCGAATTTCTCGTCGATCGCGGGCATGCCCCCCTCCTCCTGAGGGAAGGCCGCCTCCGCCTTCTCGATGAGCGTGTAGAAGCGGACGAGATGGGCCTCGGCGTCGGGGAAGAGGTTGTCCGTCACGTTTACGTCGCCGCGGTAGTTGGCGGAGAGCAGCGCGAACTTGAGCGCCTCGTCCGAGTACTTCTTCAAAAGGTCCTCGAGCAGGAGGACGTTGCCGAGCGACTTCGACATCTTCTGCCCGTTGATCTTGATGAGGCCGTTGTGCACCCAATAGTTGGCAAACGGCTTGCCTGTGAGGGCCTCCGTCTGCGCGATCTCGTTTTCATGATGGGGGAAGATGAGGTCGCGGCCGCCGCCGTGGATATCGATGCGGTCGCCAAACGCCGCGCGGTTCATGGCCGAGCACTCGATGTGCCAGCCCGGGCGGCCCTTGCCCCACGGCGAATCCCACGCAATCTCCCCGGGCTTTGCCGCCTTCCAGAGGGCGAAGTCGTAGGCGTTCTTCTTGCTCTCGTCGTTTTCCACGCGCACGCCGTCGAGCATGTCCTCCTTGTCCCGCCCAGAAAGATGGCCGTAGGCGGGGAAGGAATCGACGTCGAAATACACGTCTCCGTGCGCCCCTTCGTAGGCATGCCCCCCACGGATGAGGTCTTGGATGAAGGAAATGATGTCGTCGATGTGCTCGGTGGCCTTGAGGAGAAGCGTGGGGTCCCCGATGTGCGCCTCGTGCATCACGCGGTCGGTCTTTTCGATCATGCGGCGGGCGTATTCGTCGGCGGGAATGCCCGTCTCGTGCGATTTTGCGATGATCTTATCGTCTACGTCGGTATAATTGCGGGCGTACGTGACCGCATACCCCTTCTTTTCGAGGAAGTTGCGGAACACATCATAGACGATGGCCTGAAAGGCGTGCCCGATGTGGGCGTCGCCCGAGACGGTGATCCCGCAGGCGTACATCTTCACCTTCCCCGCCTCGAGCGGGACGAATTCTTCCTTTCTACGTGTGAGTGAATTATAAATTTTCATGCTTTACCTCAGACATGGGTGCCTCGTTTTTGGTCTGCGCCAATGTTTCTTCCAATGCGAACACGCGCTCGCGGAGGGCGCAAAGCTCCTTTATGAGCGGGTCCTCCTTCTCGGGAAGAAGATCTTGCGTCCTTTCTCCGCGGATCCTGACGACGCGGCCGGGGACGCCGACCACCGTCGCATAGGGCGGGACTTCCTTCAATACGACGGCTCCCGCGCCGATCTTCGCGCCCTCGCCCACGGTGAATCCCCCGAGGACTTTGGCGCCCGTCGCGATGACGACGTTTTTCTCCACGGTGGGGTGGCGCTTGCCGCGCTCCTTACCCGTTCCGCCGAGGGTGACGCCCTGATAGATGACCACGCCCTCCGCGATCTCCGCCGTCTCCCCGATGACGACGCCCGCGCCGTGGTCGATAAAGACGCCGGGCGCGATCTTGGCCGCGGGATGGATCTCCACCCCCGTCGTGCGCTTGGCGTGCTCCGAGAGCATGCGGGCGACGAGCTTCATGCCGTGGCGGTAGAAGAAGGCGGCGCGGCGGTGCCAGATGAGCGCGCGGACGCCCGGATACGTCAGCCACACCTCGAGTTTGCTGCGGGCCGCCGGGTCGTTTTTAAGCGCCGCATCGATGTCGGCGCGAAGATTCTTGAACATAGCTCCTCCCCTCTATCCTATGTGGGGTGCGGGGGCGCGGGTCATCGCACGATGGGAAGATTGGTGAGCTTATATTCCGCAAGGCACGCGTCGCGCATCGCGGGATTGAAGATCTTCTGTACGATGAGATAGTCCACCACGACGTCGCGCACGTTGGCGGCGTCGAGCGTGAAATTACACACCCGCAGAAGGCTCTGCACGTCGTCGAGCTGCATGCGGCAGACGAGGGCGAGCGCCAAGATGGTGTTCTTCTCCGGGTACAGGCTCCCCTTTACGATCTTGTCCCAAAAGCGGGGCTCCACGGTGAGCTTGCTCCCCGCGCTCTCCGCGGTCTCGTTGCAGTGGGCGAGCGCCGTGGGCAAAAGCCGTGCAAAGGTGGGCTTTTTGGGGTGGAACCACGCGGAAAACCGCTGCCGGACGGTGGGGAAACGGAAGGAAAAGGTGAACTCCGTGTCCGCAAGCCCCTCCTTGAAGCGCGCGAGAAGGACCTCCCGCTCGCTCTGATAGCAGAGGCGCATGCAGGTGGAATCGCGGCGCGCGATGTTGCCGTCCTTCGCGACGTAGAGCACCTCGGGCATGACGTAGCCCTCGATGGCGGAGAGCTTGACATAATCGGAATAGTGCGCGCAGAAATGCTCGTCGAGCGCGCGAAGATATTCAGACTGTTCCATATTGCATATTTTACCATCGGGCGCGAAAAAACGCAACCGTTTTGCGCTTTTCCGCAAAAATTTCTATTCAGAACTCTCTTCCCTCCCCTCACGGTGAGGGCAGAGCCGATCTTGGCTCCACCCCGGGGTCCCCGCAAAAAGCTGTCAGGATTTTTGCGGGGTGGATTGGGGGAGCTGTCACGGAGTGACTGAGGGGGTTCGCGGCGGGGGCGTATGTAAAAACGGAGGCGCGCCTTGCGGACATGCCCCCGTCGTTTTACGTCATGAGAGGATTTTGCGTGAGAAATTTTACTTCTCCTTGTCCTTCTTCTTCCGGTCGCGGTTTGCGGCGAACTGCTCGATGCGGCCATCGAGTTCCTCCTTAAAGCGGGAGAACGAGGCGAGCGGGAAGGCGAAGCTTGCCTTCTCCTTGTGTTCCTCGAGGCGGCCGCGCACGGCTTCCTTGAGTTTCTCGATGTGGACGACGACCTCATGCTCCTTCGCAAACTTCCGGATCTTGGCGGAGACGTGGAGGGAATTGCACAAATCCACGAGAAAGACGCCGAAGAAGATCCCCACGACGAAGGCGAACTCGATGTGGTGGACGAACCACCGCACCGCCTCGATGACGGGGGCGTTGATGACGAAGTAGAAGAACACGGCGACGAGCAGCCACAAAAAGGAGAATAGGGGGCAGATGATGCCCTGGATATTTCCCCACTGTTTGGAGTAATCCCACAGCTTGATGCCCATTCCTTTGATGAAGATGAGGCCGGCGATGTACTCGATGACCGTCATGGAAATGCCCATGATGAGGATGATGATGACGGCGTCGAGCCATACCATGCCCGTGTGGATGGGCAAGATGGAGAGGAAAAAGAGCACGACGACGCCGAAGCCGTAGAGCGGGAGCCACGGGCCCGTTAAAAAGCCGGGGTTGATCCATTTCTTGGCGGAAAAGAAGCGGCGGAACAGCACTTCGAGGCACCAGCCCGCGATGCAGCCGATGAAGAAGAGAAAGAACGCGACGAGGATGTAATCGACAATAGGCATAGGGTTCTCCTTGGTAATATTTTTGTTACCTTGCAAGCGGGCCCGCGGGGACGCTCCTCTTCCGGACCGAGACGTCGCGGGGGCCGCCGAAAGGGGGGCGCGGCGAACGTCCGCGCCCCCGCTCATAAGCGTTCAGAGACCCGAGATCAACCGAAGAGGCTCTCGAGGCCGCAGAGGTGCAAGAGGTTGAAGTTCTCGAACACGACGACGCAGACGAGGGAGATGGTGGACATGATCTTGATGAGGATATCGAGGGACGGGCCGACGGTATCCTTCAGGGGGTCGCCCACGGTGTCCCCGACGACGGCCGCGTCGTGCACGCTGTCGTAGCCCTCTTCGCCCTTCTTCACGCCTTCTACGCCGCCCGATTCGATGTACTTCTTGGCGTTGTCCCATGCGCCGCCCGCGTTGCCCGTGTAGATGGCGAGCATGATGGCGGAGAGCGTTGCGCCGATGAGGATGCCGCCCACAAAGCCCGGGCCGAACACAAAGCCGCAGACGACGGGGATGGCGATGGCGATGACGGAGGGCACGATCATCTGTTTCAAGGCGCCCTGCGAGGAGATGGTGACGCACTTCGTCGAATCGGGGTCCTCCTCGCCCGAGAGGATCTTGGGGTTCTCACGGAACTGACGGCGGACTTCCTCCACCATCTTGCGTGCCGCCTTTGCGACGGCGTTGATGAGCATGCCCGAGAAGAGGAAGGGGATGGCGGCCCCGACGATGGCGCCGACGATAATGTCCCCGCGGATGATGTTGAGGGTGAGAAGGCCCTCTTGGAGGAAGGTATCGGCCGCGGCATAGAGGTAGCTCGACATCATGCTCATGGTGGCGAGCGCGGCGCTTCCGATGGCGAAGCCCTTGCCGATGGCGGCCGTGGTGTTGCCGACGGAATCGAGCTTATCGGTGATGGCGCGGACGTCCTCATCGAGCATACTCATCTCCGCGATGCCGCCCGCGTTGTCGGAGATGGGGCCGTAAGTATCGACGGAGACCGTCGCCGCGACGAAGGAGAGCATGCCCATGGCGCCGCAGCCGACGCCGTACATGCCGCCGATGGCGTAGCACGCGAAGATGGCGACGCCGAGGACGACGACGGGGAGCATGGTGGAGATCATGCCCGTGGCCATGCCCTGCGTGATGGTGAGCGCGGCGCCCTCCTTGCTGGCCTCGGAGATGCGCTTGGTGGGCTTATAGTCGTAGCTCGTGTAGTACTCGGAGAGGATGCCGATGATGATGCCGGCGATGATGCCGACGGTCGCGGCGACCCACGGCGAGATGGGGCCCAAGTTGAGCTTGGCGAACTTCAAGGCCTCGGCGCTCTCGTCCTTAAAGAGGAGCACGGAGAGCACGACACCGCCGATGACGGTGACGCCCGCCGAGATCCATGTGGCGAGGTTGAGCTCCATGTGCGGATTATCCGAGAGCTTGGGCTTTACGAGGGGATAGGCGATGCCGATGACGCAGCCGATGAGCCCGATCCCCGCAAAGATGAGCGGGAAGAGGATCATCTTCTGCAACAGCGAGACGCCGATGTTCAGGCTCGCGAGCGCGGTGTTGTTGAAGAGCTCGAGGGCGAGAATGACCGTGGCCATGATGGACCCGACGTAGCTCTCCAGAAGGTCCGCGCCGAGACCGGCGACGTCGCCCACGTTGTCGCCCACGTTATCCGCGATGGTGGCGGGGTTGCGGGGGTCGTCCTCGGGGATGTGTGCCTCGGTCTTGCCGACGAGGTCGGCACCCATGTCCGCGGCCTTGGTGTAGATGCCGCCGCCCACGCGGTTGAAGAGGGCGATGATGGAGCAGCCCAAGGCGTAGCCAGAGAGGATGATGGAAAGGTTGTAGCTCTGCCCCGTGACGGGGTTGACGTGGTGCACGATCTCACCCGCTTCGGTGAGGGTAAGCATGCCGCCCGCCCAGCCGAAGAGGCAGTAGACGAGGATGGCGCCGAGGAGGGCGAAGCCCGCCACACACAGGCCCATCACGGAGCCGCCGCGGAAGGCGACCTTCAAGGTCTTGCCGATGTCTCTCGTCTCGTTGGCCGCGTTGGTGACGCGGACGTTGGCATACGTTGCGATCTTCATGCCGATGAATCCCGCCGTGGCGGACATGACGGCGCCGATCACAAAGGCGACGCCCGCCTCCCACGCGATGAGGATGGCGAGCACCACGGCCACGACGAGGCCGATGATCGCGACGATCTTGTATTCATAGAAGATGAATGCGTTTGCGCCCTCGCGGATCTTGGCCGCGATGTGCTGCATGCGTTCGTTCCCTTCCTTGAGCTTCTTGGTGAGGTAGAAGTTGAGCGCGGCAAACCCCAATCCCAAAACCACCGCAAACATGACGATGATGGTGAGAAGGTTGAGGGTGAGCGCGCTGCGCCCGAAGGAGGGAGCGGCGTCGAGGAAGTTACCCATACTTTGACTTTGCTCCTTTGATCCCCGAAAAGGGGAAATCATCCTTATTATACCACAATCGGACCGTTCTGTCCATTTTATCACAAGATTTTTGGGAAATTTTTCTTTTGGACGACCGCCGCGAAGCCGCGCTTCCTTTCAGCCGAACCTTCCTTCATTTGTCGCAAATTTTATTGACGTACTCTTGCATTTCTTGCGGCGTTTCGCGGAAGCCGCGCCTGACCCATTCGTCGAGCAGCCCAAACAGCCCATAGGAGTAGAACCTGCCTTTGTAGCATTCGAGCGCATTCTCGCCATCCTGCGGCACCATGATTTCATAGAAGGAATCGTAGATCGCCGTCTGCAAGCCGCGTTCATAACAAAGCGCAAGGAGGTCCTTGACGCTATCATTGTATTCGAAAAAGGTCAAACCGTTTTCGGGCATAAAATTCTTGCGTTCCGCAACGTCGTGCTCCTCCGCCCAGCGTTCCCATAGCCTGACAAACTTAAATGTGATCGCCTCCTGCTTGCTTGAAAAGTTCCGAAAATAGGTCGTTCTCCCGACCTGCGCCGTTTCCGCGATCTCGGGCACGGATATTTTTTCTAACGGCTTTTTCTTTAATAGCTTGATAAGCGCGTCGGCAAGACACTCTTTCAAGAATTCCGTCGTTTTCGCGTTTCCGCCCATAATGTTCTCCTATATGGTACTTTTTGTCGATTTCGTACCGCTTCGCATTGCTTTTTGGATTTCGTACCGCAACGGATAACTTTTTTCGCAAAGTACCGTTGCCCATTTCGAGCCATGCAAACGCTTTGCGCAGACAGCGGAAAGTGGTACACTATTGGTACGATAGTTCCATAAAGAGTATTATATCATACGAATTATCGCTTGTCAACTGTACAAAAGTCATGAGGAGATAAAAGAAGGAGCCGATTATGCGTGAAACAAAGACAAAGAAAAAGCATACCGCTTTGATCGTATTGCTTGTTGTTTTGGCAGTAGTGGTTTTCGCCGCGATCGGGATATACGCCTTTCTATCGAAAACTTTTTTGATGAGCCATCCCGAATTGAAAGGCGAACCGGAAATCGGCAAGTGGTATCGGGTAACGCCCGAAACCGCACGATCCTCCAACGGGAAGGAATGGCACGGGATCTTGAGAAAAGGATCCGAAAATAAACTCGTGGTTTATTTCTTCGGCGGCGGCGTCAGTATTACCGAAGAAACGAGCCGGGGCGGCAATAAATTTTTTGCCGAGGACATGACGGGGCAGGATTTTGTATCCACTTGGGGGATCGGCAGCAGCGATGCGTCGAATCCGTTCAAGGATTGGTCGTTTCTTGTGATCCCCTATGCAAGCGGTGATTTCCATTGCGGCACGGGCGAATATCGCTATACGGAAGGCGGCAAGGAAAAAGTCGTTTATCATCAGGGCTATACCAACTATTCTGCCTTTCTCGAAAAGACAAAACAATACATCGGCAGCCCCGACACCTTGCTTGTTACAGGCTTCTCCGCCGGCGGCTTTGCGACGAGCTTGCTTGCCGACGACGTGATCGACAGATTTCCTTCCGCCAAAAACATCACCGTCTGTGTGGACAGCTCCCTTTTGTTATATGACGGTTGGCACGAAACGGCGCAAAATCTTTGGAAAGCGCCTGCCGAAATTACGGAAAGACTTACGAGCAACAATCTCGTGCTCGACAGCTTGACCGCATTGCATAATAAGCGCGGAAACAGCGTAAAGATCCTCTTCGACTGCTCCGTGCGCGACGATACTTTGATGCAATATCAGGCCTATATCCGTGAAGGGAAAATGAGTAAGACAAGGGAAAACGGCGACATCTTCCAAAAAGACCTGAAAGATATGGTCGAAGGCTTGCAAACAAATATCGAGGGCGTGGGGATTTATATATGGGAATATGCCATGGACAAAACCACGAAAAACACCCAACATACCATTCTTTCAAGTCAAGTGTTTGAAAAGCTGAACGGCGAAAAAAGCGTTGCGGATTGGATCACGGACGCGATCGACGGAGACATCCGGACCTACGGCTTGGAACTCTTGGAGAAGCAATATTAACGGGATCCTTTTTCACGAAAAAACAGGGAGGCGCAGTGCGTCTCCCTGTTTTTTATGCCGATTTTACTCTTTTCTTTATTCTTCGGGTTTGAAGGCGGTGCCGCTCGTTTCCACGGGCTCCGTTTCGGACATGGATGCCTCGGATTGCGTCACGGGCGTCTGCGCCTCGTCCTCGGCCTTGCCGAGATAGGTGCCGAAAAATCCGGAGAATCCGCCCTTCTTGTAGCCGGGCGTGGAGCCGCGCGAGAAGCTCGTGCCGCTCGTCTCGGGCGTGGCGTCGGCGGGGAGATCGCGCTTGGGATAGGGCTTTCTCTCGCCGTATTTGCCGTTTCTGCCGCCGCGGTCGCGGTCTCCGCGGCCCTTGCCCTTGAATTCGCCGTCACGCGTATCCCTTCCGCGTCCGCCGCGGCGGTCGTTGCGGTCGTTGCGGCCTCCGCGCTTGTCCGTGCGCGGATTCTTGGGGGTGATGACGACGTAGCGCGCCGGCTCCTTCCCCTCGCTCTTGGTGGTGACGTCGGGATGATCGACGAGGGCGGAGTGGATGATGCGCCGCTCGTAGGGGTTCATGGGCTCCAGCCGCACGCGCTTGCCGAGGCGGACGGCTTTCTCCGCCATCTTCTCGGCCACCCGCTTCAGCGTCTCCTCGCGCTGCTCGCGATAGTTCTCGCAGTCCACGACGACGCGCTTATACTCCTTTCTGCCCGTATTGGCGATGGCGCCCGCGATGGTCTGGATCGCGTCGATGACTTCGCCGCGCCGCCCGATGACGCTCTTTTCCGCGCCCTCGAGGTTGATGACGATCTTCTCGCCCTCGTCTTGAAGCACGGGCTTTGCCTGCGAGCCGATGAGGGGGAAGAGCCCCTCGAGGAACAGTACGGCGCGCTGCCCGTCGGTGCTTCCCGAAGCGGTTTCCTGCGCCTTTGTTTCGGACATGGGTGCCTCGGTTTTCGTCTGCGAGGCGACTTCCGGCTCGGCCGCGGGCGTTTTTTCCAAAACAGAGATCTCCACTTTTGCGGGGACTGCGCCGATCCCTAAAATGCCCTTCTTGCCGTGTTCCAACACCTTGATCTCCGCGTTCTCGCGCGCGATCCCGAGTTCTTTGAGGCCGGCTTCCACGGCCTCGTCTACCGTTTTACCTTGAAAAATCATACCTTGCTCCTTGGCGTTATTTTTTCCGCCGATCCTTATCATTCTTGGCGGGCTTCCCGCCTTTTTCGTTTTTGGGACCCTTTTTGCCGTCCTCCTTCATCCACGAGAGGGTGCGGCCGTAGGTCTCGCGGATGCGCGCCTCCTCCTTCTTTCGGAACACTCTGCCGAGGACAAAGTTGGATACAAGGGTGATGAGGAGCGCGATGAGGCTCGACATCGTCATATAAATTGTGAAGGCCGCGCTGTACATGAAGGCGAAGATCGCATAGATGAGCGGCATCATCACGAGCATGACTTTCTGCGTCCGGGCGCCCTGCCCGTCTACCGTCTGATATTGGTTGGTCTCCTTTTGGCTGCGCATGGTGATGAACTGCGAGAGCACCATGAGGCCGATGGAGAGCACGATGAGGATGAAGTAGCCGTTGGGCGCGTTCATCTCGTCCTCGAATTCATAGGTGAGGTCGGCATACGAGTTTTCGTCGAGCACGGCCGTGACGCTCTTCTTCTCCCCGCTCTGCAACGTCACCTTTTCAGAGCGGAACTGCCCGGAGAAGGTGGAGTATTCGGGGATGGGGTGGCTATAGGAGACGTCGGGGAACCACACGTTGCGCACCCACAGGAAGCTCGGCTGGTTCGCGTTGTACCACGTTCTGGCGCTGTGGGAGCCCCGCTTTGCGAGATAGCGGGAGATGGCGACGTCCTCCGAGACGGACTCTTCGCCCTCCTTCAAGAAGGCGTCCTTCTCGAAGTCTTTGGCGGCCGCACGGAAGCGCTCCACGTCCACGCGGTATTCCTCCCGCACCACGCGGTTGGAAAACGTCTTTGCGCTCGCGTTGTAGTAATCCAGACTATAGTAGTAATAGAGGTAATACGCCTCGTTTTCGGCCTTGACCTCGAGATAGGGCATGCGGACGGTCTCCATGACGGGCTCGCCCTCTCCGTCCGTCACGACGTTTCCCTTCTCGTCGAGCTTCGTCTGCTCCACTTCGCGGTAATACAGGCGATAGACGACGCCGTCCTCCGTCCAAGTCCGTTCCTTTTCCTCGATGGTATAGTTCTCGCCTTCTGGATCTTCGAGCCCCTCCTGCGCAAAGTGGTAGGGCTTGGCGAAGAGGTAATCCGCGGGCTTGCCCGTCGCGGAGACGTAGTCGGGGGAATTTACCGTCTTTTCGAGGACGTCCTGATAATTGGGCCCCACGACGCCGTTTTCGAGCACGGCGGCATTGTAGCAACCCGCCATGTTGACGAAGATATCGAGGTTGGCATACTGCGAGTAGACGCGGAACCCCTGGAAGGCGACGATGAGGATGACGAGCGAGAGGATCATCGGAAGGCACGCCCCGAACATGCTATACCCGTTTTTCTTGTACAGCTCCATCATCTTGGTGTTGTACATGTCCTTGTCGTTGGCGTATTGCTGTTGCAGTTTTTCGAGATCCTCCTTCATGTCGCGCATGACGAGGGTCTGTTTGCGCATCTTCACGCGCTGATAGATATCGAAGGGAAGGGTGATGGCCTTCAATACGAGGGTAAAGACGACGATGCCGAGGCCGACGATCCCCACGCCTTCGATGATGACGCGCGCAAACTGACCGAGCCAATCGAGCCCGATCTTATAGCCCTGCTCGAGCAGGGAAAAACCGATATCCGTTAAGAGTGTCTGCATGATCCTTGTTAGATGAGCCACCGCTTCTTCCAGAAAACCTCGGGAGCGGGATCCACGCCGCCCTTGGAGAGGGGATTGCACCGCAAAATGCGCCATGCGCCGAGCACGATCCCCAAGAGCACGCCGTAGTTATTGATACAGCGCTTGGTGTATTCCGAACAGGTCGGCCGGTAGAGGCAGGTGTGATGGGAGAGATATTTCTGATAAAAACAGATGAGCACGATACACGCGCCCCTGAGGTACGGCTTAAAGAGGTTTCGGCGGAGATAGCGGAGGTTTTGCCTCGCCAGCTCCTTCATTCCGATCCGCAAGGAGCCCCTCTCTTTTGAGCAATTTGCGGATGTCCCGCCGAAAAGCGTCATACGCGTACTCCTCCGCGACGCGCGGAATGAGGAGAATGCGGCAGGGAACCACGTCTCCGGCCGCGCGAAAAGCCTCCCGAAGGAGTCGCTTGATTCGATTTCTCCGAACGCTCTTTCCGTACTTCTTCCCGACGCACACCGCCATCTCGACGCGCCCGGCGGGGAGATAGACGAGCGTGAGCGTCTCGGCGCGCAGCTTCTTTCCCGTGCGCAACACGGCCGTGATGCTCTTGGCCTTTTTGAGCCGCGCGTACTTCATTGTCGCTTACGCGGAAAGGTGCTTTCTTCCCTTGTTCCTTCTGTTTTTGAGCACTTTTCTGCCGCCCGCGGAGGCCATTCTCTTGCGGAAGCCGTGTACCTTGCTTCTCTGTCTCTTCTTGGGCTGATACGTTCTTTTCATAATATTTACTCCTTATTGGGTTTATTTCGTTTGCAATTCTCTCCGGGAAGTTTTTTGGGGCATTTTGCCCTCCGCGGGGACTGCTTTTTCGATTATACGGGATTTTCCGCGATTCGTCAAGCGATTTACGAGATGTTTCTCACGGGAAGGATCAAATAGAGATTGCGCTTGCCCTCTTTGTTCTGCAAAATGAAGGGGGAGATGGCGCCGTTGAAGGAGATCATCACTTCCTCCTCGTCGAGCGCCTTCAAAGCGTCGAGCAAGAACTTCGCGTTCATCGAGATGGAGAGGTCCTGCCCCACCACGTTGCCCGCGAGCACCTCGGAGACGTTGCCGTATTCGGAGGTGGAGAGCATCTTCACCCCGTCGGCCGTGATGTCGAGGGTGATGAGGTTGTTTTTATCGCCGCGGTTCAAGATATTGGCCCGCTCCGCGCTCGCCGTGAGCTCGCTGCGGTTGAGGAGGATATCCGTCGTAAACCGCACGGGGATGACGTTTTCCTTCTTGATGAAGTCGCCCTTATAGAGCCGGGAGAGCACGGTGAGCCCGCCGCTCTCCACGAGGAGCATGCCGTTTTGCGTGTAGACGGTGATCTCCCCCTCGTCCCCGAGCATCCGCGCGATCTCGGTGAGCGTGCGCGCGGGGCAGATGATGGAATACTCCTTGCTCTTGGAGAGGATGGGCGCCGAGGAGAGGGCAAGGCGGTAGCCGTCGAGGGCCGTCACCTGCAGTTCCTCGCCCACTTCGAGAAGGCAACCCTTGAGGACGGGGCGGGAATCGTCCTGCGCGCAGCAAAAGGCCGTCTCATTGATGACGCGCTTCAAGTCGCTCTGCTGCATGACGAAGGAGTTTTCCCCGATGGAGAGGTCGATCTTGGGGAAATCCTCGGCGGTAAGCGCCTGCATATAGGAGACGGAATCGCGGTATTTGAGCTCCACGCCGCGTTCGCCCGTCGCAAAGGAGATCTCCTCGCCCGAGAGCTTGGAGGAGAAATCGGCAAAGAGCTTGCCGGGGACGCAAATTTCCCCCTCCTCTAAAACGTCCGCCTTCACCGATTTACGGATGGAGAGTTCGCCGTCCGTGGCAAAGAGGGAGACGCCGTCGAGCTCGGCCGTCAGTTTGATACATTCGAGGATGGGCGCCGTCGTGCGGATCGCGCATGCCTTGCTCACCTTCATGACCGCCTCGGAGAGGGTAAGACCGTCGCAGACAAATTTCATGGGGGACCTCCTTATGACTGATGGTTCTATAAGAAATATTATTTAATAGTAGTAATAGGTCTGTGGAAAGTGTGGAAAACGCGTCCGCGCCTTTCCGCTTTGTTCTATTATAGCGGAAAATGCGGAAAAGTTCAAGCGATTTCCCGCCGTTTTGAAAAAACCGAGTGGAATTTTGTATGTGGAAACGCTGTGGATGAAAGGAGCGCCGCTGTGGACGGTTGTGGAAAGCGGACGGGCGGAAGAGGATGGGTTTTCGCGGGAACGGGAAAAAGCGACGGTTTTTCCCCGCCGCGGGTGAGGCTATCCACAAAGTTCTTCACATTGTGGAAACATTTTGCACGCCTCCGCGGAAAGGTATGGATAACACCAAGGCCCCGATAATGGCTCCCTTGCACGGGCGAAAAGGAGCGCGTTTTTTTCGAAGTTTCGTGCGGCCGCCACGGCGGGAAATATGGATTTTTGAAGCCTCTCCCTCGGGCATGGGTATCACCAATCGGCTCTGCCGCACAAAATATCGATGGACGTGCCGAAGAAATCGGCAAGCCGCCAGAGCGCGGAGAGCGTGGGTTCGATGGCGCCCCGTTCCCATTCGCTCACGCATTGCTGCGTCACGCCGACGGCCGCCGCGAGACGGCTCTGCGAGACGCCCCGCTCCTTCCGCATCGCCTTTAAGTTTTCCGAAAATTTCTGTTCCATATCAAAAATTTTACAACTATACTTGTAAAATGCTTGACTTACAAGAATACTTGTGCTGTGATCGCCGCCTCCCGCCGCTCTGTGCGGCGAGGGGGGAAATTGGCGGGAGGGGGTGCGGATACCTTGCTTTTTTCGCGCGGGTGTGCTATAATGGAAGCATGATCGCGCAAATGCCGGATTTCGAACGCATCCGGGCCCTCTACAATCAACACGAGGAGAAGTTTTCCGCCTTCCGCGAACTGCTCCTCTTCTACAACGCCCGCTTCAACCTCACCTCCATCACCGCGCCCGAGGAAATTTTTTATAAACATTTTCTCGACAGCCTCGCGGGGGAGGCCTGTTTTCCGCACGGGGGGAACGTCGCGGAGGTCGGATCGGGGGCGGGCTTCCCCTCTATCCCCCTCCTGCTCGTGCGGGAGGACCTCGGCTTCACCCTCTTCGAGAGCACGGGGAAGAAGTGTGAATTTCTGAAAACGGCGGTACGCGAGCTCGGGCTCTCGGCCGAAGTCGTGTGCATGCGCGCCGAGGACGCGGGGCGAGACGCCGCCTTCCGCGAACGCTTTTCCGCCGTGACGGCCCGCGCCGTGGCGAGGCTGAATACGCTCGCGGAGTACTGCATGCCGCTCGTGCGGGTGGGCGGGAGGTTTGTCGCCTACAAAGGGGCGGAGAGCGAGCTTGCGGAGGGGAAGCGGGCGCTCACAGCGCTCGGCGGGGCGGAGCCCGCGGAAATTTCTTATGCGCTGCCTGCGGGTTACGGGCGGCGTACCCTCGTTTTGACGGAAAAGCATATGCCGACGCCGGCGCGGTATCCCCGCGGAAGAGGCGCGGAGAGGAGAGATCCCATCGTATGACGGGCCATGTCGCGCTGTCGGGGCACCGGGACCTACCCGCGGATTTCGACTGCAACAAGCTCTATGACGCGCTCGAAGAACTCATCCGGGGCGGCAACTTTCACTTCTGCTGCGGCATGGCGCGGGGGTTCGATCTCGCCGCGCTCCAATGTCTCATAGACCTCAAACGGCGGTACCATGTCCGCATCGAGGCTTGCATTCCCTATCTCGGGCAGGAGCGGAACTTCCCCCCGCGCGAGAAAAAACTCTATGGCGAGCTGCTCCCCCTTTGCGACGAGACGACGGTCATCTCGCAGACCTATTATAGCGGCTGCACCTTGAAGCGCAACCGCTATATGGTGGATAAATGCGACACGCTGTTCGCCTACTGCACGCGCGACACGGGCGGGACGGCCTTCACCGTGAAGTATGCCCGTTCGCAGGGCCGCGAGATCGTCTCCTTTGCAATGTAATATCTCAAAAATATCGCCGTGAGACAAGATCCGAGGCACCCATGTCCGAGGAAGAGGTTCACAAAACGCAAAAACCGGTCCCCCGCGGGAGGCCGGTTTTCTTTTGGAAAGGTTGGTTTTTCGCCCCGGAAGGCTCCCTTGCGCGCCTTGTTTTTCGCGCCGCGAGGTCAGTATTCCGAGATGCCGAGCACGTAGTCCGCGCGCACGTCTAAAAAGGCGCAGAGCTTGGCAAAGGTATCGAGCGCGGGAAAGACGTCCTTCTTCATATACTTGGAGACGGTCTGCGCCGAAACGCCCACGGCCTTTGCGATCTCCTTCTGCTGGATGCCGCTGCGCTGGATGACCTCCCGCAGCCGCCTCTGGATCTCCGTAAGTTCCATAAATTTTCCCCCCGAAAAATTTCCAAAAAAAATATCGCACATTATACGATTTTTTGCTTGACAATCGTACATTGTGCGATTATAATAGAAGTATGCTTACGGACCTCCATATCCGTAGGCGGTAAATCGGATCCATATGTTTGTCTTTCCCCCAAAAAGTCGTCATGAACCGGTTTACCCTTTGCGCGTACGCATTTGCGTGCGCGCATTGTATTTTGATCGGGGGAGATAAAAAAATCCCTCGCGCGCGGGCGCGAGGGATTGGTCGTTTTCTCAGTTCTCGCAGTTCTTCTTGAGGGTCTGAAGGCTCTCACGGAGTTCCTTGGGCAGGCGGTCTCCGAACTGCTCGTAGTAGCCGGCGATCTCGTCGGCCTCGGCGCTCCAGCGCTTCTTATCCACATAGAGGATGCTCTCGAGCGTCTCCACGGAGTAGTCGAGTCCCTCGAGGTCGATGTCCTTCGCATACGGGACATAGCCGATGGCCGTCTCCCTTGCTCCCACTTTGCCGTCGCAGCGCTTCAAGATCCATTCGAGGACGCGCATGTTGTCCCCGAAGCCGGGCCACAGGAACTCGCCGTCGGGACCCTGCCGGAACCAGTTGACGTTGAAGATCTTGGGCGGATGCGCGATCTTCTTGCCCATGTCGATCCAATGCTGGAAGTAATCGGCCATGTGGTAGCCGCAGAAGGGCTTCATCGCCATGGGGTCGTGGCGGAGTACGCCGACCGCACCCGTCGCGGCCGCCGTTGTCTCCGAACTCATGATGGAGCCCACGAACACGCCGTGGTCCCAATCGCGGGACTGGTAGACGAGAGGCGTCGTCGAAGCTCTTCTGCCGCCGAAGATGATGGCGTCGAGCGGGACGCCTTCCTTGGAGTTGAAGGCGGGCGAGAGGCAGGGGCAGTTGACGGCGGGAGCCGTGAAGCGCGAATTGGGATGGGCCGCCTTCACGCCGCTCTCGGGCGTCCAGTCGTTGCCGAGCCAGTCGATGAGGTGAGCGGGCGCGGGTTTTGTGAGCCCTTCCCACCACACCGTGTTGTCGGAGGGATCGATGGCGACGTTGGTGAAGATGGTCCCCTTCTTGGTGGCCGCGAGAGCATTGGGATTGCTCTTCTGGTTGGTGCCGGGGGCGACGCCGAAGAAGCCGTTTTCGGGGTTGACCGCCCACAGCCGTCCGTC
>CANQBG010000011.1 GCA_947588985.1 uncultured Clostridia bacterium
TTTTCACCCTGCGGGCCTTGGGCGCCGGTCTCACCCTTTTCACCCTGCGGGCCTTGGGCGCCGGTCTCACCCTTTTCACCCTGCGGGCCTTGGGCGCCGGTCTCACCCTTTTCGCCTTGCTGGCCGGGTTCACCCTGCTCGCCCTGCTCGCCCTGCTGGCCTTGCTCGCCGGTCTCGCCCTTTTCGCCTTGGGCGCCCTTGATGTTGCCGATCTTTTCCCAAGCGGCGTCCTTCTTGACGTAGAGATCGTAGCTCTCGGCGTCGAGATAGAGATCGCCGGGGTTGCCTTCCGCATCGTTGGGCTTGCCGTTGCCGTAAGTCCACGTTGCGCCGTTCTTACCGGCTTCGCCCTTTTCCCCTTGCTGGCCGGGTTCGCCCTGCTCGCCCTGCTGGCCTTGCTCGCCGGTCTCGCCCTTTTCGCCTTGCTGACCTTGCTGGCCGGGTTCGCCCTGCTCGCCTTGCTCACCCTGTTCGCCCTGCGGGCCCTTGAGGGTGCCGAGCGACGTCCAGCCTTCCTCTTCCATCAAATACAGCGTGTAGGTGGCCGTATCGAGATAGAAATCTCCGAGATTGCCCTCGAGCTCTTCGGGAGCGCCCTCACCGACCTTCCACGTCGTGCCGGGATCGCCCTTCTCGCCCTGCGGGCCCTGTTCGCCCTGTTCGCCTTTGGGGCCCTGTTCGCCCTGCTCGCCCTTGACGGACGCCAACCACTCCTCATAGGTGAGCGGCTCCTCTCCCAGCTCTTCCGCGTAGGCGACGTACTTCTCATACAGTACGTGTTGATCGGGAAGCTCGGTCTGCCCGCCGCACGCGGCAAGCGGGATGCACATGGCCGAGGCAAGCGCCAACGTCGCCAACAGTTTGACTACTTTTTTCATAGTGCCTCCTTAAATTTTTACGCTCCGCACGGGCGGAACGCAACATCACACGGATATTATACCCCCCCCCCGTATGCGTTTGTCAAGCGTTTGAAGGGTCTTTTCAGAAAATTTTTTTTGAAGGCGGGCGGGCGCGGGAAAATGCCGAAAAAAGGGCGTAAGCGGGGAAAAATCGGCGGGGAAACGGCGGAAACCGCGGGAAAATGATTTGACCTTTTGCGCGATCCCGCATATAATAAGGTAGATCCCTATGAAAATCAAACGCTCGCTCGGGGTCCTTCTCATCCTCGGCGCGGCGGCCTCCTTCGCCCTCATGAACTACTTCGTGAGTGCGGCGGGAGCGTTGCCCGTGATGCAGAAGGTGTTCTTCCGAAACCTCATCGCCACCTTTCTCGTGCTCATCCCCCTCCTCTGTGAAAAGCAAAAGCTGCGGATCAAGGGGAAGGAGACGCTCTTTTGGCTATTTTTGCGCGCCGCCATCGGATTTTTGGGCGTCGTCCTCAATTTTTACGCCATCGACCACATCGGGAGCATTTCCGACGCCTCCATGCTCAACAAGCTCTCCCCCTTCTTCGCCATCCTCTTCTCGGTGCTTCTGCTCAAAGAGCGGCCCAAGCTCCCCGAAATTTTCTTCGTTCTCATGGCGTTTGCGGGGGCCATGCTCGTGATACGGCCGAGTTTTTCCATGGAAGTCCTCCCGGCGCTCGCGGGATTTGCGGGCGGCGCGTGTGCGGGATTTGCCTACACCTGCGTGCGCGTCCTCGGCCTCAAGGGGGAGCGCGGCGCCATCACCGTATTCTTCTTCTCGGCCTTCTCCACGCTCGTCTCCCTGCCCTTCTTCATCGCGTTCTACACACCCATGTCCGCATGGCAGCTGACGGCGCTGCTGCTTTCGGGCGTCTCCGCCGCGGCGGGACAGTTCTTCATTACGGCCGCCTACCGCTTGGCCCCCGCCAAGGAGATCGCCGTATTCGACTATGCGCAGGTCATCTTCGCGGCTCTCCTCGGCTATTTCCTCCTCGACGAACTGCCCGCGCCCCTGAGCTTTGCGGGGTACGCCGTCATCTTCCTCGCCGCCTTTTTGCGCTACGGCTACGGCCTCTTCCTCCAAAAAAAGCAGACGCGCTCCTCCCCTCCGGAGGCGCCCGCCCCGCCTGAGCCCGCCTCCTCCGCGCCCGAGGCCGTTTCCCCGCCGGAAGAGACAAATGACGCGCCGCCCGAAAATTTGCCGTGAAATTGTTGCATTTTTTCCCGTGATGTAGTAAAATAATGGAAACGGAGAAATTTCCATGAACGAAGAAGGTCATCCCGCGGAGAAGGGGCCCATCCTGCCCGATCCCGGCGAGATACAACAACCGAATGCGGCAGACGGCACGCCCGCCGAAACGCTTTCCTCTGCGGACAAGCTCTCTGCGCAGATCGTGAAGCACAACGACGAAAGTACCGCTTCCAAAAACCGCAAATGGTGGCTGAAAACGGCGCTCCTCTTGCTACTCATCGGCGTCTCCATCTTTTTGCTGTTCAGCATCACCGATTCCCTCACGGAAGAGAGCATCAAGAGCTTCCCCGCCCTCATTCGCGGCGTGGATCTCAAGTGGCTCCTCGTGCTGTGCGCCGTCATTTTGGGCTATATCCTCTTCGAAAGCGCGAAGTATTTCTACCTCCTCTATATTTCGACGAAAAAACACTTCTTCCGCGCCTCGGTGAAGGTGATGTTCCTCGGGAAGTATTACGACGGCATCACCCCCCTCGGGACGGGCGGCCAGCCCTTCCAGATCTACTATCTGCACAAGAAAAACGGCATCCCCGCCGGCGTTGCGACGGCCGTGCCCCTCGTGAAGTACACGATCTCGACCTTCGTCTTTTGCGCCCTCGCCGTCGTGCTCTTCTTGGTCGCGCCCACCTTCCTCAAAGAATCGGGAAACATCGCCCTGACCACCACCTTGCTCGCCATTGCGTGGATCTCGATGCTATTCAACCTGCTTGTGCCCGTGCTCATCATCGCCTTCTCCCTCTTCCCCAACTTCGGGACAAAGACGATCGCGTGGATCGTGAGCACGCTCGCGCGGCTCAAGATCGTGAAGCACAAGTATCGGGTGATGCACAAATACATCTATGAAATGCGGGAATACCGCACTTCGCTCCGCGCCATCCTCAAGAAGTGGTGGCACTTCATCCCCCTCGCCGTCATCGGCCTGTGCAGCACCGTCTTGAGCCTTTCGACGCCCTTCTTCGTCGTCATCGCGTTTGCGGGAGTTACGCCCACCTTCGAGCTCTTTTTGCAGATCCTCTGCCTCTCGATGATCTCCTTCTACTCGGCCTCCCTCGTGCCGACGCCCGGCAACAGCGGCGCCTCGGAAACGACGGCCTCCCTCATCTTCGCCACGGCGCTCTCCTCCTCCGCGGGCGGCGCGCTCGGCTGGGTCATCCTCATCTGGAGATTGCTCACCTTCTATATCTACATCCTCGCGGGCCTCGGGATCAACGTCTTTGAGATCGCCCGGAGCGCATACAGGCGGCACAGAGCCGCAAAGCACGCAGACGCATAAACCCCGTAACATTACAAAAAGAACGGCCTTACCTCAGACATGGTATGGCCGTTTTTCGTGTGATGGGGGGATTTTACGCCTGCGGAGGGAGGGAGACGATCGTCGCAACGGCCTTCTTTCCGCTCACGACGAGATAGCAATAGCTCGGCTCGAGATAGGCCCCGAGCGCGCCCGGGTTGACGCACAGCACACCGTCTTGCTCGTCGATGGCCGCGACGTGGGAATGGCCGTAGAGCGCGACGGTGCAGCCGAGCTCCTGCGCGCGGAGCCACAGCCGCGTGAGGCTGGACTTCACGCCGTATTTATGGCCGTGACAGCAGAGGATCTTCACGCCCTCCACTTCGAGCACGCGCTCGTCCTCGCCAAGGCCGATATCGCAGTTCCCGCGGAGGACGATCGTCTTATCCGGGTACTGCTCGCGCGTTTTCCGCATGTCCGCCGCCCCGTCCCCGAGGTGGATGACGTAGTCGTTTTCCCCGAAGAGATGGCCGATGCGGTCGATCGCGCTGCGCTTCCCGTGCGTATCCGAGAGGATGACCAGCGTTTTCATAGTTGATTTTTGAGCGCGGTGAGGGCGCGGCCACGGTGGGAGACCGCGTTTTTCTCCTCCTCGCTCGCCTCCGCGAACGTCTTTTTGAGGTCGTCGGAGAAGAAGAGCGGGTCGTAGCCGAAGCCGTTTTTCCCCCTCTCCTCCGTGAGGATGCGGCCGTAAGTCCTCCCCTCGGCGGTGAGCTCCCGCCCGTCGGGATAGACGAGCGCGACGGCGCACACGAACCATGCCCGCCGGTTTTCCACGCCCTGCAGGTTTTGAAGGAGCAGCGCGTTGTTGCCCGCCGTCCAGCCCGCGGGGGCGAACAGCTTTGCGTACCGCGCGCTATACACGCCCGGCGCGCCCCCCAAGGCCTCCACGGCAAGGCCGCTGTCGTCGGCAAGGGCGGGGAGCCGGGTAGCCTCCCCCACGGCCCGCGCCTTTATGAGGGCGTTTTCGAGGAAGGTCTCGCCCGTCTCCTCCACGTCCTCCGAAAATCCCGCTTCGGCCGCGGAGAGCAGTTCGAAGTCGGGCAAAATTTCGCGGATCTCCCGGATCTTATTGGGATTGCTCGTCGCGATCACAAGTTTCATACTTCCTCCAAGGGG
Source organism: uncultured Clostridia bacterium (assembly GCA_947588985.1). GTDB lineage: Bacteria > Bacillota > Clostridia > Christensenellales > Borkfalkiaceae > Gallimonas. The sequence goes on from CANQBG010000011.1 coordinate 4,565, forward strand.
ACAAACGAGAACTTTTCGAGATCAAAGAGGCCCGTGTCCAAAAGTTTTAATTTGGGAATGACGGCAAGGGAGAGGAATGCGAGGGTCATGAAGGGCTCGTAGCACTCCTTCACCCCCATTTTCCGCGCCTTTTCGGTGATCTCGCCCGTGCGCGCGATGACTTCGGAGGCCTCGGCCGAGCTCATGAGCCCCGCGATGTCGAGGGCGAACACGTCCTCCTCCGCCTCCGAGACGAGGGCCATGCCGCCGCCCGCCCCTTCGAGAAGCCCGACGACGCGCGCCATCGCCTCGTCGCTGTCCCCGAGGATGACGAGATTGTGGCTGTCGTGCGCGACGGAGATGCCGATCGCGCCGCCGCGGAGGCCGTACCCCTTCACGAGGCCGAGGCCGATGTTGCCCGTCGCGCGGTGCCGTTCGACGACGGCGAGCTTGCAATACTCCGTCCCCTTCACCTCGAGCTCGCCCGCGGGGGCGGGAAGGAAGGTCTCACTCGTATAGAGGCCGTGCGGCGCGACCTCCATCGCACGGAGCCTGCCGCCCTTTGCCACGATCTTGAAGTCCGCCGCCTTGACGGGCTTCACCTTCACCGTGCTCTTGACCGCCGCGGGAAGGTAACGGCTGTTCGCCTCGAAGCGCGCCTTGCCGTTTTCCGCCACGAGGACGCCGCGCTTGAATACGGCCGAGACGCGGAAGTTTTCCATGTCGTCGATGAGGGCGATATCGGCGTAGTAGCGGGGCGCAATGGCACCCATGTCCGAGAGTCCATAGCACTCGGCCACATTGAGGGTGGCCATGGCGACGGCGTATTCGGGGGCAAGACCGGAGGCGACGAGGCGGCGGAGCGCGTCGTCGAGATGGCCGCGGGCGGCGAGGTCCTTGGCGTTTTTATCGTCGGTACACAGGAGATAGCGGCGGAAGTTGTAGCCGTCGATGGCGTCCTTCGCGTCGGCAATGTTGTTGGCGGAGGACCCGCAACGGATCTGAATATACATTCCGCGCGCGACTTTTTCCCTGCACTCTTGCGCGGAGAGCGACTCGTGGTCGGTGACGACGCCCGCGCAGCGGTAGGCGTTGAACCCGTCGCCGGAGACGCCCGGCGCATGCCCATCTACGGGCTTGTTTCGGACATGGGTGGCCTCGATCTTGCGTAAGACCTCCTCGTCCCCCGCGAGCACGGCGGGGAAATTCATCATCTCTCCGAGCCCGAAGAAGAGGTCCCGCCCGATCTCGTGCTCCGTCTCACGGCTGTCCAACACGGCGCCGCTCGTCTCGAACGGCGTGGCGGGCACGCAGGAAGGAAGTTGCAAAAAGACGTCGAGCGGACACTGCCCCTCGCAGCTGAGGCGGGAGAAGGCCTCCTTGATGTACTCCGCCCCCGCGACGCCGCACACGTTGACGATCTCGTGCGGATCGGCAACGACGCCCGTCGTCCCCCGCGGCACGGCGAGAAGGGCCCACGCCTCGGGCGAGAGCATGGAGCTCTCGATATGGATATGCGCGTCGATGAGCCCGGGAATGGCGATACGGCCCGCTGCGTCGTATTCGCGCACGGCCTCGTAGCCCCTCCCGATCCCAACGACGCGGCCGTCTGCCACCGCGATGTCGCCTTCCTCGAGCTTGCCCGTAAACACGTTGAAGATGCGGGCATTTTTGATGACAAGATCGCTCTTTTCGCGCTTCATCGCGCAATCGATGAGATGCTTCATGGGCTCCTTCCTATCGGTATCTTGCTATCTTTATTATAACAACACCGCCCCCGAAAGTCAAGGACGGCGAAATAGATTTTTGTTCCCCGCCCGCATTCTTTTCTGCGGGCTTCGCCCCTCCCGTCTGCATAGACGGCCTACTTGAAGTCGATGTCGAGTTCGTCCCCCGTGAAGGCGGGGTCGGAAAAGAACTCCTGCGGCGAGACCTCCAGCGTCCTTAGCAAAATGAGCAGAGTGCGCAAATAGATATCTTTGTTCTTATTCTTGCGGATACTGCGGTACGTCTCATAGGAAACGGCCGCGCGGTTGCAAAGCGTGTAGACCCCCATCTTCTTCTCTTTTCGGATCGTCTCCAATTTTTCCGCGATAAACTCATTCAACAGCATACCAATAGTTTATCGAAAATCACCACCGAAATATCTGTGTTAGAGTGGTGATTTTGTTGACTTTTCAAAATTAGTATGCTATGATAAAAGAAAAAAGGAGAAACGTGCCGAAGCGTTGGGGGAGCGGGCGGTGTCCGTCCGCTCCTTTTTTTGTGAAAATTGCAGAACGCTTTCGATACGAATCGAATGCTTGCAAGATCATAAGAAGCGTGTTATAATACCCATCCCAAGCGATACATGGGCAAGACGCCCGCATCGTCATGCTGTAAAAAACAAAGGAGTTTTCCATGATCATTGCCGTCGTTATCCTCTCCGTACTCACCATTTTGTTTGCGGTCGGAAGCGCGATCTATTTCTTCCGTTGGCGAAAGACCTTCATTGCCTTGCGCCTTGCGATCGCGATGTTGGAAACGGTCCAAGAGGACTACGAGATCCCCGATTGGCAGCTCAACGATCATTATCTTACGCTCGCGCATAAAAAAGTGACCGAAGAGATCGATAAGGCAAACCGTAAGAAAAACCGTTAAAGTTTCGAGCGCCCCGCCTTCCAATGGAAGGCGGGGCGCTATCCCTGCATGAAGCGTTTGGACAGAGGGCGCGCGTCAGATTTTTCTGCGCATGCGGAGGGCGTTGCAGACGGCGAGGAGCATGACGCCGACGTCGCCAAAGATGGCCGCCCAGATGGGGAGCGCGAAGAGGCCCGTAGAAGTCGCTACAAGCGAGGCAGCCATAAGCAGCGCCTTCACGGCGATGGAGAACGCGATGTTCTCCTTGACGATACGGCCCGTCTTTTTGGCCGCCCGGATGGCCTTGGGTAGGGCGGAGAGCTTATCGCCCACGAGGACGAAGTCGCTCGCCTCGACGGCCGCGTCGCTTCCCAGCCCCCCCATCGCCACGGAGACGTCGGCCGCCGCCATGACGGGGGTATCGTTGATGCCGTCGCCCGCGTAGAGGAGGGGTCCGCCCGCCTTGAGCGATGTGGCGAACTCCTGCTTTTGGGCGGGGAGCAGGCCCGCGTGCACCTCGTCGATGGGGAGCTCCTTGAGGACGGCTGCGGCGCGCGCCTCGCTGTCCCCCGTGAGGACGGCGATTTTTTCGACGCCGCAAGTTTTGAGCGCGGTGAGGGCGGCATTCGCCTCGGGGCGGACGGCGTCCTCGATCTCGACGTAGCCGACAAAGCGGCCGTCTTCCGCGACGTAGACGACGGAAGAGAGGGAATCCACGGCGGGAACTTCGACGCCGTTTTCCCGCATGAGGCGGAGGCTTCCCACGAGGATCTCTTTGCCTTCGACCTCCGACGCGATACCCATGCCCGCGATCTCCCGTTCATTTTCAGAAACGTACGGCGTCTTTACGCCTGCAAACGCCTGCGCCAAGGGGTGGCTTGAACCCTTCTCCGCGCTCGCCGCAAGGAGCAAGGCGCGTTCCTCGGAGTAGCCCTTCACGGAGAATTTTCCCTCGGTAAGCGTGCCCGTTTTATCAAAGACGGCGACCTTCACCTTGGCGAGCTCGTCGAGGTAGACGGCGCCCTTCGTGAGCACGCCCTCCCGCGCGAGGTTGCCGACGCCCGAAAAGTAGGCGAGGGGCACGGAGATGATGAGCGCACACGGGCAGGAGATGACGAGCAGTTCGATGGCGGGCGTCAGCCAAGCGGCGAAGTTGAATCCCTGGAAGAGGGGCGGGACGACGGCGACGAGGAGGGCGAGGAGCACGACGACGGGCGTATAGACGCGGGCGAACCGCGTGATAAATTTCTCGGGCTTGGCCTTTTGCTCGGTGGAGTTTTCCACGAGGTCCAAGATCTTCGCGACGGCGCTCTCCGAGGCGGGGCGGATGACTTCGGCGCGGACGGCGTTTCCCTCGTTGACGCACCCCTCCAAAAGTTCGTCGCCCGCCTTCACCTCGCGCAGCGCGCTCTCGCCCGTGAGCGACTTGGTATCGAGCGCGGTCTCCCCCTCCAAAAGGCGGCAGTCCACGGGCACCTTGTCGCCGCGGCGGAGCAGGATGACGTCGCCCGTTTGCAGTTCTTCGGGATCCACTTCCTCCTGCTGTGCGCCCTTGATCAGGATGGCGGAGCTGCTCTTTAAGGCCACGAGGCGGGTGATGGCGTTCCGCGAGGAGCCGACGGCGATCGATTGCAGAAGTTCCCCCACTTCATAGAGGAGCATGACGGCCGCGCCCTCGAGCGATTCCCCGATGGCAAAGGCGCCCACGGCGGCGATCGTCATGAGGAAGTTTTCATCGAGGAGGACGGAGGGATGGAATCCCCCGCGGAACATCCGGGGGAAGCTCAGGGCGACGTTTTGAAGGACGATCCACCCCGCGGCGAGGGCGGAGGCGAGATAGAGGGCGAAGGAGACCCAGCGATTTGCGCCCAAGATCTCCAAGATGAGGGCGGGGAGGAAGAAGGCCGCGGAGCACGCGATGGAGACGATCTCCTTAAAGTGCCTCTCCTTCTTTCCGGGCGCGCCATCGACGATCTCCACCTCTTCGAAGTGCGAGATGACGTCGAGACAGCGCGCGAGGGTCTCGGCGTCTTGGTAGACGAGCGAGACGCGCTGGTTGATGAAATCGGCATGGGCCTCCTCCACGCCCGCGAGCCTTTCGAGTTCCTCGGAGAGCTCGGCGGCGCAGGCGGCACAGTCGAGATTGCGAATTCGGATGATTTTCTTCATAACTTCCTCACAGGTTGCATTTCAGGTGCGCGCATGTCAGCTCCAACACGGCGACGACGTGCTCATCGGCAAGCGAATAGGCGATGGTCTGCCCGTCGCGGCGGGATTTGACGATGCCCGCGGCCTTCAAGAGGCGCAGTTGGTGGCTTACGGCGCTCTGCGTCCCCCCCACCGCTTCGACGATGTGAAAGACGCACATCTCGCCGTGGCGCAGGGCGAACAGGATTTTGAGACGGCTCGGTTCGGAGACGGCTTTGAACATCTCCGCGACGCGCGAGACCTCTTCCGCGGGGGGCATGTTCGCCATCGCACGCTTCGCAGCGAGTTCGTGCTCGGCTTCGTGATCACAGGATCTCATGGGACCTCCAATATCAAGATATGAATAACTGTTCATATATTAACACATTCAAAAAACGCTGTCAAGCGTTTTTCGGAAATTTTACAAATTTTTTTGCGAGACGAAGGATTTTCCGTCGAGGTAGGCGAGCGCGCCGCCCGCGTGGAGGGTGAGCTGTTTGGAGAGGAGGCGCTGGCGGGTCATGTGCAGGGCGCGGTTTTTTTGGAAGTCGCCGTATTTCTGGTCCCCCGCGACGGGCAGCCCCGCGAAGGCGAGGTGGGCGCGGATCTGGTGCGTCTTGCCCGTGTGCAGGGTGACTTTGAGGAGGGAGAGCTCGCCGCGGCGTTCGAGGAGGTCGTATTCCGTGACGATCCTCTCCCCTCTTCCCAAATTATTCACGCGCACGCGCGAGGAGGCGGCGTCCTTTTCGAGATAGGCGACGAGCCGGGCATGCGGAGCGGGGTCCCCGAACACGAGCGCATGGTAGATCTTCTCGACTTTTTTCTCGCGGAAGGCCGAAAGCAGAGCCTCGCTTGCGGACATGGTATGCCCGAAGATCATGAGACCCTCGGTGTTGCGGTCGAGGCGGTGGATGAAATAGGTCTCGCGCTCCTCCTTCAGGGCGGAGAAAATTGCCTCCGCGCTCACCCCGCTCTCCTTATCGAGAACGGTGACGTTTTCATCGGAAAAGACGGGCGAAAAGACTTTTTTCGCCTCCTGCGCGGGGGTGAGATAGTAGGCGACTTCGTCATGCGGTCTCAATGTGCAGTCCTCCCCCACCTTCACGCCGTTCACCCGCACTTCCCGCGCCCGCAGAAGGGACGGGAGCACGAGGGAGGCCTGCGCGTAGACGGCGTCTGTGAAGGCCTTTAAGGTGGTGGGCTCTGTGACGGTGAATTTTTTCATGGCAGACGAGATAGGCGGCAAGGCCGAGGGCGAGGATGGGCACAAGCAGATGCGGCATGCCCACGAGGAGGAAGTAGATAACATAGCACAGGAGCAGCGCGGAGAGCGTCTGCGCGGCGGCATAGAGGGTGGCGCGGAGGGGCCCCGTCTCCCGCGCCGTGGCGGCGATGGCCGAGACGCACGGCGAGCAGGTGAGCATAAAGACGGAAAGCGCGAAGGCGCTCTCGGGCGAGAAGGGAAATTCGCCGTAGAACATGGCGATAGCCCCCGCCACGTTTTCCTTGGCGACGAGGCCGGAGAGGGCGGCATAAGTGATGCGCCAATCCCCCATGCCCGCGGGAGCGAAGAGGAAGGAGAGTCTTCCGCAGAGTCTTGCGAGCATGCTTTCCTCCACGGCGCAGAGCGCAAAGGTCGGCGTAAAGGAGGAGAGCAGCCACGAAAAGACAAAGAAGGCGAGGACGACCGTCGTCACCTTTATTATAAACTGTTTTACCTGAAAGTGCAAGGCTTTGAAGGTAAATTTCGGGGAGGGAAGCTGGAGCGGGGCGAGTTCCATCACGAGCGGCGGCGTCTCGCCCTTGAGAAGGAGGAGCATGCAGAGCGCAAAGCCCGCGCCGAGCAGGTAGAGCAGGATGACGGCGGGGAAGGGATCGGGGAAGAAGGCGGAGGTGAGGGCAAGGTAGACGGGGAGCTTGGCCGTGCAGGAGAGATAGGGAAGGCTCAAAATGACCCGCCGCTGCATCGCCCTGTCCTCGAGGCCGCGGGTGGAGGTCACGGCGGCCGCCGTACAGCCGAATCCCATGAGGAGGGAAAAGACGGCCTTGCCGGAGAGACCGACTTTGGAGAGCAGGCCGTCGGACAAAAAGGCGAGGCGGGAGAGCAACCCGCTCTCCTCGAAGAGGATGAGGAAGAGCTCCAAAAGGGCGATCTGGGGCAAAAAGGACAGCACGCCCCCCATGCTCCGCAGAATGCCATCCGCAAGGAAACTGCGCAAAACGGGCGAGGAGATCGCTTGCGCGTACCCCGCGAGGACATCGGAAAAGAAGGCCTCCACGGCCCCCTTCATGAGGTCCCCCGGCATCCCCCGCGCAAAGGTAAGAAAGAAGGCCGAAAGCAGCAATGCGCCGAAGAAGGGAATCCCGAAAAATCCGCGGAAGAGCAGTCTGTCGAATTTGCCCAAGGTCTGCGGCGGGACGAAAAAGAGGCCACCCATGTCTGAAAGAGACACCTCGCGCGGTTCATGTTCGAAGAGTGCGGAGAGGTCCTTTCCCCCCACTTCTTCCGCGTCTTTCACGGGGACCTGCAGCCGCCGTTCGAGCGCGCCGCGGTCTATCCTTCCGCCCCTCTTCAAAAAATGCTTCCGCTTGGTGAGAACGAGCATGCACCGCCTTCCGCCGCGCGTGAGATCGCGCATGAGCGGGAGCGTCCGCCCGAGCGCGGCGTATTCCGAGACGAAGATGAGGGCGGCCTCGGGGCGCTCCTTGAGGTAGCGGCAGGCCTCGACCTCCTCCATGCTCCGCCCCTCGGCGGCATAGACGCCCGGGAGATCGACGAGCGTGAGCCGCTCTCCGCCCGCCGTCAGTTTCCCTTCGAGGGCCGTCACCGTGACGCCGTGCCAATTTCCGACGCGGGCATGTCCGTGGGTGAGGCGGTTGAAGAGGGTGGATTTGCCCGCATTGGGGTTGCCGACGAGAAGGGCTACGCGCATACGATCCCCTCCGCGACGGCCCTTGCGAGGACGACGCAGGCGTACTCCGTCCCCACGAGGTAGGTGTGGCGCAGCGGCGTGCGGGCGAGGAGGACAAGGCGCGCGCCGGGGTAGATCCCGAGCACGGCGAGCCGAACACGCAGCGCGGGAGCAAGGGAGAAGGCGAGCGCGCGAACGGCGCTTCCGCACGGGACGTCGATAAGCTTCATGACTATAAAAAATGCGGACCCGGCGAAAAATATGCCGGATCCGCAAAATGAGCGGAAACTTACGCTCTGTGCTCCTCGCGGACCACGCGGTTGCCGGAGAGCTTCAAGACGCCATTGGTGATGATGGGCGAGATGATGAGCCAAAGCGCGGCAAGCGCAATGAGCGAGTAGACGATGATGGCCCCGATGGCGCGCGGCCCCTGGAAGATCGCGGAAACGAGGTTGAAATTGAAGATCCCGAAGAGCCCCCAATTGAGCGCGCCCGTGAGTACGAGCACATAAGAAATCAGATTCGCAATGACCATGGTAAATTCCTCCTGAACGCAGAATGTGAGATCCTGCAAAAGTTATGCGCGGAGGGCAAAAATTCGGGCAGAGAAAAAGCGGAACGGCCGCGCCGCTCCGCTTTTATGCGTCATTTCGGAAGGATCATTCCGGCTTATCGGTGTTTTCCTTCTTATTCTTCTTTTTCTTGAGCGATTCGAGATCGACCTCTTCCACCGTCTGATCGGAGGGCTTGATCGCGAACACGATGATGAGCGCGATGAACAGCACGCCGGCGATGGAGAAGAGAATGATGGCCGTGAGGTTATTCTGCAACCAAGGGCTGCGGCCGGGGACGGTGTCGCTCGTCTCCTCGATCTCGATGGCCTGGTAGGCCGTCGTCGAGAGGCCGATGAGCTTGGCGTCGGTGACGACGACTTCAACGAGGTAATACCCCACCCTCTGCGGGCAGAAGCTCAGGGAGGAATCGGGGTTCCACGCATAGGCGTTGTCCGTGCGATCCCACTCGTCGTCGTCCTCCGTGACGTCGGAATTATAGGGGTTGATCTCCACGAGGCGGGAGCGGATAGATTCATCGAGCTGCTTCACGCCCTTCACCGCCTCCACGAGCTCGCTGTAGCTGAGCCCATCCTCGCCGGCGTTGTAGTAGTAGAGCTTGTACTCCGTCTTATAGCCGGAGAGGGCGATGATATCGAAGCTGGGGATGGTGAACGTCTTATCGCGCCGTCCGGGCGACTGCGTATCCTTCTCCTCGATAACGGGACCGCTGTAGCCGATGATGAAGTTGAACTCGGGGACGTTCTCGATGTCCCACACGTTGGAGGAGGAGAGCGAGACGATCTTGCCATCCTCATCGTAATACTTCATGGCGTTGCCCGCGGAATCCTGCGCGATGACGCGGAAGCGGTATTCCCCCTTCTCCTCGACTTCGATGCGGAGGTTGTTGTAGCGCAGCGAGGTGGAGCTGGAGGCCGAGCCGCCCGCGGCCGTACCCGGTTTGTAATAGTAGATGCTGAAGGTCAGGTTGCGGTAGTCCGCATAGTCGCTGCCGATGAGCCCGCGGAGGGACGGGAGATAGAGATAGGCGCCGTCGCCCGCGCTGACCTTCTCGGCCGCCTCATAGACGAGGGTCTGATAGGCGTCTAAGGCCGCCTCGTAGTTCTCATCGGGGGTGTTTTCGGAAGTCTCCTCGTCCGCCTTGAGGTTGAGGAAGGCGGGGCCCTTCGCCTCGCGGTCTACGCGGATGTAGTCGAAGGAATTGGTCTCGGTCTTGGCCGTGTATTGCTCCTGCGTGGCGGTGCAGTCCGTAGGGGTCTCGAGCGGGTCGCCGTTTGCATCCTCTTCGATCTTCCCGGGGCACTTGAACTCCTTGCCCTCGGCGGTGAGTTCCTCGTATTCCTCCACGGTGCATTCATAGCCGCACACGTCGCAGGTGTAGCCCACCGTCTCGGTCACGCCTTCGTTGCCGAACGTCTGCACGGCGCCGGGCTCGGCGTACCATGTGAGGTACACGAAATAATCGGAGTATGTGTTGTCGTCGAGACGGAAGCGGATGGAGACATAGGCGACTTCCTCTTCGGTATCCGACGTGGGCATGAAGTGGGTGGAAGTCGAAAGCGTCTTGTAGTCCGCGCTGTTCGTGGAGAGATCGGGCTTTTTGTAGTTGCCCTCCTCATCCTTTTCGAGCATATAGTAGTAGCGGCGAGTGGTATCGACGCGGTCTCTGCAGACGTCCATCGCCGTATAGGTGAGGCTGAACCGCTGGCCGAGCCGGAAGGCATAGACGGCCTCATTGATGACGAGGACGGGCTTGGCATTGTCCTGCACGCGGCTGTTGACGACCTCGAAGGTCTGCCCGTTGAGGGAGTGCATGTGGAGGCGCTGTTCCTTCTCCGCGCCCTCGGGAAGATGGGCCTCGAAGGTGAGCGGGACCTGCGGCTTGGAGGAGGACGGGTTGCTGTACTCGGCATAGTTGCCGCCGATGTTGGTGAACTTGCCCTCCGCCGTCTCTTCTCCGACGCTGACGGAGACGGTGAACTCACCGGGCTCGCCCGATTCCCCGAAGGCCACCGAGACGACCGCGTCCGCCGTGTAGGAAACGAAGGCGTAGTCCTCTTCGGTGAGGTCCTCCTCTTTGCGCTCGTCGGACGCATTCAGGATCGCGACGCCGAGCGTGGTGCTCGTCTTGGAGAACACGAGCTTGTTGGTGGCGATGCCGTCTTTGGTGATGTTTTCCTCGGCGCTCTCGAAGGAGACCGTGAACCGGTCGAAGAGCAGCTCGGGGAAGGAGAATTCCATGGAGAAATAGCGGGCCGTGCCGGGCATGATCAGCGCGGAGCCCGAAGCGTCCTCGGCGGCCTCAAACCATTTGAAGGCCAAAGAGCGCTGGAATTCCACGCTGCCGCCGTCCTTAAAGGAGAATTCCACCCAATTGGTCTTGCCCTCTTCGTCGGTATAGGTATCGACAATGGTGCCGTCGATGCCTTCGGAAAAGATGGCGTCGGGGCGGTAGGGATCGGCGGCGGCACTCGCCTTGGCCGCGGGAAGCCCCATCGCCAAACTGAGCGTCAGCACAAACAGCAGGGCGAGGGACGCGATCGCAATCAAACGTAGCTTCATCTTACTCATGGTAGTTGCTCCATCACGGGCCATAAGGCCCGATTCCTTTTTTCGGTTATCTGTTATATTTTACACGAAATTTCTCATGGAGTCAAGCGGTATCGCCCGCTTTCGGAGAGAAATTCCGGATTTCACACGATTTTCAGAGGATTGCCCGCATCATACGCGCGAACGCGGGAGGAAAACAAGGCCGCTTTCCCGTTTGCGGCCATTCAGACGAGTTTGACGGCGGAGCGGACGTCGAAGGCCTTCCACGGGATCTCGCCCGCGGGCGGCTCGGCCATGAACCGCATGCGCTCCTTGCGCACGGGGTGGGTGAAGGAGAGGGAATAGGCCCACAGCGCCAACTTCCCCTTCTGCGCCTTCTCGCCGCCGTATTTCACGTCCCCGAACACGGGGTGCCCGACGCCCGCCATTTGCACGCGGATCTGATGGCTCCGGCCCGTGTGCAGCTTGATCTCCGCGAGGGCGTATTGCCCCCGTTCCTCCAGGATCCGATAGTCGAGCACCGCCGCCTTGGCTCCGTCCGTGCCCTGCGTGGAGAGGTAGACGGTGTTGTTGACGGTGTTCTTCTTGAGGTAGTTGGTGAGCCGCCCCTCCCGCTCGTTGGGGCAGCCGACGAGGACGGTGAGATAGCGTTTCTCGAAGTCCCCCTCCTTCATCTGCGCACACAGCCGGGCCGCCGCCTTGCTCGTCTTGGCATACACCATGACGCCGCCCGTTGGCCTGTCCAACCGGTGCACGAGCCCCAAATACACGTTGCCTTGCTTTTGATATTTGACTTTGAGATACTCTTTGAGCAGATCGAGGAGGTTGTCGTCCCCCGTCTCGTCGGGGCAGGAAGCGAGGTTCTGCTCCTTCAAGACGACGAGGATGTGGTTGTCCTCATAGAGAATGGTGGGTTCGTAAGCGTTATCCATGGATGTAGATCCCTCCGGCGCCGCAGGGAAGCGCGATGCCCTCCTCGGTGGGGAGCCCGACCTCGTAGGCCTCGATCGTCCCCTTCTTGCCCTTTAAGGCGAGCTGTAAGATATTTGCGAGTACGGCGGGCTGCAATCCCGTCGTGTAGCTGTTGATGAGAAAAAAGAGCGGCTCCTCCGAAAGAAGCCCCGCGCAGAGTTCGACAAAGGGATAGAGCTCCGTCTCGAGTTTCCACATTTCGCCGCCCGGGCCCCGGCCGTAGGAGGGAGGGTCCATGACGATGGCGTCGTAACGGTTGCCGCGGCGGAGTTCGCGCAGGACAAACTTCTTGCAGTCGTCCACGATGTAGCGGATACCGCTCGAAATGCCCGAAAGGCGCGCATTCTCCCCCGCCCGCTCGACCATGCCCTTGGCGGCGTCCACATGCACCACCTCTGCCCCGGCCTTGGCCAGCGCAACGGTGGCCCCGCCCGTGTAGGCAAAGAGATTGAGCACTTTGACGGGCCGGCCCGCCGCCTTCACGAGCGCGGAGGTCTTGTCCCAATGGACGGCCTGCTCGGGGAAGAGCCCCGTGTGCTTGAAGCCCATCGGCTTCACGCGGAAGCGGAGTTCGCCATAGGAAATCTCCCAACTCTCGGGAATGGGCCGGCGGTATTCCCAGCTCCCGCCCCCCTTCTCGCTCCGGTGATAGACGGCGTCGAGACGGGGGTATGCAAAGAGGTCGCGCTGCGCCCGCCAGATGACCTGCGGATCGGGCCGGAGGAGGACGACGTCCTTCCAACGCTCGAGCTTATAGCCATCTCCCGTGGCGAGCACCGAATAATCCTGCCAATTCTCTGCCAAGCGAATCATGTGTCTATTATAATGGATTGCGCGCGATTTGTAAAGTAAAATCGTGCCGAATGGAAAACTTTTCCGAAAAACTCGCCGCAAGGGCCGCCGGATCCTTAAAAGATACACTCCCCGCTCGCTCCGCGAGGGGTCGGTATGAGGAGTGGGTCCCCCATTCTATCCCCCTATCCGGCGCGGCAAAGCCGCACCACCCTCCCCCCAATGGGGGTAGGGCGGAAGCAAGAAAGCTGCAAGAGCGAAAAGGGGCATACCATGTCCGAGGGGGAGCCTTCCGAATCGCTTTCGGGGCGGCCGAAAATTACTTCCGGAAAACCAATACGGCGAAGCTGTGCGGCGGAAGGAGCGCGCTGTGCGGCGCCGTCGGCGCGACGTCTTTCGGGGAGATCTTCATGGGCTCGGAGAGGGTGTTGTAGTCCTTGAGGTCCCCCTCCATCAGGATGATGCGGTTGAGTTCCCCGATCGCGTGGTCGGCCTCCACCTCGACGGGGACGGCCTCCTCCGTGGCATTGACGACTTTGAGATAGGTGAACCCGTCCCGTTCGGTGGCCGAGGCGAAGGTCATGGGAAGGTCGGTCTCAGCGGGGAGGGCGTAGTCGCCCGTGTAGAGGCTGTAGAGCTTCTGCACATAGTAGCTCGGGGAGCCGTAGGCGGACTTGCCGTCGAACCAGATGAGATCGGGGCTCCACTGCGTATAGCCGAGACGGCCGAAGAGGGGCGCATAGGACTTCATCACGACGACGTCGGCATTGCGCTCCATACCCGTCATGAAGGCGGCTTCGGCAAGGGCGCCCTCCCAGCAGTTGGCCTGCGGCGCGTTGAAGAGGGCGCAGCCCGAGCCGGGGACGTGGGCGGCATACTCGCCGGCATACACCTTGCCCGCGCGGGGATAGCCGTCATAGACGTGCACATGGTCGTACAGCCATGCGGGGGAGACGTAGAAGTGCTCATCGGCGCAGTAGACGAAATCGGGATTTTCCGTGAGTTTTTCGCGCACCCATTTCCACGCGTCGTAGTAGCTGTCCGTCTCGAAGGTCGGCCCCACCGTTCCGACGATCTTGAGGGCGGGATAGCGCTCGTGGATGCGTTTTTCGAAGAGCTCGAAGCGCTTATAGAACTCGTTGGGACGGGCCGTGCCGTCCTTCTGCACGGGAGAGGCCTCCCACTGCTCGTTGCCCACGCCGAGGTATTCGAGATCGAAGGGGGCGGGATGGCCGAGATCGGCGCGGAGCTTGCCCCACACGGTGTCGGGGCCGCCCAAGGCGAACTCGATGAGGTCGAGGGCCTCCTGCACATAGACTTCGAGCTCGGGATCGTCTACCGGGACGAACTCGGTGGACATATATTGGCAAGCGATGCCGACGGAGACGACGGGAAGCGGCTTGGCCCCGAGGTACTCCGCAAGGCGGAAATACTCGAAGTAGCCCACGCCGAGCGTCTGCCCATAGTGGGAATAGTCGGTGCGGAAGTTATTTTCGGGGCACGTGGCATGAACGGCCCAGCGGTTCCAATTTTGGCGGCGGCGCTCCTTCTCCCCCACCGATTCCTTCCAAAGGTAGCGGTTTTCGAGGCTGTTGCCCTCGACGACGCACCCCCCGGGGAAGCGCAAAAATCCGGGCTTGAGTTCGCGCATGAGCTCGACGAGGTCCCTCCGGAACACGCCGAGGACGGCGGTGCACGGCATCAACGAGAACTGATCGACGTGTACCATGCCCGCGGTCTGCAGTTCAAAAACGAAATCTGCGCGCTCTGCGTCGGCCTTGGCCTTGAACGTCGCGGCATAGCGGTGCCACTTCCCGTCGGCACGCACCTTGAAGCGCCGCCCGAGCACGATCGTGCTTCCCGTGCGCACGCCCGCAAACACCTTGTCCCTATAATCATAGGAGCGGAGCCAGAAGGAGAGCTTGTACTCCTGCCCCTTGGTGAGGTAGACGCCGTCGTAGGCCTTGTTCTTCATGCCTGTGCCGCCCGCAGCCGCCGTAAGCCGCATATAGTGCGGGTTTTCCGCAAAGAGGGCGCGGTCCGTCTTGATCTTCAGGGCGACGTCCGCCCCCGCCGGATAGGCCTCCCAGCCGTAGCCGCCGTCGAAATCGACGACGTAGCGGTCCCACTCGCCGTGGACGTCCTTGGCCTCGAAGTTGCGGTTTTCGAGCATCTCGGCATAGAGGCCGCCGTCGAGGTCGTAGTTGAGGTCCTCAAAAAAGAGGCCGACGCCCCCTTCCTTCACGGGGACTTTGTTCTGCTGCGAAATGGTGATCTTCATGATGATATCCTCCGATCTGCATGGATAATGTTAGTCGATCGAATGCGCAATGTAGGTGATATGGTCTGCGGCGCGCTCCAAATTCCCCACGAGGTTGATGAACACGCCCGAGTTCTGCGGCTGACACTTGCCCTCGTTGAGCCGCTTGATGTGCCGTTCCACGAGGTCGCGGCGGTCCCTGTCGATCTCGTCCTCCAAGACGTCCACCTCCGAGAGCCGCTCCCCGTCCCGATAGAGGAAGGCCGCGAGCGAGAGCACATAGAGCCGCTTGATCTTCTCGTACATCGCCCCGATCATCTCGAGGAATTCGTCGGAAAAGATGAGCTCGTCCTCCACATAATGGTGGGTGTATTTGGCCACGTTGTCGGCAAGTTCCCCGATACGCATGATGTCGTTCAAGACGTAGTGCATCTTGGACACGGTATTCTCGTCCTCGGTGACGAGCGACGCCGTGGAGATCTTCACGAGGTAGGAGACGGCGAGCTTATTGGCCTCCGCGAGCTCGCGGTTGTGTTCCGCGACCTTGTCGGCGCTCGCAACGTCCTTGGAGAGGAAGGCGTGGAAGGAGAAATCGAGGGTGTCCATCGCGTAAGAAAACATCTTCCCCGACTGCTGGTAGAGATAGCCGAGGGCGACGGAGGGGCTGCGCATGATGCGCTCATCCAAGGGGCCGAAGATGACGTTTTCGCGCGGCGTTTTCTCCTCCTTGCGCGAGGGCACGAGGTGCTCCGCGAGCCACACAAACCCTTTGATGAAGGGCAAGAAGAGGAGGGTGTTGATGATGTTGAAGAGGGTGTGGAAGGTGGCGATCTGCAGGGCAAGCCCGAGGCCCGTCTTGCCGAACACGGCCATGTCCGCGGGGAAGAGAGAGGCGAGCACGGTATCCGCGAAATCCGGCCAGCACATCAAAACGATCATGAAGATGACCGCGCCGAGGAAGTTGAAGAGGAAGTGGATGACGGCCGCGCGCTTGGCATTGGGATTGGCGCCGAGCGACGAGATGAGCGCGGTGACGCACGTCCCGATATTGGAGCCGATGATGATGTAGAGGGCCGCGTTCCCGCCCCCGCCGATCAGGATGGGCACGGGCAGGCTCGCCATGGTGAGAATGATGGCGTTGACGGCCGTAGACGACTGCACGAGCGCCGTGATCACGATGCCGATGAGAAGGAGCAGGAGAGGATCGCGGATGGTTTGGAGCAGCCCGGAGACGGCTTCAAACGCAGAGGAGCCCTCCTCGAAGGTGAGTGCGCCCGACATAAATTTGAGCCCCACGAAGATGAGGCCGAAAGCCGTGACGACGTTGCCGATCGAGCGCATCTTTTCGTGTTTGCTGAACATCGTAATGAACACGCCCGCGGCGGCCAAGCCGAAGAAGAACATGGTGAGTTCGGACCCGCCAAGCGCGATGACCCACGCATTGAGCGTCGTCCCGATGTTGGCGCCCATGATGATGGCCGTCGCCTGAAAGAGGGTCATGATGCCGGCGTTGACGAGACCGACGACCATGACCGTCGTAAAGGCCGAACTCTGCCCCATGATGGTGACGACGGTCCCGATCCCCACGCCCGCAAAGCGGCTCTTCGCCGTCTTATTGAGCATCTTCTCGAGTTTGCCGTGGGCGAGACGGGTCATATTGTCGGAAAGCATCTTCATTCCGACGAGGAAAGTCCCCATCCCACCGAGGATCTGCATGATGATTTTTACGATGTCCCATGCGCTCATATCGTGTTCCTATGCGCCGAGGCTCCGGCCGACCCCGGCCGACGCGCCTTCGCAAGTACCATTATAACAGGTGCCGCCGCCTTTTGTCACGCGATTTGCCGGGATTTCTCAAAAAAAGGGGCTGTCCGCCCTCAGCGAATGCAGAAAAGCAGCCGAATGCGGGCAGACGGACGGGAGAGCCGCGCGGCCTCGCCCGGATGGCGCACGAGCCGCAGGGTGAAAAATACGATGGCCGCCGCCCCCAAGAGGACGGTGATACACACGGTGGGCACGTTCCACACGGCGTAAAAGTCCCACCGGCCGAGCTCGGAGACCAAGAGGCCGCAGAAGTTATACACAGCATGCACCCATGCGCACATGCCGACGCCCGCCCCTTCGAGCATGCACACGCAGAGCATGGCCCCGATGAGGAAGGAATACCCCGCTTGCAATAGGCTCTGCGCCGTCCCGCCGCCCGCGAACACATTCAGAAGGTGCAATCCGCCGAAGAGCAGAGAACTGTTGACGACGGCGAGAGCGCGCCCCCGCGCGTCCGTTCCGTAGGCCTGCATAAGGAGCGGGAAGATGGTCCCGCGGAAGGAAAGTTCCTCAAAAAGCGCGACGCAGATACACTCCGCGGCAAGTAGGTAGACCGCGCCGCCCCATACCATGACCGAGACAGACCCCTCCGAAAGCGCCCAAATGGGGAGATTGTTGATCGCGATACAGCCCGCCACGCAGAGGGCGGGAAGGGCGCGTTTCCCCCCGAAATGCAAGCTCTCCGAAAGCCCCATGCCGCACATCATGCCGAAAAAGACGAGGGCCGCCGCGAGCCGCACGAGCGCCAATCCCGCAAACGCCGCCTCCTTGCCCGCCAAAATTCCCCCGAGCGGGGGCACGGGAAGGCCGGCGAGGCCGACGACGAGCAGATAGCAGATGAAGGCCGACTCGAGGGGCCGTTTTCTCAGATAGGCGAGCCGCATGCCTTCATTATACCCCACCGCGCCCCAAATGTAAAGAGGTGCGGCGCGAAATCCGAAAATTCTTGACAATTTCCCGCGCCCGTGCTATAATTCGGGTAGGATATTTTCGGAACAATTTCCGCGCAGGTCCCCCTTTTGCGATCCGGCAAAGACCTCTCGGAAGCGTTCCCCATCCCCGGAGGCTTGTATGTTCCCCGATCTCATCTTCCTCGGCTTAGATCTCTATCAATGGTGTATGCTCGTCGGCGTCATCGGCGCGCTCGTCGTCGTGCGGGTCTATTCCGACCGCAAGGGCATCCCCGCAAAGCTGCAAAACCTCGTACTCATCACGGGCGTCGTCGCCGTCCTCGCGGGGTACGGGAGCGCGGTGCTCTTTCAGGGGCTCTACGACTTCGGCAAGACGGGCAACTTCGTCCTCGGGCCCAACACGGGCGCGACGTTTTACGGCGGACTCATCGGCGGGGCGGCCGTCTTTCTGCTCGGCTACTTCCTCATCGGGAAAAAGCTGTGCGGCGACCTCCCCGTGAAATATTTCCGCGAAGTGACGAGCGTCGTCGCGTGCGGCGTCGTTTTGGCGCACGGCATCGGGCGCATCGGCTGCTTCTGCGTGGGGTGCTGCTATGGGCGGCCGACCGAGGCATGGTATGGCCTCTTTCTGCCGGCCGTCGGGGAAAAGGTCATTCCCACCCAGCTCATCGAGGCGGGGTTCCTCTTCCTCCTCTTCATCGTGCTCTCCGTGATCGCCTTCAAGACGCGGGTGAGCGCGCTCGGCGTCTACCTTGCGGCGTACGCCGTATTCCGCTTCTTCCTCGAATTTCTGCGCGCGGACGACCGCGGCGTCCTCTTCGGGACCCTTCTCTCCCCCTCGCAGATCTGGTCGATCGTCCTTCTCCTCGTGGGGATCGCCGCCATCGTGCTCTTCGCCGTATTCCCCAAAAAGAAAAAAGAGGTTTGACGCGCACCCCCCCCCGGTGCGTTCTTTGGAAATCTTACTTTTGGAGGCAGCTATGAAACTCTCGAAATCGGCCGTCCGGCGCAAATGCAGCTATGTGACGGAGGGCATCCTCGCGGGACTGCTCATCTCGCTCGGCGGGGCCGTCTTTCTCGCCTGTTACGACCCGGAAGTCTTTCTTCAACGCGTCGTCGGCGCCCTCCTCTTCCCGCTCGCCCTCGTCTGCATCTGCGTCCGCGGCTACGCCCTCTACACGGGGAAAATCGGCCTCGTGCTCGAAAATCATAAAAAGGAGGACGTCTCCCTCCTCCTTCTCTGCCTCCTCGGCAACCTCATCGGGACGGTCGTATTCGGCTATCTCCTCGGCTGGACCCTCCCCAACCTCAAGGCGACGGCCCTCGCCCTCTGCACGGGCAAGCTCGGGCAGGGCTACGGCTTCGGCTTCTTGCGGGCCGTATTCTGCGGCATCCTCGTCTATCTCGCCATCGACGTCTATCGCAATCACAATAAGTCCGTCATCGGCGTCATGCTGTGCATCCCCGCCTTCATCCTGAGCGGCTACGAGCACTCCATCGCGGACATGTTCTACTTCGCCTGCGCGGGGATCGTCTCGGGCGAAGCCTTCCTCTATCTCCTGCTCATCATCCTCGGCAACTCGGTGGGCGCGCTCATCATTCCCGCCCTCCGCCTCGTAAAACCCAAGGAGGACGCGGAGAGCCCGTCCGCCGCGGAGGAAAGGCCCGAAGAGGAGGACGAATGAACGCCCCCGCCATCCTCGCCCTCCTGCGGGAGGAGCTCATCCCCGCCATGGGGTGCACGGAGCCCGTCGCCGTCGCCTATGCGGCCGCGATCGCGCGCGACGTCCTCGGCGGCATCCCAACCCGCGCGGAGATCGCCGTCAGCGGGAATATCTTAAAGAATGTGAAGAGCGTCATCGTGCCGAACACGGGGGGAAAGCGCGGAATTGCGGCGGCCGTTCTCGCCGGCTTCGTGGCGGGCCACCCCGAGAGAAAGCTCGAAGTTTTGAAAGAGCTCACGGAGGAGGACCGCGCGCAGATCTCCGCCCTGCTCCAAACCCTCCCCGTCCCCGTAGAGAAAGCAAATTCGGGGTGCGTGTTCGACATCGCGCTCCGCGCCTTTTCCGAAACCGACGAGGCCTTCGTCCGCATCGAGGGGCGGCATACCAACGTTGTGGAAGTCACCAAAAACGGCGCGTCCATCCGCCGCGGCGACCTCGTAAAGGAGGCGGAAATTCCCCCGCCCACCGTGAAAGAGATCGTGGAGTTCGCGGACATGGTACCCCTCGATGAGGTCAAACCCCTCCTCGAACGTCAACTCGAATACAACATGGCCATCGCGGAAGAGGGCCTTGCGAAGCCCTACGGCGCGCGGATCGGGAGCATCCTCCTCTCCGCCTTCGGGGGCGACGTGCACACCCGCGCAAGAGCGTATGCGGCCGCGGGATCGGACGCCCGCATGAACGGCTGCGAACTGCCCGTCGTCATCGTCTCGGGGAGCGGCAATCAGGGCATCACGGCCTCCGTCCCCGTCGCCGTCTACGCGAAACAACTCGGGGCAACGCACGAGCAGCTCCTTCGCGCCGTCCTTGTCTCCGACCTCGTCACCCTCCGTCTCAAGGCGGGCATCGGCAGGCTTTCGGCCTACTGCGGGGCGGTGAGCGCGGGCGTGGGTGCGGGCGCGGGCGTCGCCTACCTCCACGGCGGCAAGTTCGACGAGGTGGCGCATACCGTCGCCAACGGGCTCGCTATCGCCTCGGGCATCGTGTGCGACGGAGCCAAGGCGAGCTGCGCGGCCAAGATCGCCTCGGCGGTGGACGCCGGCCTTTTGGGCTTCGAGATGTATCGAAGCGGCAGTCAGTTTTACGGCGGCGACGGCATTCTGGCCCGCGGCGTGGAATCGACGATCGACAACGTCGGCTGCGTCGCGCGGAACGGCATGCGCTCCACCGACGAGGAGATCATCCGCCTGATGATCGAAAATCTCTGAGCGGCCCCTTCCGCACCCGTCCAAACGTCCCCAAAAAACCATAAAGGGAGGCCTAAGCCTCCCTTTTCGATTGCCGAAAATTCACACTTTTTTGTGCCGCGGAACGAAGAGTTCCACATGGTTTCTCAAAAGTTCCACATCGATATCTCCCGTGATGCCCTCCTCGCCGTCGAAGTCCCATGTGAGCTTTTCGTGGGTGGAGATGCGGACATGGTCCCCCCGAAAGACCTCGATGTCCCGCTTCTTCACCTTCACGCCGACGACCATGAAGGCCGCGAGGGAGAAGTAGGCGCCGATGCGCCGGATGAGATTGGGCCGCTGCGCCTGCTGAATGATGGCGAGCTCCATGAGCCCATCCTGCATGCTCGCCTCCTTGTTGACGGGGAACCCCGCCACCGACCTGCCGTTCATCACGAACACGAGCACGCCGTGCGTCTCGAAGCTGCGATCTCCGCACGTCCCCGAGACGGGAAAGACCTCGAGCTTGAGATTGCGGGTGAGACCGCGGAAGAAGTAGGCAAACCAGCCCCAAAATTTCTTGTCGCGCTGGGGCGTCTCGTAGGTGACGCTCGTGAGCGACCCCGCCGCGGCGACGTACATCGCGTAGCGTTCGCCGTTGATGAGCATGCAATCGAGCTTTTCGGTGTGGCCGGAGAGGATGACGTTGAGCGCCCCGCGCAGAGAACGGGGGATGCCGAGCGAATGGGCGACGTCGTTGGCCGTCCCCGCGGGGAGATACCCGAGCCGCACATGGCTGCCCTTGAGCCCTTGGAGGACGTTGTTAAACGTCCCGTCGCCGCCCGAAAAGACGATCGTATCATATTCCTTCGCGCCCGCGCGCACCCGCTCCTCTAAATCCTGCGCACTCGACGTGGCTACCATGTCCACGGTGTAGGCTTCGGAAAGGCGCTTTTGAATGTAGGCGAGATGTTTTGTGATGTTGCCCTTGCCGCTGTTCGGATTGTAGAGAAAGAGGCATTTCATAGCACCATTATAGCGCAAATGCCGCCGTTTGACAAGAAATTTTTCAGGCAAAATACGATTTTGCGTCCAAAATCATTGCGACGATGAAAACCTGCAGATAGCGCAGATCTTTGGGGAAGAGCAGGCTATATTGCAGCTCCCCGAGCCGCCGCGCGGCCTGTTTTACGGCGCTGTTCCACACGGAAAACCGCGCGCCGTTCTCCGCGGCAAGCCCGGAAAGCGCCGAAAAGGCCCCCTCCACCGCCGCCCGCGCCTCCGCCTGCGTAAGGTCGCCGCGCTCGAGGCCGTTGGCCGTCTCATAGAGGAGGCGGGCGCAGCTATCCGCCGTTTTTATGTTGCTTTCCGCAAGCGAAACTTCCCCCTCCTCCGCGAGGCGAAATGCGGGAAATTCCGCTTCGATCACGCGCACGGAGACCCCGGTTGCGGACATGGTATGGGCGATTTGCGTGGCGTCGGATTCCGCGTAGTAACAGGCGAGGACGACCGCGTCCTCCTTCTCCCAATAAAATCCCGCGCCGCCCGCGAGGTAGCTCTCCCCCGCGACGGCCCCCACCGTGGCCGAATCGCAATCCCGCACCAGGAGGTAATAGGTGAGCTCCATGCGCACCCACGGGGCCCGATCGCGCCATGCAAAGACGCCCACCGTGAGGGCACTTAAGAGAAAGAATAAAAAGAGCGCGGTGACAAACACTGTGCCGCCGCGTTGAAGGTTCAGCCGCATACCCTATTGTATGCGCGAAGCCATCGCCTTTACCACAAAATTCGCCGCCGGGGGGCCTATTTCCTGCGGCGCAGAATGTCGCCCGCGGAGAGCGGATAGGGGCTGTCCATCGTGTAAAGCCCCTGCACGAGCTTGGCGTCGTCCGTGGGGCCGTCGGGGCCCACAAGGGAAGCGACGGGGAAGGTCTTTCCGAAATTTTCGTCGGGGGAGAGCACCTCCAGCAAGTCGCCCGCATAGAAGCGCGACCGCATTTCGAGAGTGAGCCGCCCGTCCGCACAGGCGCGCACGACGCCGATGAAATCGCAACTTCCCGCCGTCTGCGAACCGGAGACCGACGTCGTGTGCGGGTTCTCCCCGAAGGCGTAGGCCGTGGTGTATGCGCGGTGGGTGAGCGTCTCGAGCTCCGAAGCGAGCGATTCCGACCACCCCATGTCCAAGATGCGGCGGTAGCAATTGACGACGGTGGCGAGGTAATACTCGCTCTTCATGCGCCCCTCGATCTTGAAAGAGGAGACGCCCGCCTCCGAGAGCGCCCGAAGGTGCGCGCTCAGATTGAGGTCTTTGCTGTTGAGAAGGTAGGTCCCCTTTCCGTCCTCCTCGAGGTCGAGGCGGACGCCGTCTTTCGTCGTGAGGACATAGGGATCGCGGCAGGGCTGGGCGCACGCGCCGCGGTTGGAGGGGCGGCCCGCGAGGTAGTCCGAGAGATAGCAGCGGCCGCTGTAGGAGATGCACATCGCGCCGTGGACGAAGGCCTCGAGCTCGAGCGCGGGCACGCGGGCGTGGATCTTTGCGATCTCCTCCAAGGAGAGCTCGCGGCCCAAGACGACGCGCGTCGCCCCCTGTTCATACCAAAAGGCCGCCGCCTCGCAGTTTAAGGTGTTGGCCTGCGTGGAGATGTGCGCGGGAAGGCCGGGCGCGGTGCGGCGAAGGGTGCGAAAGACGCCGGGGTCGGAGACGAGCACGCCGTCTGCCCCCGCCTCTTCGAGGAAGCAAAAATGGCGCTCGAGCTCCTTGAAATCCGCATTCCGCGCGAAGATGTTTGCGCAGACATACACGCGCTTCCCTCGGGCATGGGCGGCACGGATGGCCTCTGAGAGCTCGGCTTCGGTGAAGTTATCGGCATACGTCCGGAGGGAAAAATCCTTGCCGCCGAGGTAGACGGCGTCCGCGCCGTAGCGGAGGGCGAGCTTGCATTTTTCGGGATTGCCCGCGGGGGCCAAGAGTTCGCATTTCATAATTTTTTACTGACGGCGAAGCCCTCGCCGTAATCATAGATTTGGGTGGAAAAATCGGGGTCGCCCTCGAGGAGAGCAAGGTACTCGCGGAGATGCGCAGCCAGCATCCTTCGCTTTGCGGGAGCCTGACCGCGTACCCAGCCGAAGAGCAACACGTCGTCGGAAAAGAGGAAGCCGCCCCGCTTTAAGAGCCGCTTGCAGTCGGGGAAATATCTGCGGTACTGCGCCTTGGGCCCATCCAAGAGGATGAGGTCGAAGGGCCCTTCGAGAAGGGGCAGGATCTCCCCCGCATCCCCTTCCAGAATGTGAATGGGGCCGGCTGCGCACTCGGCCGCGTTTTTCCGAAGCGCTTCGCAGCGGACGGGGTCGCGCTCCAATGCCGTCACCTCCACGCCCGTCTCGTTTGCGAGCGCAATGGCGGTGTAGCCCTCCCCCGCGCCGATCTCGAGATAGCGGGAGGCATGAACCTCCCGCGCGATCCGCATGATACAGCCGAGCGCCTCATCGCAGAGGGTGGGGTCCCGGCCCTGTTTTGCCGCCTCCCGGCGGGCGGAAAAGTCCATCAGCAGTACCTTCTCACGATGCGGTGCAGGATGGGGTAATCCGCGTTTTTGACGAGTTCGGGGAGCTCCCCGCCGCGGCCGTCGATGTGGTCGAAGATGACCTTTAAGACGGCGAGCTGATCGCGGTAAATTTCATGCTCCGAACACGCCGCGCGGAAGGCCTCATACTCGGTGCGGGCCGCCGCGACGTCCTCCCAATCGAGGTTGAAGAGGGTGACGAAATACGCCGTCTTATAGCGCCAGCCGTCGCCGCCGAGCCGCCTCAGGCTCTCGGCATAGTGCACGGCCGCGGGGATATCGTCGAGGCAGAGCTCGATACGAAGATACATCTGATTGAGGGCGATGCGCATGAAGGGATAGAGAAGATGGTTGCGCGCGGCCTTATCCAAAATTGTCTTCGCACCATGGTAGTCGCGGACATGGTACCGCCCGATGAAGTGTTCTCGGATATTTTCGCGATAGACGTAGCCCGCGAACGTCCAAAGAATGAGAAGCAGCATCGCGATGCCGATCCCCCCGGGGGCGTATTGCCCATAGACGAAGCAGACGACGCTTGCCACCGCAAAGGCGAGCGCGCAGATCCCCAACAGGATGCAGGCGAGCGTGCAGTTCTTCTTCATGGTTTTCCTCCTTTCGGATGTGGTTATACGAGATTGACGATCGCCACGATCATGGGCGACTGCTTGGTCTTTTTGAAGAGATAATTCTTCACGGCCCGGCGGATGGCGGCCTCCAATTCCTCCTTATCTGCGCCCGCGGCGCTCTCCACCGTCTTTTCGGTGACGCCCTTCAGCTCTCTGAGATAGTCGCGGTCCTCCGAGAAAATGACGCCGCGGCTCTCCACGATGGGCTCCCCGAGCAGTACGCCACCCGAGACGGCGACGGAGAGGATGAAGAGCCCCTCGCCCGACATGCGGAGCCTGTCCTTTAAGACTTCGCCCGTTGCGAGGTCCTCGAAGCCGCTTCCGTCGATGAGGCGGGCCCCCGCGGGGAAGCTCTCCCCCTGCTTTAAGCTCTCGTCCGTCAGCTCGACGCACACCCCGATATCGGGGATGAAGGTGCGGGAGGCGGGCATGCCGAGTTCCTGTGCGAGGAGGGCATGCAGGCGGAGGTGGCGGTATTCCCCGTGGACGGGAATGAAGAACTTGGGGCGAAGCAGCGAGTGCATGATCTTGTGCTCCTCGCGGCAGGCATGGCCGGAGACGTGGATCTTCTCGAGGCTCTCATAGACGACCTCCGCGCCCCGCTTCATGAGGTTGTTGATGACGCGGTGGATCATGCGCTCGTTGCCCGGAATGGGGCTTGCCGAGATGATGATGGTATCGTTGGCGCCGATGGTCACTTTATTGAATTCGCCCGCCGCCATACGGGTAAGCGCGGACATGGGTTCGCCCTGTGAGCCCGTGGAGACGATGACGATCTCGCGGTCGAAGTAATTTTTGGTCTTTTCAACGTCTATGAGCACGCCCTCGGGAATGGTGATCTCCCCGATCTTGTTGGCCGCCTCCACGACGGAGAGCATGCTGCGCCCAGAGAGGGCGACTTTGCGGCGGTATTTCATCGCGATGTCGATGATCTGCTGGAGGCGGTGAACATTGGAGGCGAAGGTGGCGACGATGATGCGCCTGTCCGCGTGCTCCGCAAAGAGGTGCTCGAGCGTCGTCCCCACGACTTTCTCGCTCATGGTAAAGCCCGGGCGCTCGATGTTGGTGGACTCCCCGAGGTAGCAAAGCACCCCTCTTTTGCCATACTCTGCGAGCTCGGCAAGGTCGATGGGCTTGCCCGCGACGGGCGTCAAGTCGATTTTGAAGTCCCCGCTGTGGAAGATGACCCCATAGGGCGTCTCGACGGCGAGGGCGGTGGCCCCCGCGATGGAGTGGTTGACGTTGACGATGTTCACCGCAAACGTCCCCGCCTTGATCTTGTCCCCGGGGGCGACGGTAAGCAACTTCACGCTGTTCATGCGGTGCTCGCGGAGCTTGTTGTCCACGAGGGCGAGGGTGAGCTTGGTCCCATAGACGGGGGTCTCGGGGCGAAGTTCCTTCATGAGATAGGGCACGCCGCCGATGTGGTCCTCGTGGCCGTGCGTGAGGAATACCCCGCGGATCTTATTTTTGTTGGCGACGAGGTAGGTGATATCGGGGAACACGAGGTCGATGCCCGGCATTTCCTCCGTAGGGAAGATGACGCCCGCATCGATGACGATGATGTCGCTGCCGTATTCGATGGCCGTCATGTTCTTGCCGATCTCTCCCACGCCGCCGAAGAAGAGGATCTTCACGGGCCGCTTGCCCTTCTCTCTGCCCTTCTTCGTCTTTCCGGAGTACTCCTTGGGCGTCTCCTTGGGCGCCTCCTTGGGCGCCTCGGCCGCCCGGCGTTTGCCTGCGGACTGCTTTTTGGAAGGGGCCTTCGCGGACATGGGTGCCCCGATCGGCGTTCCCGTCCCCTTTCTCGGCCGCTTTGCTGCGGGTACTCCGAGAGATCTTGCGGAAGATTTGGCGGAAGATTCGGCCTTCTTTTCTCTTTTGTAGGCCTCGATGCCGTTTAAGATGGCGAGCTCGATGGCGTTGCCCTTCTCTTGCGGCGTTTTTTTGTTTTTGCTGTTCAATGGTTACTCCTTCTTCGAATTGTCACAATATGTAGTCTCATAAGGATGCGTGCAAACAAAACGGGAGAGCCGTTTTGCGACTCTCCACGTCCTGTTTGTAGGGAATGATCTCCGGTTGGATCAGAAATCAAGGTCGGACTTCTCGACGATGGCGGTCTTGATGAGGCCCTCTTCGATCAGCTCTTCCTCGGTGCGGAAGGCGAACTCGGCGGCGTAATCCACCGTTTCGGGCTCCTCGAGCTTCACGGTGCCTACGCGCTCCATGAGGAGCTCGAGCAGACGGACCGTGCGCTTCAAGGCGACATTGCTCTTGACCTTCATCATGAGCGGGGTGCGCTCATACATCTTGGTGTCGCCGGCGAACTTCTGGTGATAGACGGACTGCGGGAACTCCTCGGGATTGAGTGCGAGGAATACGCACAGCGTCTTGCCGCGGACGGCGATCTTGGCGATGGTATCGTTGTTGTAGGCGAAGCGATCGTTGGACCAGTTGACCTGCGACGTGATGTTGTTATAGGAGAGGATCTCGTTCTTGAGGAGGCTATAGTATTCCTTGATGACCTCTTCGCTCTCGATGATCTTCGCCGTGAAGCTTCTCTTGAGGCGGGTCGTGAGCTCGGGCTCGGCGGCGGGCTCCTCAGCGGGCGCGACGGCCGCGGCGAGTTCCTCTTCGACAGGCGTTGCGGGAGCGGGCTCCTCAACGACTTCCTCGACAGGAGCGGGCTCTTCCGCTTCCTCAACGGGAGCAGGCTCCTCAACGACTTCTTCGACGGGAGCAGGTTCCTCGACGACTTCCTCTACGGGAGCGGGCTCTTCCGCTTCCTCAACGGGAGCAGGTTCCTCTGCGGGTTCCTCTACGGGAGCAGGCTCTTCCGCTTCCTCAACGGGAGCGGGTTCCTCTGCGGGAGTTTCTTCGACGGGCTCTTCGGCAGGGGTCTCCTCGACGGGTTCCTCTACGGGAGCTTCCTCGACGGGCTCCTCGGCAGGGGTCTCCTCAACGGGTTCCTCTACGGGAGCTTCTTCGACGGGCTCCTCGGCGGGAGTCTCTTCGACGGGCTCCTCGGCGGGAGTCTCTTCGACGGGTTCCTCGGCGGGAGTCTCTTCGACGGGTTCCTCAGCAGGGGTCTCCTCAACGGGCTCTTCGGCGGGAGCTTCTTCAACGGGTTCCTCATAGGCCGTCTCGACGACCTCGGCGGACTCGTTCTTCTGCTGTTCTTCCAAGAGCTCCTGCAGACGCTCATCGAGCATGCGGTTGATGCGTTCTTCGAGCGCGGCCTCTTCGGCGGCCTTGGCGGCAGCTTCCTCTTCGGCCTTCTTGGCGGCTTCCTCTTCGGCAAGGCGGGCGGCCTCTTCCTCAGCGAGGCGAGCGGCCTCCTCTTCGGCAAGGCGGGCAGCCTCTTCTTCCGCGAGACGGGCCTCTTCGGCGGCCTTGGCGGCAGCTTCCTCTTCGGCGGCCTTCTTCTGCTCCTCGAACAGGGCGGCTACGCGCTCCTCCACGAGGGCGTTGATGCGATCTTCCTCGGCCTTCTTCGCGGCTTCCTCTTCGGCAAGACGCGCGGCCTCTTCTGCGAGACGGGCCTCTTCGGCGGCCCTGGCGGCAGCTTCCTCTTCGGCAAGACGCGCTTCCTCGGCGGCCTTCGCGGCGGCTTCTTCCTCGGCAAGGCGGGCGGCCTCCTCTTCGGCGGCCTTGCGCTTCTCTTCTACGAGGCAAGCGACCTTCTCGGCAAATGCGTTCTCTTCTTCGGCCTTCTTGGCGGCCTCTTCTTCCGCGAGACGAGCCTCTTCTTCGGCCATCGCGGCGGCTTCCTCTTCGGCAAGACGGGCCTCTTCTTCGGCCATCGCGGCGGCCTCGGCGTTCTTCGCCTCCTCGGCCTCCTTCAATTTCTCTTCGACGAGAGCGGCAACCTTGGCGGCAAAGGCTTCTTCCTCGGCGGCCTTCTTGGCGGCTTCCTCTTCGGCCTTTCTTGCAGCCTCTTCGGCGGCGGCGTTCTTCGCGGCCTCCTCTTCGGCGGCCTTCTTGGCGGCCTCTTCCTCGGCTTTCTTGGCAGCGATCTCGTTCTCGGCGGCCAGCTTGGCGTCTTCTTCCGCCTTGGCCTCCGCTTCCTTCGCGGCCTTCTCTTCCTCGGCGGCCTTGCGCTTCTCTTCCACGAGCCCGGCGACCTTCTCGGCCAGCTTCTCGTAATCCACAACTTCCTTCTCGTTTACGCGGAGCGCCGCAGCTTCCTCGGCGGCCTTCTTGGCGGCCTCCTCCTCGGCAAGCGCGCGCTTCTCTTCGACGAGGGCAGCCACCTTCTCGGCAAGGGCCTCGCAATCGACCTCTGCCTCGCAGGTCCCGCACTGCTCGCCAAGGAGCTCCGCAACGCGCTGTGCGAGCGTCTCGTAGTCGAAGGGATCTTCCACGACGTCGGCCGTCTCCACGACTTCCGCGACGGGCTCTTCGGCGGCCTTGCATTCGGCGCACTTGGCCTGAAGCACTTCGACGACCTTTTCGGCAATGGCCTCGACGCCCACTTCGCTCACGGAGAGATCGAACTCGTGTTCGAGCGCCGTGGTGACGCTCTCAGCGACCAACTCGTAGTCGATGACGGGAAGCGTCTGGAGCACCTTCTCCGCAATGACGTTTTCATCCGCAACGGGCACGCTGGCAGCGACCTTGTCTGCGATGTCGTCTGCATCGAGCGCCGGTACGGGCGGGATGGCGGCGACGACTTTGTCGGTGATGAGGTCGTAATCCACGGGCTGAATGAGCGCGGCTACCTTGTTGGAAATGAGCTCGTAGTCCACGGGCTGAACGGCCGCGGCCACCTTCTCGGCAAGTACCTCGTAGTCGAGGGTCTCCTTCTCTTCGGCGGCCGTCTCCACGACTTCCTCCTCTTTGGGCTCAAGCGCGGCGATCTTCTCTTCGAGCTGGAGCGTGACGGAGTTGATGACGCCGAGCAGTTCCTCGCGGAGCTGACCGATGGCCTCGCTCAACTGCTGGCCCTGACGGACGACTTCCTCGCTGTTGTCGCGCAGACCCTGCTCGTTGAGTACGGCGAGCAGTTCTTCGCGGACGGAGCCGATGGTCTCGCTCGTCTTTTTGTCGCTCTTTTCGGCGGCCTCTGCGAGACGGTCCTCGATGTCCTCCACGCTCTCCACGACATGCTCCGCCTGCAACTCAAGGCGCTTTGCAAGGCGGGCTTCGAGAGCGGTAAGGTTGGCGGTGCCGACCATCTCCTGTCTAAGGGCGTTCACCGCTTCGGTAAGCCTTCTCTCAAGGTAGACGGCCATCTCGTCGGTGCGGCGATTGACGGCTTCGATGATGCCCTTGCGGAAGGTCTCGTTGTCGCTCTGCGTAGAATCATAGATTGCGCTGGTCTGCTGTGAGAGATACCTGATCTCGCGAACGACCGAATCCATGCCCTTCTGCACGCTGTCCACCACCGCCTGGTTCGCGGAGGACTGCTGGGCAGCCGTATACTGAAGTTCCTTCTTCATCGACTCCTTGAGTTCGTCGATCTTCCTCGTCATGCCGTTGTAGACACCTTGGAGGATGCGTTCTTCGTTGTTGTTGTTAGACATTGTTTCACCTCACAGCTTTCGCTATTTTTACTCAATACCTATTTTACACTATCTTCACGCAAAAGTAAATATTTTTACGGAAAATTTTTTGGGGAATTTGCATTTTTTTTTGCGAAATGGGCCAAACTGAGGTGAAATTTTCCCGAAATCTGCCAACCGTGTCCGAATCCCGCCCGAAAATCACTTGTTTTCTTGAAAAAATTTTACAGCCGCTTGCGCGCCCTGCCCCGCAGGACGAGGCGATGACGGTTGTAAATCGCGCCCGTGACGAAGCAGATCATCATCCAGTAGAGGAAGAGGAGGAAGATGATGACGAGGGCGAGCGCGCCGTAGAGCCTCCCGCCCGCGGAGAAGCGCACGTACACGGCGAAGGCGAGGGAGGCCGCGAGCCAGCAGACGGCCGTGAGGAGACTGCCGGGGAGGGTGTCTGCGGGCCCCACGCGATAGGGGCAGATGTAGGCATTGAGCATCCATGCCGCGAGGAAGCCCGTCACGAAGAGGAGCAAAAAGAGGGCGAGCGGGCCCAAGACGGGGGGCAAGAAGCGCACGGCGATCGTCCCCGCGCATACCATGCCCCCCGCCGCGGCGAAATAGAGCAGCACGGCGAACGTCAGAAGGAGGGCGGAGAGCCGGACGCGCCACCCATGTTTCGGGCGCAGGTCGCCATAGATGATCTCCCCGCTGCGCCGCAAGTGATAGAAAAAGCCCGTGCTCGACCACAGCGTGGTGGCGAGAAAGAGCACGCCCGCCCCTTCGGAGGCGGCTTCCGCGCTTGTACGGAGCGTCTCGACGAGTTCGCGCGCCCATGCGTAGGGCGCAAGCGAGAGCAAGGCCTCCCCCGCCCATGCCGTCTTGCCGAAGAGCAGCGTCAGCCAAAAGAGAAAGGGCACGACGGAGGTGAGCAGGAAGAATACCAGCGTTCCCGCGATGGTGGTGTAGCGATGGGCGGTGAGGACGGCATAGGCCTTCCGCACCCATGCCCATGCCCGAAGCAATTTGGCCTTCATACAAGGAGCATGCGCAAGCGGGCGGGAATCTTGCGCCGAGACCCCATTTCCCCCACCCATCTCCTTACCTATTTATATATATATAGGGAACCCGCCATGCGCCTTGCGGGACGCAACAAAGGCGCTTTCCCCTCTCTCCGCGCCCTCTTTGGCCTTCGATGGCGGACATGGGTGCCCTCCTTCGCTCCTCCCAGGACATGGGTGCCCTCCCGCGCGAAGGCCGCTCTTTGACGGCTTATCCGCATACCATGTCTGCGGTGCGGCGTTGCGTTTTGGAGACAGGCATACCATGTCCGAGAGCTTCGGCAGACGTAGAGCGCAAAAAAAGATGAGCCCGCGAGGAGCTCATCCGAAAGGATCGGGGCATCGGGCGGAAGGCGTCAGTCCTTCCGGCCCGTCAGTGCGGCGGTGAGCTGGGCGAGCAGATCGCCGTTCCCGCCCAACGTGAGGCTATCCACATGCTCGCAGATGCGCTCGAGATATTCGAGCTCCTTGAGCTTGTAGAGGGTGGCGTTCTCCTCCATGAGCTTGGCCGTGTTCAGGAGGGAGCGCGTGGACGCCACTTCCTCGCGGCGCGCGATGAGGTTGGCCTGCGCCCGCTTCTCCGCGACGAGCACGGTGTTCATGATCTCACGGATCTCCCCGGGCAGGATGATATCCTTGACGGCGGCCGAGCGGACCTCCACGAAGAGGGCGGGGGCACGCGCGCGGAGCTTTTCGAGCAGATAGGCCGAGAGCCCCTCCCGGTCCGCGAGGATCTCATCGAGCTTGAAGCGGCCGATGTATTCGCGGAGGGCGAGTTGGGCGGCGAGGTGCAGCGAACCCTGCCAATCGGAGACCTCGGTGTCGGCGCGCACGGGGTCGGTGACGACGTATTCGCACACGCAGTTGATGCGCAGCGAGACCTTGTCGGCGGTGAGGATCTCCTGCCCGACGAGGTTTTCCTCCGTAGGCGTGGCGGGAAGCTCGTGCGCCAAGATCTCGTGATTCACCTTCCAGAAGAAATGCCGCCCCGCGGGGAGCTGTTTTTCAAACTTCCCGTCGATGTAGAGGAGGCCGTAGTGGCCCTCGGAAATGGTGACTTCCTCATAGAAATCGACCCGCATCGTCTGGAACACTTCTCCGGGGAAATCCTCGGGGACGTAGGGCGTGGTGACGTCGGCCTTGAGAAAGGAGTTCTCGCCGTGCGTGTTCCAGAACGCATACACGCCCGGGGTGTACATCCCCGCATAGGCGCCGTCTACGAAGCGGAAGCCGAGTTCACCGCGCGCGACGACGAGCTCCGCCGTCTCGCTGCGGACATCCGCGTCTTTGAGGAGGGTCTTGACGTCGGCCTGCGTGCTCGAGACGAGCCCGAAGTTATTCACGACCTCCACCGTCTTGCCGAAGAGGCCATGGTAGATGTGCCGCTTTTCGTCTTTACGGTACATGCCGTATTTCCCGGGGCGCAAGAGCCTCGCAAACTTGCCGCCCGAAAAGAGCAGACCGCGCTGATTTTCCTGAATGATGAGTTTCTTCATGGCATTCTCCTTTCTATGCTTTCTATACGAACGCGCATCGCGTCTCTTGCGGATCGGACACCCATGCGGACGGGCGGTGGTCATCGGTTGAGCGCACGCGCCCGCGGCTGACGGTCTCCCGCGGCGCGGCGTGTGCGGTATCCCCTCCGAACAGACCGGCCGTCCGTGCCCCACCCCGCCAAAGAGCGCGGGATCGGGCGCGGGTATCCTTTGCAAATTACTCCATCCTACCGGAAAGACTGTTGTGCATGCCCTTACGGGCATGGAAACCCTTTTCGAGGGGCGCCTTTACCACTTGGCTACCGAGGGAGATCCCCCGGGTGGGATTCGAACCCACGGATGAAGCGGCTTTCGCCGCACGGCTCTCTTTCACAAGTGTGAGCCACACCGGCAAGGGCGGTACGCGCTCCACGGGAAACCCTTGCGCGCCGCGGGAACACGGATCTCTCCGAATGCCCCGGCCTTTGCCCTTACACGGGCATTATATCACAGCCGCGGCACGTTGTCAAGCGGGCAAACGCATTTTGAGAGAATTTCCTCACTACGCCAAAAAAGCGCGATACTTCTACCGCGCCTTTTTGTGTTTTGTTCGCTTACTTGAGGATCTTGGAGACCGCGCCGGAACCGACCGTTCTGCCGCCTTCACGGATAGCGAAACGGAGACCTTCCTCGATGGCGACGGGCTTGATGAGCTCGACCGTCATGGTGACGTGGTCGCCGGGCATGACCATCTCAACGCCCGCGGGGAGCTCGATGGAACCCGTAACGTCCGTCGTTCTGATGAAGAACTGCGGGCGATAGTGGTTGAAGAACGCGGTGTGACGGCCGCCCTCTTCCTTGGTGAGGACGTAGACCTGCGCCTCGAACTTCATCGCGGTGGGAACGGTGCCGGGCTTGGCAATGACCTGCCCTTTCTCGATCCCCGTACGCTCGATACCGCGAAGGAGGGCACCGACGTTGTCGCCGGCCATAGCTTCGTCGAGCTGCTTGTGGAACATCTCGAGACCGGTGATGACGGTGGACTTGGGTTTCTCGATGAGACCGACGATCTCGGCGGGATCACCGACGTGCGCCACGCCTCTCTCCACACGGCCCGTAGCCACGGTGCCGCGGCCGGAGATGGTGAACACGTCCTCGACGGGAAGCAGGAAAGGCTTCTGATCGTCGCGCTGAGGCGTAGGGATATAGCTATCGATGGTGTCCATGAGCTCGAGGATGCACTGGCATTCGGGAGCTGCGAGGATCTCGGCGTCGGAAGCGCCGCTCGTGGCCTTCTCGAGGGCTTTGAGCGCGGAACCCTTGATGATCGGGATGTCGTCGCCCGGGAAGTCGTACGAGGAGAGCAGTTCGCGGAGCTCCATCTCGACGAGTTCCAAAAGCTCGGGATCGTCGAGCTGATCGGTCTTGTTGAGGAACACGACGATATAGGGCACGCCAACCTGACGGGCGAGCAGGATGTGCTCACGGGTCTGGGGCATGGGGCCGTCGGTTGCGGCAACGACGAGGATCGCGCCGTCCATCTGCGCGGCGCCCGTGATCATGTTCTTGACGTAGTCGGCGTGGCCGGGGCAGTCGACGTGCGCGTAGTGGCGCTTGTCCGTCTCATACTCGACGTGCGCGGTGTTGATCGTGATACCGCGGGCCTTTTCCTCGGGGGCCTTGTCGATCTCGTCGTAGCGCATCTTCTGCGCCTGACCCTTGCAAGCCATAACCATGGTGATAGCTGCGGTCAAAGTGGTCTTGCCGTGGTCAACGTGGCCAATCGTACCGATGTTGACATGGGGCTTGCTTCTGTCGAATTTTGCCTTTGCCATTTTGAGTTTTCCTCCAAATTTTTTTTATTTTTTGATAACTTTTTCCGCCGTTTGAGGGCGGAAGCGCAGCTATCTATCAATCAATGATATCAAGCTGGATCGCTTGTCAAATACTATTATAACCGATACCGAAAAAATTTGCAATTACTTTACGGAAAATTTTTGCGTTTTTTTCAAAAATTGCCGTTTGCGTCAAATTTTTACTTGTTATCGGCCGAGCGGGTCTTTACGATCTTCTCGGAGATGGAGCGAGGCACTTCGTAGTAGTGGTCGAACTGCATGGTGAACTGTCCTCTGCCCTGCGTGCGGGAGCGAAGCTCCGTCGCATAGCCGAACATCTCGGAGAGCGGGATCTCCGCGTCGATGATCTTCGCACCGTTGCGATCGTCGGTATTCGTGATGTTGCCGCGGCGGGAGGAGACGTTGCCCATGAGGTCTCCGAAGTAATCCTCGGGGGTGATGATCTGCACCTTCATGATGGGCTCGAGGAGGACGGGTTTCGCCTTCTCCATGCCGTTTTTGAAGGCCATCGAGCCCGCGATCTTGAAGGCCATTTCCGAGGAGTCCACCTCGTGATAGCTTCCGTCGTAGACCTCTACCTTGAAGTCCACCACCTCGTATCCCGCGAGGAAGCCGTTTTTGGCCGCCTCCTGAATGCCCTTGTCGATGGCGGGGATATATTCCTTGGGAATGGAGCCGCCCACGGTGAGATCCTCGAAGGCGTAGCCCGCGCCGGGTTCCTGCGGAATGAGCCGGATCTTGCAGTGGCCGTATTGGCCCTTGCCGCCCGACTGCCGCTTATAGAGCCCTTCGGCCTCGACGGCGTTTCTAAAGGTCTCGCGGTAGGCTACCTGCGGCGCGCCGACGTTGGCTTCGACGTGGAACTCGCGGAGAAGCCTGTCCACGATGATATCGAGGTGCAACTCGCCCATGCCCGCGATGATGGTCTGCCCCGTCTCCTTATCGGTGTACGTCTTGAAGGTGGGGTCCTCTTCCGCGAGTTTGATGAGCGCGAGCGTCATCTTCTCCTGCCCGGCCTTGGTCTTGGGCTCGAGGGAGAGCTGGATGACGGGGTCGGGGAACTCCATCTTCTCGAGGACGATGGGATGCTTCTCGTCGCAGAGCGTGTCGCCCGTCGTCGTGTTCTTGAGGCCGACGATGGCGCAGATATCGCCCGAGTAGATCTCGTCGATGTCCTTGCGCTCGTTGGCGTGCATCTGCACGAGACGGCCCACGCGCTCCTTCTTCTCCTTGGTGGAGTTGTAGACGTAGGACCCCGCCTCGAGCACGCCCGAGTAGCAACGGAAATAGGCGAGGGAGCCCACGAAGGGGTCCGTCGCGATCTTGAAGGCGAGGCCGGCAAAGGGCTCCTCGTCGGAGGTCTTGCGCTCCTCTTCCGCCCCCGTCTTGGGGTTGATCCCGCGGACATGGTCTACGTCTACGGGGCTGGGAAGGAAGTGGATGACGGCGTCGAGAAGGAACTGCACGCCCTTATTCTTATAGGAAGAGCCGCAGAGCATGGGCACCGCTTCCATTTTGAGGCAACGCGCGCGAAGGCCCGCGATGATGTCCTCCTCGGAGAGGTCGCCTTCCTCGAAGAATTTCTCCATGAGCTCGTCCGAAGCGGAAGCCGCCTCCTCCACGAGCTTGGCGCGGTATTCCTTGGCGAGATCGAGCATGTCCGCGGGGATGGGTTCCTTGCGGAAGTCCTTGCCGAGATCGTCGTAGTAGATCTCCGCCTCCATGCGGATGAGGTCGATGATGCCGCGGAAGGTGGTCTCCTTGCCGATGGGAAGTTCCACGGGCACGGGGTTGGCCCCGAGACGCTCGCGGATCATCTTTTCCACGCGGAAGAAATCCGCCCCGTTGATGTCCATCTTGTTGACGTAGGCGATGCGGGGCACCTTGTAGGTGTCGGCCTGCCGCCAGACCGTCTCGGACTGCGGTTCCACGCCGCCCTTGGCGCAGAACGTCGCCACGGCGCCGTCCAAAACGCGCAGGGAGCGCTCGACTTCCACCGTAAAGTCAACGTGGCCGGGGGTATCGATGATGTTGAAGCGATGGCCCTTCCAGAAACAGGTCGTCGCCGCAGAGGTGATGGTAATGCCGCGCTCCTGCTCCTGGACCATCCAGTCCATGGTCGCGGCGCCCTCATGCACTTCTCCGATCTTGTGCGTCTTGCCCGTGTAGAACAGGATGCGCTCGGTCGTCGTCGTCTTGCCCGCGTCGATATGTGCCATGATCCCGAAGTTGCGGGTATGCAATAAGTCGTATTGTCTTGCCATGTGCCTCTGCCTCTTTTAGAAACGGAAGTGCGCGAACGCCTTGTTCGCTTCCGCCATTCTGTGCGTATCCTCTTTCTTCTTTACGGAACCGCCCGTGTTGTTGTAGGCGTCCATGAGCTCGGCCGCGAGCTTCTTATAGGTCTCGCGCTCGGAACGCTTTCTCGTGTTGAGCACAAGCCAGCGGATGGCGAGCGTCTGACGGCGTTCGGGCCTGATCTCGATGGGGACCTGATAGTTGGCGCCGCCCACACGGCGGGCCTTGACTTCGACCATGGGGGTGATGTTTGCAAGCGCCTGCTTGAAGATCTCCATGGGGTCCATGTTCATTTTCTCGCCCATCAGCGCGAATGCGTCGTACACGATCTTCTGTGCAACGCTCTTTTCACCGTCGAGCATGATCTGATTGATGAGTTTGGTGACGACCTTGCTCCCGTATAACGGATCGGGGAGGACGTCTCTCTTGGGAACATTCCCTCTTCTCGGCATCGTGATTGCCTCCTTTTATCAATATTTTTGTTCACGGATCTTGCCGCGGGGACAATCTCCGTGCGGTGCGCCCGGGGGCGCAAATTAGGGCATTACCCTTCTTTTAAGCTATCGCTTGCCGCAGGGCGGTAGCGAATCTTCTCCCCCTCGCGGGGAATACTGCCTACCTTCATCGGGTTTCTTTGAATATTCCGAAATTCAGTAGGATGGGGTCCACGGACAGTTCCGTGCGGGTGCGCCTGAGCCTTACTTAGGGCGTTTTGCGCCGTATTTGCTGCGGGCCTGCTTGCGCTTTGCAACGCCTGCCGTATCGAGCGCGCCGCGGATGATGTGATAGCGGACGCCGGGCAGATCCTTCACTCTCCCGCCGCGGATGAGGACGGAGCTGTGCTCCTGCAGATTGTGACCTTCGCCGGGAATGTACACCGTACCTTCCTGCTTGTTGGTCAACCTCACTCTCGCGATCTTGCGAAGGGCGGAGTTGGGCTTCTTGGGCGTCGTCGTCGTCACCTGTAAGCACACGCCGCGCTTCTGCGGGCAACGGTCGAGAATGGGGCACTTGGATTTGAAGGCCTCGCGTTCTCTTCCCTTTTTGATGAGCTGGTTGATTGTGGGCATCTTGTTACCTCCTTGTAAATTTCGGAATATTCTCGGAATCTCACGATTCTAAGAAACGGTTTTTGCGCGCGAAAAAAGATACCATCTTTTCAGGCACTCTGCCATTTTAGCAAACTTTTCTGCCCTTTGTCAAATGAAATCACCGCCTTTTCGGAGAATTTTTCCCGAAATTTCGGGATTTTACACTTCCGCCGCCCCGAACCTTCCCCCTTTTCGAAGATTTTCCCGCCCCCGAAGCAATTTTTCTCGGAGAAAGTATTGACAAATTGCGCAAAACGCGATATGATAGATAAGGCATAAAATCAAAGGAAAGGAGAATTTTTCGCTATGAACAAGATGACGGTCAAGGACCTCAAAGACTTAAAAGGCAAACGCGTGCTCGTGCGTTGCGATTTCAACGTCCCCATGAAGGACGGCAAGATCACCGATGAAAACCGCATCATGGGCGCGCTTCCCACCATTCAATATTTAATGGAGCAGGGCGCCAAAGTCGTCCTCTGCTCGCACATGGGCAAGCCCCACTCCATCTTCTCCGAGGAAGTGAAGCTCAACAAGAAGGATAAGGCCAAGGTGGAAAAGGGCGAGACGACGGCGGAAGCCATCATCGAAAAGGCCAAAAAAGACGAGCCCAAGAAGCTCACCCTCGCCCCCGTGGCGGCCCGCCTCAACGAACTCCTCGGCGGCAAAGTCACCTTCGCAAACGACGTCGTCGGCCCCGACGCGCAGGCCAAAGTCGCCGCGCTCAAAGAGGGCGAATGCGTGCTCCTCGAGAATCTCCGCTTCCATTGGGAAGAGGAGAAGAAGGACCTCGAATTCTGCAAAAAACTCGCCGCCTTCTGCGACGTGTACGTCAACGACGCCTTCGGGACGGCCCACCGCTCCCACGCCTCCACGGCGGCCATCGTGGAATACGGCCTCGTCAAGACGGCCGTGTGCGGCTTCCTCATCGAAAAGGAACTCACCGTGATGGC
>CANQBG010000012.1 GCA_947588985.1 uncultured Clostridia bacterium
AACGGGTCATCCTGCCCGCCCCCCTCATCCCGGAAGCCCTGCCCCCGCGGGAGGGGGGAGGGTGGCGCGGCGTAGCCGTGACGGATGGGGGGGCATGCTCCGAACTGGGTCGTGCCATCGTACGTTTCTTACCCTTGATGGCGGACATGGGTGTGGGCGAATTGCTCTGAGGCACGGCATAGCCAAGTCGCCCCCACTCCTCATACCGACCCCTCGCACCGCGAGGGGGAGCGTATCTTGAAGGATTCGACGGAGCCAAGATTCACTCCCTCGCCTACGGCTCGCTCGGAATGAGGGGGAACGGGTCATCCTGCCTGCCCCCCTCATACCGGAAGCCCTACCCCCGCGGGGGGGGGAGGGTGGCGCGGCGTAGCCGTGACGGATGGGGGGGCATGCTCCGAACCGGGTCGTGCCATCGTACGTTTCTTACCCTTGATAGCGGACATGGTATGGGCGTTTTTGCTTTGAGGTTTACACAAGCATAGAAATACAGCGCTCACATGGAGCGCTGTTTTCAATGGATTACTTTGCCGCAAACTTACTTGCGGGGATTCTTGATGTTCGCCTGTGCGGCCGCAAGGCGAAAGCGATGTCCGCCCTCATAAAACAGTTCGGACTTCGTTCAGCCCCGTCGTTCGGGCGTTCCGCTCGCCTTGCGCCGCAAACTTACTTGCGGGGGTTTTTAATATTCGCCTGTGCGGCAGCGAGGCGAGCGATCGGGACGCGGTAAGGCGAGCAGGAGACGTAGGTGAGGCCGATGTTGTGGCAGAACTCGATGGACGAAGGATCGCCGCCGTGTTCGCCGCAGATGCCGAGGTGGAGCTTCTTGTTGGCCTTCTTGCCCTTCTTGGTAGCCATCTCCATGAGCTGGCCGACGCCCGTCGTATCGAGGCGTGCAAACGGGTCGCTCTCGTAGATCTTGTTCGCATAATATGCGGGAAGGAACTTGCCGGCGTCGTCGCGGGAGAAGCCGAAGGTCATCTGCGTGAGGTCGTTGGTGCCGAAGCAGAAGAAGTCCGCTTCCTTCGCGATCTGGTCTGCGGTGAGGGCCGCGCGCGGGATCTCGATCATGGTACCCACTTCGTACTTGATCTTCTTGTGCTTGCTCTTGATGACCTCTTCGGCCGTCTTGACGACGATATCCTTGACGAACTTATATTCCTTGACTTCGCCGGTGAGCGGGATCATGATCTCGGGCACGACCTTCCAATCCTTGTGCCGCTTGGCGACGGCGATGGCGGCCTTCATGACGGCCTTCGTCTGCATGACGGCGATTTCGGGATAGGTGACGCAGAGACGGCAGCCTCTGTGGCCCATCATCGGGTTGAACTCGTGGAGATCGGAGATGATCTGCTTGATCTGCGCGACGGTCTTTTTCTGTGCCTTGGCGAGGGCGGCGATGTCCTCCTCCTCGGTGGGGACGAACTCGTGGAGCGGGGGATCGAGGAAGCGGATGGTGACGGGCTGGCCGCCGAGCGCCTCGAAGAGACCCTCGAAGTCTGCCTGCTGCATGGGCTCGATCTTGGAGAGGGCCTTCACGCGCTCCTCCACGGTGTCGGCGCAGATCATCTGACGGAAGGCGCCGATCCTTGCGGGATCGAAGAACATGTGCTCGGTACGGCAGAGGCCGATGCCCTGCGCGCCGAACGACGCGGCCTGCTTGGCGTCTTTGGGGGTATCCGCGTTGGTGCGAACGCCGAGCGCCTTGTATTTATCCGCGAGCTCCATGATGCGGCCGAAGTAGCCGGAGTTGGGGTCTGCGGGGACGGTGGGGATGAGGACATTGTAGATGGTGCCGGTGGAGCCGTCGAGGGAGAGGACGTCGCCTTCCTTGTAGAGCTTGCCGCCGAGGGTGAACTGCTTGTTCTCCTCGTCCATCTTGATGTCGCCGCAGCCGGAGACGCAGCAGGTGCCCATGCCGCGGGCAACGACGGCCGCGTGGGAGGTCTGTCCGCCGCGGACGGTGAGGATGCCCTGCGCATACTTCATGCCCTCGATGTCCTCGGGAGAGGTCTCGAGGCGGACGAGGACGACTTTCTTGCCCGCTTTGCCTTCCTTCACGGCGTCCTCCGCGGTGAACACGATGGTCCCTGCGGCCGCGCCGGGGGAAGCGGCGATGCCCTTGCCGACGACGTTGTTCTTATCGGCCTGCTTGAGGGCGTTGGGATCGAACTGCGGGTGAAGGAGCATGTCGAGCGACTTGGCGTCGATCTGCATGAGCGCTTCCTGCTCGGTGATCATGCCCTCGTCGATGAGGTCGCACGCGATCTTGATGGCGGCGGCGGCGGTGCGTTTGCCGTTACGGGTCTGGAGCATGTAGAGCTTCTCGTTCTCCACGGTGAACTCCATATCCTGCATGTCGTGATAGTGGTTCTCGAGGATGGTGCAGACCTCCTGGAACTGCTTGTAGACGGCGGGGAACACCTCGGCCATCTTGGAGATGGGCATGGGGGTGCGCACGCCCGCGACGACGTCCTCGCCCTGTGCGTTGGTGAGGAACTCGCCCATGAGCCCCTTCTCGCCGGTGGCGGGGTTGCGGGTGAAGGCGACGCCCGTGCCGCAGTTGTCGCCCATGTTGCCGAAGGCCATCATCTGCACGTTGACCGCGGTGCCCCAGCTATAGGGGATATCATGGTCCATGCGGTAGACGTTGGCGCGGGGGTTGTCCCACGAACGGAACACGGCCTTGATGGCCTCGAAGAGCTGTTCCTTGGGATCGGAGGGGAAGTCCTTGCCGAGCTGGTTCTTATATTCGGCCTTGAATTGGTTGGCGAGCGTCTTGAGATCGTCGGCAGTGAGTTCGACGTCCTGCTTCACGCCCTTCTTCTCCTTCATCTCGTCGATGAGCTTTTCGAAATATTTCTTGCCGACTTCCATGACGACGTCGGAGAACATCTGAATGAAACGGCGATAGCAGTCCCACGCCCAACGGGGGTTATTGGACTTCTTCGCGATGACCTCGACGACCTCTTCGTTGAGCCCGAGGTTGAGGATGGTATCCATCATGCCGGGCATGGAAGCTCTTGCGCCCGAGCGGACGGAGACGAGGAGGGGATTTTCCTTATCCCCGAACTTCTTGCCGGTGATCTTTTCCATCTTATCGACGTATTCCATGATCTCGGCCTGAATCTCGGGGTTGATCTGCCTGCCATCCTCATAGTATTGGGTGCAAGCCTCCGTGGAGATCGTGAAGCCCTGCGGAACGGGGAGACCGATGTTGGTCATCTCCGCAAGGTTCGCGCCCTTGCCGCCGAGGAGCTCGCGCATGTTCGCGTTGCCTTCCGTGAAAAGGTAACAGTACTTTTTTGCCATTTTCTATTCCTCCTATTGAAATCTGCTTTGACCAACTGCTATTGTACAACAATTTCACGGAAAAAACAAGCCTTTCAAGGCAGTTTTTTGCAATTTGGGGAAGAATTTTCCTCTCGCGGGGGGTGCGGGCGGCAATTTCCCCTCCAAAGGCCGCGGCGGAATAAGAACGGAAAAGCTTCGCATAATGAAGTTATACGGAGGTTTTTTATGAAAGCAACGGGAATTGTGAGGCGGATCGACGAACTCGGAAGGGTCGTCATCCCCAAGGAGATCCGGCGGACGCTGCGCATCCGCGAGGGGG
Source organism: uncultured Clostridia bacterium (assembly GCA_947588985.1). Classification (GTDB taxonomy): domain Bacteria; phylum Bacillota; class Clostridia; order Christensenellales; family Borkfalkiaceae; genus Gallimonas. Next base: position 3,614 of record CANQBG010000012.1, read on the forward strand.
ATCCCCTCGAACTCTTCACCGACCGCGACGAGCTGATGCTCAAAAAGTATTCGCCCATCGCCTCGGTGGAGCGCTTTGCGGAGGGCACCGTGAAATCCTTAAACGAACAGAGCGGGCTCATCTCCGTCATCACGGACGCCGACGTCGTGCTTGCGGCGGCGGGGCCGGGCAAGAAGGGGCTCGTGGGCAAGACGGTCTCGGAGAAGATGACGGAGATCATGCAGTCGCGGCGGAGCTATCTCGCGAGCAAGGCGGAGAGCGGGGAGGTCGTGCCCGTCACCACGGAGGAGGAAGCCTTCACGGCGGAGGTCATCGTCCCCATCGTGGCGGGGGGAGACTGCCTCGGCGCGGTGATCTTGCTCTCCAACGAGGAGGGGTTCATCCCCGAGGCGCATGCCGTGAAGCTCGCGCGGCTGACGGCGGACATCATCGCCAATCAATTTGAGTGATCGGCGCGCCCGTACCGCGCCCCATTCGCGCGGGCGAGCCCATGAGAACATGCGGACTTCGAAATATTTACGGGGTGCGGCCGTCCTCACCGCAGGCAGTCTCCTTGCCAAGGTGGTGGGGGCCTTCTACCGCATCCCTCTCACCAATCTCCTGGGCGGCTACGGCACCGGGCTCTACCAGATGGCCTATCCGCTCTTCTGCCTCTTCCTCACCCTCTCCTCCACGGGCGTGCCGGTGGCGCTTTCCCGCGTCATCGCCCGCGAGACGGCGCGCGGCGAGGAGGACGGGGCGACGGCCAAGGTGGCGCTCCGCCTCTTTGCCCTTCTCGGGGCGGCGGGGACGGCGATGATGCTGCTCCTTGCCCCCGCGATGAGCGCACTGCAGGGGGAACGCAACCTGCTTGCGTGCTACGCAATGCTCGCGCCCGCCGTCTTTTTCGTCGCCCTGCTCTCCGTCTTTCGCGGCTACTTTCAGGGACGCGGGGAGATGGCGCCCACGGCCGTCTCCGAGCTCGTCGAGCAGCTCGTCAAGGCGGGGTGCGGACTGCTGTTTGCCTATCGGTATGCTTCCGACCCCGCGCGGGCGGCGGCCCTCACCCTTCTTGCCGTGGCGATCTCCGAAGTCGTCGCCTGTGCGGTGATGGCGTTACGCTTCAAAGGGGCTACCCATGTCCGAAGGAGGAGGCTTAAAAAGCCCGCGGCGCGCGATCTTTGGGAGGCCGTTTTGCCGGTCATGGCGGCGGCCTGCATTTTGCCCCTTTCGCACACGGCGGACTCCGTGCTCCTCGTGCGGCTGCTGCGGGGAACGCAGTCGGCCGTCGCCCAATACGGCCTCTTTGCGGGCGCGGCGACGTCCCTCGTTTCTCTCGCCTCCACGGCCTGCTACGGGCTCGGCGCAGGGGCCGTACCCGCCGTCTCGGAGGCCTGCGCGCGCGGCGAGGAGGGGGAGGCGAAAAAACGCGCCGCCGAGGCCCTCCTCTTCACCCTGCTTCTGTCGCTCCCCTGCGCGCTTGTGCTCCTGTTTTTCGCGCGGCCCATCGTGGAGCTGCTCTTCCCTGCGCTCGAAAGGGGAGACGCCATGCTGCTTTGCCGCCTCGTGCGCGTCTCTTCCGTCTCGGCGGCGTTGCTCGCCGCCACGGACACGCTCGCGGCCTGTCTCGCGGGCATGGGTAGGGCCAAATACGCCGCCCGCTCCATGCTCGTCGCCGTCTCGGTGAAGTTTTTCCTCGAAGTTTTGCTCGTGGGGGACCCGCGTTTGGGCATTCTCGGCGCGGCAATTGCTTCCGACGCCTGTTATTTGATTGCTTTTTTGTTGGATTTGCGGTATACTGTAAAAAAGCACAAGGAAGGAAAAATCTATGATCACAGTCGTCGGTATGGGGACGCGGCAAGGAGAACTGACGTGCGCGGGCAAACGCGCGCTCACGGAGGCGGACGAGGTGCTCGTGCGCACGGCGGCTCCCGCCTTGATAGCCACGCTTAAGGAGGAGGGCGTCGCCTACACCTCCCTCGACGGGCTCTATGAATCGAGCCGCAATTACGATACGCTCACCAAGAAGATCGTTTCCGAAGTCAAGCGGCGGGGGAAGGGCGCCAAGGTCTGCTACTGTGTGGACGGCGCGGCCTCGGAGGACGCGGCGGCCCGCATCCTCCTTGCGCAGGGGGCGCGCGCCGTAGCGGGGGTGAGCAAGGCCTCCGCGCTCGCGGAGCTGTGCGGGCTTCCCGCCTATACGGCCGTCTCGGCCTTCGAGATCGCGGAAAAAAAGCTGTCCTTCCCGCTCGTTGTCTACGACGTGACGGCAGACAGCCTTTCCGATCTCAAACTGCTGCTTTCGGAGCGCGTGGGAGACGAGGCGGAGGTCGCCGTCATCACGAACGGGACCAAATCGGTGCACCCCATGTACGAGATCGACCGCTGCAAAACGATGGAAGGGCTCTGCGGGATCGTGGTGTACGACGCGCCGCTCCTCCAAAAAAAGCGGTTTGATTTCGAGGATTTTCTCGCCATTCTGCGCCGCCTTCGCGCCCCCGACGGCTGCCCGTGGGACAGGGTGCAGACGCACGAGAGCATCCGCATCAACGCCATCGAGGAGGCCTATGAACTCGTGGACGCCATCGACCGCGACGACCCCGAAAAGATGTGCGAGGAGGCGGGCGACGTCTTGATGCAGGCCGCCTTCCACGCCCTCATCGAGGAGGAGCGCGGCGGCTTCACGGTGGGGGACATGCTCACGGGCGTCTCCCAAAAGCTCATCACGCGGCACACCCACGTCTTTGGGGCGGACAAGGCCGCGAGCGCCGAGGGCGCGCTCGCCGTGTGGGACAAAAATAAGATGACGGAGAAGCACCAAAAGACCTTTTCCGACGCCGTCAACGACGTGCCCGCCTGTTTCCCCGCCCTGCTTCGCGCCCAGAAGATCGCAAAGCGCGTGGAGAAGGGGGGCTGGGACAAAGCCACTTTCGAAAATTTCGAGAAGAAATTCCGCGAGGAATACATAGAACTGCGCGCGGCTTACGCGGAGGGCGACGAAAGGCACATCGCGGAGGAACTCGGAGACGTGCTCTTCTGCGCCGTCGAGCTCGGCCGCGCCGTGGGGGCGGAGTGCGAACAGGCCCTCCTCGACACGGTGAAGAAGATGCAGGCGCGCTACACCGCCTATGAGGCGCTCGTCCTTGCCGACGGGAAGGATGTTTCAGCGCTCTCCGAGGAAGAAAAACGCGCCTACTACGAGAGGGCAAAACATGGGGAGTAACCTGCTTTCCGAACTGTCCGTCGCGGGCATGGTATGCCAAAACAACGTCTTTCTCGCCCCGATGGCGGGATATACCGACCTCCCTTTCCGCACGATGTGCGAATCGCTCGGGGCGGGGCTCACGTTCACCGAGATGGTCAGCGCGAAGGGGCTCCACTACGGAAACGAGGAGACGGCAAAGTTGCTCCTTCCCCGCGCCGCGCTCCTTCCCGGGGAGACGCGCCCGCAGGCCGCCCAGATCTTCGGGAGCGACCCCGATCTCATGCGCGAGGCGTGCGAAAGCGAGAAACTTGCCCCCTTCGACCTCATCGATATCAACATGGGCTGCCCCATGCCCAAGATCGTGCGAAACGGCGACGGGAGCGCGCTCATGGAGAACATGCCGCTTGCGGAGAAAGTCATCTCGGCGTGTGTGAAGAGCGGAAAGCGCGTCTCGGTGAAGTTCCGCACGGGCATAGACGGGGCGCATAAAAAGACGGCGGAGTTTGCGAAACTGTGCGAGGGGGCGGGCGCCGCGATGATCACGGTGCACGGCCGGACGCGGGATAAGATCTACGCCGGCCCCTGCGACTACGAGGAGATCGCCGCGGCGAAGCGTGCGGTGGGCATCCCCGTCGTGGGAAACGGCGGCGTGTGGAACGCCGCGGACTTCCGCAAAATGCGCGAACGGACGGGAGTGGACGCGGTCATGGTAGCCCGTGCCGCGCTCTACGACCCGTGCGTGTTCGCTGAGATCGCGGGGCGCGAACGCCCTCCGCTCCTCCCGCTGTTCCTTCGGAGATTGGAGGAGACCAAGGCGCTCTACGGCGAGCGGTTCGCCCTCGTCTCCATGCGGAAGGCCGCCGCATTCTATGTGAAGGGACTCCCCGGCGCGGCGGCATATAAGCGGCAATTCTTTGCGGCGGAGACGACGGAGGAAGTGGCTTCCCTCGCCGCGCGCTGCTTCCCCCCCAAAGAAGCCTGAAACTTTTCCTATTCGTTTTACGCGAAAATTACGCGAAAAGGCCGCCCGACGATTGGTCGGGCGGCCTGTTTTTCCAAAATTTCAGGAGGCGGACTCTTCCTTGCGGAGGAAGCGGTTGGGGGAGTAGGTGGAGAGTTGACTGCGGGCCTCCATGGCGGAGAATGCGCGGTCGCGGAGGTCGGACCTCTGCCTGCGCGGAGGGAGTTCTTCATCGGGGAAGAAGGGCCCGTCGATGTAGACGGTGGCCTTCACGCCGCCGAAGAGTTTGCGCTTTTTGTACGTCGTGGTAAAGGTGAAGAGGGGCCGCTTCGTCTCCACGGGATAGGCAAAGGAGGTGGCGGCGAAGGGGCGGATCTCCGTGTAAAGCGGCCAGATGTGCGCCTCGGGATAGATGACCACGACGTCTCCCCGCTCGGCCCGCTTGTGGATGGCCGAAAGGAAACTTTTTTGCGTGGGCAGACTGTCGGGCACGGGCATGCCCCCGAGATCTTCCACGATGCGCTTCAAGAAGGGGATGGAGATGGCGTCGGGATTGATCACGATGTAGGGCTTTTGGGGGAAGGCCGCCATCGAGGGAGTGAAGGCGTCGCCCGCCGCGCGCGTGTGGTTCCCATAGAGGAAGTATCCCGTCTTGCGGTAGGGGCGGAGCTTGTCCCTTCCCACGAGTTTTTGCCCATAGGCGATCTTGAGAAAGAGGTAGCACACGGGCGTCGCGACGCAGTGGTGGAGAAACCACGCCACGGCGCGGCGGACCCTGCTCCGCGGGAGATAGCAATAGTTCTCGGGGAGCCGCTTGGTGGAGATGTTCGTCCCCGCAAAGTCGTCGTGCAAGGGGTCGGTGTAGTAGAAAACGCGCTCTTTCATTCTCGTAAAGCGGCGGCGTCCGCGAGCATCTGCTCCATGCGCAGCATGCACTCCGTCTGGCGGAATTGGTCCCGCTTGGTGCGATAGGTCTCTTTGTACGCCGCGATCTGCGCGGGGTTACGGTAGAAATAGGCGATCTTCTCCGCGAGGTCGTGCGCGTCTCCCATCTTGAAGAGACAGCGTTCGTCGGCGGCGAAGGCCTTGGTCGCGCTGCGCGGGGAGTTGCAGATGACGGGGACGAGCCCGCACGCGATGGCCTCGAGGCAGGAGATGGCCTCGATCTCGATGACGGCGGTGTGGACGTAGAGATCGGCCTTTTGCAGGGCGGCGGGAAGTTCCTCGCGCGCGTAGAAGCGGAAGTCGGCGTCTACCTTCTTGCGCTTGGCGAGCCGCTTGAGCTTCTTTTCCTGCGGGCCGCAACCCGCAAAGCAGATCTTCACGTTGTCCTTGAAGTCGCACAGCGCCACGGCCTTGATGAGCGTCTGCTGGGCCTTCTCCTTGCTGAAGCGCCCCGTGCAGAAGATGGTGAATTTTTCGTTTGCGGGGGGCGTCTCCTTGGGCGGCTCGAAGAACATATCGTTGACGCCGTTGGAGATGACGCGGCAGGGGATCTCCGTCTTAACCTCTTTTTCGAAGAGCTCGCGGATGAACTGCGTGGGGTAGTGGACGATGTCCACCCGCCGGTAGAGGGCCTTGTAGTAGCCGAGATAGGTGAGATGATTGATGAGGCGGTTGTCCATGCACGCGATGTGGGCGGTGAAGTTCTCCGCCTGCGCATGGAAGCTCGCGGTGACGGGGACGCCCGCCTCCTTTGCGAGTTTGGAAGCCTTCGCGCCGAGGAAGAAGGGCATGAGGATGTGGACGACGTCCGCCCCTTGGATGACGCGCTCGAGAATGGCCTTATCGGGCTTGGCGAGGGTGACGTTGTTCGCCTTCAGAATGAGGTTCAAGGGCCCGAAATTTTTGACGGGGACGACGACGTAGCCATCCTTTCCCTTCTTGTCCGGGTCGGCGCAGACGACGGTGACGTCGTGCCCGCGCTCTCTGAGAAAACCGATGAGGTTGTAGGCCGCAAGCGAGGTGCCGTTGTTGGGTTTGCCCAAAACATCACAGACGATAGCGATCTTCATAGGGGTCTCCTTTTGTCATAAAGTACCGCGAAAGATTTTTCGTTTGTCATAAGTTTCCATGACATTTCAATCATAGCACAAGCGGCGCGAGATGTCAACAAAAATGAAGCGGAAAGTTCAAACAAATTACCGCGGGGCTCCGGCGGGCAAAAAGGGGGCGTTTTTTTGGAAAAAAAGGCGGTTTTCGGCCCGAAATGGAATTTTTTCTGCCGATTCGCCTCCGGAATCGGTTTACTTTTTTGCGATCGTATGTTATAATAGTTCCGTACACGCGCGCGTGCGCGTGTCGATCGGGTCAAGAATGGGACCTCGGTCGAAGAGCAATGAGGAGGATCATCATGCCCGAAAAAGTGGAAACGGCCTACGGCGCGGAACAAATTCAGGTGCTCGACGGACTCGAGCATATCCGCAAGCGCCCCGGCATGTACATCAGTTCAACGGACGAAAAGGGGCTTCACCATTTAGTCTCGGAGGTCGTCGATAACTCCATCGACGAGGCGCTCGCGGGCTACTGCGACCGCGTGGACGTGACGATCAACGCGGACGGGAGCTGCACCGTCGTGGATAACGGCCGCGGCATCCCCACCGAGATCCACCCCAAGGAGGGCATCTCCACGGTGGAAGTCGTCTTTACCAAGGTCAACGCGGGCGGCAAGTTCGGCGGCGATTCGGGCTACAAGGTCTCTTCGGGCCTCCACGGCGTCGGCGTCAAGGCCGTCAACGCCCTCTCCGAATGGCTCGAGGTGGAGGTCTCGCAAAACGGACACGTCTATAAGCAGGTCTACAACCGCGGCGTGCCCCAGCGCGAGCTCACCATCATCGGGGATACCGATAAGACGGGCACCAAGGTCACCTTCTTCCCCGACAGCGAGATCTTCGAGACCATCACCTTCAAATACGACATCCTGCGCGTGCGCCTCAAGGAGCTCGCCTTCCTCAACAAGGGGCTCACCATCACCCTCACCGATCTTCGGGAGGGGCACGGGCGCACGGACACCTTCTTCTATGAGGGGGGCATCCGCGAGCTCGTCGAGGAGCTCAACAAGGGGCAGGAGACCCTCTTCGCGCAGCCTCTCTACTTCGAGGCGCAGGAGGGCACCACCGTGTGCGAGATCGCCCTCCAATACAACGAGAGCTATAACGAGGTCATCTACTCGTATGCCAACAACGTCAACACCATCGACGGCGGTACCCACATCGAGGGCTTGAAGCTCGCCCTCACCAAGATCATCAACGACGCCGGCCGCAAGCTCAACATCTTAAAGGATTCCGATAAGCTCACGGGCGAGGACGTGCGCGAGGGCATCACGGCCGTCGTCTCCGTCAAACTCGAGGACGCGCAGTTCGAATCGCAGACCAAGGATAAGCTCAACAATTCCTTCATCCGCCCCTTCGTCAACAAGGCCGTGGCGGATCGCTTCGGGGAATACCTCGAGGAACACCCCTCCGAAGCGCGGGAGCTCGTCCTCCGCTGTATCACGGCGCAGAAGGCGCGCGACGCGGCCCGTAACGCCCGGGAACTTACGAGAAGGAAGGGCGTGTTGGAATCGACGACGCTCCCCGGCAAGCTCGCGGACTGCTCGGACAAACGCCCCGAGCTCTGCGAGATCTACATCGTCGAGGGCGACTCGGCAGGCGGCACGGCCAAGCAGGGCAGAGACAGGCGCTTTCAGGCCATCCTTCCCCTCCGCGGGAAAATTCTCAACGTCGAGAAGGTCCGCCTCAACCGTGCCCTCGAAAACGCCGAGATAAAAGCCATGATCACGGCCTTCGGCTGCGGCATTTTAGACGACTTCGACGAGAGCAAACTCCGCTATGACCGCATCATCTCCATGACCGATGCCGATGTCGACGGCGCGCACATCCGCATCCTACTTCTCACCTTCCTCTTCCGCTACATGCGCCCCCTCATCGAGCACGGGCATGTGTACTCGGCCAAGCCGCCCCTCTATAAGGCGAGCGTGAAGGGCAAGGAGGACGTCTACCTCTACTCCGAGGAGGAAAAGGTGCTCTTCGACGCCGCCAATAACAACAAAGTGGAATATCAGCGCTACAAGGGCCTCGGGGAGATGTCCACCGAGCAGCTCTGGGATACGACGATGAACCCCGCCACGCGCACCCTCATCAAGGTCTCCATGCAAGACGCGGTGGAGGCGGATAAGATGTTCGGCATTCTGATGGGGGAGAGCCCGGCGCTTCGGCGGCAGTTTATCGAAGAAAACGCCACTCTCGTCACCGATTTGGATATCTAAACGCGTATAGGCTTCGCCATGCGTCGTCGAAGATGCGCTTTCCTTGGTCGTGTACGTCTATGTACACTCCCTTCGGAAATGCTCCTTCTCCTCGCCTTGCTCGCCTCTCCGCGTTTTAACGGTACCCTCATTCGCTTGGAATAGGCGGATCCGCGAGCCGAAGATGCGCTTTTCTCGGTCGTGCACATCAGGAGGCCTACCTTGAATTCCGTGAGGCGAGACCTCAGACATGGTATGCCCGTTTTCGCTCTCAGGCGTGTTCCGCAAGATCGCCCAAACAAAATTGTTGAAATCATCAAGGAGTAAGATATGGCCAAAAGAGAAACAAGCCCCGAGCTCACAGAAGAATTCAAAAAGACGCTCGAGATGACCAAGATCCTCGATATCGAGGTCAACGACGAACTCAAACGGTCGTTCATCGCCTATGCGATGGCCGTCAATAAGTCCCGTGCCATTCCCGACGTCCGCGACGGCTTGAAGCCCGTCCATCGCCGCATCCTCTATGCCATGCACGAGATGGGTCTCTACAACGACAAGGCCTACCGCAAGTGCGCCCGTATCGTCGGTGACGTCATGGGTAAATTTCACCCGCACGGCGATAGCTCGGTCTACGACGCGCTCGTCCGCCTTGCGCAGGATTTCTCCATCAACTTCCCCCTTGTAGACGGGCACGGCAACTTCGGCTCGGTAGACGGAGACCCGCCCGCGGCCATGCGTTATACGGAGGCCCGCCTCACCAAGCTCGCCGCCGAGATGCTCCGCGACCTCGATAAGGAGACGGTGGACTTCTTCCCCAACTTCGACGGCATCGAGATGGAGCCGGCGGTGCTCCCCGCCCGCTTCCCCAACCTCCTCGTCAACGGCTCCGACGGCATCGCCGTCGGCATGGCCACCAACATCCCGCCCCACAACCTCGCGGAGGTCATCGACGGGACGATCGCCATGATCGACAACCCCGCCATCACCGTAGACGAGCTCATGGACTACATCCCCGCGCCCGACTTCCCCACGGGCGGCATCATCATGGGCAGAAGCGGCATCCGCAAGGCCTACAGGACGGGGCAGGGCAACATCGTCATCCGCTCCAAGTGCGAGATCGAGGAACACGGCACGGGCGCCAACGTCCGCTCCCGCATCATCGTCACCGAGATCCCCTATCAGGTCAATAAAGCCCAACTCATCATCCAGATCGCGGACATGGTCAAGGATAAACGCATCGAGGGCATTTCGGATATCCGCGATGAATCGGGCCGCGAGGGCATGCGCATCGTCATCGAATGCAAGAAGGACGCCAATGCGCAAGTCGTCCTCAACACCCTCTTCCGCCACACCAATCTGCAGATCTCCGACGGCATCATCCTCCTCGCCCTCGTCGAAAACGGCACCGAGCCCAAATATCTCACCATCCGCGACATCCTCGAATACTATCTCAAACATCAGAAGGAAGTCATCGTAAGGCGTACCCGCTACGACCTCCAAAAGACGGAGGAGCGCGCCCACATCGTGGAGGGGCTCGTCATCGCCCTCGCCAATATCGACGAAGTTATCAAGATCATCAAGGAATCGCGCGATAAAAACGACGCCACCCAAAAGCTCACGGCCGCCTTCGAACTCTCCGAAAAACAGGCCAACGCCATCCTCGAAATGCGCCTTCAGCGGCTCACCGCCCTCGAAGTGGAAAAATTGCAGGCCGAACTTGCCGAGCTCCATGCCACCATCGAGGACCTCAAGGATATCCTCGCCAACGAGTCCCGCGTGCTTTCCATCATCCGCGACGACCTCATCGCCATCAAATCGAAGTACCCCTCCGAGCGCAAGACGGAGATCTCCGTGGACTACGGCGACATCGAGGACGAGGACCTCATCGACGAGGAGGACGTCGTCATCTCCATGACGCACGGCGGCTACGTCAAGCGCATCCCGCTCACCGAGTATAAGGCCCAGCACCGCGGCGGCGTGGGCGTCACGGGACATAAGACGAAGGAGGAGGACTTCATCGAGCAGATGTTCGTCTGCTCCACCCACCACAATATCCTCTTCTTCTCCAACTTCGGCAAGGTCTACGCCATGAAGGGCTACATGATCCCCGAGGCCAACCGTCAGGCCCGCGGCAGAGCCATCGTCAACCTGCTCCCGATCGCGGCAGGGGAGAAGATCGCGGCCATCCTTCCCGTCTATGAAAACGGCACGGGCTACCTCGTGATGGCCACCAAGCGCGGCCTCATCAAAAAGACGGCGACGAGCGAGTTCGAACGCATCATGAAGAACGGCAAGATCGCCATCAAGATCGCGGAGGGCGACGAGCTCATCTCCGTGCAATTCACGAGCGGCGACGACCAGATCATGATCGCATCGCATTCGGGCAAGTGCATCCGCTTCAATGAATCGGACGTGCGCCCGATGGGCCGCGGCACGATGGGCGTGCGCGGGATCACCCTCGTGGGGGACGACGTCGCCACCGACATGCTCGTGCTCAAAGAGGGCTTCGATATCCTCACCGTCTCCGAAAACGGCTTCGGCAAACGCTCCGATCCCGCCGATTACAGGCTCCAGAGCCGCGGCGGCAAGGGCATCAAGGCGGGCGTGTTCAACGATAAGACGGGCGCGCTCGTCAATATGAAGCTCGCGAGCGACCTCTATGACGTCATGCTCGTGACCTCGGCGGGCATCATCATCCGCATGCACCTCGAGGCCATCTCCAAGATCGGCAGGGCGACGCGCGGCGTACGCCTCATGAACGTGCGCGAGGGCATCGTGGCTACCGTTGCCGTCACCGAAAAGGACGAGGAGGCCGAAGTCGAAGCGCCCGAAGAGACGGCGGCAGACCTCTCCCCCGAGGACCTCGCGGAGAGCGCGGAGGACATCGCTGAGGAAGAGGCTGAGGCGGCGGAGGAGGCACCCATGCCCGAGGATGACCCCTCGGAAACGGCCGACGACGACCCCGCAGACGACGAATAAAAAGCAAACCGGAGTGATAGAACGGAAAGCAAAGAAAAACAAAGAAAAGCGAAGAAAAAACAAAGCGAAATTCAAAAAAATGCGGCACCCTGCCGCATTTTTGTTTGGCTCGAACTCTCTTCGCCGGCTTTGTGTTCATGGAGCCTATATTCGATCCTTCCGCTCTTCGTATTCCTCAACGAGGTCTTTTACAAGGGAACGCGCGTCGGGCGAAAGCTCCGCGAAAATAGCGTATTCCTTCCGCTCGAGCGGCGGCTTTTTCTCCTCCTCCGCAAGGTCCGAAAGATCGATTGCTCCTTCCCGGGATATGAGATCGGCAACGTCGATCAGCAGTTCGCGCAGGAGCCCCCGCCTCTTTTGAGACTGTCTTTTCGGATAGTCGGCGGCGATGCCCTCCACAACATGCACAAAGCGCGGTTTGTCGCTACGGTAGATCGCGGCGCAGGGATAGGCGATCTTCCGGATCGCGCCGTCCCCGCGGCGGCGATAGACCTCGTCGAGGTGGGAAAAAATATATTTCTCCATGCGGTCGAGTTCTTTCTCGGTGTAGCAATCCTTATGGATATACTCCCGGTACTTCCGATAGACGCGGTGCGCGGCGTAGGGCTCGGGCATGCCCAGCCCGGTCCCCACCCAAAAATGGAGAAACGGCGACGGGTCCTCGAGGTGCGTCGTCTCAAAGCGGTAGTCCAAATCGATGTATTTTACGACTGCCCAATCCGCGCAACCGAGCCGAAAATCGACATATCCGGCGAGGGAATACGGCGCAATGTTCTCTCCCTCCGAGAAGATCACCTCGTCGTTACAGTCCTTCAGGCCGCATTCTTCCCTGCAGAAGCGCTCAAACGCCGCAAAGGCGATGGCCGCAGGGGAATCGCTTCTTCTCTCGATGATCTCCTGTAAGAAGTCCGTTCCGTCGCTTGGAACTTCCGCGCGGAACTCGCGCTCGCCCGTCTCGTCCAAGCCGAGGATGGCGCTCGGCTTGCCGCGCATAGAATTGTCCTCAACGTATGCAAAAACCCGATGGCGCATGATCTTGTTTCCCGTGATTTTTATTTCGGTTGTTGCCGATCGGCGCAAATCACCGTGCTTCACGCCCGGCTTCCCAATTCTTCGATGATCGGTTTGACCGTCCGGAAAGCTTCGGGGGAGAGCGCCGCGAAGATCGAATACTCTTTCCTCTCGAGCGGCGGCTTCTTTTCTTCCTCATCGAGTGAGGCGAGATCGATCTCTCCTTCGCAAAAGATGCTGTCGGCAATGAGCGCGAGCATACCTTCGAGTACCCGACGTTTCCTCGCGGAACGCCGTCTTGCGTAATCGGAGACGATCTGCTCCAAAACGCGCCGAAAGCGATCCCGGTCGCCCCTGTAGATCGCGGCGCAGGTGTCGGAGATAAAAATGCTCGCGTCCGACCTGCTGCGCCGACGGCGGTAAGCCCCGTCGAGACGGGGGAGAACGGCGTTCTCCATGCGGTCGAGCTCCTCCTCCGTGTAGAAGTCCTTGTGAATGAGTTCTCTGTACTTTGCATAGAGCGCGCGGGTGGCGTAGGGCTCGGGGAGCCCCGCCGTATGGACCTTGCGGAATTCTTTGAAGGGCAGGGGATGTTCGAGATGCGCCGTCTCGTAGCTGTAGTCGAACTCGATATATTGCACAACCGCCCAATCCATGGCGCCCAGCCGGAAATCCACATAGTCTGCAAGGGTTTTCGGCGGGATATTTTTGTATTGGGCGAGGATCACCTCGTCGTTGCAATCCTTCAGGCCGCATTCCTCTTTGCAGAAGCGTTCGAGCGCCGCGAAGGCGACGGCAGCGGGGGAATGCGCGTCGGTCACGAGTTGTTTTTCATAGTCCTCCTCGCCGCGGCTGTCCACTTCGTAGCAAAACAGGCGCTCGCCCGTCTCGTCTAAGGCGAGGATCCTATGCGGCTTGTTCTTTTTGGAATTATCCTCAATAAACAGAAATACTCGCTTTTTCATACCGCAAGGGTTTTATGGGTCTCCGCTCAAAGACGGTCGAGAATGCTCTCCAACATGGTGAGTTTCGTCTGAAATTGTTGTAAGTTTGCATCGATCGTCGGCGCAACGGCGGAAAAGGGCAGGGGGTCTCCCGCGGCGTCCTTCAGTTCGTCGAGTCCGATGACCTTCACGCGGGATATGATGCAAGTGAATTTCTTTCCGGAACGATCGGAATTGCACAAAGCCTTGATCCCGCTGTCCGCCCGTAGAAGGTCGAGCGCCGGGGAGACGCCCTGCTTCGCGTTCCCCTCGAGATAGATGTTGATCCGCTTCCCCTCGGCTTGGCAGACGATGCGCATTTTACTTCCGATCTCCTCGCCGTGCCGCTTGAAATATTCGCGCATTTTCTCCGTGTTGAAGTAGCAGGAGCTCCACCGGGAGCATGTCGCATGCAGCTGTTCCATGCAATGAACGCGCACGGCGGCCGTGTTGTACATATCCGCATCGGAGGGAGTTTTTGTGGGGCGAATTCCGACGTTTTCCTCTGAAATTGCGCCGTTTTTGACCATGTAGAATTGCCGGGTTCCCTCCTTCCCCTTGAAAAGCAGCTTTCGAAGCGCCGCGTCGAGATCGGAAGAAATTTCGAGGATCTCTTTGAATTCGCGTTTGTTTTGGATATATTTTGCGCCCGCATAGGGATAAATTGCAGGCCGGTTATCGCACCATACATTCCAAAGATCGGTGGGGATGTTGTATTCCTCGCAGTATGCGTTTTCATAGTATGCCGCAAGCGATTCCAAGACGACTTTGCGCGTCTGATCGGTGCGGGAAAGGATGTCGGCGTCTTTTACTTCATTATTTTGATTGTGCAAATAGAAGTAATGGTAGGCATGAAAGAGCTCATGGGCGAACACTTCCTCAAATGCCTGCTCGACGGTTTTTTTCTCGCGCGTGCAAAGGATGTTGTTTGTGTATAGCACGATCTCGCGCCTGTCGGGGAAGTATTTGCCGAGGACCCACTGGGGAAACTGTACGGCGGAAGCGATCTCCCGAATGCGTTCGAGAATCTCGCTGCCGTCATACGGAAACAAATCGTTCGGGCTGTATGCCAGATCCTCCATATTGTTCCATAGGTCTTGCCGTGTCACGATTGAAGCGAGACGATCTTCCAACCATTCCCGCAGCTCCGCTTTGGGCGGGAAAAGATCCCGGATCCTCTCCTTCGCCTCAGGCACGGAGAAAAACCCGTAGGTTTTCTTTTTTCTTTTTGCGGAGAAGCTGACCGTAAGTGTCGGGACGAGTGCGGAAATGTCATCAAAGTCGAAATTCTGTCCTAAGCGGGCAAAACGATAGATCCAGTGGTCGAAATGCTGCACCGAAAGTTGCGGGGGCATGTTTTGTGTGTCGACATTGATTTTTGTGTTCATTTTATTTTTTCTCTATCCTTGATTTTGTTTGTGAACGCCGGCGAGGGTGAGACCTTCGTCGGTATAGAGGTCGAGGAAGGATCTCTTCGCGCGGCATTCTTCCTCGGCGCGGATGAGGCGGTGCGCTTTGAGCATGAGGTCCAATTCGAGCTCGCCTTTGAGAAAATTGGAAACGGAGCGAAGCATCCTGTCTTGCCCTTTGAGTTCGCCGCGATAGCGCGCGTAGTTCAGATAGCCTTGCTCGATGCCGAGCGAATGGTCATAGTAGAGATCGTCTCCGTCAAGGAAGTAACCGCAGAGGATCATATCCGAATCATCGCCGTATTCCTCATGGTTTTCAATGAACCGGTCGCAGGCCGCAAAATTTTGCTCCCTGCGGGTATAATTGGGCGTCTTGCTGTTGCGGAAGCCGTTCTTTTTGAGCTCTTTACTTCCCCAGGTAGCCATATCCGTGAGGACGACCAGCCCCTCGACGGAGCCGCCACTTGTCCGTGGCCCCCATTTGTTTTTGAGAACGGGCGCGAGGATATCGCCGTATCGGAAGGGCGTCGGGATCTTGACCCACATCCAATCGAAGGCGTGCAGAAACGCCTCGTCGCGTTCGCCGCTGAGCTCGTCTACTTTCAGACAAGCGCCGTCGGGAAGCAGGGTGGCCTCGATCGTCCTGCCCGAAAAATACCGCTTCGTGACGGTGATCTTTGCGATATTCCCGTCCTCGTTTTCCGCTTGCGCGTCCTCGAAAGCCTCGGAAAAATTGCGATACACGGGGTGATGCCCGTACCCGTCCTGATACCAAGCGTCATCTTCCTTGGAAAAATAGTCGTAGGTGCAGATGGCGTCGTCCCCGTCGCGCCTGAACTCGGCAAGGAGCGCGTTCTCCCGCTCCATATAGGTGCGGAGGAAGGAGGCGACGGTCTGGTCTTTGAACACCCCCTGCCGCCGCTCGCGCAGGGCATGGTCGGGGTACGCCTCGATCAGCTCCGCATAGGCCGCGTGCTTCTCCGGGAGGGTCCGCTCCGCCGCCGCATGGACGACGTACATTGCCTGCTCGGGCGTAAAGGCATAGCGGATCCGGCGGAGATAGGTTGCAATATCCTTTGAATTGAGAAATTTCGTGAAGTCCATATTATTTTAATTCCGGGCGCAACGCGCCATAAAAACTTGCTCGAACTCTACCGCGTCGCGGCAATCGCGCCGCGCCTCCTCCAATGGGCGTATCGGAAGCCTCACGGCGATGGAGTTGTAAAATGAAAGGCTCCCTCTCAGACATGGTATGGCCGTTTGCCGTTTTGCGACGTTCTCTCGGCACGCCGCAAGCCTTTTCAAAAAGGACCCCTTAGACGGAATTCCCCATAACCATGTCCGCGGTCGCCCCCTCGGCGTTGATCTTTGTGCGGCGCGCTCGCCCCCTCGTCGCACATCTCATAGAGGATTTGAGACGCAAGCGATCCCTACTCCCGCACGATGTTCTCCTTCGCTTAGCGGTCAAAGCGTTTTGAGAATGTCTTTCAGTTGTTGGAGGTCTGCCGAGAAGTCCTGCAAATACTCGTCGATCTTGGGACGAACCTCGTCAAAAGGCAGATAAGTGCCGTCTGATGCCGTGATCTCTTTCTTTGTCAGGAAAGGATGTTTGCGAATGATGTTGTAATTTGTGTTGCCGAGAGGACCGCCCCTTTGCAATTTTTTAATTCGCGGATCATTCATGATGAGTTGTTGTGCGGGTGACGCATTTTGGGAGATAAGGAGCTCCGCCCAAAGCTCCATTATGTTTCCGGATTCTTCGGTTTTGCTCCCCGACTTTTGTTGGCAGACGATATAAAACTTGCTACCGATCTCCTCGCCGTGCCTTTCGAAAAACTTCTTCATTTCCTCGGTGTAACACCAAGCGCGGTTATTCCTGACCTGTGTGCCATGTAGCTTCTTCCTGCAGTAATCCGCAACTTTAGCAGGATGGGCGCCGTTATAATAGCGAGCAAGCCCCTCAACAAGGTCCGGATACTTGTCGAGAAGTTTCGCGTATACATCGTTTGCTTCTCCGCTTGCTTTGTTCAAAACTTCCGTGTCGATGTTTCCCATATAATCCTCCATTGCATATATAAATTTATTTTTTAATTTGCCCGTAAGCTCCGTAATGGACGTTGCCGCGTTGGCAGCGACCGCATTTTTGAACTCTTCGATGACATCGTGCAAAGCGGCATAATCGAAAGCGCACCAGTTCACCGCCTCCGTTCCGTCTTTGTTTTGGGGAATGTCGCCCTTGGGTGTAAGATAGACAAACACTTTCTTCTTCCATTCCGAACCTTGATAGCGCTGCTCGTAGTATTTGAGCTGGTCATCATGCGTTTTGCTGAACACCTTATTCTCAATGACGAAAACGATCTGCTCTTGTTTGGAGATAAGAAGAATATCGATCCTTTTGTTGTCGTCTTCGCCGCGCGTCTCCGTATCCGCTTGGAGATCTTTCGCGGAGCCCAATGCCTCGATATCGGCGGCGGAAACCGCTTGTCCGTTCCCCGAAGCGCATGCGAGAATATCGCTGTTCAGTCGCTTTTTCTTGTTTAGACCCACGCAGCTGTATTTCTCCAATGCCGCGAAGAAAAAGCGAAGGAAATATGCCTTGCTGCCGCTCTGGTCCGCTTTGAGACGATACGGCTTTCTGTTTGGATCCAATAAGTGCGCGAGAAACTCGGAGTGCTTGATCTCTTGATGCCCCAGCCCGAATTCGTTCGCGATATTGATCTCTTTATAGGCCGAATCCCGCGCCTTCAAAAGATCTTGCTCGAAATTTTCGAATCGTCCCTGTTCTTCTGTTGTCATACCTTTCTCCTTTTTTGTATTTTCGAACGGCTTGCGCCGAATTTTCCTGTTTCCTCGTCCCTATGATAGCACATGTCATTTTATTTTGCGCCGGGACGTAAGCCGACATGATAGCGCATGCGCTCCCCGCCTTGCGTCAGGCCCGGTTTTTCGGGCCCGCATACACCGCGCAGACCTGCTCCGCATAGCGCAAAAGTTTTTCCCGCACCTCGGGGGGAGAGACGATCTCGAGCTTGTCCCCGTAACTTAGGCACCACCCGAGGAATACCGGGTCGTCCGTGTTTACTTTCACGCAGGCGGAATATCTTCCGTTCTTCTCGGTGACGATGGGCACGCGCGGCCCGAATTTATCGACGATATCTCCCGCGTCGCCCGCCTCGAATTCGATCCGTACGGCCTTGGGCTCTCCGACCCACATCCCGAAGGCGCTCATGCTGTCCTTCAGCTCCCCGTTCTTGAATTGGGTCACATACTTGTTCGGGGCAAAAGTCTCCTTCCCGATTTCGACTGCCCGGATCCTGTCAATGCGGAAGGGGGAGATCGTGTCCCGCCCCTGCAAAAGGGCGAGCAAATAGTAATAGCCGCCGTGATAGGCAAGGGCGATGGGGGCCGCCTCATATCTTTTTACGCGCCCGATGCTGTCTGTTTTCGGAGCTTCCCTTCCGCTGACGCCGAAGAGATGATACTCGAAGGAAACTTTGTTCCTGCGCTCGATGGCCCGGTCGAGTTTGGTGATCGTGCCGAGCACTTCGCCGTTGGAATGCTTCAGCTTTCCGAAATAGAGAACGTTCTTTTCGAGGACTTCCTTCTTATTCGTCCCGGCAAGCGCGGCGAGTTTCTCTACGATCTCTTGCGTTTGATCTTCCGAGAGAAATGCCGCCGACTGCGTCGCGTCGATGAGAAAGCGGGTCGCGCCGAGGCTGAGATCCCGCGAGGCGAGAAAGTATGCGTTCTGCCGGTTCTGCCGATGCGTCGCGGTCTCGATTTGATAACCGAATTTTTGAAGAAGGGCAATGTCGGAGGCAAGCGCCTTCCTTTCGCAGTGGATCCCGGCTTCCTTCAGTTGCCGAATCAGTTCGTTCGTGCCCATCGGATGCTCTTTATCCGTGTTCATGCGCAGGATATCATAGATTTTCAGCAGCTTGATCTTTTGATTTACGCTTTTCGCCATAGCCTCTCTCCGATGCTTTCTGTCCCAATTATACCCGATTTCACCCCCTGCGTCAATACCGACTTGCGTCATTTATGACCCATTAGCGAAATTTTCCCAAAATTTTTTCGGGCCACCCCTCATACCGACCTGAAGGCGCCCCTATCCCTCATACCGACCCCGAGCGGAGCGAGGGGGAGTGTATCTTCCCGCGGAATCCTGCCCCCCCATCCTCATACCGACCCCGAGCGGAGCGAGGGGGAGTGTATCTTTCTGCGGTCATCCTGCCTCATCCTCATACCGAGGGCGTAGCCCGAGTGTATCTTCCCCTCCCTTTCCTCATTTCACTCAATTTCTTACTGTAAACTACTCCAAAACCAAAGATTTCCCAAAATTTTTTCAAAAAAGGCATGAAAAATCCTTGACACGGGGGGGGGGTCTGTTATAATGGTTTCACGATCGCACCGAGCCGTTTTGAAACGAATTTTCACGTTCGTCAGCGCGGCTTATGGGCGCGAAAAACTATTCAAGGAGAAAGTTATGAAACAAATCAAGAAACGCGGTTTCACGCTCGTGGAGCTCGTCATCGTGATCGCGGTCATTGCAATTCTTGCGGCAGTGCTCATCCCGACCTTCATCACCGTGATCGACAGTGCCAATGATAGCGCGGACACGCAGCTCGTGGCGAACATGAACACGGCCTTATCCACCGAAGTGTACGCCGATCAAACGGCCACGGCCGAAAACCTGCGTAAACTTTTGAAGGATTTTGGCTACGATGCCGAGGATTTGGCCACCAAAAACGGCGACAACGTCATTGTTTACAACAAAAGCAGTAAAAAATTCGAAAAGCTGAATTATAAAGACGCAAAATTGACCTTAAAAGACTATATGCACACCGCTTCGATTTCCGCGGTAAAAACTGCCGATAGCGGGAAGGGCGGCTTGGTTGTGGATACATCGCCCTTTGCGCCCGAGGAAATTTTCGATGGCTATATTATCACGAGCACGGCGGGCAACGACCTTGCCGAAGCGCTTTTTGCACTTCACAATTTCGAAAGCGAGGAAGGCTATAATGTTGTTGAAAAGAAATTGCTTAACAATCAAGGAATCGATTCCACAATACAAAATGGCATAAAAAATTTATTGGGAACGACCTTGTATGTTGACAGAAATAGTGACATGCACCGACTTGTCGTAACGGGTAGCGAAGGCCACTGGGAGATCGAGTCGAAAACGCCGGAAGATTCGAGCGTAAGTTCGGACCTATACCGCATCGTGTTCCATGAGGAGTGTAAAGAGTTAGATGCCAAAAAACTTGCCGACGCGCTTACGGGGAAAGCTGTCACCATTGCTTTGCCCTATACATTGGAAAATATTGTAAATTTGAACGCTATTTCTTCCAGTGGTTTATCTAATAAAATTTTTGCAGGGAACACGAATATTTTCAAAGACATTGATGAAGAGACACTAAAAGCATGCGGATGCGCGGTTGCTGAAAAGTCACTGACCGAAATCAAAGATGCGATCGCCGGTCCGGAGATCGACAAAAATCTAAAGTTGGCCGCCAGAGAGGAATTTTATTACGTAGATCAAGGTTTTTCCATTCCGGAGCCCCCAGAGTGGGAAAAAGATGAGAAAAGGCAATGGTATTACACGGATCTTCAACAGGCCTTGAACGCAGCCTCGCAGTCCGCAGAAATTTCGGGCAAATTTCGTACGGTTGTTTTGGCTGACAATGATGTCGTATTAACAAAAGATATCACCATACCTGCAAATGTTGTATTGAGTATTCCTTACTTCTATCAACAAAATACGACAGGCTCAACCAATTTTGGTACAGCTAAAGCAATGCCTTTAAGCGGGTATTATCTCCGCAGGGGTGCTGCGTTCTCATCGTTCGGATCCGGAATGGATTTTAATGATGAATGCTTTTATAGCAATAGTACCTGGTTTGGTTATAAGTTCTCTGGCGAAAAAAGCATAGTCGACGATGATGTGAATGACATCAAAGCCAACTACAACAAAACCTACAAGCAGTTCCAATTGACCATTAACGAAGGTGTGACCGTTACCGTTGCCGATGGTGGATGGTTGACTGTGGGCGGAGTTGTTTCATATAACGATGGCGGAGCTACTGTAGGAGAATACAACGGCCATGTATCAGGCAATTACGCGCAAATTATCAATAGAGGAAACATTGTGGTCGAAAACGGGGGCGACATGGAAGTTTACGGCTACATCAAGGGCGAAGGTAAAGTAACTGCTGAAAATGGTAGCGAAATACATGAGCCGCTCTTGGTGGCTGACGGCAGTCCATTTGATATGGTGATGCTATATATGCAAAATGCGTCTCCGTTTATGCGGTATTCTGTATTGAATGTACAATGCCCTATGGAGGTGAAATACGGCGCGGTTGTAGATTTATCTTTTACATGGTATGCAAATAGTAATGCAATGTTCTTTGAAGACGGGATAACACTCATAGGTTATACATCCGCCGAGGATTCTGACTTAGATGTTATCGGGTTGATTACTATGACTGAAGAAAATAGTTCGCTTCAGTGGAACTATTCTTACAGTAAGGATCATGCCATCAAAGACGAAACGTCAGGGGCTAACTTGATGGGGGATATCGGCACCACCACGGTAACAATCAATGGCAAAGTAAAAACGCAAGCATTAAACATTACAGTAAGTATAATGGCAGTCAATACGCAAACCGCGTTATTCCCCATCCCCTATAATTTTGAATACAAAATCAACGGCGTGTTTGACATCTACAATAGATTCGTGGTCTTGCCTGGTGCAAAAGTTATCGTAAATAAGGGCGGTACCATCAACATCACTGAAAATTCCGAATTCTATGTGGTAGACTCTCTGAAGCAGGGCGCCAGAATGAACGGCTATATGTATCCCACGGTCGCACAGCTTACAGCGGCGAACTATTCTCAAAGTGGTGAACTGATTGTCAACGGCACATTGAACATTGCGGCGAACACAAAGGTGGGCGGTGTTGTTCGTGCGAATGAAACAGGAGCGACACTCCAAATCGCTGACAGTGCGGACCTTAAAGGCGAGTTCAGCATCGGAGGAGCAGGGGGTCAAGATTATAATCTTTCAACCTACGAATCGCCGTTACGCATAAGGACAGGAAATGCCTTAGTAGAAGCCGTGGCTGGTAAAACCTACACGTCGTCTGGTACGTCAAGTGAAGTGACCTTACAAGGAAGCATTTCTTATGCGCGTCTTTTCAATGCCGAAACGGATAGTGGAAAGGCGGATCAGAAAATCACCTATGACAAGTTAAAGGCCGAGATAAAAGAAAAAATCGGAGATACAAGGGGTATGGTCGACATGTTGATGCGCGATTGGGCGGATAAATCGTATATCATGGACACCGAAACCTATTCGGTGACAGTGAATACATTGGAATTTACCGCCAACGATTGATTTGGGAATCAGGGCGGGATGATTGTTTCGTGAACCGATCCGATATTCTGAATACGTTATGTTGAGCGTAGTCCCGAGCGAGGCTTACCCCCTTCGGGGGGAGGCTCCCGCGCAGCGGGTGGTGGGGGGCCTTGGCTCCACCTTTTGGGGGAGCTGTCACGGAGTGACTGAGGGGGTTCGCTCATATCCTTCTCCGCGGCAAACCCCTTTCCCCCGCTCCGCGGGTACTTTCCCCTGAGGGGACAGCGAGAGGGCCTATCCGACATTCCAAATACGTCACCCTGAGCTGTGTCGAAGGGTCTCCGCATTATAAATAAGGTGATGTTTCGACTATGCTCAACATGACGTTATTGGAACGCTTCGTCGCTCCTCACGATGACGTTTTTAGAACGCCCCGTCGCTCTCGCAATGATGTTATTGGAGCGTCCATCTCGGACATGGTATGCCCGTTTGTGCTCAAAACGCCATCGCCGTGGGGCTTCCACGGAAGCTCCACGGCGATGGGAAAAATCTTTGCTCCCACATCTCGAAAGTAGGCGAACTCTTCTCCTCTGTACGTCTGCTTTCGGGGTCGGGAAATCCTCTCTGCCCGCGCGGGTGGGTTCGGACTCTTTCTCCTCTTTGTCCGTTCCCTCCGCGCCCGTAGGGGGGATCTTTTTTTATGTAAACCCCTTTCGGCCCTACGGGCCACTTTCCCCTAAGGGGACAGCGAGGGGCCTTGGCTCCACCTTTGGGGGAGCTCCGCCGTAGGCGGTGAGGGGGTTCGCTCATATTATACCGCTCTGCAAACCCCTTTCCCCCGCTTCGCGGGTACTTTCCCCAATGGGGACAGCAAGGGGCGGGCGCTCCCCAAAGGGGACAGCAAGGGGCGGCGGTGTTCTCGGTATAAAGAGGAGACCGCGTTTCCCCATACCATGTCCGAAAGAGAGGGCCGCGGGACAAATTTGCCCGCGGCTCCATTCCCTTGTTATTCCGATGTTATTCGGCCCTTTTGGCCGGTTTCACCTTCACGCTCCCGCAGAGGACTTCCGCATAGGAATAGGCCGTCTTGCCGAGGAAGCCTTTGTCGTTGGGGCGGACGGTGAAGAGGGCGGGGTACACCCCCGAGAGTTCGCCGCAGAACTTCAATACTTTATTCCGGCCCAAGTTGACGGTGACGTCCACCTGCTTCTGAAAGTAATCGGCAATGGTCTGTTTGATGCGCGCGATGTCGGTTTTCGGCTTGATCATGCTTTGAGTATGCACAAAAACCGCCGAATTTATACCCCGTTAAAGATAGGGGAGAACTGTGCGAACGGGCGGATTTTCAACAGCTTTCCTTCGTAGATTTTATGCTTCGATGAGGTCGTCGAGGGAGACATCGTAGAGCCGCGCAAGTTTGATGAAATTTTGTAGCGTAGGGACGGTCACGCCCCACTCATACGCTTGGTAGGATTGACAAGTGATCCCGATTTGGTTGGCTACATATTGTTGGGTGTAGCCGTATTGCAGCCGAAGGGCTTTCAGATTTTTTGCCAAAGGATATAATTCTTTCATTTTTTTGCCTCCGTTTGCTTGACATTTTACAGTTTGAAACTGTATAATGGGGAAAATAACGTTTGAAACGTTAAAACAAAAGGAGAAAAATATGGTAAAGAAGTCAAAAGCCCCGCTCGTTATTTCGATCTTGAATGTCATTTTTGTGGCCTATCTGGCATTCTATTTTTCCCAACATGACCTGCTTATTTCGATCATCGCCGCCGTGGACGTTCCGCTCTTGCTCACATTTTCGATCTTAGCATATCGAAAAGAGAGCGGTTGGGCAATCGTGTTGATTGTTTTTTCCGTACTGCTTTTGCCAGTTCATATTTTGACTTTGGTGGCGGGAATCAAGATCCGCGGCGCAGAAAAAGAACGGGCAGAACTTGCGAAAGATCACCCCATTCCCATGGCGCGCGATTTGAAATTGGCGCCTTTGCCCGAAGATGAAGGTTGGGCAAGCGCGGAGGATGTGGCGTATTTCAGACCGTTGCACGATGAAGATATTTTCAAGTATTTCGGTCGCGCACAGGCGATTCCCGCTGTCACGAAGATATTTGAAAGGAAAAGAGTGCTTTTAACGCTCATTTTAGATGATGAAAGTAAGCGAAAACGCATATTTGAGTGCTTATTCGTCACCGAATACGGAGAAAAAGTCGGTGATCGCACGTATGTTATGTTTTATAACATGGAAAATGGCGAACGGGATTACGATACCGTACTGAATTATGCCCGTATCGGACGTGCCAAAGACGGGAAAACATTTTTACAGGTCGTTTCCGATTACGAACTAATAAAGAGGCTGAAAGAAGATTTCGATATTCTCTATGGAGAACAGATCAGAAGGGAATACGAGAGGCTGCAAAAAGAACGCGCCAAACGGGCACGTGAAAGGCAAGGAATGCTTTCCGATTTGGGCGATGTATTCGGCACACTGTTTATGAGCGACCCTGGGGTCCGAGTTGCAACGGAAAGGTTCAAAGGCAATTCCGGATTTGCGTATAGTTGCACATATACGAACAGCATGGGATACCAACAGACGGTCTATACGAACGACAAAATAAAATTTTATCGCGAAAACGGAGAATATGTCGGCTACAGTGAGGATGGGGGAAGGACGATCATAGAAGAATAATCTCGGAGCAAAAATGCCGTAAATCCCATTTTTCGACCAAGCTCTTGCAATTTTCCCCCGCATATTCTTTCCCGCTGCCTCATAAGATGAAGGGAATCCAAGCAAGGAGCAAAGAAATGAAAGTGGAAACGCAGGTGTTCCGCGGCTATGGGAAGCGGAAAGAACTCAATACGCAGACGGCGGTGGAATGCCGCTTCGGGCGCGAAGTGGAGACGGTGCTCACCGTCTCGTGCGCGTGCGTCCTTACGAATACCGAGGTGCAAAACGGCGAGGTGCGCTATGGCGGCAAGGCGCAATTTTCCATCGTCTATGAGGACGCGGAAAAGCACGTCTGCCGCGCCGAGAAGGGGGTGGAGTTTTCCGCCTCCCTCAAGGACGACTTCTGCTTCCCCGCGCTCACGGCACGTGCGGCGGTCTCCTGTGAAAACATCGCCGTAAGAAGGGAGGGGGCGAGCGTCTTTGCGACGGCGCTTTTGGGCCTCGACATCTCGCTCTATGGCGAGCAGACCTTCGAATACCTCGCGGGGGGCGACCTCATCTTAAAGCGCGACCCCGTGAAGGTGCTCACCGCCCGCCTTGTCTCGGGCAATGCCGAGACGGACGACGAGTTCGAGACGGAGTTCCTCACCGACATCTTGCAGCACAGCGAGACGGTCAATCTCTCCTCCATCGTCTGCGAGACGGGGACGCTCCGCCTCGAGGGGGAGGTCAACGTGGGCATCCTCGCCCTCAAGGGGAACGCGCTCGCCTCCTTCGAACGCCTCGTTCCCTTCCGCATCGAGCTCCCCTGCGACGCGGCGGCATACGGCGCGAGCGCGGAGGCCAAAGTTGCGGTGACAGACGCCAACCTCCGGGCCGATTCCGATGAGGACAAGGGCAAGTGTACGCTCACGGTAGAACTCTCCCTGCTCGCGGAGGGGTGCGTCTATGAAGAGACGGAGGTAGACGCCGTCACGGACGCCTTCTCGCTCACCCATGCGGCGACACCCGTCTTTTCCACGGCGGAGAGCGCGGGCGTGGGGGAAGCAGACCATGTCACCGAGCGCATCGCGGGCAAGTGCGCGCTCTCTTCGCCCATTGATTTTTCGGATACGTTGGAGGCCGTCACCCTGCAGCGTGCGGAGGCCGAACTCACCGTCACAGAGATGGGTAAGACGGTGGAGGGGGTAGCCATGTCCACGCTCATCGTGCAGGGAGCGGACGGAAGCCATCGCGGCATCGAGCTCAGCCTACCCTTCTCGGTCCCCATCGAGACGGGGGACGCGACCATCTCGGTGCTCGTCCTCGGGATGTCGGCGCGGCAGCGGCAGGAGGGAGAGATCGAAGCCGAGGCGACGCTCAAGATCACGGCATGCGAGAAGCGGAAGGTGACGGCGCGGCTCGTTTCGGGGTGCGAGGAGGGGGAACTTCTGCCAGAGAAGGACAGCGCGGTGAGCGTCTATATCCCCCGCGCGGGCGACGGGCTCTGGGAGCTCGCCAAGAGCCTCAAAAAATCCCCCGAGGAGGTCTCCGCGAGCAACCCCGATATCCAATTCCCCATCAAGGAGGGGCAGCGGGTGATCGTCTACCGCAAAAAGTCCGTCTTATAGTTTTATACGGAAAACCACCCGCGCGGGTGGTTTTTCTTTGATTTTTTGTTGCCATACGGGGCAAAATGTGTTACAATGGAGGGGATGAATACCGTCCGCCGCAACGCCTATTGCAAGCTCAACCTCACGCTCGACGTCTTGGGCCGCGCGGCGGGATACCATATGCTCGATTCCCTTGCGGTGACGGTGGACCTTAGCGATAAAGTGATCCTCACGAAGCGTCGGGACGACAAGATCTCGATCCGCATGCACGGGGCGGGGAGCGAATTGCTTCTTCCCGAGCGCAACAACGCCTTTATCGCCGCACGCCGCTTTCAGGAAAAATTCCGGACGGCCGGCGTGGACATCACGGTGTGGAAAAATATCCCCATGGCGGCCGGGCTAGGCGGCTCTTCGGCGGATTCCGCAGCGGTGATCGCGGGCATGGGTGCCTTGTTTTCGGTCAAGGATCGCGCCGCGCTCAAAGAATTGGCGAACGAATGCGGAAGCGACACCGCCTACCTTCTCACGGGCGGGCTCGCGCGCCTGCGGGGGCGGGGAGAGCAGATTTCGCCCCTTCCCTTCCGCAAACTATTCTTCGTCATCCTGCTTCCCGCGGAGGGGGTCTCGACGGCGGAGGCCTTCGCGAAGTTCGACGAACTCGGCCTTCCCGGCGGAAAGCGCACCGAAGAGGCCGTCTCCCTATTCGAAAACGCCCCCGCGTGGGCGGCGAAATGCTTCGGAAACGACCTCTATCCCGCGGCCAAGACGCTCTGCCCCGCGGTGGAGGAGGCCTACCTTACGGCCAAGGCGCTCTCCCCGCTCGGCGTCTCCATGACGGGAAGCGGCAGCGCGGTGTTTGCCCTCTTCGAGACGCGCGAACTCGCCCTGTGGGCAGCTTCCAAAGTGACGAAATTCCGCACGGTCGTGGCGGAGAGCGTGCTCCCGAACTTTACAAAAATCCGCTCCCCCTTTGCCTTGGGCGAAGGAGAGGGCGAGGAGGAATAAGATGGAAGAAAGATTGACAGACGAGCCCGAAAAGCTCGACGACATGGACGATCCGACGGCCGATCCCAATACCATGCCCGAGGTCGAGGCCGAGGGAGAGGTCGATGAGGACCTCGTAGGGCTCACCCCGAGCCGGCTCAAAGAGGAGCTTGCAAGTCGGGAGGCCGAGGAGGAAAAGCGCAAGCGCGAGTATGAAAAACTGCTCGCCGCCGCGCGGGCAAAGCGGGAGAAGGGGGACTTCGAGGAGGCCATCGGGCTCTATCGTCAGGCCATGCTCACCGCGGAGGACGACGAGGCGGAGATCGGCCTCTGGGCGGCCTACACCCGCGAATATACGAGCGCGGAATGCTTCGCAACCGCAAAGACGGCGAACCTCTTTGCGCGGGCGAGCGCCGCTGTGCGCGAGGAAGTCCTTAGTCGCATGGGCGCGCAGATCACCGCCTTGCGCGACGAAGCCGCAGAGGAGGCCGCGCCGCTCCGCACGGAAGTGGAGGCGGGCATGTCCGCGCGCAGGGAGGCCTTCCGGGAGAACGACGCCTATTGGCGGGTGCGCTTTCTCATCGCCGCGGGCTGTTTCGTGCTCCTGCTGATTCCCGTGTTCGTGTGCGGGAAGCTGCTCTACTCCCGCCCCGATATTTTGATGCCCGTGCTGCTCGGCGTGTTCGGCGTCCTCGCCTTTGCGGCCTTTCTCGTCGCGGCGCTCGTCGGCCATAAATATTACGTCGCCCACCGGTTTGTGACGGACAACGAGAAGCTCTCCTCCACGGAACAGGGCCGCAAGCTCGCCGTTCTCGAGGCGCGCCTTTCGGCCTTCACGCGTGCCTTGGAGGGCCCCACGGAGGACGAGGAGCAGGACGAGGACGACGCGGAAGCCGAGGGACCCGAGGCCGAACAAGAGACCGAATCCGAGGAGGGATCGGAGGAAGTGCCCGAAGGTAAGATAGAGGCGTCCTCGGAAGAATGGGAGGATCCGGAGGCATAGCGCTCCGCTCTTTTGAAAGGGACCCGTGCGGCGGCGCGGGTTTTTTTCATGGAATTTGTGGGAAATTTTTGTCGAAGGTATTGCCTTGCGCGGCGTTTTGGGGTATAATAAGCGCGAACAGGGTTGCGGGATCATTCCCCGCGGGAATCAGGAGGAAAATTATGGAACTCATTCACATCAGCGAAGGAAAGAAGCTCTACCGCGACGGCGATCGGCTCATCAAGATGTTCGACGCGAGCTACTCCAAGGCGGGTATCCTCAACGAGGCGCTCAATCAGGCCCGCATCGAGGAGACCTCCCTCAACATCCCCAAGGTCTTGGGCGTCTCCGTCATCGACGGGCAGTGGTCGCTCATCTGGGAATTCATCGAGGGCGAGACGCTCGAGGAACTCATGCAGAAGCACCCCGAAAAGACGGACGAATATCTCGACTTCTTCGTGGACCTGCAGATCCGCATGAGCAAGGAGAAGGTGCCCCTCCTCGGGCACTTGCGCGACAAGATGCACGCCAAGATCTCCGCGAGCTCCTTCCCCGCGACGGTGCGCTACGACCTTCATGTGCGCCTCGATAGCCTTCCCCGCCACAAGAAGCTGTGCCACGGGGACTTCCAGCCAAGCAACGTCATCATGTCCAAGAAGGGGCCGTACATCATCGACTGGTCGCACGCGACGCAGGGCAACGGCTCGGCCGATGCGGCGCGGACCTACCTCATCATGAAGCTGCAGGGCAAGGACGAGCTCGCGGAAAAATACTTAAAACTCTTCTGCCTCAAGACGGACACCGCCCTCCAATACGTCCAGCGCATCCTGCCCATCGTCGCGGCCTCGCAGTCGGTGAAGAAGAAGCCCGAGGAGCAGGAGTTCCTCTCCAAGTGGGTCAACGTCTGCGATTGGCAATGACGGCGCTTGGCGTTTTCCTTTCAGCTCTGCGGGAGAGCCCGCAGGTTTTGCCATGATCTATCTCGACCATGCGGCGACGACGCCGCTCCGAAAAGAAGCGCTGCAGCGCATGCTCCCCGTCCTAAAAGAGGACTTCGGCAATCCCGATTCCCTGCACGGGGTAGGTAGGCGCGCGGCAAAGTACGTCACCGACGCCCGCGACGAGATCGCGGGCGTTCTCGGCGTGCTGCCCTCCGAAGTCTTTTTCACGGCGGGCGGCACGGAGGCCGATAATTGGGCGGTGCGGATGCTCGGAAGGGGGCGGGTCGTCGTCTCCGCCATCGAGCACGCCGCCGTGCTCTCCGCCGCTCCCCTGCGCGAAGGGGGGCATGCCGTGTGCCCCGTTTCCGAGGATGGGATCGTCACCGAGACGCAATTGGGGCATACCATGTCCGAAGATACCGGTCTCGTCTGTGTGATGGCCGTCAACAACGAGACGGGTTGCGTCCAAGATATCGAGGCTCTTTCCGCGCTTGCGCATGCGAAGGGCGCCCTCTTTTTCTCCGACTGCGTACAGGCCGCCTGCACCCAGCCGCTCTTTGAAATTCTCAAGCGCGCAGACGCCATCTCGCTCTCGGCGCACAAGGTCGGCGGGCCCAAGGGCGTGGGCGCGCTCATCGTAAAAAAGGGGACGCCCATAAGGCCGCTCATCGCGGGCGGCGAACAGGAGCGCGGGCTGCGCGGGGGGACGTTGAACGTCGCCGGGATCGTGGGATTCGCGGAGGCCCTGCGGATCGCGCAGGCGGAACGGGAGGATTTCTGCCGCCATACGCGCCGCATAAGGGACCTTTTCGAGGGGTATCTCGCGCAGAACGCGGGGGACAGGGTCTGTTTCGACGGCAAACACCGCGCGCCCAACATCTCCCATCTCACCGTGCGCGGGGGGAGCGGCGTGCTCCTCAACGTCCTCGATCTCAAGGGCGTCGCGGCCTCGGGCGGGGCGGCGTGTTCGGCGCATGCGGCCCTTCCCTCCCACGTCATGCTGGCGATGGGGCGGACGGAGGCGGAAGCGGCGGGGGTCGTGCGCGTCTCCTTCGGGCGGGAGACGACGGAGGAGGAAGCGCTGCGGGCGGCGGAGATCTTCGTCTCCGCGCTCCCTTAAACGTTGCCCTATGGGACGGCTGCGGCCGTCTCTTTTTTTGGGAAGCGTAAAAAAGCGCGCCCCCCGTTTCCTTCCGGGAAACGGGGGGCGCGCATGGCTGTGAGCGGGGGATCCGCGCCTGTCAGCGGGCGAGTAGCTCCGCAAGGTAGGCAGTGAGCGTCTCGGCATAGAGGGCGTGCGCCGTGAGGTAGGGGTGGCCGTTGACGCCCGAGGTGCTCTGCGGGAAGGTCTGATAGGTGATCTTGGGGTCGTTGAGCTCATCTACGGCCTTTTGAATGCCGCTGTGCACCATGTTGTCCCGCCCCATCATGCCATAGATACAGACGATGTGCGCCTGCGGATAGATCTCCCGCAGATGGGCGACGAATTGCTTGTAGTCCTCGGAAAAGCGGCGGATGCCATAGGCGGTGTCCACCGTGTTGATATAGGAGGCGTCGTTGGTGCCGAGGTTGAGGACGACGGCGTCCATCGCGGCGTCGTAGGTGTGGAGTTTTTTGGTCTGCAGGGAGGTGTAGGTGTGCAGTTCCTCCATATTGAGGGTGCCGCCCCACATGAACTTCTTCACGCAGATGCCCGAATAGGAGATGAGCGAGAAGTCCGCCCCGAGCGCTCTGCCCGTGAGGAAGGCATAGCCGACGCACGCGTCGGAGTTTTCGATGCTCCGCGTGACGTCTGGCCCCCCGGGGAGCAGGTCGCCGTAGCCACAGGTGATGGAATCCCCGATGAATTCGATCTTGAGGTCGGATTTTTCGGGAATTTGCAGGAAGCGGTCGGCATACAATGCCTGTATGGTGAGCCGGCCCTCGTTGATCTCGCTCGACTTATAGACGCCCACGGTGTGGATGCCCTCCTTGAGATTCGCGGCAAGCGTTACTTCGCCCGAGGAAAATCGGACGAACTCCTGCATGACGCCGTCGAGAAAGACATGCCCGTAGAGCGTCGCCGTCACGGCGAGTTTGGCCTTCAATTGGGTGCCGTAGAAGGCCACCTCGAGGCCGGAGCCCACGTTGTCGATGTGGACCTCTCCCGCCTTGTCGTTGTCCATGCGGCCATAGAGGTTGACGAACTCTTCCTCGAAGGAATTGACGTCCTCGGCCGTCGCGTCGGCAAAGACGCGCACCGTCATGCTGCCGGAGGCCGACTTGCCCGAGGGCGCGGTGTACGTCGCCGTGATCTCGGCCGTGCCCGCCGCTTGGGCGGTGACGACGCCCCCTTCGTCCACCGAGGCGACGGCGGGGCTTTGGGAGACGTAAGTAAGCGACGCACCCGGGAGGATGGCCTCGTCCTTTGTGACGGCGGGAGCGAGGGAGAGGGTGCCGAGCGTCTCATGGCCGACGAGAAGGTCGGCCGAGCTCTGCACGAAGGAGACGGCGTACGCGGAGAGGTCCTCGGCGGGCGGAAGGGGCTCGGTGGGGGCGCAGGAAACGCAGAAGAGAAGGGAGATGAGCGCCGCGCCGAGCATAAGGGCGGTTTTTTTGGGCTTCATGGGGAGCTCCTTTTCGAAAATTGCCCCTTTCGGGGGGATCGTTCCCTTCAAGTATAATGGAAAATTCCCGTCCCGTCAAGGGGGTACGGAAAAATGATGAAAATTTTTTTCGTAATTTTCCCCAAAATTCCCCCCGAACTCCCGCCGTTCGACGCGAAAACCCGCTTCTAATGCAAATTCTTTTCGCATACATTAGCATTGCCCGAGGGAAAATCGGAGCCGATAACATTGTGAGGTGATAATATGAACGATGAACTCAGCTATGCGGAGATGCTGGAGATCCCCGTGGAGACGGTGACGGTCAGCCGGAAAGAAAGGAAGCGGAAGGCGCAGCGGGCGCTCTCCGATCAGTTGATCGACGAAGTCAACGAGCGGGTGGAGACGGGCGACCCCCTCTATGCGGAGAGCCGCGCCATTGAGCGGGAGGTCAAAAAGAAGCCCCGCGAAAAGCTCTTGGGGCGCATCCTCATCGGGGAATTTGCCGCCGTCTGCGTGCTCCTCGCGACCATCTTCCTCACCAATCTCTTCTTGGAATCGAGCGCCATCAATACCTTTGTGCGCGGGCTCTTCCGCGGGGAAACGGCCGCGGCCGACACGCGGACGCATGCCGATTTCACCCTCTCGCCCATCGTCTCGGCGGCCTCGGATGCCGAGGTGGAAGTCTCCGCAACGGGCGTCTTGTCCTTTACGGCGAACTGCGCCGTCTATCCCCCCGTGGGCGGCACCCTCGAATCGGTGAGCGGGACGCAGGAATCGGGTTACACCGTCAAGATCCGCCATTCGGATGTGTTTACGACGGTCATCAGCGGCCTCGACGACGTCTTTGCCGCGGTTGGGGAGACCTTGCGGCCCAACATCCCCGTCGCGTGGACAGACGGCGAGGGCGAGGTGCGCGTCATGTTCCTCGAGGACGACGCCGTACTCAACTGCTTCACCGTCTCGGAAAATGCCATTGCGTGGAGCTGAGGGTTGAAGGGGGGCAAACTGCGCGTCCATCCGCTCTTTTTGGCGGTGGGCGCGCTCTCTGCGTTTACGGGGCAGCTCTTCGTCTTTCTCGCCGTGTTCTGCGCCGCGCTCGAGCATGAATGCGCGCACGCCATCGTCGCCCGGCGGTATGGCTACACCCTCTCGCAACTTGTGCTCATGCCCTACGGCGCCGTCGTAAAAGGGGACCTTGCGGGGATCGGGAGGCGGGCCGAACTCGCCATCCTGCTCGCGGGGCCCCTTTGCAATCTCGCGACGGGGATCTTTTTCGTCGCCTCATGGTGGCTCTACCCCGAACTCTATCCCTACACCGAGCTTGCGGCGCACGTCTCCTTTTCGCTGTTCCTCGTGAATCTGCTCCCCGCCTATCCCTTAGACGGCGGGCGTCTCGTGCGGCTGCTCTTTGCGCCGCTCGGCAAAAAGCGAGCCCGTATCGCGGGCATGGTATGCTCGTTTTTGGTCATCTGCGCGCTTTTGGGGTACTTTGTATGGACGTGCTTCTCCGAGCCGCAGTTCTTTTGCCTGCTCTTTTGCCTCCTGCTTCTCGGCTCCTTCGGCGGGGGGACGTATACGCGCATCCTCTTCTCGGAAAAGCGCCTTCTCCACGGCGTGGAGGAGCGGCGCGTGTGCGTGGACGGGGGGATCACGGCGGGGGAGGCGGTACGCTTTTTGCGGGAGGACCGCTATCTCACGCTGCTTCTCTTCCAAAAGGGCGAGTTTTTTGCGGAACTTAACGAGGAGGAGCTCCTCTCGGCGCTCTCCGCGGGGGAATACGAAAAGCCTCTTCTTTCCCTTTGCGAAACGGTTTGATAAGGCCTATTCTCAGACATGGTACCCCCGTTTTCCGTCCGCATGCCCAAGAAGAGCGTTTGCGAAGGGGCCTGCGGGCATAAAAAAAGCGACTGCGGAACATTCCGCAGCCGCTTTTGTGAGAAAGTTACTTCGCGTAGACGCTGACTTGCTTCTTGTCTCTGCCGAGACGCTCATATTTCACGACCCCGTCGGAGAGGGCGAAGAGCGTGTCGTCGCCGCCGATGCCGACGTTGTTGCCGGGATGGATCTTCGTCCCTCTCTGGCGCACCAAGATGCTGCCCGCGAGGACCTCCTGCCCGTCCTGCCGCTTCACGCCGAGGCGTTTTGCATTGGAGTCGCGGCCGTTGTGGGAGGAGCCGGTACCCTTTTTATGAGCGAATAATGCGATAAAAAACATAATTCTTCTCCTTTTTTGAAATTTGGGGATGCTCCCCGTGCGCTCAGACGGTGATCTTCTCGATCTTCACCGCGGTGAAAGGCTGACGGTGGCCCTGCTTTTTGCGCTCGTTCTTCTTGGACTTATACTTAAAGACGATGATCTTTCTGTACTTATCCTGCGCCTGCACGGTGGCCGTCACCTTGGCGGACTTGGCGGCTTCGCCCAACGTGACGTTTTCGCCGTCCGCTACCATAACGACGGAAAATTCGACTTCCGCGCCGACTTCCGCATTGAGCTTCTCAACGCGCACGACGTCGCCTTCGGAAACCTTATACTGCTTCCCGCCATTCTCGATGATCGCGTACATATTCTACCTCCTCTTCCCGGTCTCGCAAGATGCCTTAGGCGGCCCACTTTTTCAGGGTACTTTGTGCCCGTTCTTAGCGGCTCATTGTCAAATTTACCATACTTCACGGGAAAAGTCAAGCGGTTTTCGGGCGTTTTGCATAAGAAGTTGGAAAAATTCACAGAGTAAGGGCAAAAGGAGTGTGTTATGGATATCAAAAAAAGCGAAGAAGTCTTGGCGGAGGTCCACCGCAACTGCGAATATGCCAAGCAGTCTATCTCTGACATCTTGCCCGAGACGGACGACGAGGCCATCAAGGAGGAACTCTTGCGCCAGCATGAGGAATACGAGCGCATCGCGGGGAGGGCCGCCCTCCTCGCCCGGGAACGCATGATCGAGCTCAAAAACCCCGGCCCCATCAAAAAGGCCATGATGTGGGGCGGCATCAAGATGAACACGATGAAGGATGATTCCCGCGCCCATATCGCGGAGATGATGGTGCAGGGCACCGTGATGGGCGTGACGGCCCTGCGCTCCACGATCGGGGAGATGAGCGACGAGTTTGCCGACGAGGACGTGAAGGACCTCGCGGAGGACCTCCTCCACACCGAGGAAGAATTCGAAAAGATCTGGAAGAAGATGATCGCGTAAATCCCCCTTGGGGGAAAGCGGGAGCGGTTTGGCGTCGGCCAAGCCGCTTTTTGGCGTGCGCAGCTTCCCAAGTGCCCGAAAAATTTTTATAAAATGCGGTCAAACGCTTGACAGAAATCCGAAGTCGAATTATAATTAAAATACGAAATCGGATTTCAGAGGTGAACTTAATGGATGAACGCGTCTTTTTTTACAGGCTCGGAAGGCTCATTTACGCGATCGACGGCGCGTATGAGGCGTACGGAAAGAACTGCAAGCTCGGCTCCCCCAATCTCCTTTGGATCTTGTACGCTTTGAACGACGGAAAGCGGCACAGCCAAAAGCAGATCTGCGACGATTGGGACATTCCGCGCAGCACCGCAAACACCATCATCAAAGATCTGGAGAGCAAAAACTATATCGCGCTCATCAAGATCAAAGGGGAGCGGCGGGAACTTTTGGTATCTTTGACCGAAAGCGGCAAGAAGTATGCCGACGCAATTTTGTCCGATCTTTACAGGCGGGAACGGGAAATTTATGCGGAGATCGAATCCCCCGAAGCGCTTCTTGATACTTTGCAAAATTTGGCGGCGAAACTGCAAAAGATCGCCGCAAAAGGAGAATAAAATTATGGATAAAAAAATTTTGGTCGCGTATTTTTCGGCAAGCGGTGTGACGAAACGGGCTGCAAGTCTCCTTGCGAAAGCGGCGAACGCCGACCTCTTTGAAATTCGGCCCAAAACGCCCTACACGGCGGCCGACCTCGATTGGAGAAACAAACAGAGCCGTTCCTCTTTGGAGATGGCAGACCCCGCCTCCCGTCCCGAAATCGAAGGCTCCGTCTCGGACATGGGTGGCTTCGACGTCGTCTTTCTCGGGTTTCCCATCTGGTGGTACACCGCGCCGACCATCGTCAAGACCTTCCTCGAAAGCTACGACTTTTCGGGGAAACAAATTGTCCTCTTTGCGACGAGCGGCGGGAGCGGACTCGGGGCAACGGAGAGCGCGTTAAAACCGTGCGCCCCGAACGCCGTCTGGAAGGGCGGGAAACTTTTGAACGGCGCAAGCGAAGGCGCGCTTAAATCCTGGGTGGAGAGTGTGTTATGAAGATCGTGGTACTCACGGGCAGCCCGCAAAAGCACGGCTCGTCCAATCTGCTCGCAGAGCAATTTATCAAAGGTGCAAAGGAAGCGGGGCATCCCGTTTCGGTCATCGACGCGGCGCATTGTAACGTTAAGCCCTGCACGGGTTGCGTCCGTTGCGGATACGGCGGCCCCTGCGCGCAAAAGGACGATATGGGTTCGGAAAATGGCGCGATGCGCGGGATCAAAGCGGAAATTTTAGGCGCGGATATGATCGTATTCGTCACGCCGCTCTACTACTACGGAATGTCCGCACAGCTCAAAACGGTCATCGACCGCTTCTGCGCGTTCAACGGGGACATTCAAAGGAAGCACATGAGATCGGCGCTCATC
>CANQBG010000013.1 GCA_947588985.1 uncultured Clostridia bacterium
GTTGTCGTCGAAGAGATCAAGGAAAAGATCCAAGGCGCGAAGTCCGTCGTGCTCACGCACTACGAACGGCTGACCGTGAAGGAAGTCACCGATCTCCGCAATCGCTTCAGAGCCGCGGGCTGCGAGTATAAGGTCTATAAAAATACCCTCGTGCGCAAGGCCTTCGACGAGCTCGGAGTGACGCAGTTCGACAGCGACCTGAACGGCGCGACGGCGTTTGTGTTCTGCCCCGACGAGACGAGCGGCTGCTCGATCATCGCCAAGGCTGTGAAGGAGACGCCCGTGCTCGCGGACAAGATCGTCCCGAAGAGCGCCTATGTCGGCGGCGCGTATGTGGACGCGGAAGGCGTGAAGAAGCTCGCGGCGATCCCTTCGAGAGAGGTGCTCGTTGCAAAGATGCTCGGCTGCTTGCAGTCGCCCATCGCAAATCTTGCGTTTGTTTTGAAGGCAATCGCAGACCAAAAATCTTAATTTATTCGGAGGTAATCAAAAATGGATGTTCAGAAATTTATCGAAGAAGTGAAGGCGATGACGGTTGTCGAGCTCAACGACTTTGTGAAGGCGCTTGAAGAGGAATTCGGCGTCTCCGCGGCGGCGGCTGTGGCTGTCGGCGGCGGTGCGGCTGCGGCGGAAGCGGCTCCGCAGGAAGAAGAAAAGACGGAATTCGACGTCGTCCTCAAGGACTTTGGCGCCAACAAGATCGGCGTCATCAAGGTCGTCCGCGAACTCACCGGTCTCGGCCTTGCCGATGCGAAGAAGGCCGTGGAGTCCCTCGGCGTCATCAAGGAACAGGTTCCGAAGGCAGACGCGGAAGCCGCTCTTGCCAAGCTCAAGGAAGCCGGCGCGACCGCAGAGCTCAAGTAAGGACCGCGCCCCTTTGCGGGCCGGATCCGGCGCGGAATACCGCGCACCCATCCTTCGTCTGAAAATTCAGACAGGGCGACAGAACATGTCGCCCTTTTTTTGACGTTTTTCTGCGGAAAATGGTGTATGATGGAAAAAATCTCCGTTCATACAGTTGATTTTTGGGACAAGGGTATGCTATAATGAAAGCCTCTCGCCTTCGGAAGGGAAATTCTTCCCCTCGGAGGGCTTTTGCGCGGAGGCGCCGCAATTCCCCCCGGCGGCCGTTTGAAGAAGAGATTTCGGGTGTATATAAATATTCGGGACGCCTATCGCGCGACTTGCGTGCGGCGGAACCACAAAGGAGGATGCATGCGTAGTATCATCAAAACCTATGTGCGCGGCCTTGTGCCGGCGACGGTGGGAACGCTCGCCATGCAGACGATCTCGCCCTTCTCCCTGCCCGGGCAGCGGGGGAGGGAGACGTCTGCGGGCGCGGAGAGCAGTTCCGCGCCGTCCGGATGTGTGCTCGGATTCCGCCCCGGCACGTCATTGCCCCCTACCATGTCCGAGATCCTCAAGTTGCAAGAGGAAAAACGGCGCCGGCAGGAGGAGATTTGGCGCGAGAAAAAGGCGCAGGAGGCGCGCGAGCAGGAGCGCATCCGCCAGACGGTGGATATGGAGCTTCCCATGGATTGGGAAAACGCCTTCGCAGACGACGCCCGCACGCGGGATGTGCACGCGGACAGCGTCCCCGATGCGCTCATCGTGAGCATGAACACGCTCGGCCGGGTGGACATCGAGTTCATCGCGGAGATCGCGGGCGTCACCCTCAAAGACGCCATCCTCGCGCTTAGGGGGAGCATCTACCAAAATCCCGAGACGTGGGGGGAGTGCTTCTACAAGGGCTGGGAGACCTCCGAGGAATACCTCTCGGGCAACCTCATCCGCAAGCGCAGGATCGCGGAGACCGCCAACCAGCGCTTTCAGGGGTATTTTTCCGATAATCTCGCCGCCATCGACCGCGCCCTTCCGCCCGCCGTCGCGATGGGGGATATCTACGTCTCCCTCGGCTCGCCTTGGGTGCCGCCCGAGATCATCGACGACTTCATCACGCACATTCTGCACCTGCATTATCCCTATCACGGGACAAGGCACGACGCGCTCACGGGCAGCTGGGAGATCCCCAATAAGGGCGAATTTCGCCAAAAGATCCGCTCGGACAGCGTCTATGGCACCCAGCGCCTCCCCGCGCTCGACATCTTGGAGCGCACCCTCAACATGCGCGCCGTCACCGTCACCGATGAGGTGGAGAGCCTGAGGACGGTCAGCGGCGTCAGGCGGGTGCCCAACCGCGTGGAGACGATGCTCGCCGTGGAGAAACAGCGGGCGCTCATCAAGGAGTTTCAGAGTTGGGTCTGGAAGGATCCCGAGCGGCGGAGAACGCTCGAGAACATCTTCGAGGAGCGCTACGGCTGCGTGCGGCGGCGCTTCTACGACGGCTCCTTCCTCGATTTCCCCACCATGGACCCGGCCGTGCAGCTCTTTCCCTATCAGAAGAATGCCGTAGCCCGCATCATCTTCTCGCCCAACACCCTCCTCGCGCACGACGTGGGGGCGGGCAAGACGTACGTCATGATCGCGGCGGGCATGGAGCTTCTGCGCATGGGGCTCTCGGAGAAGAATTTCTACGTCGTCCCCAACAACCTCGTCGCGCAGTGGAGGAGCATTTGGCTGCAGATGTATCCCGATGCCGACCTCTTCACCGTGGAGCCCAAGGACTTCACCCCCAAGAACAAGAACGCCACACTGCTCCGCATGCAGCGGGAAAAGCACGACGGCGTGATCATCGCATACAGCTGTTTCGACCGCATCCCGCTCTCCAAGAACTGCCGCATCGACCAGCTCAAACATCAGATCGCAGATGTCACCGCCCGCATGAAGCAATCGTCGAAGGCGACGGGCGCGCTCGAACGCCGCAAGCGCGATTTAGAGCGCGATCTCGAGGACCTCAAGGATGAGGACGAGAAGAAGGGCGTCTGCTTCGACTCCATGAACGTGAGCCGCCTCTTCGTGGATGAGGCGCACAACTATAAAAACGTCCCCCTCGAGACCAAGGTGACGTCTACGCTCGGCATCGGCGGGGCGGGCTCTAAGCGCTGCCGCGAAATGTTGGAGAAGGTCCGCTTCGTCCAGCGGCGGAACGGGGGGAAGGGCGTCGTCATGGCGACGGGTACGCCCATCACCAACTCCATCACCGACGCCTTCGTGATGCAGCAATACCTGCAGAGCGGCGAACTTGCCATGCTCGAGCTCGAGAGTTTCGATAGCTGGGTGGGGATGTTCGCGGAGCGGGAGGCGCAGTTTGAGATCGACGTGGATACGAGCAATTTCCGCCTCGCCACCCGCTTCTCGCGCTTCCACAACCTCCCCGAGCTCACCGCCCTCCTCTCCTCCATTGCCGACTTCCATCAGGCCGACGGATCGGACGCTCCCGGGCACGACGGGTATTACGACGTTGTGATCCCGCGCACGCTCGAGTTCGCAAAATATCTTGAAAAGATCTCCAAGCGTGCGGACATGGTACGGGGCGGGAAGGTCGATCGTCAGCTCGACAACATGTTAAAGATCACGACGGACGGCCGCAAAGCCGCCCTCGACTACCGCCTCGTCGATCCCAAGGGGTGCTTCACATACACCTCGAAGGTGGCAAAGTGCGCCGAAAACGTCTCCAATATCTACTTCCACACGCGGGGGAACCGGAGCGCGCAGCTCGTATTCTGCGATATCTCCACTCCCAAAGATGGCTTTAATCTCTATGACGAGCTCAAGCGTCTGCTCATCGTCTATGGCGTACGGGAGGAGGAGATCGCTTTCATCCACGACGCGACCACAGACGATCAGCGCGAACGGCTCTTCGCCCGGGTGCGGGCGGGGGAGGTGCGCGTGCTCATCGGCTCCACCTTCAAATTGGGGCTCGGCGTCAACGTGCAGGAGCGGCTCATCGCCC
Source organism: uncultured Clostridia bacterium (assembly GCA_947588985.1). Taxonomy (GTDB): domain Bacteria; phylum Bacillota; class Clostridia; order Christensenellales; family Borkfalkiaceae; genus Gallimonas. The sequence goes on from CANQBG010000013.1 coordinate 3,854, forward strand.
TCCATCACCTCGATGTGCCGTGGCGCCCCTCGGACATGGTCCAGCGCGAGGGCCGCATCTTGCGGCAGGGGAACACCAATTCCCGCGTCTTTCTCTATCGTTACATCACCGAGGGCAGTTTCGACGCCTATTCGTGGCAGCTCCTCGAGACCAAGGCCCGCTTCATCTCCGATCTGCTCTCCGGCTCCATGAAGGACCGCAGCGGTACGGATGTGGACGACGTCGTGCTCGACTATGCCGAAGTGAAGGCGCTCGCCGTGGGCAATCCCCTCATCAAGGAGCGCGTGGAGACGGCCAACGAGCTCACGCGGCTGCATACGCTCAACCGCAAAGCCGCGGAGGCGCGGATGCGTTTGGAGCAAGAGAGGGGTACCATGCCCAAGAGATGCGCCGAGCAACGGGCTGCGATCGAGCATTGCGCGGAGGACGTTTCGTACTACGACGCGTGGAAACAGGTCCATCTTGCGGACGGCGGCGGGAAGGCGGAGATCGACGAACGCCGCGAGACGCGTGAGCTTCTGCGCCTCGGGTTTGCCGAGGAGCCGATGACGCACGAATTCGAGATCTGCTGCTACCGCGGCTTCGTCTTGTCGCGGCCGGCGGGCTTCCCCGAGCGGCCCTACCTCATCGTGCGGCGCGCGGGAACGTATATCGTGGAACTCGGTGAGGCGGAGGGCGGCTATCTTGCCCGTGTGGACCACTGCCTCGATACCCTCGCACAGCACAAGGCGCGGCTTGAAGAACGGCTCGAAGAACTCAAGCGGCGCGAGGAGGATATCGCCGCCGAACTTGCACGCGGCGAGGACTATTCGGAGCGCATCGACGCGGTGCGCGAACGGCTTGCCGAAATCGATAAAAAATTGAAGGTGGACAAGAAATGAGTGAGCCTATGACGTCAAATCTCCCTACCATGTCCGTGGATAAGGTGGTAGAAAGCCTCTCCGCGATGTACTGTTCCGCGCTCCGCAACAAGACGGCGAAGCGGCTTCCTTCGGTGATGCTCTGGGGCCCGCCCGGCGTGGGCAAGTCGCAGGCCGTACGCGAGCTTGCCGAGGAGATCGGCGCGGAGACGGGCAAGCGCACCGTCGTCACCGACGTGCGGCTGCTCCTCTTCAACCCCATCGACCTTCGCGGCATTCCCACGGCCAACGCCGATAAGACGCTCGCCGTGTGGCTCCGCCCTAAGATCTTCGATATGGATGAGCGCGAAAACGTGTGCAATCTCCTCTTCCTCGATGAGATCTCGGCGGCGCCGCCCTCCGTGCAGGCCGCGGCCTACCAGATCACGCTCGACCGCGTGGTGGGGGAACACCGCCTGCCCGATAACTGCATCGTCATCGCGGCGGGCAACCGCGTGACCGATCGGTCCGTCGCCTACCGCATGCCCAAGGCCCTCTCCAACCGCCTTCTGCACATCGAAGTGGAGAGTAACTTCTCGTCGTGGAGGAGGTGGGCCGTGCGCAGCGGCATTCATGAGAAGGTGCTCGGCTTCCTATCCTTCCGCCAGAACTACCTCTCCTGCTTCGACGCTTCCAACGACGACCTCGCCTTCGCGACGCCCCGTAGCTGGGAGATGGTGAGCAATCTCCTCCGCGAGCTCGGGGGGAGCGTGGAGGCCAACTACCCGCTCATCGCGGGGCTCGTCGGTGCGGGCGTGGCCATCGAGATGCGCACGTGGGAGACGGTGTATAGTCAGCTCCCCTCCATCGAGGGCATCTTCCGCGGACGGGGCGGACCCATGCCCAAGAGCGTAGACGCGCTCTATGCGCTCACCGCCTCCATGACGGCCTATGCGCGGGAGCACCGCAACGATATGAACCTCATCGCCAACTCCATCCGCTATGCGGAGCACATGCCGCCCGATTTCGCCGTCATCCTCATGAAGGACTACATGTTCCTCGAACGGGGCTACCGCGAGAAACTCATGAAGGTCCCCGAATTCGTGCGCTGGCTGAATACCAAGGGGAGCTTGCTCAATGGAACAAGGCCTTGACGCAAAATATCTCACCCGGCGGCTGCTTCTCTCGCGGCTTCGCATCCTCGAGCGGCGCGGGTTTTACGGACTGCTCCTGATGCACGTCCGCTTTGCGCTGAACGAATCGCTCGATACGGCGGCGACGGATGGCGACCGCATCCTGTTTTCCCCCCAATTTTTGCGCACCATCTCCGACCGCGAGCTCGACTTCGTGATGATGCACGAGATCATGCACATCGCCCTCCGCCACTGCGCGCGGCAGGGGGAGCGGGATAATTTCCTCTTCAACGTCGCCTGCGACATCGTCGTCAACTCCAATCTGCTCCTCTCCGAGAATATGGACCTCACGAGCATTACGCTCGCGGGCTACGGCGAATCCATGCACATCGCGCCGGACGGCGAGGAAGGGTATCTCTACACGGCGGAGCAGGTCTATGAGATGCTGTTTGATCGGGCAAAGCAAGATCCCGGCAAGGGAGCGGGGGGGAGCGGTTCCGGCCGCGGGAAGGCGGGCGGAAAGACGGACGGGCGCGGGGGAAAGAAGAACGACCCTCTGCGTGCGCCGCGCTGGGACGACCACTCCCTCTGGGGCGACGGCGAAAACGACGAGCAGACGTGGGCCAAGCGCATCTCCGACGCCGCGGAGGCCATCTCCGTCCGGAAGAGCAACGGCAGCGTGGACGACGTCCCTCTCGGCGTCGCGCGCTATCTCAAGGAGCTCAAGCGCCCGCGCACCGATTGGCGCACCCTCCTCAACACCTTCATTCAGGAGGAGGTGGTGGACTACACCTTCGCGCCGCCCGACCGCCGCACGCAGGATTCCCCCTTCTTCCTCCCCGACTTCTGTGAACCCGAGGAGCGGGTGGACGACGTCCTCTTCATGGTGGATACCTCCGCCTCGATGACGGACGACATGGTGGCGCAGGCCTATTCGGAGATTGCGGGGGCCATCGAACAGTTCCACGGGAGACTGCGCGGCATGCTCGGCTTCTTCGACGCGGCCGTCTATCCGCCCGTCCCCTTCGAGGAGGTCTCCGACCTCAAGGCCATTCGCCCCAGGGGCGGCGGCGGGACGAGCTTCTTCGCCGTGTTCGCCTACTTGGAAAAACTGCCCAAGCCTCCCTCGAGCCTCGTCATCCTCACCGACGGCTATGCGAACTTCCCGCCGCAGTCCGCTTCGCACGGAGTGCCCGTCATCTGGCTGATCAACAACGAGATCCGCACTCCGCCGTGGGGGCGCGTCGCACGGATCCCGCCGGAACAGTCTTGATCGAAATTTTTCGAAATAAGCGAAAAACGCCATGTTTTCCGCTTATTTTTTATAAAAATCGGTTATTTCGAAATTTATCAAAATAATATTTCGATAGATATCGAAATACGATCTTCGCGCGCGGGCCGCATATTCGGCGCGGGCGTCTCATAGGATAGCCCCATGGAACAATATCAAAAGGACGTGCGGGAAGTACTCTCGGATACGGGGAGCGGGGAGGGCGGCCTCACCTCTGCGGAGGCGGAACGCAGGCTCCGCGGGGGAAGAAACGTCCTCCGGGCGGGCAAGAAAAAGAGCAAAGTCGGCCTCTTCTTTGCACAGTTCAAGGACCTCATGACGCTCATTCTCATCGCCGCGGCGGCGCTCTCGGGCGCGCTGGCCTTCGCGACGCGGGATACGGGCGAGCTCGTGGATACGGGCATCCTGCTCTTCATCATCCTCCTCAACGCCCTCGTCGGCTTCCTGCAGGAGTACCGCGCCGATTCCGCCTTGGAGAAGCTCAAAAAGCTCTCGCGCTGCGAGGCCAAGGCGGTGCGCGGCGGCAAGATCGTGAAGGTGGACGCCGAGGAGCTCGTCGTGGGGGACGTCGTCGAACTCGAGGAGGGGGACCGCGTGCCCGCCGACTGCCGCATCCTCTCCTCCGAGGAGTTGCGCGTCGATGAATCCGCGCTCACGGGGGAATCCAAGCCCGTGCGCAAATACGACTGCTTGATCCGCAGGTCTGCGCTGGCCGAGCGCAAAAACACCCTCTTCGCCTCCACCTTCTGCGTGAAGGGGAGCGCGCGGTGCGTCGTCGTGGGGACGGGAATGGACACCGAAATGGGGCGCATCGCGGAGCTGCTACAAAAGAGCCCCGAGGGGCGCTCCCCCCTCGATCAAACGATCGCCCGCCTCGGCAAGATCATCACGGCCGCCGTGCTCGCCGTGGCCGCCGTCCTCTTTCTCGGGAGCCTGCTTGCGGGGCGGGTCAGCATTCTGAAGGGACTGATGTCGGCCGTCGCGGTCGCCGTCGCGGCCATTCCCGAGGGCATGGGGGCCGTCGTCACCGTTATCCTCGCCATGGGCGTCCAGCGCATGGCCAAGCGGCGCGCCGTGATGCGCAAGCTCTCGGCCGTGGAGGCGCTCGGCAGTTGCAGCGTGATCTGCTCGGACAAGACGGGGACGCTCACCCAAAACAAGATGCGCGTGGAGGCCGTGGAGACGGAGGCGCGCGAGGAGCTCCTGCGGTGCATCCGCGCCTGTCATTCCGTGAAGGGGACGGCCGGCGGCTACGTGGGCGACCCCACCGAGATCGCGCTTTTGGAATATGCGGACGCCGCCGCATACCAATTTTCCCCCACCCATGTCGGGGGGACGCCCTTCACATCCGAGCGCCGCATGATGAGTGCGGCCGTTCGCGAGGGGCAAGAAATCCGCCTCTACTGCAAGGGCGCAGTGGAGACGATCCTTAAAAAATGTACGCGGATTTCCGCATGCGGGCAGGTGCGCGCCATGACCGCGGAGGACCGCACGCGCGTTTTTCGCTGTGCCGCCCTTCACGCGCAGGCCGCCATGCGCGTACTCGCCTTCGCCGTGGGGGAGGGGACGGAGGAGGGGGACCTTATCTATCTCGGCCTCGCGGCCATGCTCGATCCCCCCAAGGCGGGCGCCGCGGAGGCCGTGGAAAAATGTCGGCGGGCGGGCATCAAGACGGTGATGATCACGGGGGACAGCCCCGAGACGGCCCTTGCCATCGCGCTTCGCCTCGGCATCGCCGGGGGGCGGGAGGAAGTCGTTACGGGCGAGGAGCTCGACGGCATGGGAGCGGAGGAATTCGGCCGCCGCGCCGCGCAGTACAGCGTCTATGCCCGCGTCTCGCCCAAGCACAAGTCCGAGATCGTGCGCGCGCTGAAGGCGAGGGGGGAGGTCGTCGCCATGACGGGGGACGGCGTCAACGACGCCCCCGCGCTCCGTGCCGCCGATATCGGCGTGGCCATGGGGTCGGGAACGGACGTCACCAAGGACGCCGCGGACATCGTCATCGCGGACGACGATTTCTCCACCATCGTGCAGGCCGTCGAGGAGGGGCGCAACGTCTTTGGCAGCGTCAAAAAGACCATCTCCTTCTTCCTCGCCACCAATCTCGCGGAGGTGCTGTGCGTGCTCGTCGTCTCCCTCTTTTTGTGGCGATACGACTTTCTCACCTCCACGCAGCTGCTCTTTGTCAACCTCATCACCGACACGCTGCCCGTCCTGGCGCTCGGCATGGAGAAGCTCGACGGCGCCATGGACCGCCCGCCCACCCACGACGGCGAGATCTACGCGCGCGGCGCGCTGATACGCATTGCCGTGTTCGGCGCGATCCAGGCGGCGATCGTCGTGGGCGTTTTTGTTGCGGCGAATCGGCTCTATGGCGGCAAGACGGCGCAGACGATGGCCTTCACCACCCTCTCGCTCTTGGAGCTCTTCTATGCCTTCAACGTGCGAAAGGAGGATACCATGTCCGGGATCCGGGACTTCTTTTCCAATCGGACGCTGCTCGTGACCGTCGCGATCGGGCTGGGGATCTCCGTTTTGCTCGTGGTGACGCCCCTACGCGAACTCTTCGGGCTCGCCTTCCTGAATTTCCCGCAGTGGATGGCCGTGATCGGGCTCTCCGCCCTGATCGTTCCGCTCGGAGAACTCTATAAAGCGCTCCTGCGCGCCGTCCGAAAGCGCAAAAAAAGGCTCCGTCCCGCCGCGAGCCTTGCCTCCTTTGACCGCAAACGGCCATACCATGTCTGAAAGCTCCCTTCACGTCCGCAAAAATTCCGCCGCGGGGCCGAGAAAGGCCCCCTTCCGGGAAGGGGGCGGGAAATTCAAAATGCGCGGAAGGTGTAATGATTTTCGCGAAAATAGGCAATGATTGCGGGGAGTGCCTCGGCCGTCGCGGTGTGGTGCGCGGAGTCGTGCAGAAGGAGGACGACTTCATTCTTCCCCTTCGCGGTCTCGATCGTCTTGCGGACAAGCGTCTCCGCGTTTGCCCCGCGGATCTCCTCGTCGCCGCAGACGGCGTTCCACCACACGATCTCGTACCCCATGTCGGTGAGCAAGGCCTCCTTGGAGGGGTGCCGCCCGCCTCCCGGGAAGCGGTAGACGTGCGGCGAGACGCCCGTGAGCTGCTCGATCCGCGCTTTGCAGGCGCAGACGTCCTTGCGGAAGGCTTCGTCGGAGGCGTAGATCGCGCCGTAGCGGTGGGATTCGGAGTGCACGCCGAGCGTGTGCCCCTCGGCCGCGATGCGCTTTACGATCTCTTCGCGCCCGGGGATGCGTTCTCCCACGAGGAAGAAGGTGGCCTTCACGCCCTCCTTTTGCAGGGTATCGAGGATGTTCCCCGTCACGCGGGTGCTTGGGCCGTCGTCGAAGGTGAGATAGACGGTGCGCGCCTCCTCGGCAAAGGTGAAGGCGGGGGTGGCCATGTTTCTCCCCGCGAGATGGGCGGCGAAGATGAGAAACAGGGCAAGGCAAAAGATGAATACGGGGACCCAGCGTTTTTGCATACAGCGAGTTTGCGTAAATTTTCGCAAAAATATTTACTTTTGTCGAATGATGTGGTATAATGAAAAAAACAGGGAGGATTACTTATGATCACCACACGCGTTTTCGGGAAAACTGCAAGCGGCAAGACGGTATTGGAATTTACGCTGGCGGACGGCCGCTCGAGCGTCTCCATCCTCAACTACGGCGGCATCATCCGCCGTCTCTTGGTGCCCGCGAGCGACGGCCGGCTCACCGACGTCGTCCTCGGCTACAACACCGTGAAGGAATACGAGGAGAACGGCGGTTATCTCGGCGCGCTCATCGGAAGGTTCGGCAACCGCATCGGCGGGGGCAAGCTCACGGTCGACGGGGAGGACTACGCCCTCTACTGCAACGACCGCGGCAACCATCTCCACGGCGGGAAGGCGGGCTTCAACCGGAAAGTCTGGGCGCACGGCATCGCGGGAAACACCCTCGCGCTCTCCATCATCTCCCCCGACGGCGATGAAAATTATCCCGGCACGCTCAAAGTGACCGTCGTCTACACCTTCAAGGATGGCAAGCTCCGCATCCATTACCGCGCGGTCTCCGATAAAAAGACGGCCGTAAACCTCACCAATCACGCCTACTTCAACCTCGGCGGCGACTCTGCGGGCACGATCTTGGACCACGAACTCACCATCGACGCCGACTGCATCACCCCGACCGACGAGAACATGATCCCCACGGGGGACTTCCGCGCCGTCGAGGGAACGCCCTTCGACTTCCGCACCCCCAAGAAGATCGGAAAAGACATCGGGGCGGACGACGAGGACCTGAAAAAGGGCAACGGCTACGACCACTGCTACGTCTTGAACGGCGAGGGGCTCAAAAAGTACGCCACGGCCTATTGCGCCAAGACGGGCATCGAGATGACGTGCTATACCGATATGCCCGCCGTCCAGCTCTACACGGGCAACGGGCTCCATCAGCAGGGCAAATATTCGAAGTATGCGCCCCGCACGGGCTTCTGCCTCGAGACGCAGGCCATCCCCAACAACGTGAACGTGCCCGCGTATGCCGAAAAGGGCAGCTCCCTCTTGGACGCGGGTGTGCTCTACGACTTCTGCGCGGAATACGTATTCAATGCGCGTTGACGTAATTTTTTGAAAATGAAAGCCCCCACTCGCGGACATGGGTGGGGGATTTTCTGTGATAAGAGAAAAAATTCTCGGGAATGACCCGAAAAGGAGAGAGAGGAATGTTCCATTCGCGCAGGCGAAAATTTATCGTGCTTTTCGCGCTCGCCGCGGCGATTGTTGCATGTTTTGCGCTCTTTGCGTGCGGCGAGAGCGTGCCCGCCGAGGGCGTGGAGAAGGTGACGGAATTTTCTTACGACTTCTCCTACACCATGAAGGCCTACGGGCGCGTGCGGCTGGGGATCGAGAAGGGGACGGAGGCGGAGAGCGCGCGGGCGGAGATCGCCGCGTCGCTCGAAGGCGACTACGACGCGCTCTGCGACGTGTTCGGGAGCGGGGCGATCGTCACCCTGTATGTGCTCGACGACGCGCGCGCACATGCCCTGCCGGAGGCGTTTTTCTCGGACGGCAAGCTCTATTGTAAGGCCTCGGCGCTCGCGGGGGAGGGGTTTCTCACCTACTTTTCCGCGGCATTTTTGGGGAAAACGCAGCCGTGGAAGGCGATCGCGGCGCGGGCGGCGGCCTTCGGTCCCACGTCCGACGTCTCCGACGGGGAGCTCGGAGACCATCTTTCCGAGGAGCCCCAAACGCTCTCCCTCTTCGCCGCCTACTACTGCGAGGCCTTTGCCTCCGCGGAGCAGATGCGCTACGCCGTCGCCGCGGCGGAGAAGTTCGGCGCGTTCCTCATGGATCGGCGCGGGTCGCGCGTCCTCTTCCGCACGGAGAAGGCGGGGGACCGCGAGGATTTTGCCGCGTCGCTCGGCGTGGAAGTAAGTTTTACGGAGGGGGAGCGCGGCCTTTGGGAGGCGGAATGCGGCCAAAGTTCCGCCTATCCGCTCGTCTTGGAGGGGGGCGATCGGCGGTACTTCCTCGCGCCCATTCCCGAGGCGGACTTTGCGTCGCCCGCGCGCGTCCTCTCCGTCCTCTCCGACGCCGAGACCGCGACGGAGACGATCATGCGCGCGATCGAAGAGCGGGCGCCCGTCGCCTATCACGACGTGCAGACGCGCAGTCAAAATCTTCTCACCTTCTACCTCTCCCCCGAGGAAAGGGCCAAGACGAGCGTTTCGAAGGGTGTGGTGTGTCTCTCCGATCCCGCCGAGCTCGTCCGCGAGACGGCGCGCCTTCTCACGGGGGCGGACGGGCAGAGCATACCTTGGCTCGAGGAGGGCCTCGCCACCTATTTTGCTGAGTTTGAGACGTACCGCGTCGGCGCGGAGCAGCGGGAAATTTTCGCGCTGTTTGCGGGCCCCGAGGAGGGGTTCGAAGGGGACGATCTCGCCTTCCTTCGCGCGGTAAAGGCGCGCTGTGCGGAGCAGGGAGAGAGCTTTGTAGACCTCGTATCCTACCACCATGTCCGCGTTTTGGAGTCGGCGGCGTATGTCACGCTCCGCGAGCCCGCCCTCAAGGAGACGCTCTCCTTCGCGTGGGCGGCGGCGTCCATCGGGGAGAGATTTTCCCTCACGGAGGCGGAGGGGACCGCGCTCACGCTACCTGAGGCCTATCTCCTTGTGAAGTACGCCGTCGCGCGGCTGGGAATGGACGACGTGCTCTGCGCCTCGATGGCGGGAAGCCCCGCCAAGCTCGGTGCGACGTATTCCGATCTCCGCGCCGCCCTGCAGAGCGAGGTGGAGGCGGGCGTCACCACATGGGCGCCCAAACTGCCCGATACCTCCGATCAAGACCTCCGCAACGACCTCGTGCTGTTGGCCTTTGTCGGCGTCGCCGTCGTGCTCGCCGTGGTCGTCGTGTTGTTCTTTACGCGAAAGCGCAATTGATCTTCGCGTGCCGGATCCTTGGGTGGCGATGATTGCCGCAAGGATGAGGGCATAAAGGCATGTCCTAAGTAGAGGCTCTCGAACATATTCGGAGCGGCTGGGAGGGAGCGATCTTCGGATCGCTCTTTTTTTACGGCGGGGAGGACGATTTACGGCGTCTCGAGGTTGGAAATTTTTCCGTCGCCGTCGAGGGTGACGCGGACGTAGACGACTTCAAAGACGCGCTCGCCGCGCGGGTAGACGAGCCCGACCTCCTCGGGCGAATCGGTGAGGACGACGGAGACGAAATTTCCGAGAAATTCCCCGAGGGCGTCGGCCTTTTGGCGGAGCGATGGAGAGAGGAAGGGGGCGGGGTCGGCGCCGATGAGGACGGATTCGAAGAAGGCGAGTGCAAACGTCGCCGCCGTGGGTTTTTGGGGAGTGCGGATGCGCGATTCCACGAGCTTGCCCCTTTCATAGGTGCAGACGGCAAAGTGGCGGAGGCTGTCGTGGAAGGGGATCTCCGCGACGACGTGAGGCTCCGTCTCGGACACGGTACCCTCGGAAAGCGTGAGGATCTCTCCCTCCGGCGAAAGAATACAGAAGCAATCCGGGGCCTTCAGCAGGAAACAGTCGTCCGCGAAAAGGATCTCGGCCGCCTCGAACGCGTCGGGGAGGTCGATGAGGCGAAAGTCTGCGCCGCGCGAAAAGGAGAGCTGCACGCCGCCCTGCCGGTAGAGGGTGAGGAGGGCGCCGCCGAGCCGTTTTTGCGCGATGGGGCGGAGGGTGGCGTCCTCGCGCGCAAAGCGGGAGAGATAGATCGCCGTGCCCGCGCGCGTATGGTAGAGGGAGACCCCCTCGGGTGGCGCGAGCAGGAAGCATTCGCTGAGGAAAAATCGAAGGGGCCGATATCCCGGCGCCACGCATTCCACGAGCAGGTCGTCCGCGGGGGTGAGCTCGAGGGAGCGCTCGTGGCCGTCGATGAGGCCGAGGGGCAGGCCGCCCACGAAGAGCATACAGGGGAGGGAAGATAAAAAATAAACGCGCATCATTATAAGAAATGTATAATGCGAAAAAATTATGTCAACAATCTCTCCGAGGTGATAACCATGAACAAAATCAACGGCTACACGGAAGAAGAGGCCATCGGCCTCATCGAGTACATCTACACGGGGAAGAATGCGGGCAAGACGCTCTCCTACCTCTTCGAGACGTACGGTAAGGAGCACAGCCGCGCCAAGGGAAGCGTCCGCAATTATTACTACGCCTTCCTGAAGCGGCAGGACGACGACAGGGTGCGGCGCATCCTCGAGGGCAAGGGGCTCTCGGCGGGGGAGATCAAGCCCTTCACCGAGGAGGAGACGGAGGCGCTCCTTCAAAAAGTCGTCGAGGGCAGAAAGCGTGGACTCTCCGTGCGGCGGAGCATTTTGGAGGCTTCCGGCGGCGACGAAAAGCTCATGTTGCGCATGCAAAATAAGTATCGCAACCTCCTCAAAAAACAGCCCGAACGCGTGGAGAAGGCAGCAAACGAGGCAGGCATGTCCGCGGTCAACCCCTTCCTGCAACGTCGGCTCGAGCGGGAGATCGACGCGCTCTACGCCCGCATCGCGGAGGACCTCAAGCGGGAAAACGCCGCCCTCCGCGCCGAACTGAAGCGGCTTCAGGAGTCCCAGAAAATCCCAAAGGCGTGAATGAATAAACGGCGCGTTCCGTCACAAGCTATTTCCGACGGAGGACGGTATGGAAAAATTATTTTGTCTCGGCGTTGTCCTCGGCATGGTCGGAGGCGCGGTCCTCGTGGCCAATAGCTACAAGGCGCGCTCGCTCGTAAAGAAGAGCCAGGCCGAAATCATGCAGAAGGTGGACGAAATGATGGATGAGCGGCTCAAGGCCTTTGAAGGCGGCCGCGAAACTTCCGACGGCGAAAAACCCGAGAAAAAGACCAAGAAGTAAGAGGAGAGACCGCACGGCTTCGGCTTTGCGGCCTTTCTTTTGCCCCGCGCGCGGGGAAGGCGCGAAAACGGGCGAAAAACGTTTGCCAAGCTTGGGGAAATATGGTATAATTTGGGGTATGAAGCAAATCGTCGCGCTTGATATCGGGGATAAGCGGATCGGCATCGCCGTGAGCGATCCCTTTGGCGACTACGCCATGCCGTCGGAGACCTACTTCCGCACCGGCGACCTCTTTCGGGACGCGGAGGCCGTTCGCGGGATCGCCTTAAAAAAGGGCGCGGAGCTCATCGTCTGCGGCCTGCCCTTAAACGGTTCCGGCGAGGAGGGCGAACAGGCGCGTAAGACGCGGAAATTCGTCGAAAAATTGCAGGCGGGGCTGGAGATCCCCGTCGTCTTTACCGATGAGCGCTTCACGACGCGCTCCGCACGGGGGGATCTTCACACCCTCGGCATCAGCGCGAAGCGCGATAAAAAGCAAAAGGCGGTGGACGCGCTCGCGGCCGCCTACATTCTCGAAGATTATCTTGCGGAAAGCAAGAAAAGGAGCAAAGATATGAAAGAGGACAGAGAAAAATACGAGGAAGAGGACAACATCGTCGAGCTCGTCGATGACGAGGGGAATTCCTCCCGCTACGAGCACCTGCTCACCTTCGAATACAAAAAGGAGTGGTATGTGGCGCTCACCCCCGAACGGCCCGCCGAGGAAAACGAGGACGAGGAGGACGAGGGCGACGAGGTGGCCATCTATCATCTCGTGGGCGGCGAGGACGACGAGCAGCTCGAGACCATCGAGGACGACGCCCTTTTAGACGAAGTGTTTGCGGAGTTTTGCAGCCTCTACGACGACTTCGAGGACGCCGACGAGGCCTCCGCGCTTGAGCCCGATGAGGACGACGAGACGTAAAATTTGCGCGCCGCCCCCCGTGGGCGGCGTTCTCTATTTTTTGAAATCCGAAGGCTTGATCTCGGACATGGGGTGGGGGAAATGAATAAGATCGACTACGACAAGGTGATGCAAAGCATGCTTTCGGCGCATGCGGGGGAGCGGCTGCTCCTCCACTGCTGCTGTGCGCCCTGTTCCTCCTACTGCCTCGAGACCGTGGCGCCCATCCTCAAGACGACGGTATTTTTCTATAACCCCAACCTCGATACCGAGGCGGAATATGAAAAGCGCAAGCGCGAACAGATCCGCTTTCTCGGGGAGACCGGCCTTGCCGATTTTCTCGACTGCGACTATGCGGCGGAGGACTACCTCGCCGCCGTCGCGGGGCTGGAAGGGGAGAAGGAGGGGGGCGCGCGTTGTACGAAGTGCTTCGCGTTGCGCCTGCGCCGCACGGCCGAGGAGGCCAAGGCCCGCGGCTACGACCTCTTCGCGACGACGCTCACCCTCTCCCCTCTCAAAGACGCGGCCCGCATCAATGCCATCGGCCTTGCGCTTTCCGAGGAGCTCGGGATCGGCTACCTTCCCTCCGACTTCAAGAAGCGGGGCGGGTATCTGCGTTCCCTCGAGCTCTCGCGCGCGCACGAGCTCTACCGTCAGAATTATTGCGGCTGCAAGTTCAGTAAGCGCTGAGCGGCGGCCGGTTTTCGAACGCTTCCGAAGTTTTTTTCGGACGGGGCGGGCGTTCGGCTTGACTTCTCGGCCCCGAAGTGCTATCATCAAACTATCGGGGGGGAGTAGTCCCCGCGCTGCGGCAACATACCCCGAACGGCTCCGTTCGTGTCGCGGCGGTTCTTTTGAATGACAAGACCTCCGATTACTTTTTCCGGCAAGTTGCCGTGGAGGCGGAAGGGTATGCTGTATCTCTGGATCTTTCTCATCATCGTGGGCTTTGCGCTGCTCGTGAAGGGCGCGGATTGGTTTGTGGACGGCGCGGCGGGCGTGGCGGAAAAATGCAAGCTCTCCGCCCTCGTCATCGGGCTCACCGTCGTCGCGTTCGGGACGAGCGCGCCCGAACTCGCCACGTCGCTCACTTCCGCCGTGAAGGCGTATTCCGATCCCACGGCCGTCGATCTGGCCCTCACCAACGTGATGGGGAGCAACATCACCAACGTCCTGCTCATCCTCGGGCTCTCCGCCCTCATCCGGCCCCTGCCCGTGAAGGATAGCTCGCTGAAGTGGGATTTCCCCGTCCTGCTCTTCGTCTCCGCCCTCGTCATCGGGCTGGGCGTGTGGAACGGCGCGCTCGAGTGGTGGGACGGGCTCCTGTTGCTTGCCGTCTTTGCGGGGTATATGGCGGTGCTCGTTGTAAACGCCCGCCGCGAACAGAAGTTGCGCCTTCTGAACGGGGATGAAGAGGCCCCGGCGCCCGCCCCCGAAGGGAAGGTGGCGCGGTGGTACTTCGAGATGCGCAAGAGGGGCTGGTTTTTGGCCCTTCTCACCGTCCTCGGCCTCGGCATGGTGGTGGGGGGGAGCACTCTTCTCGTCAACGGCGCCACGCAGATCGCCCGCATCATGAAGGTGGAGACGGGCCTCGTCGGGCTCACCATCGTCGCCATCGGGACGTCGCTTCCCGAGCTCGTCACCTCCGTCATCGCCGCGTGGAAAAACGAGACGGATATCGCCGTCGGCAACATCATCGGGAGCAACCTCTTCAACATTTTGCTCATCGCGGGGGCTTCCTCGCTGGTCCACTCCCTGCCCTTTGCCATGGACCGCCTCGTGGACGCGCTCGTGGCGCTCTGCGCCGTCGCCGTGCTGTATCTCTGCGTTCTCCTCGGGAAAAAGCGGCTCGGACGGGTGGGCGGCGCCCTCCTACTCGCCCTCTTTGCGGGATACTATGTCTATTTGTTCGTCTTATGAGGTCGTATGAAGCATCTCTTTCGCGCACTGAAAAAATATCGGAAGGAGGCGATTTTATCGCCTCTTTTTAAGCTGTTCGAGGCGTGTATGGAGCTGCTCGTCCCCCTCGTGGTCGCGGAGATCGTGGATACGGGGGTCAAGGCGGGGGATAGGATGTTCATCGTCCACGCCGTCTTGCTGCTCGCCCTCTTCGCGGCGCTCGGATTGGGCTTTGCGCTCACCGCGCAGTTCTTCGCCGCCAAGGCCGCGGTGGGGACTTCTGCGGAGCTCCGCAGCGAGCTCTTCGGCAAGCTCCAATCGCTTTCCTTCCCCCAGATCGACGACATGGGTACCTCCTCCATGCTCACCCGCATGACGAGCGATATCCAACAGGTGCAAAACGGCGTGAATATGACGCTCCGTATCTTCCTCCGCTCGCCCATCATCGTGTTCGGGGCGGCGGGCATGGCCTTCTTCGTAGATTGGCGCGCGGGGCTCATCATCCTCGGGCTCATTCCGCTGCTCGCCGCCGTCGTCTTTGCCGTGATGTTCGCCTGTGCGCCGCGCTACCGTGCGGTGCAGGAAAAGCTCGACGGCGTCTACCTCTCCACGCGCGAAAACCTATCGGGCGCGCGCGTCATCCGCGCTTTCCGCCGGGAGGAAGAGGAGGGACGCGCCTTTGCGCAAAAGAGCACGTCGCTCGAAAATGAGCAGGTGCGCGTGGGGCGCATCGCGGCCGTCTCCGGCCCCGTCACCTTCCTGCTCGTCAACCTCGCCGCCGTCCTCCTCATCTTCGTGGGGGCGCACCGCGTCCATTTCGGCGCGCTCGAACAGGGCGACGTTCTGGCCCTCTATGGGTATCTCTCCATCATCCTCGTCGAGCTCATCAAGCTCGCCAATCTCATCGTCACCATGACCAAAGCCGTCTCGTGCACGCGGCGCATCGGGGCCGTTCTCGACATGGAGAGCGAGCCCGCCGTCACGGCGCAAATTTCGGCACAAGACGAAAACGGAGGGGACCATGTCCGCTTCGAGCACGTCTCTTTCACCTATGAAGGGGGCGGCGCGCCCGCCCTTTCCGACCTCACGTTTTCGGTGCGGAAGGGGGAGACCCTCGGCATCTTGGGCGGCACGGGCGCGGGAAAGAGCACCCTCGTTCGGCTGCTTCCGCGCTTCTATGAGGCGACGGCGGGGCGCGTCCTTTTGAACGGGCAAGACATCGCCTCTATCCCCTATGAGAAGCTCCGCGCGCGCATCGGCTACGTGCCGCAAAAGGCCGTGCTCTTCCGCGGGACCATCGCCTCCAACCTCCGTTGGGGGAAGGCGGACGCGACGGACGAGGAGCTTTTGCGGGCCCTCGAAACGGCGCAGGCGCTCGACGTCGCGGAGGCCAAGGGCGGCCTTTCGGGGGAAGTCGCGCAAGACGGGCGCAACCTCTCGGGCGGACAGAAGCAGCGGCTCACCATCGCCCGCGCCCTCGTGAAGGACCCCGAGCTCCTCATCCTCGACGACAGCGCTTCCGCCCTCGACTACGCGACGGACGCCCGCCTCCGGGCTGCGCTCAAGGATGTGGGATGCACCGTCATCCTCGTCTCCCAGCGGGTGGCCTCCGTGATGCACGCCGATAAAATTCTCGTGCTCGAAGAGGGGCATGTCGCGGACATGGGTACCCACGAGCAGCTCATGCAGGCGTGCGCGCTCTATCGGGAGATCTACGAATCGCAGACGGAGGTGCGCCATGCGTAAGAAGCAGATCTTCCGCGAGATCTTCCGCGCGCTGAAGCCCTATCGCGTCCTTTTCGCCTTTACGCTGCTCGCCGCCGTCGCCGTGGTGGCGGGCCAGCTCCTCGCTCCCTTCTTTGCGGGGCGCGCCATCGACTGCCTCGTCGGCAAAGGGGACGTCGATTGGAGCGGCCTTTCCATGGCGCTCCTTGCCTGCGCGCTCTCCTCCGCGGGTGCGGCGATCTTCCAATGGCCCATGACGCTCGCGAGCAACAAGATCGCCTATGGCGTGCTCTCCGACCTCCGCATCCGCGCCTTTTCCAAACTCGGCAAGCTCCCGCTCCGCTATATCGACGGCCGCGCCTACGGGGACGTGGCGAGCGTCGTTGTCTCGGACGCCGAACAGTTCTCCGACGGGCTCATCCTCGGCTTCAATCAGCTCTTCACGGGCGTGCTCACCATCGCGGGCGTGCTCGGCATCATGCTCGCCATCCGCTGGGAGATCGCGCTCGTCGTATTCTGCATCACCCCCGTCTCCTTCTTCGTGGCGCGCTTCATCTCCAAGAGCACCTACAAGACCTACAAGGCACAGACGGAGGCGCGCAGCGACGAGGCCGCCTTCGCAGACGAGATGCTCGCCGGGCTCAAGGTGGTGAAGGCCTTCTGCCGCGAGGAGGAAAACGCCGCCATCTTCCGTGAGAAGAACGAAAAACTGAAAAAGGCCTCGCTCCGCGCCGTGTTTTTCTCCTCGACGACCAACCCCTCCACGCGCTTCGTCAACGCGCTCGTGTATGCCGCCGTCGCGCTCGTCGGAGGCTTTCTTGCGATCGCAACCGCGGGCATGGGTGCCCCGTTTACCGTCGGGAGCCTCGGCACCTTCCTCTCTTACGCCAATCAATACACCAAGCCGTTCAACGAGATTTCCGAGGTGGCGGCGGAATTTCAGAATGCGCTCGCCTGCGCGGGCCGCATCTTTGCGCTCATCGGGGAAGCGGAGGAGCCCTCCGACGAGGGGAACTTCGTCCTCGGGGAAGCGGCGGGGGAAGTGGAGGCGCGCGGCGTCGCCTTCTCCTATACGCCCGAGCGCGCGCTCATCCGCGATTTCAACCTCCGCGTCCGAAGGGGCATGCGGGTGGCCATCGTCGGGCCGACGGGCTGCGGCAAGACGACGCTCATCAATCTCCTCATGCGCTTTTACGACGTAGACGAGGGGGCCGTCTATGTGGACGGACACGACATCCGCACGGTGACGCGGGCCTCCCTCCGCCAAAACTACGGCATGGTTTTGCAGGAGACGTGGCTCAAATGCGCCACGGTGCGGGAAAATCTCACGATGGGCCGCCCCGACTGCACCGAGGAAGAGATGGTGGCGGCGGCCAAGGCGGCCAAGGCGCACGGCTTCATCCTGCGGCTTCCCGCGGGCTACGATACCGTCATCGGGGAGGAGGGCGTGCTCTCGGCCGGGCAAAAACAGCTCCTCTGCATTGCGCGCGTCATGCTGTGTCACCCGCCCATGCTCATCCTCGACGAGGCGACTTCCAACCTCGATACGCGCACGGAGAAGCTCGTGCAGGAGGCCTTCGTCCGCCTCATGGAGGGCAGGACGTGCTTCGTCGTCGCCCACAGGCTCTCCACCATCGTGGGGTCCGACCTCATCCTCGTGATGAAGGACGGCAAGATCATCGAACAGGGGACGCACGCCGAACTGCTCGGGCGGCAGTCCTTCTATTCCGAATTATACGCCGCGCAATTCGCGCAGTAGGGGAGGAGGAATGAAGCGCAAGGTTTCCATTCTCGATAAATTCAGCACGCATGTGCAGATCGTCTGCGTGGGGGCGCTCACGGGGGCGTTTGCGGGCGTCGTCGTCACGCTCTTTCAGATCGTGTTCGAGCTGTGTGAGGAACAGGCTGCGGAGAGCTACGGGGCCGTCCTTGCCCGTCCCGCCTTTGTCCCGCTCCTCCTTGCCGCCCTCTTTCTCGGCGCCATCGTCATCGGCGGCGTGATGAAGGCCCTCCCCATCCTGAAGGGGAGTGGCTTCCCCCAGACGGAGGGCGCCACGCAGGGCCTTCTCCGCTTCAAATGGTATCAGGCGCTCACGGGCATGTTCGCCGCCAGCCTGCTCACCGTGCTCTTGGGCCTCTCGGGAGGAAGCGAGGGCCCCAGCCTCATGATCGGAGGCGCGTGCGGCGACGGGGTGAGTTCCATATTGCGGCGCAACGCCGTCGTGCGGCGGTATCAGATCACAGGCGGAGCCTGTGCGGGGCTCGCCGTCGCGCTCAACGCCCCCCTCACGGGCATGATCTTCGCCTATGAGGAGGCGCACAAACGCTTCACGCCTGAAGTCTTTATCTGTTCCTTTTCGGCCGTCTCCGTCGCCATCGTCGTGAGGAACCTCCTCCGCCCCGCGATGGGGCTCGCCGTGGGGCCCTTCCTCGGCGGTCTCACCCTCCCCGCAGACGCCGGCCTCGGCTTTTCGCTCTATGCGCTCCTCACCGCCCTCGTCGTCTCCTTGACGGGCGTCGGCTTCTACTACTTCCTCTTCCTTATCCGGCGCGTCTTTCGGCGGTTCCACCCGTGGAAGGGGTGGGGGAGCTACCTCATTCCTTTCCTCTTTGCGGGCGTCGCCGGGCTGATCTCCGTCTATGAAACGGGCAGCGGGCTTTCCCTCATCGGGGCCCTCTCCACGGAATCGGGGCATACCGTGTCCGTGTTTGGCGCTCCGTTTTGGGTCTCCCTGCTCCTCATCCTCGCCCTCAGATTTATTGCGACGGCAGGGAACACCGCCTCCGATCTCCCCTGCTGCTGCTCCGTGCCCATCATGGCGATGGGGGCGGTGATCGGGCGGATCCTCAGCCTGCTCTTCGTGCGCATGGGGATGCAGGAGACGCTCGTAGACGCCCTCATGGTCGTCGCGATGGTGACGTTTTTTACGACGGTCGTCCACGCCCCCATGACGGGGATCATCATGACGGTCGAGCTCACATGGAACTTTACCTTTTTGCTTCCCGCCGTGCTCTCGGTGGCGATGGGGTACGTCGTGGGGGGCATCTTCCACACGGAGCCCCTCTACGAACGCTTGCTCGACGAGATGCTCGAGGAGCGCAAGGGGCGCACCGAGGAGATCACCGTGCGGCTGCGCGTGCGGGAGGCGGCGGGCAAGGAGATCCGCAACATCCTCTGGCCCTTCTCCGCCCTCGTCACGAAGATCGAGCGGGAGGGCGCGGAGGTCGTCCCGCATGGCGGCACCGTCTTGGAAGAGGGGGACCGCATCACCGTCGTAGGGCGGCCGGAGGACGCCCGCGAGTATCTCTCCACGCTCGCGGCGCTCGTCGGAGAGCGCGAACCCGAGGAGGAAGGCGGGCCTTCGGAGCCTTCGGAGGAAGATGGAAACGAGCCGCCGGAGCAAGAAGGGCCGCAGTCGCCCTGATTGGGCGCGGGTTTTGGGGAACTTTTTGGGGAAAGCCGCAAAAATCGTGAAAAACGTTTGACAACCGCGCCAAGGCGGATTATAATAGATTATCATAGCGAAAAGGCTTCGAAGCGGAAGAGACGCAGAGGCCGCTTTCCCACAGAGAGGGCCCCCATGGCTGAGAGGGGCCGGAAGGCGCACTGCGGTATTCCCCCGCCAGCCGCCCCTCCGAACCGAACTTTAAGAGAGGCCGTTTCCCGCGTAAAGGGAGAAAAGAGGCATACCATGTCCGAAAGCATGGCGTGCGAAAGCAGGTGGTACCGCGTAGATCACGCCCTGTCGAGGTTTCGGCAGGGCGATTTTTAAGGAGCGATTATGGAAGAGACCGAGAAAATTGTGGAGGAAGCACAACAAGAGATCGCCACGGCGCATTCTTCGCGCGCCCTCTATGAGGCCAAGATGAAATATCTCGGCCGCACGGGCAAAGTGACGGCCTTGCTCAAGGGGATGCGGGAGATCGCGGCAGAGCTGCGCCCCGCCTTCGGGAAAAAGGTCAACGACCTTCGCACGCGTCTCGAGACGCTGTTTGCCTCCATGGAGGAGAAGATCAAGGCGCGCGAGCTCGAGGAAAAGCTCTCGGGCGAGCAGATCGACGTCACCATGCCGGGGCGCAAACACGCGCGCGGGGCTCTTCACCCCATCACGCGCACGCGGCAGGAGCTCATCGAGATCTTCGCGGGCATGGGATTCGAGATCTTCGAAGGGCCCGAGATCGAGAGCGACTACTATAACTTCACCGCCCTCAACACGCCCGCCGATCACCCCGCCCGCGCCATGCAGGATACCTTCTACATCACCGAGGAATTTCTCCTGCGCACCCAGACGAGCGCGGGGCAGATCCGCCTCATGGAGAAGAAGAAACCGCCCATCAAGATGCTCTCGCCGGGGCGGGTATTCCGCGCGGACGACGACGCGACGCATTCGCCCATGTTCCATCAGATGGAGGGGCTCGTCGTCGATCGGCACGTCACCCTGTGCGATCTGCAGGGCATGCTCGATGAATTTGCCCGTACCATGTTCGCGGAGACCTCCAAAACTCGCCTCCGTCCCTCCTATTTCCCCTTCACGGAGCCCTCGGTGGAGGTGGACGTCTCCTGTGCCGCGTGCGGCGGAAAGGGGTGCTCGCTCTGCAAGGGAACGGGCTGGATCGAGGTCCTCGGCGCGGGCATGGTCAACAGGCGCGTCTTGGAGAACTGCGGGCTGGATCCCGATGAATACACGGGCTTTGCCTTCGGCATGGGCATCGAGCGCATCGCCATGCTCAAATACGGCATCGGGCACATCCGCTCGTTCACCGAAAACGACGTGCGCTTTTTGAAGCAATTTCAGGATTGAGGTGAGAAGATGAAAGTACCTTTCAGCTGGTTAAAGGAATTTGTGGACATCGGGATCTCCGCCGCGGAGCTCGAGGAGAAGCTCTTCTCGTGCGGCTTCGAAGTGGAGGAACTCACCTACCTCGGCAAGGACGTGGAAAACGTCGTCACAGGCCGTATCGTAAGGTGTGAGAAGCACCCCGATGCGGACCGGCTCACCGTCTGCACGGTCGATTGCGGCGAAAGGGGCGAAAAGCAGATCGTCACCGCCGCGACCAACGTGTTCGAGGGGGCCGTCGTCCCCGTGGCGCTCGACGGCGCGACGGTAAAGCACGAGGGCGGCACGCAGAAGATCAAGACGGGCAAGCTCCGCGGCGTCCTCTCCGAGGGCATGTTCTGCTCGGGCGAGGAGCTCGGCATTGGCGACGATTTTTATGAGGGAGCGTCGGTAAACGGCATCCTCATCTTGGACATGGGTACCCCGCTTGGCGTCGATATCCGCCCGATCGTCGGCATCGACGACTACATTTTCGATATCGCCGTCACGGCCAACCGCCCCGATTGCCAGAGCATTCTCGGCATCGCGTGCGAAGTGGCGGCCGTGCTCAAAGTCCCGCACGACGGGTTTTTGCCTCCGTGCCCCTATCGGGCCGAACCCACCGATGTGAAGTTCACCGTCGAGGTGAAGGAGCCCGCGCTCTGCCCGCGCTATATCGGAAGCTACGTGAAGGGCGTCTCGATCGGCGTTTCGCCCCAATGGCTCCGGCGGCGGCTCGCCCTCTGCGGCTTGCGCTCCGTCAATAACATCGTGGATATCACCAACTATGTGCTCCTCGAGGTGGGGCAACCCATGCACGCCTTCGACAGGCGCTTCCTCCACGGCGATACCGTCGTCGTGCGCCGCGCCGCGGCGGGGGAGAAGATCGTAACGCTCGATGAAAAGGAGTTTGCGCTCACGCCCGAAAACCTTCTCATCTGCGACGCGGATCGTCCCGTGGCCCTTGCCGGGGTGATGGGGGGGCTCAACAGCGAGATCCGCGAGGACACGACGGAGGTATTCTTCGAGGCGGCGAGCTTCGCGCGCGACAGCGTGAGAAAGACCTCCCGCGCCCTCGGCCAGCGCAGCGATTCTTCCGCCCGCTTCGAGAAGGGGGTCTATCCCGTCTTCCCGCACTTCGGCATGGAACGCGCCCTCTTCCTCGTCGGGAAATTGGGCTGCGGCACGCCCACGGATAAGTGGTATCTCCCGCGCTCCTGCGATTTGGAGGAGCCCCCGAGAAAGACGATCGAGACGGCGTATGCCGCCATCGACGGCCTTCTCGGCATCCACGTTCCCAAGGAGGAAGTAAACGGCATTTTAGAGCGGCTCGGATTCCAAATCGAAGATATGGGTGCGGAATTTATCGCCCATGTTCCCCATTGGCGGGAGGATATCGACGCCTTCCCCGACCTCGTGGAAGAGGTCATCCGCATGTATGGCTACGAGCACATCGTCCCCACCTTCCTCGAGAAGGCGGCGGTGACGCACGGCGGCCTCACCCCCGCGCAGAAGGCGGAGCTCCGCTTCAAGGAGATCCTTGCGGAGGAGGGCTACTGCGAGGCCGTGGGCTACTCTTTCTCTTCGCCCAAGGATTTCGATCTCCTCCGCCTTCCCGCAGACGACCCGCTGCGGCAGGCCATCGTCATCAAGAATCCCCTCGGGGAGGACCTCTCCGTGATGCGCACCACGCTCACGCCCACGATGCTCGAAAACGTCGTCCGCAACGTGCGCCGCGGAAACGAGTCCGGCCGGCTCTTTGAGCTCGCCAACGTATACCATGCCCAAAACCTTCCCCTCACGGAGCTGCCCGAGGAGCGCAAACACGTCTCCATCGCGCTGTGGGGCGAGGGCGACTTCTTCGACCTCAAGGGGGCCGTGGAAGCGCTCGGGGAGGCCTTCGGGCTCAAGCTCGCCTTCGTGCGCGGGGAGCGGCCCTTCCTGCACCCGGGCGCGACGGCGTGCCTCATGCTCGGGGAGAAGGAGGCGGGCTTCTTGGGCGAACTGCACCCCGCCCTCGCGGAGGAGCTCGCGCTCGAATGCAAAGTGTATCTTGCCGAGCTCGACTATGCCCTCCTCGCCAAGAAGTTCAAAAAGGGCATCGCCTATCACGCCGTCCCCAAGTTCCCCGCCGTGGAGCGCGATCTCGCCGTCGTCGTCGAGGAGAAGGTGACGTGCGCCGAGATGGAGGCCTGCATCCTCCGCGCCTGTAAGGCGGCCCAAAAGGCGGAGCTCTTCGACGTCTACCGCGACGCCCGCCTCGGAGAGGGCAAGAAGAGCATGGCCTTCCGCGTCACCTTCGTGCCCGACCCCGCCGCCGAAAAGCCGCTCACGCCTGAGACGGTGGAGGGTTACTTCCGCAAGATCATCGGGAATTTGGAGCACAACCTCGGCGCGGAGCTCCGTTGAAGCCGGCCGAAGCGACCTTCCTCTGAGAAGCGACTTCATCACAAATATAGGGAAATGGCCGCGTGCGCGGCCGAGGAGAAATTATGCAACCGATCGCAAAAATTCTTGCCGAAGAACTCGGAAAGCGGGAGGAGCACGTTCAGAACGTCATCGACCTGCTCGACGAGGGCAACACCGTCCCCTTCATCGCGCGTTACCGCAAGGAAATGCACGGCACGATGGACGACCAGACCATCCGCACCCTTGCGGACAGGCTTCAATATCTTCGCAACCTCGAGGCGAGAAGGGTGGAGGTGAAGAACTCCATCGAGGGGCAGGGCAAGCTCACCCCCGAACTCGCGCTCTCCATCGACCGCGCCGCAACGCTCGCGGAGGTGGAGGACCTCTATCGCCCCTATAAGCAGAAGCGCCGCACCCGGGCCACCGTCGCCAAGGAGAAGGGCCTCGAGCCCCTCGCGGAGCTCCTCTACGCGCAGGATCCCGCCTGCCCCGTCCCCCTTACGGCGGCGGCGAAGTACGTCGATCCCGAGAAGGGCGTCGAGACTGCGGAACAGGCCCTTGCGGGGGCGAGCGACATTGTCGCGGAGATGATCTCAGACAACGCCGAGGTGCGCAAACATCTGCGCGCGCTCTTCGTGCAGTGCGCGGACATCGTCTCCTCCGCCGCAAAGAAGGACCCGGAGGACACCGTCTACCGCAATTACTATGCCTTCCGCTCCCCCGTGTGTCGGGTGCAGGGCCATCAGGTGCTTGCCTTCAACCGCGGCGAGCGCGAGGAAGTCTTAAAAGTCGGCGTGGATATGAACCGCGAGGCCGCCTTAAACGTCGTCGGAAGATACGTTGTCAAACGGCCCCGCTGCAATTCCACGGAGTTTGTGACGGCCGCCATGGAGGACGCCTATGACCGCCTCATCTTCCCCTCCGTCGAGCGGGAGGTCCGCGCCATGCTCACCGACTCCGCCAACGAGGGGGCCATCGGGCAGTTTGCGCTCAACTTAAAGCCCCTCCTCATGCAGCCGCCCGTCAAGGGCTTCGTTACGATGGGATTGGACCCCGGCTACCGCATGGGGTGCAAGGTAGCCGTCGTAGACGGGACGGGCAAGGTACTCGATACGACGGTCGTCTATCCCACCTACGGCGAGCGCCAGAAGCAGGAATGTATTAAAAAACTCTCCGAGCTCATCAAGAAAGATAAGGTGAAACACATCGCCATCGGCAACGGCACGGCGAGCCGCGAAACGGAGCAGATGACGGTGGAACTCATCGCCTCTCTCGGACATGGGTGCGGCGTTTCTTATATGATCGTGAATGAAGCGGGGGCTTCCGTCTATTCCGCTTCCCCGCTTGCGGCCAAGGAATTCCCCGAATTCGACGTCAATCTCCGCTCGGCCGTCTCCATCGCAAGAAGGCTGCAAGACCCGCTTGCCGAGCTCGTCAAGATCGATCCCAAGTCCATCGGCGTGGGGCAATACCAGCACGACATGCCCGAAAAAAGGCTCTCCGAGGCCCTCGACGGCGTGGTGGAGGACTGCGTCAACGCGGTGGGGGTAGACGTCAACACGGCTTCCGCGCCCCTCCTCGCGCGGGTGGCCGGCCTCAACGCGGGCGTCGCCAATAATATCGTGAAGTATCGCGAGGAAAACGGCTCCTTCACGGCGCGGCGGCAGATCTTAAAGGTCCCCAAACTCGGGGAGAAAGCCTTTGAGCAGTGCGCGGGCTTTTTGCGCGTGCCCGAGAGCAAAAACGTGCTCGATAACACCGCCGTCCACCCCGAGAGCTACGCGGCCGCAGAAAAGCTCTTGGAACTGTGCGGCTACACCGAGGACGACGTGAAGGCGGGCCGTCTCTCCGAGTTGCGCACCCGCATGAAGGCGATCGGGGAAAAACGGCTTACGGAGGCCTGTAACGCGGGCATGCCTACCCTCAACGACGTCGCGACCGAGCTCATGAAGCCGGGCCGCGACCCGCGCGACGAGCTTCCCGCCCCCGTCCTCCGCACCGACGTGCTCGAGATCAAGGACTTAAAACCCGGCATGGAGCTCAAGGGGACGGTGCGCAACGTTATCGACTTCGGCGCGTTCGTGGATATCGGCGTGCACCAAGACGGCCTCGTGCACATCTCCCGCATCTCCGATCGCTTCATCCGTCACCCCTCCGAGGTGCTCTCCGTGGGCGACGTCGTCACCGTGTGGGTGCTCGATGTCGATGAAAAGAAGAACCGCATCTCCCTCACGATGAAAAAGCCCAAAAACTGAAAACAGCGAAAAGGGACCCCCACGGTCCCTTTTTTGGTGCGTGACAGCTTCCCCAAAGGTGGAGCCAAGACCCCTCATTCCGACCGAGCCGTAGGCGAGGGAGTGAATCTAAAGATACACTCACTCCGCTTCGCTCCGTTCGGTATGAGGAGGCCCCCCTCATGCGCGACGCGGGAGCTCCCCCAAAGGTGGAGTCAAGACCCCTCATTCCGACCGAGCCGTAGGCGAGGGAGTGAATCTAGAGATACACTCACTCCGCTTCGCTCCGTTCGGTATGAGGAGACCTCTTCATCCGCGATGCGGGAGCTTCCCCAAAGGTGGAGTTAAGACCCCTCATTCCGACCGAGCCGTAGGCGAGGGAGTGAATCTTAAAGATACACTCACTCCGCTTCGAAAATTTTTCGGGCAAATTGGCGTGCGAAAGAGGTACTATCTTGACAAACGGGCGCGAAATACGTTATACTAACGTTAGGCCTTTGCGAAAAGGGCCGAAATTCCGTACGAAGGAAGGTCGTCTAATGAAGATCGCCATGACGGGCGTAAGCGGGCAGATGGGGCGGGAAGTCCTCCGCGAGACGCTTGAAATTCCCGAAGCAGAGTGGGTGCGCGTGCTCCTCACTCCCAAAAAACGCAACAATAAACTTGCAAAGTCGCTCAAAAAGCGGTATGGCGCGCGGGTGCAGATCGTCCGCGGCGGGATCACGGACCAAGCTGTGTGCGCCGCGCTCGTGGAGGGGACGGACTACGTCGTCCACATGGCCGGCGTCATTCCTCCCGCCTCCGACGCAAACCCCGCAAGCAGCGAGGCATGTAATAAAAGGGGCGCGATGTGCATCATCGACGCGGTGAAGGCGTGCTCGCCCCAGCCCAAATACATCCACATCTCCACGGTCGCGGTCTATGGCAACCGCAACGAGAAGCACCCCTTCGGCCGGGTGGGCGATCCCCTCCTCGTGAGCGCCTTCGACCGCTACGCGATGGACAAGCTCTATGGTGAGCGGTACTGCCTCGACGCCGACCTCGACAGCTGGATCATTTTGCGGCAGACGGCGATGCTTCATCCCGACATGTTGAAGAACAACGTCTCCGACGGGCTGATGTTCCACACCACCGCAAATGCCCCCCTCGAATGGGTGAGCGCGCGCGATAGCGGCTATCTCATCCGCCGCATTTTTGAGCGCGACCTCCGCGGCGAGATCGAGGACTTTTGGAAAAATATCTACAACATCGGCGCGGGCAAGAAGGGCATGTGCACGGGGTACGATACCTTCAACGACGGATTTTCCATCATCGGCGGCTCCGCGGAGAAGTTCGTGCGCCCCGATTGGCTCGCCTTGCGCAACTTCCACGGGCTCTGGTTTTACGACGGAGACGTCCTCGAACAGCTCTTTTCTTACCAGCGCGACGGCGTGAAGGAGTATTGGAAGGAGATCGCGCGCCATCATAAGATCTACGCGCTCGGGAAGTTCGTCCCCGCGAAGCTCATCGACTTCTTCCTCTTCCGCCGGCTCCTGCGCCATCCCAATTCCCCCCGCCGCTGGGTGGAGGACGGCGACGAGGCGAAGGTCATCGCGGCGTACGGTTCCCTTCGGGCGGCGCGGGCGCTCTCTTCCGATTGGAAGGACTATAAGCTCCTCTCGAAGGGGGATTTCGGGGACTACGACGCCCTCCGCGACAAGGAGAACGCCGTGCTCCTCTCCCACGGGTACGACGAGAGCAAGCCGATCTCCGCTTGGACGGGGGAGGACCTCGCCTCGGCCGCGCGCTTCCGCGGGGGAGAATGCTGCGGGGAATATGGCGGCGATCCCTATCAAAAGCTCACATGGCGGTGCCACGACGGCCATGAATTTGCGACCAGCCCCTTCACCGTGCTCCGCGGCGGGCATTGGTGCCCCGTGTGTCAGCAACCCGCGCCGTGGGACTTCGACCGCATCGCCAAGTTCAGCCCCTTCGTCGCGCAGGTGTGGTATGATTCCCACGAGAAAGACGAAAACCGCGTCTATGACCTCGAAGATGGGAAGCCCGTCGTGCGGGCGCTTTCGGAGGACGGGCGATGAACGTCCTCTTCTGCGTGTTTTCGGGCACGGGCAACACGAGAAAAGTTGCCGCGCGTTTTGCCGAGGAACTCCGCGCGCTCGGGCACACGACGAGCAGCTATGAGATCAAAAAGGGGGCGCCCATGCCCGAGCTCGAGGGCTTCGATCTGCTCATCTTCGGCTATCCCGTCCACGCCTTCAACGCCCCTGAGATCGTGACGAAATTCCTCAAAAAATTCCCGAAGGGGAGCCTTCCCTTCTATCTCCTCCGCAGCGAGGGGGAGCCCTCCAAGCTCAACGACGCGGCGGGCCTTGCGCCGAAGCGCATTTTGCAGAAGAAGGGGTATTCCCTCGCGGGAGAATTTACCGTCGTCATGCCCTACAACATCCTCTTCCGCCACTCCGACAAGATGGCCGTGCGCATGTGGCAGGCGGCGGAAAAGCGCATCGAGCACGGCGCCCGTCTCGTGGACGCCCTCGGCGGCGAGACGAAAAAGGTCAACCTCATCCGGCGGGCGGCGGCCTTTTGTCTGCGCATCGAGCACCCCGCCATGCCCGTCCTCGGCAAGACTTTCCATGTAAACGCCAAACAGTGCGTCGGCTGCGGAAAATGCGCCGCGGGCTGCCCCACGGGCAACATTCGCATGGAGGAGGGGCGGCCCAAGTTCGGCGGCCACTGCGTGGGCTGCATGGGCTGCGCCTTTTGGTGCCCCGCCGACGCCGTCCGCATCTCCCTGCTCAACCCTTGGCGGGTCAACGGGCCCTACCCCGCGGAGGGCGACCCCGCTTCGGACGAGGAGATCTGCCGTTATCTTCGGAAAATGTACACAAATTATTTTCACGAATCGGAGAAGTTATAGGGGCATGCGAGGGGGTGAACTTCGGACATGGTCCCCATGGTTTCGGTCAAAATCAAGGAGCGAGCGCAAAGAAAAAAGGAGCGCGGCGCTCCTTTTTTTGCGGAAAAGATTTCAGAAGGGGAGGGAGAAGGGGAGCCCGAGGGTGAGCTTTTCGCGGACGTCGATATCGAGCAGACTTTCGACCTCCACCGAGATGAGCGCGGAGATGCGGGTGTGGACGACGAAGCGATACTTGAGGCTCATGGATTCGAAGAGGATGTAGAGCCGCCCGTCCTTTAAGAAGATCTCCTCGCTCATGCAGGGGAGGATCATGTTTGCGCCCATGTCCTCCAGCACATAGAGGGGGACTTCCGCCCCGCCCACGGAGATCGTCTGCTGCGCCACCTCATCGAGGACGTTTGGATAGATGTGCAGGCGCGAATCGGGAAGGCCATAGGAACAGGAGAGGACGATATGTTCCCCGTCGATGGCGATCCCCTGTACTTCATCGCACACGGAGAGCGCTTTGGTGGGCACCATGTCCGAGACGCCCGCTTCGATTTGGTCGAGCGGGAAGGCATAGACGAGGGCGTGGTTGGTCCCCGCGGAGGTCTCGATGTGGTGGGAGACGTCCGTCTCGTAATTTCCGGGGCGGTAAAATTCGCCCGCATAGAGCGTGTCGCCATAGAGGTAGCAGTAAGCGTTTTGAATGCCCGTGGAAAAGCTGCCGTCGATCTCCACCGCCGCGCCGGAGGGGGCGGCGTAGAGCTTTTCGAGGGAGACATAGACGATCTTCTTGCCGCTCGCGATGTAGAGGGTGCTCTCCGAGCAGGTGACGCCGCCGAAGTGCGTCTTAATGGCCTTGCCGCTTTCGGTGAAGGTGACGAAGCATTCCGTCTTTTTCACATCGCTCACCGCGGGGTCGGCAAAGAGCAGGTAGACGCGCGAGGGCTCGCCCGAGATGTAGCCGCTCATGGCGTACTGATAGACGCCGCCCGCGGGAAGGGCGCAGACGCCCTGCGGCGAGAGGCCGGTAGAGAGTCCGGGGAGGTGCTTTTCGCGGCGGGATACGCTGTCGAAATAGGGGTAGGAATAGCCGTACCACCAGAATGTGAGCAGCAGGAAGAGGACGAGGAGCACGGAGGCGACGGCCGTGAGGGCGGCGATGGTGCGTTTTTTCGATTTCATACGGTCTCCTTTTGGGCTTAGTATAGCATAAATCTTGTCCGAAGTCAATGCCGGCGGGCAAAAAAGGGGGGAGTGCGGCCACAATTTTCCTGCATAACGGGGCGAAAATCTTCACACAATGCCGATGTAGGGAGGAGCACAATGGATTTCACCAAGACGCAGACGTTTCACAACTTAGCGCGAGGATTCGCGGGAGAGTGTCAGGCGGGCATGCGATACCAACTTACGGCAAAAGCTGCGATGCAGCAGGGATACAAAGTTCTCGCGGATACCATCCGCACCATCGCCAAGAACGAGACCAACCATGCGAAGGTCTTTTTCGAGGCCATTCTGGAAAACGCGGGGAGCCGGGACGATATTTCTATCGACGCGAGCTTCCCCTTCCATGCGGGGACCATCGAGGACAACTTGCGGTTTGCGGCGATCGACGAGCAGGATGAGGCGGAAAATCTCTACCCCATGTTCGCGAAGATCGCGCGGGAAGAGGGGTTTGGGCAACTTGCCTTAAAATTCGAACAGGTCGCCAAAGTCGAAGAGAACCACAGGATCATCTTCAACTATCTGTTTGAGGCGTTCAAGGACGGCTCCCTCTACCGGGCGGAGCGGCCGATGCTGTGGATCTGCAGCGAATGCGGGTATATGCACACCTCCAAGGAGGCATGGAACATCTGCCCCTTGTGCGGCGCGTCGCAGGGAGAAGTCGAGCTGCACCTTCCCTTCAAAAAGGAGAATTTATGAAAAAGACGCAAAACAGGACGCAGGATCAGACGCAAAACAAGGCGCAGAGCAAGACCACGAACGCCGGAGAAAGCACGAAGAGCGTGAAAAACAAGTCTTGCGGCGGCTGCGGCAAAAACGCCAAGGATTGCTCTTGATGCGAAAGCGGCCCCTGCAAACGGGGGCAGACATGCGCTCGAAGGAGGACGTCTTGGGCAGCTACACGGGGATCGATGGGGAGGACCCCGCCGATCGGCCCGTGCAGGATGCCGATGACCTCTGAATCGGGGGGAACGGAAGGCCTTTCTTCCGTTCCTTTTTTTGAATTTTCACAAAACGGTGTTGTAATTCCCAAAAAAGGGTGATATAATAGATAAAAGCAAAGGGCGTATCCAAAGAGGTACTCTATGAAGAAATCATCTCTATTTTTATCCATTGCGATCGTGCTCGTCATGATCCCGCTGTTTGCGTCGTGCGGGCTCTTGAACCTTTTGCCCGTCGATGACAGCATTCCCTCCGAAGTGGCCGTCTCCCGCGGGGAGGCCGGCTCGCGCGAGAGCTTTCTCGCGTCGCAGGAGACTCCCACCACGGAGCTCCGCCGCGCCTTCGAGGAGGCCCAAGCGGACGGCTATGCGGGCACCTATTACGACTTTTTGGAGGGGCTCGGCCTCACGGACGGCGCCGCACGCCTGCAACAGGCCCTCCGCGCTTCCGTCTCCGTCTTTGCCTACTTCTCCAAGGGGCAGAAGGTACGCGACTTTTACAGCGCCGGTTCGGGCACGATCTACGACCTCGACGCGGACATGGGTAGGGCGCTTATCGTCACCAACTATCACGTCGTCTATAACACGGGCAGTACGGGGCGGGAGACGATTTCGCACGTCAGCGACGATGTGGAGGTCTATCTCTATGGGGAGACCCATGAGAGCCGGGCCATGAAGGCCACCTATGTGGGCGGCGTGATGCAGTATGATGTCGCCGTGCTCTCCGTCACGAGCGACTTTCTGAAGGCGGAGGACGGCGCCGGGTTTGCGACGGAGCTCGTTGCGGCCGATTCCGACAGCATCTCCGCGGGGGAAACGGTTTATGCCGTGGGCAACGCGGACGGCAAGGGCGTCTCCGTGACGGGCGGCGTCGTCTCCGTTCCCATCGAATATGCCCCCATCTACGCGGCCGATGAATCGACGCGCGTAAACATGCCCGAGATCCGCATCGACGTCGCGCTCAATCACGGCAATTCGGGCGGCGGCCTCTTCACCGCAAACGGGGAATTTATCGGAGTCGTCAACGCGCGAAGCGAGGAGGAGGGCATTTTGGGCTTCGGCTACGCCATCCCCGCCAATTTGGTGCTCTCGATCGCGCAGAACATCATCGATACCTGTGCCGTCGACCCCACGGTGCACGGCGCGGCCGTGGCCCATCTCGGCGTCACGCCCGGAGTGGCCACCGAAAACAGCCTGTTCGACGCGGAGACGGGCAAGGTCTATACCGAGGAGAAGGTCATCCTCGAGAGCATTACCTACAGCGGGCTTGCCGACCGCGCCGGGCTCACGGAGGCGGATACCCTCCTTTCGTTGAAGCTGACCCCCGCGAGCGACGCCTCCCGCACGCGCACGGTGGCCGTGACGGCCCGCCATAAGCTCACGCAGCTCCTCTTCGAGGTGCGGCTCGGGGATACGCTCGAACTCACCGTCTCCCGCAACGGCAAGATCGAAACGGCGACGATCGAATTCTCCTCCCGGAACTGTTTCAGGACCATGAACTGACCCATCAGACAGAAAATGGGCATACCATGTCCGCGTTCTGGATGAAGGAACCCGGGGTGCCCCGCATCAAGGCCGAAGTCCAACTCCTCATACCGACCCCTCGCGGAGCGAGGGAAAGGGGTTTGCAGACGAGCACAATATAAGCGAACCCCCTCAGTCACTCCGTGACAGCTCCCCCAATCCACCCCGCAAAAATCCTGACAGCTTTTTGCGGGGACCCCGGGGTGGAGCCAAGATTCGCCCCGCCCCTCCTCATACCGACCCCTCGCGGAGCGAGCGGGGAGAGTATCTTTTGGGATTCGGCGGCGGCAATGCCGATGTCGCTACCCGAAGTACAAAGTCCTATTCCATCATCGACCGGGGGGATTCTTCACATTCGTTCAGAATGACGTCGGTTTCCTGCTCGTGCTCCCGTTTCCCGCCCGAGTTTATCGCACGTAGCAGGCCGGAATCCGGCGCGGTCGCGTTATAGGCAGAGCGCTTTCTTTAATTTTTACGGAACGCTCGTGCTCCCGTTTCCCGCTAAATCCAAAAGCCGCACCGACCACAAGGTCGGTGCGGCTTTTGGAGCGGGAAACGGGAGTCGAACCCGCCAGAATCAGCTTGGGAAGCTGACGCCATACCGCTAGGCGATTCCCGCATCTGTAAGGATATTCCCATTATACTCGAAAAAATCGCGCTTGTCAAGATAAAATGCCGCCGTTCCGAAAAATATTTTTCTCTCCGCCGTTTTTTGCATTTCCCGCCTTCCGAAAGGGAGGAAGCGCCCTGTGCGGCATGGAAAATTTCGGGTGGGGGAAATTTGCGCAAAAGTTGCCGCAAACGTTTGACTTTTCTTCGCGCATATAGTATGATAGAGGTAAGATCGAACAAGGAGGACAGTGCGCCGTGAAAGGACGAAGTACGAGCGTAGACCATAATGTGCTGCGGACAAACACGGCGGCTTTTTCCGCTTGATCTGATCGCAGCATATTCTCCGTCTGCGCTTTTCGGCTTAAATTTTGCCCGCGGAGGATATTGCCATGAAAGAAGAACTCAAAGTTTTGCTCGAAGCAAAGGACTACAAGGGAGTTGCCGCGTCGCTGAAAAAACCCGACGAGGCGGCTCTTTTATTATCCGAACTTGAAAGCGACGACGTCGTTTCCCTATGCCATGTCTTAGACAACGACTTCCTTGCCGACGTCTTGGTGCTCCTCAGCCCCGCGCTGCAGGAGACCGTCGTCAAGGGCCTTCGGGACGACGAACTCGAAGAAGTCATGGAGGATATCTCGGTAGACGATACCGTGGATATCATCGAAGAGATGCCCGAGGAAGTGGCGCGCAGGATCGCGGAGGAGGACGAGATCTTAAAGCTCTTGGAGGAGCGGAAGTTCTCCGTCCTCAAGCCGCTGCTTTCCTCTATGAACGAGATCGATCTCGCGGAGATCTTCGAGAGCGCGAAGGAGGCCGATCTTCCCGTCCTCTTCCGCATTTTGCCCAAAGATCTCGCCGCGGATATGTTCGTCGAGATCGACAGCGACACGCAGGAAAAGCTCCTCAAAAAGCTCAACGACCGCGAGATCAAAGAGGTCATGGACGAACTCTTCCTCGACGACACCGTGGACCTCATCGAGGAGATGCCCTCAAGCGTCGTCAAGCGGCTCCTCGCCCAGAGCGACAACGAGACGCGGGCCTACATCAACGAGCTTCTGAAGTATCCCAAAGACAGCGCGGGAAGCATCATGACCATCGAGTTCGTGCGATTCCTGCCTACCATGTCCGTGAAGGAGGCCTTCGATCGCATCCGCGAGACGGCCATCGACAAGGAGACCATCTACACCTGCTATGTCACCGATCTCAAGAATGAGCTCATCGGCCTCGTCACGGCGAAGGACCTCATGCTCGCCCGCCCCGACGCGCTCATCTCGGAGATCATGGAGGACAACGTCATCTATGCCAACACCCTCGACGACAGGGAGGAGGTCGCCCGCAAGATCTCCGATTACGGCTTCCTCGCCCTGCCCGTCGTAGACAGGGAACGCCGCCTCGTCGGCATCGTCACCGTCGACGACGCCATGACCGTCATCGAAGAGGAGACCACCGAGGACCTCGAGCGCATGGTCGGTATCGTCCCCGCCAACAAGCCCTACCTCAAGACGAGCGTCTTTTCCATTTGGAAGAATCGCGTCCCGTGGCTGCTCATTCTCATGGTCTCCGCCACGTTTACGGGCCTCATCATCAACACTTTCGAGGGCCGGCTCAACGCCATCAGCACCGTGCTCTTCGCCTGCGTTCCCATGCTCATGGATACGGGCGGGAACTCGGGCTCGCAGGCCTCCGTCACCGTCATCCGCGCCCTCGCCCTCGGGGAACTCACCACGGCCGATACGTGGAAGGTCGCGTGGAAGGAACTGCGCGCCTCCCTGCTGCTCGCCGTGACCCTCGGCGTCGCCTGTTTTGCGAAGCTCATGCTCATCGATAACCTCATCTTCGGCTATCATGATTACACGCCGCTGCTCTGCTCCGTCGTCGCGCTTGCGCTCGCATGCACCATCGTCATCGCCAAGCTCGTCGGCTGCCTCCTTCCGCTCCTCGTGAAGAAGTGCAAATTAGACCCCGCGGCCGTCGCCTCGCCCTTCATTACGACCATCGTAGACGCCGTCTCGCTCATTCTCTTCTGCGGGTTGGCCATCGCGATCCTCCCCGCATAAATCGCCCCATATTCCGATCCGCGCGGACGGCCTATCTTCAGCCGTCCGCGTTTTTTTTGGTTCGCAAAAAATTTTTTACAGAACGCTTGCCAAGTCCCCCCGAATGTGATATACTGAGCATGCGACACAAGTGAATAGGAATGTTGTAAATAGGCTATACCGTGGCATTGGCGTATCCTCTTTCCTATTTGCAACAAAACGGGAAATCATTTGTGTCGCAACAATATGGGATACTCTTTGCGGGCGTTCCATATTGGAGCGTCCTTATTTTTTATGGCTCCTCATCCCGAGGGCGTAGCCCGAGTGGATCTATTCTACAAATATATTTGGAGGGTCTCATTATGAAAAAGAAAATTTGGATCATCTTGCTCTCGCTCGCGATGACGGTCTGCTTCGCCTTGGGCCTCACGGCTTGCGGTGAGACGAACGTGCAGAGCGACGTCTGGACCATCGAGCGCGTCTACGCGCAGGCGCAGGAACTCGGCTTCAAGGGCTCGCTCGAGGAGCTCATCGCCGAATTTAAGGGCGAAGCGGGCAAAGACGGCGTGGGCGTCAAGAGGATCTACATAGACGAAAACGGCGAGCTCGTCATTGAGCTTACCGAGGGTGAGCCCATCAACCTCGGCGTAGTCCGCGGCCAAGACGGAAAGGACGGTTCGGACGGCGTGACGCCTCACATCGGCGAGAACGGCAATTGGTGGATCGGGGAACAGGATACGAATATCAAGGCTGCGGGTACCGACGGGAAAGACGGCGTCAACGGCCAAGATGGCCAAGACGGAAAGGACGGCAAGGACGGCGTCAACGGCCAAGATGGCCAAGACGGAAAGGACGGCAAGGACGGCGTGACGCCTCACATCGGCGAGAACGGCAATTGGTGGATCGGGGAACAGGATACGAATATCAAGGCTACGGGCACCGACGGGAAAGACGGCGTCAACGGCCAAGATGGCAAGGATGGTCAAGACGGCAAGGATGGTCAAGACGGCAAGGACGGAAAGGACGGCGTGACGCCTCACATCGGCGAGAACGGCAATTGGTGGATCGGGGAACAGGATACGAACATCAAGGCTGCGGGCACCGACGGGAAAGACGGCGTCAACGGCCAAGATGGCAAGGATGGTCAAGACGGCAAGGATGGTCAAGACGGC
>CANQBG010000014.1 GCA_947588985.1 uncultured Clostridia bacterium
GCGGGGGCCGGATTCGAACCTGCGACCTCCGGGTTATGAGCCCGACGAGCTACCTGACTGCTCTACCCCGCGATAAATATCCGGCAAGACCGGATAGCTTATTTATTTTAACGGAATCCCACGCGTTTGTCAACTGTTTTCGCGAAAAAAATCATTTTTTCCCAAGATATTTTTTCAAAGGGGCGAAGCGGCGGGTCCGCAGACGGGATTTTTGAGTCGCAGGCGGGATTTTTGGGGCGCGGAGGCAATTCTTTCGGAAAGGGGTATTGACTTTCGCCGCAAAAACGCGTATAATATCCTCAACCGATATGATAAGGAGGCATCTTTTGAAACAGATCTACTTCCCCGAACCTTTCCGCATCAAGAGCGTGGAGCCCCTCACCGTGTTGACGAGGGAAGAGCGCGAACAGAAAATTGCCCGGGCGGGCTACAACGTCTTTGCGCTCGCCTCGGAGGACGTGTATATCGACCTGCTCACCGACAGCGGCACGGGCGCGATGAGCTCTTCCCAATGGGCGGGCGTGATGACGGGCGACGAATCGTATGCGGGCGCCTCTTCCTATTATCATGTGCAGGAGGCCGCACAGCGCATCTTCGGCATGCCCTATGTCCAGCTCGTGCACCAAGGCCGCGCGGCCGAGAAGGTGCTCCTCCCCATTTTGCTCGCGGGCAAGAAATACGCCATCGCCAACATGCACTTCGATACGACGCGGGCGCACGTGGAACTTGCGGGGGCGCGGGCCATCGACTGCGTCGTCCCCGAGGCCCTCGATACGACGACGTATGCCGACTTCAAGGGCAACATGGACGTGGAGCGTCTCGAACGGTATATCCGCGACTTGGGGGCGGAGAACATCGGCGTCGTCATCATGACGATCACCAACAACTCGGCGGGGGGACAGCCCGTCTCCGTCGCCAATATCCGTGCCACGCGCGATCTCGCCCACCGCTACGGCATCCCCTTCATGATCGACGCGGCGCGCTATGCCGAGAATTCTTACTTTGTAAAACAGCGCGAGGAAGAGTTCCGCACCTCCTCCATCGCAGACATCGTGCGGGCCACCTTCGAGGGGGCGGACTGCTTCACCATGAGCGCCAAGAAGGACGCCATCGTCAACATGGGCGGGCTCATCGGCTGCCGCGACAAGGCCCTTTTCGAGACGGTCAAGCAGCGCACCATCTCCTTCGAGGGATTTGTGACGTACGGCGGGATGTCCGGCCGGGACATCGAGGCGCTCGCCCGCGGGCTCGACGAGGGCATCGACGAAAATTACCTCCGCTACCGCATCGGGCAGATGCAGTATCTCGCCGCGCGGCTCGAGGAGGGCGGGATTCCCTTCCAGAGCCCCGTGGGCGGACATGCCGTGTTCGTAGACGCCAAGAAGCTGCTTCCGCACATCCCTTATTATGAATTCCCCGCACAGGCGCTCGCCATCGAGCTCTACCGCGAGGCGGGCATCCGCGCCTGCGACATCGGCTCCTACATGCTCGGCAACGACCCCGACACGGGCAAACAGCTCGAGGCGGACTTCGAGTTTACCCGCCTTGCCGTGCCGAGACGGGTCTACACGCAGTCCCATCTCGACGTCATTGCCGACGCCCTGCTCAACATCAAGGAGCGGGCGGATAAGATCAAGGGCTATAAGATCGTGGAGGAGCCCCCCATCCTGCGGCACTTCACGGCCAAACTCGCGCCGCTCGGCTGAGCCCGCGTAAAACTTCCGATTGCGAAATCCCGCCCGGCGGCCGCCGGACGGGATTTTTTCGAATATGAAATTATTTGGTGCCGAAGAGACGGTCGCCCGCGTCGCCGAGTCCCGGCAGGATATAGCCGTGCTCGTTGAGGCAGCGATCGAGGGTGGAGACGTAGACGGTGACATCGGGATGGGCCCTCGTGAGCGCCTCGATCCCCTCCGGCGCGGCGATGATCGACATCATCTTGATCTCCTTCACCCCCCGCTTTTTGAGGGCGTTGATGGCGTCGATGGCGGAACCGCCCGTCGCGAGCATGGGGTCTACCACAAACACCGTCTTGCCCTCGATGCCCTCGGGAAGCTTACAGTAGTATTCCTGCGGCTCGAGGGTCTGCTCGTCGCGATACATGCCGATGTGCCCGACGCGCGCCGTGGGGAATACGCGATGCACGCCGTTGACCATGCCGAGCCCCGCGCGGAGAATGGGCACGATGGCGACGCTCTCCTCGGGAAGGCGGTATTGCACCGTCGTCTCGAGCGGGGTCTCTACCTCGACGGGAACGAGCTTCACGCCCCGCATGGCCTCATACGTCATGATGGTCGTGATCTCCTCGATGAGCTCGCGGAATTCCTTCATGCCCGTGTTTTTATCGCGCAGGATGGAGACCTTGTGCTTGATGAGCGGATGATCGAAGATAAAGACGTTGGATTGCATATCGATTCCTCCAAGGGATTGAATTTTACCTCGCGTTCCCGCGCTTTTATGGGGCACGAGAGCGAAAACGGCCATACCATGTCCGAAGGCAGGCTATAAGATATCGTGTGCGATGGGGCGATAGAAGAGCTCTTCCACGCTCTCTTTTTCGGCAAAGGAGAGCAGCCACATGAGCTTGCATACGGCGGCCTCGAGCGTCATGGAGCGCGCCTCCAACACTTGGAGATCGCGCAGTTTTTGCCCCACTTCATACGTATCGAGGGCGCTCCCCTCCCGCTCCACCTGCGTGGTAAAGACGGCCGTCTTTCCAAACTGCAAGAAGCATGCGAGGCGGTCGAGCCAGCCGCCGTAGTCGGGCAGGCCGCCCATCCCGAAGGATTCCACCACGAGGGCGTTGCAGTGGGCGTCGAGGTAGTCGAAGATCGCGGGCGAGAGGCCGGGGATGAGCTTTAAGACGAACACGCCGTCTGCAAGCGTCCGATAGAAGCGCGGCGCCTCCCCCTTGGGCTCCCGGAAGTAATAGAAGGGCTTGCCGTCGCGCAAGATGGCCTCCTCGGGGTAGTCGATGCTCGTGAAGGCATTGTAGCTGCGCGTGCGCGTCTTTTTGGCGCGCGTGCCGAGGATGACGCGGCCGTCAAACACGATGTGCACGCCCGAGGCGTCGTCATCGGCGCAGTAGGCGAAGGCGTCGAGGAGGTTTTGGCGGGCGTCGGTATCGCGGAGGTAGACGGACTTCTGCGACCCCGTCAAGACAACGGGCTTGGGGCTCTCCTGAATGAGATAGGAGAGCGCGGCGGCCGTGTAGGCCATCGTGTCGGTGCCGTGGGTGATGACGAACCCATCGAATTTCTCGTAGTTCTCCTCGATGATCCGCTCCATCTCCAGCCAGTGCGCGGCGGTGATGTTGGTGGAATCGAGGTTGAAGGGCTGAAATTCGGTGACGTTCGCGATCGCCTTGAGCTCGGGGACGAAGGAGAGGAGCTCCTTGGAAGTGAGCGCCGGGGCGAGGCCGCCCTCCGTGGGCTTGGACGCGATCGTCCCGCCCGTTGCGATGAGAAGAATGTTTTTCATGGCCCTCCGTGTTCCGCAAAATAAAAGAAAAGCCTCCCGGCAAAGCGCCGCAAGACCTTCCACAAGACCCAATTTCAATCTCACCCGTCTTGTCGGCACCGCGTGCCGTTTTGCTATCTCCCATTATACCATAGGGGGCGGGGCAAAGTAAAGCAAATTACAGGACTTCGACGAGAGAAAATTTCGTCTTGTCGCATGAGGTGAGAAGATATTCGACGCCCGCTTTTTCACATTTTAAGGGGAAGTACCCGCTCCCGTGCAGATGCCCGAAGATGACCTTCTCCACGCCGTTCGCCTCGAAGAGCTCGGTGAAGAGGGTATCCTCCTTCTTGACCGAAAAGGGCGGGAAGTGGATGAGCACGAAGAGCCGATCCCCCTCCCCTCTCACTTTTTGCACCTCATGGAAGGCGAGGCGGAATCGCTCGGCCTCGCGGAGGTAGAGCTTTCGGTCCTGCTCGGTGAAATCTGCGCTGCCGGGGCATGTCCACCCGCGGGAGCCCGCGATGACGACGTTTCCAAGGCGGATGCAGTCGTTTTGCAGGAAGTGGAAGCGGGGCGGCGCGAGGGCGCGGATGCGCGAGATGCCGTTCCACCAATAGTCGTGGTTGCCGCGCACAAACACCTTCTCGCCCGGAAGGGAGGCGAGGGAGCGCACGTCGAACATGCCCTCCTCGGGTTTCATGCCCCATGAGGTATCGCCGGCGAGGAGTACGACGTCGTCCTCCCCCACCTTTTCGCGCCAATCGCGGGCGATTTTTTCGAAGTGACCCTCCCAGCCGGGGCCAAACACGTCCATGGGTTTATCGGTGAGCCCCGAGAGATGCAGATCGCTGATGGCAAACACTTTCATGGGAAAATTATACCACATTTCCCCGCCGAATGCAAGGGATTGTAAGGCGGATATTTCCTTCTCCTATGACTTAAGATACACTCACTCCGCTTCGCTCCGTTCGGTATGAGGATAGACACTCAAACTGCCCCACAGCCTACGGGCAGGATACGGCCCTCTCCTCATACCGACCCCTCGCACCGCGAGGAGGAGCGTATCCGGAAGGATTCGGCGGAGCCATAGAAATTGCGCCCGAGGAGACCTCGGGCGCAACGGTTTAGGGGATTGCACGCTCTAAAAGAGCTGCAAGGGAAGGGCAAAATTCCGATCAGAAGGTTCTCTTGCGGTCCTCGAAGAGCGGGAGCGCGACGGGCGCGGGGGCAGTCGCCTCTTGGGCGGCCGCGGAGGTGCCGATGTCGAGGTCCTGCGCCTCATAGGCGCGCATGTTGGCAACGAGGAAGGCGGTCAATTCGGTGCCGTTCGACATAAACGCAAGGCGAGTCAAATTCTTCGCGCCGTAGTCAACTACAATGGTGATCCACTTCTCGGCAACGAGCTGCGTGAGAGGTGCGCCGTTCTCGTCATAGAGTTTGAACGGAGCGTTTACACCGACGTTGGATCCGACGCGCAATTCATTATATCCCGCACTCGTCCAAATGTTGAGCTGCGTATAGTCCTTGAGAAGGTAAAGATCGAAGGTGATATAATCTACTTTCTTTCCCGTGAAAGCCTTTCGCATTTCGACGCGATCACCGAAGCCGTTGTTTTTGGTTGTCAAATCGAACTTCATGACGCCCTCGCGGCCGCCGAAGAGTGCCTCTTCTTCCTCGGTGGGTTTGACCCAAATTGCGGGATTGGGCGTCTGGAACGAGTGCTGATCGTCCGTGGAAGCGTCGCTCAAGTTCGCCTGCACATATTTCGTGAAGATGCGGAGCGGAATGCGATAGATCGTATCCTCCAAGGTGATGGTGAGGGTGTAATTTCCGTCCTGCGCCGCTTTCAGCCAATCGGCGTCCAGCGTGAGCTTGCCTTCGGACATGGTACCCATCTTTTCCGTCGAAAGGCCTTCGATGGTGAGATTTTCAAGCCCGAATTGCTGCTCCTTGAGTTCGGGAATGGCGGTGAAATCGAGGACGTGCATTTCGGCAAGTTTATCGGCCTGCAGCCCTTCCTTGATCTCCACGGTCTCCTTCTCCGCGATGGTCACGGTGACGGGAATGACGTAGGTGTAGCCGTTGCAAGTGACGGTGACGTTCACGGTGACTTCGCCCGCCTCATTCTTCGCGGTGATCTTGTGCGCCTCGGCGTCTAACGTGATCTTCTCGTCGTCGCAGGCGATGGTGAAGCTCTCCGCGGTAACAGCCGCATCGGTGTATGCGACGGCGAGCTCGGGCGCGTTGAACGTGTACTCTTTGCCCATGCGGAGGTTGATCTCGGTATCAAAATCCTTGACGTAAGGGACATTGAGGTCCTGCGCTTCATAGCCGCGCATGTTTGCAACGAAGTAAGACGTAACTGCGCCGCTCTGAGAAAGGAGCGCAATCCGGCCCATATTCCCCGCAGTGTAACCGACCACAACGGTCATCCATTGCTCGGCAACGGGGGCCTTGAGAAGGCTGCCGTCCGCGCCGATGAGTTTGAACGGATAGTTCGCGGGAAGCTCGGTCCCGACCGTGAAGCTGTACCATACGTCACCGGGAGACTTGGCCAAAAAGCTGAGCTGCGTAGATCCCTTCGGGATATAGAGTTCGAAGGTGATATAGTTCACCTTTTTTCCGGGGAAAGCCTTCTCGGGTTGCGGTTCGACGCGATAGCTGAAAGCGTTACCGGCACCCACTTCTTGTGTGAGCACATACTTCTTCACGCCTGTGCGGCCGCCGAGGATCGCCTCATCGTCCTCCGTAGGATCGACCCAAATATCGGCGGTCACGATGAACGGCTTATCCCAATTATTCGCATAATCGTTGAGGTCGGCCTGCAAATAGCGGGTGAAGAGGCGGAGCGGAATGCGGTAGATCGTATCGATAAAGGTGACGACGACGGTGTAGGTGCCGTCCTTCGTCGCGGCCATCCATTCCTCGGTAAGCGTGAGCTTGCCTTCGGACATGGTACCCGCGTTTGCGGTCTCCGCGCCTTCGATGGTGACATTTTCCGCGGTAAATTCTCTGCCCTCGAGCTCGGGGATGGTGGCAAAATCGAGGACGTGCGCCTTGGCAAGGCGATCAACTGCGAATGTGCTCTCCGCGGTGATCTCCTCGACCGGGGAGACGGTCACTTCGATCTCCACGGCGATGGTGTAGCCGTGGTAGGTGAGCGTGACGGTGACGGTCGTCGTGCCCTCTTCCGTGCCCGCGGTGATCGTGCGCGCCGCCTCATCGACGGTGACGACGCTCTCCGCGCTCGCGATCTTAACGGATTCGGGCGCAAGGTCGGTCATAGTCTCGGAGTAAGGGACGGCAAGCTTCAAGCTTTCCGCATCGAAGGTGTAGACTTGTTCGGGGACGAGCTTGATGGTCTCGGGCAGGGCAACCTTCAGGGAGGGAAGGTCGAAGTCCTTGGCCTCATAGCCGCGCACGTTGGCGACGAAGAAGGACGCCAATTCATCGCGATTCGACATGATCGAAACGCGGCTATTCCCACCTGCCGCGAAATTGACGACGACGGTCATCCACTGCTCGGTGGCGGGCCGGGTGAGGAGCGCGCCGTTCTCTCCGATGAATTTGAAGGGATCGTTTTGGTTGAAGTCGGTTCCGACGCGGAATTCATGATACTTCGCGCCCGGATCCGTCCAGATGTTGAACTGCGTGGTGCCTTCAAGAAGGTAGAGCTCGAAGGTGATATAGCCCGCCGTCTTGCCTTTGAAAGCCTTATCGGCCCGGATCTCAATGCGATCGGCAAAGGGATTGCCAATCGTGACATTTTCCGCTGTCCGATCGTACTTCTTCACGCTTGTGCGGCCGCCGAGAAGAGCTTGTTCTTCCGCGGTGGGATCGACCCAGAGCGCGGCATTGGGCACGAGGAGGGTATGGTCAAAGTTCCCCGCAATATCGTTGAGATCGGCCTGTACATATCTCGAATAGAGATTTACTTTGCACTTGTAGATGACTTCCTCGGTGGCGAATACCGCATCGTAGGCCTTATCCTCGCTGGCGTTGATCCAATCGCGGCTCACGGTGAGGGTGCTGCCCGCAACGGTGCCGAGGTCGTATTCCCCGACTTTGGCGGAGAGAATGCCGCTTGCGATCCCGGAGAGGTCGAGCGTCAAGGGGTCGCGCGTTCTGTCGGCCTCGAGGGTGACGTCCTTTTCAAGGTCGGGAAGGACGACTTCCACTTCGAATTGGGCCGTGGAGCTATCCCCGCCCTCGGCGGTGTAGGTCGCGGACACGGTGGTCTTGCCGACGGCGAGCGCCGTCACGGTGCCGTTTGCAACGCTTACGACGGTATCATCCTCCGCCTTCCACACGACGGTGGGATTTGCGATCTCTTCGCCCGCGTCCACGACGGTCGCGCTGACGGTGAGCTCACGGATATAGCTCTCGTCGCAGCCTTCGGGAAGGGACTTTCTGAGGGTGACGGCTGCAGGGACGGCTTCCCCGTTTGCCTTCAACGTGATGCCGATATCGGCCTTGACGTTTACGGTGACGGTGCAGGGGAAGGTGGCGCCCTTCCACGTCGCCTCTACGGCAAGTTCGCAGCTGCCCGCCTTGACACCCGTAAGGACGCCGTCCGCGGAGACGGTGGCAACTTCGCTGCTGTCCGTCTTGTAGGTGTAGGTGGCTCCCTCCACGGCCGCGCCGCGATAGGTGAGCGACGGCGTCACCTTGAGTTCCTGCCCCTTGAGCACTTCGGCCGGGGAAGGCGTGACGGTGAGGATGGGACGATCGCTGCCCTCCGTGACGGTGACGGCGCATTCATCCTTGGCCTCCTGACCCTTCACCTGCACGGTGACGGTGGCGGTACCCACGCCCGTGGGGGTGACGGTCCCGCCGCTGACGGTGCAGACGGCCTCGTTGGAGCTCGACCAGACGAGCTCCGTACCCGCGGGTTCGACCGTGGCCTGAAGCGTGGCGGTGCCGTAGCGGTCCACTTCGAGGGTCTCGCGGTCGAGGGTGACGGAATACGTCGTCCCCGAGGGGGTTTCTTCTTCATTCGTGCAACCTGCGGCGACGACGCCGAAGAGCATGACGGCGCACAGGGCAAGGATGAAGAGAACGCGTACCTTGAATTGTTTCATAGTTTCCTCCTTATTCTTCTCACACAATCGTGTGGAAATTCCTTAAATCCCCCAGCTCGACCAAAGGTCGCTGAGCTGAGCGCGTTCGCTGTAATTGGTGAGGCCGCAGGCGGAGCAGTCCTCGCGGAACTGCTCGCGGAGGGCGGTGAGGGTTTCGGCGTCGAAGGACGAGGCGCACACGTCGAGGAGCAGGAAGCGGAACGAGAGGCTCTCGAGGGTGATGTTGCCG
Source organism: uncultured Clostridia bacterium (assembly GCA_947588985.1). Lineage (GTDB taxonomy): Bacteria > Bacillota > Clostridia > Christensenellales > Borkfalkiaceae > Gallimonas. Next base: position 8,773 of record CANQBG010000014.1, read on the forward strand.
CTATAGACGCTGTGGGCGAGGCGATCGGTCTCCCGCACGGGGGCGATATCTTCCTGCGCCGCTTCGAAGGCCGCCGTCCACTTCTTGAGGAGTTGCACCGGCCAATACTTTTCGTTCAGGGGCTCGAGATAGCAGTCTCCGATGTAGCCGCATTCCTCCTCGAGATATAACCAATGGGCGCGGAGCTCCTCAAACACGGCATAGAGCCGGGGCGCGGCGGGGCCGAAGGTCGCGTCGAACCAATTTCGCACGAGCTCCTCCATGTCGAGGGAGGTGTTCCACGCGAGCTTGGTATTGAGATACATCTTGAGCGCGGTAAAGCCCGTGGAAAAGACGGAGTATTGATTCTGGTCCAAGAGCCACTTCGCCCCGCTCTCCTGCAGGAAGCGATAGTTGAACTGCATGGAGTTATAGGTGTTGGTGGGCACGAGGTAGTAGTGGAAGTTGGTGGCGTACGTCCACATGTAGAGATTCTTCGTCACGGCGGCCCAGCCGCGGACCGTCTTGTAGTAGAGATCGTTGTAGGGATCGGACAGCGGCTTTTGATAGGTGGCGCGAATGGGCGCATAGATGACGCCCACGTCGTCGTCGCAGAGCACCGTGTCGTCGATGGGCGCATAGGAATCGGTGGCGGCGTCGTAAGTGACGGGCGCGGGCTGCGTGGCATGGTAGGCAAAAAAGCCGATCTTGAGGTCGCGGGCGTAGGGCTTGCCCTCCTCCGTCTCGAACCACGCGCGGATGGTGCGGCTGACGCGGTTGCAGAAGCGGATGACGGAGACGGCGTCGGTGCCGTATTTCTCATTGAGCTCCCTGCACGCGGGACAGGTACACCATGTCGCGACGTCCTCCTGCGTGATGGTGACGTGGGTGAGCTCGGTATCGCGGATGAGCTCCTTCTTCATGTTGTCCGCGACGGCGGAGATCATCTCGTCGAGCGATTCCTCGTCCCCGTGTGCGGTGTAGCAGAGCTGCATGCCGTCGGTGCTGTACCATTCGCCGTGATCCTGCCGGTAGGTCGCCTTGGGGAGATAGAGGAAGCTGTTGTGGTAGGAAGATCCCCCCACGCTCAGCCAATAGGAGAAGGTGTAGCGGAGGCGGCGGCAGGTGTTGAGGTCGGTATCCGTCCAGCCGAAGGTGGTGGCGAGCGACTCGATGTCGGGCACCTCGGTGATCTCTATATCCTTGAGCTTGAGGTCGGCGCCTGTTTCATAGACGATCTCGTCGGTGCCGTAGGCCTCGAAGCCGATCGCGTAGTGCAGCCATTCATACACGGCGTTGAGCGCGCCCGTGGAGGTCTCCCCGAGCAGGAACACGGCGTTTCCGCGCGTCTCCACATAGGCCCCGCGCGTGCCGAGCCCTGCGGGAAGGTCGATCCCCGCGGCGAGGGCGTTGTCCTTTCCGATGACGAAATACTCGGAATTTTGGGAGAGAGTGAGGCCCTCGTCCTCCACCGTCTCCATGCGGGGGCCGAAGGAGGCGGCGAGGAAGCTCGAAAGCTCGCTCGCGGCGAAGGTGAGGACTTCGTCCGAATCCTTGGGAAGGACGACGGTATAGGAGGTCTGCCCATCCTTCACGAGGTCGTGCGTGCCCTCTTTTACGGACACCTTGTGGGTGCCCCGCTCGGCGTTTTCGGGGAGGGTGACGGTGAAATCATTCCCCCCGCCGTCGCCCGTGACGGGGTCCTCGATCCCGCTCCGGGTGCAGGCGGCACAGCCCATGAGAAGGCCGAGCGCGAGAATGCAGGCAAAAGGTTTGAGATGGTTCATGACGTCCTCCTTATTCCACCGTGACGGTGAAGGCGCGCACGGTGACGTTGCCCGCGCTGTCGGCAGCGTAGTATTGCACCACATACCTGCCCGCGGCGGTGGGCACAAAGCCCGTGTAGTAGGTGAGAACAGGGTTTCCGTTTTCGTCCGTCTTAAAGTTGCCCTCGGCGTCTTTTTCATGCGCATAGAGGGGAACTTGCACGAAATCGGGGCGGATGAGGTAGACGAACAGCGCGATCTCGCCATCCCGATCGTCCGTCGCCGTCGCCTTGGGAAGGGCGACGCGCGCCCCCACTTTGCCGCTTACGGCGGGGAGGAAGGGGAAGGAGATCTCGGGCGGCGTGACGTCGTTGACGTTGACGGCGTAGCGGAGCACATAGCGGCGGCCCGAGCCGTCGATGGCCGTCACGGTCGCGTTGTACTGCCCGTATTCGTTTGCCGTGAAGGTGTATTCGCGGGTGGGGTCCTCGTTTTCGAGACTGCGGCCGCTGTCCGTCACGAGAATTTTCCCCGAGGGGGTGCGCACGGTGAGCGAGGCGGTGACGTAGGGATCGACGACGTCGGTGACGACGGCGGCGGGAAGGGTGACGGCGTCGCCCAAGAGATAGGAGGCGGCCACCTTGCCCATGGTGAGGATCTGCGGGTTCACGACGTCGCGGCCGATATTGCCCATATTTTGATTATTGACGCGGCTTACCGAGACCTTGGAGAGCCCCTCCACTTCCTCGAAGGCAAGCGCGAAATCCACCCTCCCCGAGGGGAAGAAGTAGGGCTTGATCGCCGTCTTTACGACGTCGCCCACCGATAGCATGCCCGAGGAGGAGAGGTATTGCACGACGAAATCCTTGCCGTTGCCGTTCCAGCTCGATTGGGTGAGGAGAGGCTCCCCGCCGTCTATCGAGACCTTGCAATAGCCCGCGGTGTTGCGCAAAAAGGCGAGGGTGAGGGAAATTCCGGCGTTCTCGCTGTCCCAAAGGGTGAGCGTAAGCTTTCCGAAGTTGTGCAGGATGGGGTCTACGTCGAATTCGAGCGCAAACTCGCCGGCGTCCACCGATTTGATGAAGTGCGCCGCGCCGTCGCTCTCCGCCACGAGCCCCACGGCCGCCTCGGAGACCTCCGTTTTGAGCCCCGTGAAATAGTTTTCGAGGTGCAGTTCGCTCCCGTAGCCCACGTCGATGAGGGTGACGGGGAGGGTGAGCGTATCCGTTGCGCCGTTTGCGGAGGCGGTGTAGACGATCTCCGCCTCCCCCGCTTTTGCGGGGATGAACATGCCGCCCGCGAGAGAGCCGGCTCCCGCCGAGACCGAAACGGCCGCGGGGATCTCCACGGGTGCGCCCGAGGAGAAGTCGACGCCCTTCACGGTGGGCAGGACGTAGCGCCCGCCGACGATCATCCTTGCGGGAAGGAAGGGCCGCTCCAAGATCTTCACGACGTTTCCCTTCGTCACGTTCACTTCGTATTCCGCCGTCGTCTCCCCGATGTAGTCGCGTACGATGCGGCGCACCGTGTACGTTCCCGCATAGAGCGGACGGAAGGTCTCCCCCACCGCAAAGGTCTCGCCGTTTAAGACGGCGACGGTGGAGACGGTGTAGCTGCCGATGGCGCCCTCCACGGTGAGATTTCCAAGGGAGAGCTCCTCACCGGCGTTGCCCGAGGTACCCATGTCCGAGACCGTGGCTCTGAAAGGCACTGCGCGCGGGCCCGCTTCCACGAAGTAGACCTTGGTGGAGACGTTGCCGAATCGATCCTCGGCGCGGTATTCCACCGCGTATTCGCCCTCGCGGAAGGGCGTGAACGCGCCCCCTTCCACCGTGCACTCGGCCTGCGTATCCGCGCCGTAATTCAAGAACACGCGGCGGGTGAGAGTCACCGCGCTCGCGTCCTCCGCGCGCGCGGGGTACAGCTTATAGGGGCTGCCCACGACGGCGGCGGGAAGCGTCTCTTCCGTCTCCTCCACGGTGAGGACGGGCGGCGCGTCGTCGTACACTTTGGCGGTCTCGTAGTCGGAGAAATTCTCCTCATATACGTTTTCGAGCACGATGGTGGCCGAGGCCGAATTGAAGAGGCCGAAGCGGACGGAGAGATAGGCCGTCCCGTTTTGGAAGCCGCCCCAGAGGTTTTCGAACACGGCGGGGTCGTCGAGCTTGATGATGGGGTTGGTCGTGCGGTTGCCGTAGAGCGTGCGGTTTTCGTAGTCCATCTGAAGAGAGAGCTTCTGCGTGGCATAGGTGCCCGCCTGCGGCGTGCCGTGCATGGAGAAGCCGAAGCCCGCGCCCCACTTATCTCCGAGGTGGAGCTTGCTCCCCTCCCAGCCCGCCTGCAACTGCCCGGTGGCCCCGGCGCGGACATAGGTGCTCCAGATGACCCAATTCTCATAGGTGATGTGCGAATAACAGGTGATCGTCACCTTGTTGTCGGGGTCCGCGGTGTCCGTCAGGATGAAGGTGACTTCGCGCGCGTCGGAAAAGCCGATCTTTTCGGGGAGAACGTAGAAGGAGAGGAAGTCCTCCGCCCGCGTGCGGCCGTTGAAGTCGATGGGCTTATGATACGTCCACGTCTCCCCTTTGCCGAGGGTGACGACGGCGCCGGGGCGGGCGGGAGCCTCGTAGTCCCCGCGCGAAGCCGTGCCGTAGTAGGTATCATAGGCGCCGTCGGAGGAAAAGAGGCGGTCTACGACGAGGAAACTCTTCTCCTCCTGCACGGGGAAGCCGCCGAAGTCCGCCGTGTAGCGGACGGTGTATTTCCCGGGCGTCTCGAGATAGTAAGAGGATTGCTGTTTGGCGGAGCCGTCGGGGAGGATGAGGAGCGCTTCCCCCTCCTTCTCTTCGCCCCGATAGGTGAGCGTGCACGCGGGCGGCGTGAAGGTCTCCCCTGCATAAATATACGAAGGAAATGCGGCCTCGGTCTCCCGCCTTGTGGCGTCCTGCGCCGCCGCACGGACGGCAAACGCGGTACCCATGCCCGCGAAGGAGACCGCGAGCACGCCGCAGATCGCAAGAACTGCTTTCTTGAATTTCATTGCATACCTCGCAAAAATTATTCTTTGAGCCCGCCCATCGAAAGGTTCCCGATGAGGCGCTTATGAAACGCCAGAAAGAGGACGAGGATGGGAAGGAGACAGATGACGCATCCCATGATCTTCATGGGGACGGAGGAGTAGAGCGTATCGCTGGTGTTGCTGAAGGTAAACACGCCCTGCGCCAGCGTAGGGTAGTTGGGGATATAGACGAGGGGGACCTGATAGTCGTTCCAGAAGTTGATGAAGTTGAGAAGGAACACCGTCAGGTAGGGATAGAGGGCGAGGGGGAAGTAGATGCGGAGCATCACGGTAAATTCGGACGCGCCGTCGAGATAGGCGGCCTCCGCGAAGTCGGCGGGGAGCTTGGAGAAGGCGGCGTGGAACACGAGAAAATACATGCCCAGAAAGTTTGCCTTCATCAGCCAGATCCCCCACATGTGCTTGTAGAAGCCGAGGGTCTGCGCCATGTTGATCTCGGCGGGAAGGTTGCCCACGATGGGCAGGACCATCGTCACGACGACGATCGTATAGATGACCTTGCTCAGCTTGAATTGGGGGAATTTCGCCGTGGCATAGGCCGTGACAAAGGCCGTCGTCGTGGCGAAGAAGGCGCACCCCGCGGCATAGAGGATGGAATAGAGGGTCATCATGGGGAGGCGCACCCGCACGAGGTCGCCCGCGAGATCGTGCGTGACGACGGCGAAGCGATCGAACGCCGAGGCGTAGTTCTCAAAGGTGAAGGGCTTGGGGAAGCCGAACACGTTGAGGCGGAAGTCGTCTGCCGACTTGAAGGAGGTGAGAAGCCCCCACCCGATGGGAATGAACAGCGAGACGGTGTAGAGGATGAGCAGCCCGAAGATGAGCCATTTGAATACGGTCGCACTCGTGTTTTTCACGCTTCCCTTGGTTGCGCTCGGATGTTTCATACGCCCCTCCTCAGTCCGTACTCGGGCCGAAGCGCTCGAGAAGGTATTTCGCGCCGAAGGTGATGGGAAGCGTCACCATCGTGAGGAGCACGCCGAGGGAGGCGAGCTCGGGGTATTCGGGGAGTTTTCCCTGCGTCGCGCTCTTGTAGATGTAGTAGCCGATCGTCCACGTGGAGGCGTCTGCCCCGCCCCCGTAGAAGCTATAGAGGTTGAGCTGGTTGGTGAAGAGCCCCGCGAGCCCGACGATGACGAAGGTGACGAAGGTGGGCCAGATGAGGGGCAGCGTGATGTACCAGAACTCCTTCAAGGGGGTGATCCCGTCGAGCTGGGCGGATTCCACCGCCGATTCGGGGATGGACGCCATCGCCCCCGTATACATGAGGATCTGCGGCCCGAATCCCACCCACAGGTAGTAGAAGAGTAGCGTCGGGAGAGCCGACTTGGAGTTGGATAGAAGCCCCGTGATGGTCTGCCCCGAGACGGCCTCCACGATGGCGGGGATGGCGTTCTCGGCAAAGTATTTGAAGAGGAGCACCATGACGACGGCAGAGAGGACGGAGGGCAGAAAGAGGGTGACGCGGAAGAGCCCCGCGAGCGGCATCTTCTTGTAGATGAAGTAGGAGAATACAAGCGCGAGCGCCGTGCCGAGGATGCTCACCCCATAGCTCAAGAGGGAGTTGCGGATGGCGTAGCGCATGGCGGCCGAATCCCCGAGGCTTATGAGGACGCGCCGGATGTTATCGAAGCCCACCCATGTGTAGCCGTCGTCGTAGCTGTAATTGCGGAAGGTGAGGAGGACGGAATTGAGGTTCACGCCCACATAGAATACCGCAAATTGCAGGAGAGGCAGGGCGAGCAGCGCCAAGAAGAAGAGGTATTGCCGCCGCCTCCGTTGACCGGTTCGTTTCATAGGATCTCCTTAAAAATCGGCGGAATAGAGGTTGCGCCACGCGCTCTCCGTGATCGCATGACCCAAGAAGTATTGCTGTGCCGTGATGCGGTCCTCCGCCATGGCCTTGCAGGGCGTGTTGTAGGGGCGGCCCGAGACCGTCGCCTCCCAATCGTAGCCGAAGCCCAAAGAGCGGGTGTTGTTGCGATAAATGTTCGCCGCGGAGTAGGGATAGATGATCTCCGCGCCGGTGTTGATGTCCCACACCTGCCGCTCGTAATAGGTAAGCGCGGAGAGCTCTTCCTCGGACATGGTATAGTCCAATGCTCTCGGGAGCCCCGTGCTCTGCGTGAATTTCACCATCTCGGCGTCGGAGCAGACGAACTCCACGAAGAGGTAGGCAAGGTCGATGAGGTCTTGCTTGCCCTTGAGGTTGGCGTTGAGCACGATGTAGCTATCGTATTGCTCCGCCACGGTGAAGGGTTCCCCCACCTTGTCCTCCGTCGCCTTGGGAAGGGGCATCATGCCGAACTTACGGTTTTGGCGCGAGGCGCTCTCGCCGTTGGTCTTTACGGCCGAGGCAAAGGCGCTGTCGGCCTCGTTTTCCCACCACGTGCCCTCGATGAGCATGGCGATGGGCTTGGCCTCGTAGAAGCTCTTCACAAAGTCCTCCTGCGCGGCGGTGTGCGAATAGGTCTGCCCCATCGACTTGTTGGTGTAGTATTGGAACTTCTTGGCGGGATTGCCCTGCATGAGCCGCTCCACGAAGGAGAGCGCATAATATCTTCCGAGCTGGCTGTGGAGCTTGTAGCCCGTCTCGGGGGTGATGGCGGCAGTTTCCAAAGTGGGGACTCCGCCCTCGAAGCCCGTCACGATGTCGTCCACTTCGCCCGCAAAGGTGAAGTTGGGCCGCATATTCTCGGCGCCCTCGAAGTCGGCATAGAGCGACCAGTTGAAGTAGCCCGTGTACTGTTGGATGTATTGGCCCGTCCACGCGAAGGGCACGCAGCCCGTCTCGCAGATGTAGTCGCACAGCTTAAAGAATTCGTCGTAGGTGGCGGGAAGGCCGTCGTCGTAGGTGCCCGCCTTGCCGTCGGGGCCGTTGGAACGGGGCTCCTCCGCGGGCGTGGACCCGGGCGTGGAAAACTCGCCGTCCGAAAGGATCCAATAGCCGTTCTGGTCCCAGAGATCGACGTTGTATTGGATGCCCGCGAAGGTCTTGCAGAAGGGAACGACGTAGTACTTGCCGTCCCGCTGCAAATAGGCCTTCTGATCGGCGGGGATCTTGTCCTCGATGGTGCCCGTCTCGCCAAACTCGGTGAGCGGCTTCTTGACGGCGTCCGTCACCTCTAAGATCTTGCCCGAGGCGAGATACTCGTCGTAATAGGCGCGCTCGGTGAAGATGATCTGCTGATCGATGGAGGAGAGGTTGTTGATGAGGTTGTAGCCGTGATAGACGTTTTTATCGGGGTCTACGTGCACCTGCACCCCCTTCTTGTCCGTCCCCGGTTCGAAGCAGACGTCTTTATACTTCTCCTCGAAACGGTCGGCCGCCTCATAGAGCCATGTCGTGCCGATCCCGCCGTCGTAGTTGCCGATGTAGAGCTGCGTCTTGGTGGGGTCCTCTTCCTCCCCTATCTTCTCGTTGGTGCAACCTACGAAAGAAAAGCAGAGAAGTACGGAGAGCACGATGCCCAATAGGGTTGCTTGTTTCTTCATGTCTGTATCCTCCTATTCAAGAAAATCGAGATAAGGTCTGCAGGCGGAAAGGAGCGCTTCCTCCCTCTCCTTCTCCATGGGAAGGAAGGGAGCCCGTGCCCCGCCTACGTCGTAGCCCTTGGCCCTGAGCAGACACTTGGTAGTGTGGAAGATGTCGCCCGCCGCCTGCATCGCGGCGATGACGGCGTTTGCCTTGGCCTGCTCGGCCTGCGCGCGGGGAAGATCTCCCCCGTCGAGGGCGTCCGCGATCGCACGGTAGCGCTTCAGCATGAAATTGAAGGTGGTGCCGATGGCGCTGTCCGCCCCCATCGCAATGGCCGAGAGAAAACATTCGTCCTTGCCCGAATAGATCTCCTTGCCCGTGAGCGCCTTGATGCGCTGCATCCCATAGTAGTCGCTGTCGGTATACTTGATGGCGGTGATGTTGTCGCGGCCGTTCATGATCTTCGCCATGAACTCCGCCCCCATCTTGCCCGTGTTGCCGGGGATATAATAGACGGCGACGGGCAACTTCACGCTGTCCGCGAGGGCGAAGTAGTAGGCCTCGTAGTTCTCGGGCCCGAAGCCGAAGTAGAAGGGCGGCACGCTCGAGACGGCCGAGGCCCCCGCCCGCTCGGCGTGTTTGGCGAGGTCTAAGGTGAGCGCGGTGCCGATGGCGCCGACATGGGCCATGACAAACGCCCCGTCCGCCCCTTTCAAAACGGCTTCGAGCGTCTTTTTGCGCTCCTCCGCCGAGAGCAGGAAGCATTCCGCCGAGGAGCCGCCCGCGAAGATCCCGTCCGCCCCCTCGTCGAGCAGGGCACGGGTGAGCCGCGTAAGCGCCCCGTAGTCTACGGAGCCGTCCTCCTTGAAGGGGGTGACGATGGGCACGACCAATTTTCTCATACTTCCTCCAACCGCCAGCGGGTGCCCTCGATGGAGGGGAGGCGCATCCCGGGCTTTCTGTTATAGTAGACGGTGAGAATGCTGCCGTCTTTGAGCTCCACCGAGCAAGGGTAGCCGAGGTCGAAGTTCCACGCGTCGTCGCGGAGGATGAGCTCCTCGCTCCAATCCTCAAACCAATTTTCGCCGCAGAGGACGCGGGCACGGATGCCGTAGGGCGGCTCCCGTCTGCCGTAGGTGAGCACGATGCGCCCCTTCACGCGCAAGAGATGGGGCGGTCCGCCGTGCCAATCCGTCGTCTCCCAAGGCGAGAATTCGCCGTTTTCGTAGACGGCGAGATGGGTGGTCATGCTCTCATCGGGCCAATGGGCGCGGGTGGCGATGAGGATGCGGTCGCCGTCCTCGATGGCGTAGGGCTCGTGCTGGACAAAGCCCTCGGGGGGCGCGGGAAGGTCCTTGGCCTCCCAATGTAGGAGGTCCTTCGTCCAATAGGCGCGCAGATATCCGCGGTACTCCGCGGGGGGCGTGGCGGGGTCGGAGAGAAATTCCCGGCCGATGTAGAAGAGCCGCCCGTCCTTTAAGGGAATGGGCCCGTGCGGCGTGGTAACGGGAAGCTTCACGGGGCTGTGGAAGTGTTCCCCATCCTCGGAGACGAGGATGAGGGAGCCGAGCCACGTTTTCTCATCTTCCTGCGTGACGGTATCGAGATAGCGCTCGATCGCCTCGGCCTCCCCTTCCACTCTGCCCTTGGCATGGATCCACGCGCGCTGGGCGGAGAGGCTGTTGTTGAAGGTGGTGAGCACCGTCTTGTTCCCCCACTGCACGGCGCCGGCGTCGCGATCGTCGAGAGGGGTCTCGAAGAGCACCTTGGGGGCCGACCAGCTTCTTCCCTCGTCGGCGGAATACGCCCCCATCACCTTGCCGAAGGGACAGAGATGGTTCCTCCTGTCGCCCGACCACACGCAGAGCAGTCTGCCGTCGGCAAGGCGGCAGACGGAGGGCCAGAAGTGCCCTCTCTCCCCGCCCGCGCACACGGTGAGCTGCTCCTCGATCTGAAATTTGATGGCGTCTTTCGTCATACATTCTCCTTTTCGGCCGGGAACGCGCCCGGCCCGGGTTGTGCAAAGTGGTTGGATCCGCGGCCGAAGGACGGGGGAGGGGGAAACCCGTTCTCCGCCGCAGACCCCCTCCCGTCACCCGAGAGGTATTTACGGTCGCTTTGCGTGGCGACGGTAAATCCGATCGTTCCGCCATCCGAATTTGCGGAGTGGGCGGAGGAACCCAAGGCCCCTCCGCCTTCCGCAATGAGGGGGAGGAATGAAGTGTGTGCGAAGAAAGAAAATCTATCCCTCTTGCTCGACGGCCGCTTCCTGCCGATTGCAGGCGGCGATGCGCCGCAGGCCCTCTTCGGAGAACTTGCACGCGCGGCCGTAGGTGAAGAGGCCGTTTCGCTCCTGCTCCACATCATAGAGCTGCGTATAGCAGAAGCCCGAGAGTTTGCGGCATCCCCCGAGCAGGGAGACGAGCCGCTCGTAGTATTGCAGGAACTCCTCTTCAGAGGAGACACAGGAATATCCCCAGCCGTCTCCGCCCAAGCTCACGCCCCCCACTTCGCTGGCATGGGTGGGCCCGCCGCGATAGCGCAGGTCCTCCTCGGGCGAATAGAGGTGGGGCATGTCGAGGGTCTCCCCTTCGAGCGCCTTCAGGTATTGCCCCACATGCTCGAGGCTCTCATAGCAGTGGAAGTCGAAGAGATCGGTCCTGTGGCCGTGCCAGCCCCCGCTCACGTCCACGCAGGGACGGGTGGGATCGAGGGCCTTCGTGAGGTCGTAGACGGCGTCTACAAAGCGCACGTCGCGCAGTTTTTCGGGGTCGTCCAAGTCCGCCCACGTCTCGTTCAAGGGGCACCAGAGCACGATGGCGGGATGGTTGAAGTCCCGCTCCACCGCCTCCGTCCACTCGCGTTTGAAGTTTTCGAGCCCCTCGAGGTCGGAGTAGTGCATCCCCCAGCTCGGGAACTCCCCCCACACCATGTAGCCGAGGCGGTCGCAGTGATAGAGGAAGCGGGGATCGAAGAGCTTTTGGTGCAGACGGGCGCCGTTGAACCCGAGGCCCATGGCGAGCTCGATGTCGCGCACCATGCTCTCCTCGTCGGGATAGGTATAGAGCCCCTCGGGATGATAGCCCTGATCGAGCACAAAGCGCTGGAAGAGCGGCTTCCCGTTGAGGAGGAAGCGGTCGCCCTCGAAGCGCACGTCTCGCAGGCCGAAGTAGCTCTTCACCAGGTCCTCCCCGAAGCGGAGGACGACGTCGTAGAGCCGCCCCGCGCCCGCTTCCCAGAGATGCTTCTCCGAAAGGGACACGGTGAGCGCGGTCCTTCCCTCTGTATGCGCCGCGGCCTTCCCCATGGGGCGGCCCTCATAGAATACTTCCATGCTCACGTCGCCTGCGCCCTGCGTCTCGATCTGCGCCGTGACGCTGCCCGCTTTCGCGTCGGGATAGAAGCGCACGCGCTCGAGATATCGTTCGGGGACGCATTCCAGCCATACGGGCTGCCAGATCCCCGTCACGCGCGAATAGAAGCAGCCGTGACTCTCTCCCTTCGACTGTTTGCCCGAGGGGGTGTTGGCTGAGACGTCGTTCTCCACCTCCACGGCGATCTCATTGACCCCCGCGGCGGCAAGCGCGGTGATATCGAGTTTGAAGGGGGTGTAGCCGCCCCCGTGCTCGCCCGCGTACGTCCCATTCACATAGACGCGCGCCATGCGGTCTACGGCGCCGAAGCGGAGGAAGAGCCGCCCCGCGAAGGGGGGAAGCGTCACCTTCTTGCGGTAGACGCACCGCTTGATCGCACCGCGATAGCCGAGCCCGCGCGCGCTCTCAATGCAGAAGGGGACTTCGATGGTCCCGATGAAATTTCCGGTGGGCGCGGCGACTTCGATCTCCCACATCCCGTTCAGGGAGAGGGTCTCTCGTTCAAATTGCGGATCAAAGGATGTGTTCGGCATAGGACGTCTCATTGTAAGTGTTTATTTTTCACAAATATTGTAACACTTTACCTATGGAATTGTCAATCCTGACAAGCTGACTAATAGTTGAATGTTTCAAACGGTACATTTCCCAAAATTTGAGAAGAAAATCTATCATATGAGAACTTGACATCCCCTCTCAAGTATGCTAAAATAAATTTGAGGTTTCTTATGAGCGACATCATCAACAGCGAAAAAAATATCCGGCTCGAAGTCAACAGCGACGCCGATCTTCCCACCATCTGCAAGATCAGCCGCGCCCTCTCCGTGCCGGATCGCATCCGCATTCTGCGGTCGCTTCTTCTGAGTTCGAAAAACGTCTCGGAGATCGCCGCCGAGCTCAATATCCCCGTCTCCTCGGTGGCGCGCCACATCGACGTCTTGGCCGACGCCCAGCTCATCTTCGTGGATTTTCAGCCCGGGTTCAAGGGGCACACCAAGTATTGTTCGCAGATCGTGATGAGCTATACCGTGGACATGGGTGCCCCGCGCATGGCGGAATCGCCCGAACGCGAGTATTCGGTGGAGATCCCCGTGGGCATGTTTTCGGAGTGCAACATCAAGGCCCCCTGCGGCATGACGGGGAAGTCGGGCGCCCTCGGCCCCTTCGATAACCCCGGCATTTTCTTCGAGCCCACGCGCACAGACGCCGAATGTATCTGGTTCGATACCGGCTTCATCTCCTATAACTTCCCCACTTCCCCCTTAAAGCACCACCGCTGCACCGAGATCTCCTTCTCCTTCGAGGCGTGCTCGGAAACGGTGTACTACAACAACAATTGGCCGAGCGACATCACCGTCTCGGTGAACGGCGTGGAAGTCACCACCTTCACCTCCCCCGGGGACTTCGGCGGGCGGCGGGGCAAGTTCACCCCCGAATATTGGCCCATCACGAGCACGCAGTTCGGGCTCCTCAAAAAGATCACGGTGAACGGGCAGGGCGTGTTTGTGGACAACGCGATGGTCTCCTCCAAGGTGACATTCGACGACCTCAAGCTCTATGAGGGCTCCGCCGTCGTCCTCTCCATCGGCGTGCGGGAGGACGCCAAACACCGCGGCGGCATCAACCTCTTCGGCAAGCACTTCGGGGATTTCCCGCAGGCCATCGTCATGTCGGTGAAGTGATTTTTCCCATCAAAAAACGAGGCCCTTTTGCCTCGTTTTTTGCTTTTTGTGCCGTCTATCCTCGGACATGGTATGCCCGTTTGCGCTCTCCGTGCTTTTTGGAGAGCTTACAAAGAGCCGCACAGACATTCGTCTGTGCGGCTCCTTGTGTGCGATAGACTTTATTCTTCGACTTCGACGCGGGCGATGCTGTGATTTTCCACGTCCACCGTGAAGTGGAGGCCGGACTTCGTCGTCACATGCAAGACGCCGTCCTTCTCCTCGGTCGTCTCCGCGAAGTACGCGGCGCCCTGGAACACGATCATCTCGACCTGTTTTGAGCCGTCCGCCGCGACGGAGTAATCCGCATAGGTATTCTGCTCCACGCCGTTTACCGTCGTCACCGTCTTTTCCGTGACGGTAGCCGAGGCGAGGAAGGGCACTTCGAGGACTTCCTCCGCGCCCTCCGTCGTCTGCTCGGTGAGCGCGATCACATAATACGTCGCTCCCGTCCTGAGACCGTCTTCATCGAAGTTGCGGACGATATGGGTGATGACCAGCGTTTCGCTGTTGAAGTAGGCCTCCGTGGCCTCGATCGCCGTGCCGTCCTTCTTGAGCAGCACATCGTAGACGCCGCCCACTCTCACGTCTTGGGAATCGGTGGCGATCACGCGCTCGATCTCCATCTCGTAGCCGCCGTCGGCCTCCAATGTCTCGACGCGGGTGAAGGCATAGGCTCTGTATCCATACAGGCCAAAGACACTTACAAACGTCCCGTCAACGGTGAAGTGGAGCCGGTAGACGGCGTCGTCGGTGCCCTTCATCTCCACGGTATAGAGCCCGCCTTCCGCGGTGTATTCGGCATTCTCGAAGCCGACGACCTCGCCAAGGGAATCCACAAGTTCGGAAGCGACTCCAAACTCGCCCGTGGCCTGATGGGAGACGACTTCGCCGCTCTCATCATACGTATCCACGACCGTGATGAGGCCGAACACGTTCGGCGGCGCCTGCGTGGCTCCCTGCATCGCATAGAGGTAGACCATGACCAAGTAGAGCGAGGAAGGAAGGGACTGCTCGGCGCGCATTGAATGCAGCGTGTAGGTGTTGTGGGAAGTCCCGTCGGCCCCCTCTCCGGAATATTCCACTTCGAGGCCGAAGCGATAGGAGCCCACGATGAGGGTCATCGTCGTGCTGCCGTCCTCATCCAAAGTGCGCTCGACATAGCAGGAATTCGTAGCCCCGCCGATGACGACGCTCCCCGCCACCCGGAATTCCGTCGCGCCCGTGGGCGTGAAGGTGAGATTCTCGAGCTGCACCTTGCTGCCGTCGCGCGCCGTGAGCGGGTAGATCTCCTTGTTGTCCTCCTCGCGCGAGAACATGAGCTGATAGCCGTTGGTGAGGAAATACGTCTTTTCCTTCCAGGTGATCGAAGGCCCGAAGCTGCCGAATTCCTCCTCCACAAAGCCGTATTGATTGGCCTGCGGATCGCTCTCGTCGCGGTGATAGAGATATACCTTCTGGCCTTTGATGTTATAGTAGTATTGCGTCTCCCCGCCGTAGATCATGAAGCCATAGCTATAGAACACCATTGCGTCGAGATCTTGGGTGAAGTAGCTGCGGGGGGTGAAGTCGCTCGGAACGGCCGTGCCCTTTTCGAGGTCGTAGGTATAGATGCAGGCGTCCGTTCCCGCGCTGTTCACATAGTAGAAGAGATACTCGTTGATGAGCACATATTGGCCGAGCTCGGGGAGGCCGAGATCGTTGTAGCGGATGGCGTTTCCGAAGCCGTCGAGCGCGAGCACGGAGAGCTCTTCCTCATAGACGAGAATGGTGACGATCTCCTCGTCGTAGACCACGAAGGCATTGTAGCTGGCGGCATTCGTGCCCGAGCCGAGCGTTACGGAGCTGAGGATCCCGCGGACGGTGTGCCTCTCCGAGCCCTCGTCAAAGACAAGGGTGAAGAGCGCCGTATCCCCGATGATCTCATAGGTATACTTCCCGGCGTAGCGCTCCTGCCGTTCGCCCTCCTCGAGCGTGTAGATGGAGAAGTTTCCGTGGCCGTCGAGGTCGAGAAGGTCGCCGCCGAAGCCTTGGTTGTGGATGAGAAGATAGGAGGCGAACTCGTTCCCGCGCTGCACGAAGGTCTTATCGTCGGTGACGTCGAAATAGAACGAAAGGCTGTCCGTTATGAAGCAGATCACATTGCGCTCTTTGTCGTGGACGTAGTAGTAGCCGTTCACAAGGTTGCGGCCGACGCGGAGGCTCGCCGCAAACCCGTATCCGTCGAGCGTAAGCGTGGCGCCCTCCTCTTCATTGAGATACTCGCCCTCATACGCCGCGTTGTGCTTGGTGAAGAGCCGCGTGCTGTTGATTTCGATGAGGAGGAAGTCGAACTCCTTCGTCTCGCCGTCCGCTTCTCCCGCGAGCTTCCCCGTGAACCGATAGATGGTGGCGCCGAAGGCCGTCACATTGCCCGTAGCGGCAAACGTCCCATAGTAGCTCGTGACCGTGGCGTCCTCGCCCTCGGTCTCGGCGGGCGTGACGACGGTGTAGACCGCGCCGTCCTTGCCGTCGAATTCGATGTATTCGAGGCGCGTCCCCATGCCGTCCTCGCCCATGGCGTACACCGTCCCGAGCAGCGAGCTCAGGATGATGTAGGTGTGGTCCTCATCGTTCATCTCGAGCGCGAGGTTGCCCTCCGAGGTGATGAGCACGAGGATGTTGTCCGCACGGGTGTAGGAGCCGATGAGCTCTACCTGCTCGCCGTCCACCTCAAAGGTAAGCACCGCAAAGCCTGCGATCAGGGTGAGGGTGGAGGAGAGGCTCGATTCGCCCTCCTGTTCGCGGTAGACGGTATCGTAGGTCTCCGGGTCCCCTTCCTCGCGGGTCACGGCGTACCAATAGGCGATGGGGCTTACGGCGCTCGACGTGCTGATGTACGCCGTATCGAACACGATCTCCTTGAGACCGGAGATGTCGATGGGCGTATCCCGGTAGGAGACGCCTTCGAAATACTGCGTGACGGTGGCGCGGCGCTTTCCGTTCTCCGCCGCATAGGTGCCTTCTGCGACCTTCACGAAGATGCGGGCCGTCGTGCTGGCGGAATCGATCGCATAGAGGGAGAACTCCCCTGCCTTGCTCTCGTCGAGCACGATGAGGGGCGCATAGTGATAGTAGACGCCCTCCTGGTCATCTTTATAGTAATATTCGCTATATCCCGGGCCTTTCTCCGTGAACTGATAGGAGACGACGACCTGCTCGCCCACCAGCTCCTGCGTCGCATAGACGTGGAAGATGCGCGTGGCGGCCCCTGCGTAGAAGGTGACGATATAGCCGCCGAACGCGGACGCCGTGTAGGTATAATATCCTTTTACGACGGTATCGCCCGCATAGGTGGCATTGTAGAGGCCGTCGAGCGTGAGCGTCTCCGTCCCCGAAGTGAAGGTGTTGTCGAAGGACTCATTGTAGGTGCAATATGCCTTCTGGCCCGCGACTTCCACGATCTTGCAGACTTCGAGAAGGCTGCCCGTGCTCGTATCATAGAGGTAGAAGGTATCGCCCTGCTCGGAGAACCGATAGTAGTAATTCGCGACGGACGTCCCGAGGTTCATCGCCGCGACGCCGTAGCCGTCGAACGTAAACGCATTGAGGTGCTGCGGGTAGACAAGCGGCGAGCCCTGATACATTGCGACGTAATCGAGGACGCCAATCGAATAGGCGGCCTCGTCGCGCACGCTGTATACGGGCGTATTCACGTTGTTGACGGTGGCGATCCCCTGAATGAACACGAAGGAGGTACCGGCGAGCGCGCCGTCCGTAAACGTCGCCTCATATTCGGCATTCCCGAGATAGGCATACGTCCCCGTGGACTCCTCGACGACGGTCTTGCCGCCCTGCCCGTTGTCCTCGCTGCGCGTATAGCGGACGTGGTCATACTCATCGAGGATGAGCACGGTGTTGGCATCGAGCCCCGTCCCCATCACATAGAGCGAAAGATTGCGCTGGCGGGTCGTCACATAGTAGACGAAGGTACCGGTCTCGTCGTGGAAGATGCCTTCGAGGACGGGCTCGGGATCGTCGCCAAAGTAGAAGGCGAAGCCGTGGAGCGCCGCGTCGTATTCACCCTTGAAGAATACGCCGGCGCGCTCGAGATAGACCGCCTCGTCCTCGGCGGAGAAGTGATAGATGTAGTCGAGGCTCTCGAAGTTATCGATATAGCCCTTGACCCACACGCCATAGAGGACGCCGTCCTCCTTGAGCTCGTAGGAATAGGGCTCCTCCTCCGTTCCGCCGAAGAGGAAGGTATTCAGATAGTTGGAAGGGATGGCGTCCTCGCCCGTGGGGGACTTGCTCCAGCCCGTCAGGCAATATCCGCTCGCATAGAACGTGCTCTCGGGAAGAAGCACCTTCTCGCCGTACAGGCCGCGGACCTCCACCGTCTCCTCTTCCCCGTCGGGATAGTTGGAGCTCAAAAGGATGCGAACCTCGGCGCGGTCGAAATACATCGTAAAGACGTTTTCGGAGGGCGTGCCGCTGAGCACTTTTTGGGTGAGCTCGCCCGCATGCGAAACGGCGACGTACCCCTCGGGCGCAACAGTTTCGGGATCGATCTCAAAGACGGCGTCGCTCACATACGCGTAGCCCACATAGCTCTCCGCGCTCTTTTCGTAGACGGCGGCGTCGTCGAAGCTCTGAAGGTAGCGCTCCACGGTGTAGCCGACCATATAATGCGCGGTGAGCGTGATGTTCGCCTCGGGCATCGTTTCCGTCGTGCGGAGCGCCTTGCCCTCATAGAGCCACTCCCCGAAGAGGAAGTTCTCCTTGGTGGGGACGTACTCCTTGAGCGCCGTGCTCAGATTGGTCCCCTTCTTCAGATAAAACGACGTGGCGGGGACATTCCCTCCGTCCACCTCGAGGGTGACGAGGTACATCTGCTCCCACTTGGCGTAGAAGGTGCGGCTCGACTCTGCCGTCTGTTTCTCCGAAACGGGATCGCCCGAGAGATCTGCGTTTTCAAACCAGCCCTCGAAGCTGTATCCCTCGCGCACGGGGGTGGGAAGCGTGACCTCCTCCCCTTTCGCCACGCTCATGTTGCTCAGCGGGTCGCCGCCGTTCGTCACGAATTTGAACGTGATGCCGCTCGCGCATGCCGCAATGGCAAAGCACAGAACGGCAAGCGCCGTCATCAAAACGTAGGCGAGCCCCTTTTTCATCTTTTTCATAACGGATATCTCCTTTCGACTTTACTGATTTTCCCCGTCCGCGGTGTAGAGGGCATAGAGCACCGTGCCCTCGGCGGCCTCCCGCCAGCTCTGCGCGTCGTATGCCGCTTCCCCCTCCTCGGAGGTAGCCCAGCCGGCGAACGCATAGCCTTGCTTCTCGGGCGCGACTGCCCCGAACCGCGCATAGGGATTGGATACCTGCCCCGCCGTGACGCTGCTTACGTTCCCCTCCGCATCGAGCGTGCAACCCCAGAAAACGGGGCGGAAGGAGGAATTCCACAGGCCGTCCCATGCCGCGGAGGCGGTCATGGGGGCGGCGGAATAGACCGTCATATTCAAACAACGATAGAACGCGTGCGGACCGATGTAGTCGATCTCTCCGCGCATGATCACGGAGCCGAGCCGCACACAGTCGCGGAACGCATTTTCTCCGATGGAGCGGAGGCTGGCGGGCAGCGACAGGGAGGAGAGCCCCTCGAGCCTGTAGAACGCGCACACGCCGATCCGCTCGAGCCCCTCCGCGAAGCGGATCTTCTCGATCCCCGCGCGGAAGAACGCGTAGTCCCCCACCTCCTTCACGGTGGCGGGAAGGGTGAGCTCTTTCAAAGAAAGACATTTGCTGAACGCAAGGGCCCCGATGACCTCCGCACTGCCGAGATCGAGCTCCGCGAGCGAATCGCAGTTGCTGAAGGCGCGCTCCCCCACATAGGTGACGGAGGCGGGCAAGAGGACGGAAGGCAGGGCGGCGCACTGGCAGAAGGCATAGGGGCCGACCGTCTCCAATTCCTCGTTGAAGGTCACGCTGTTGAGGCTCGCACAGCCCCAGAAGGCGCCCACATCGAGCGTCTTGAGCGCGGTGACGGAGAAATCGAGCGACGTGAGCGCCGAGCATCCCGCAAAGGCGAGGGAGCCCACCTCTTCGAGCTGGCGGGGAAGCGCCGTCCCCAATGAGATCAGGGAGGAACAGCCGAAGAAGGTCTGCGCGCCGATGCTCCGCACGTTGCGGCTGAGGGAGACCGACGTTAAGGCGGTGCAGCCCGAGAACGCGGCGAGGCCGATGCGGCTGACGCGGTTGAGATTCTGCACGCCCGTGATGATCTCGCAGTTTGCAAAGGCGGCGTCTGCGATCCCCTCCACCGTTTCGGCAAGCGCCACTTCACTCTGCGTGATGTTCGCGTACCCGACGACCCAATTCCCCGCATAGATGAGCCCTTCCTCCGTGGGAGCGTTCCAGAGCGCGGTGCCGTAGTAGGCGCGCTGTCCGATGCTCTCCACCGACTCGGGCACGAGCAGATAGGCGTTGTCGCGGTTGTTGCTCACGCTGAGGCAGTTTGCAAAGGCGCAGACGCCGATGCGCTTTAAGCCCCTTCTCTGAAAGACGATATTGCTGAGCGTGCCGCAGTTATAGAAGGCATAGCTCCCGATCTCCTCGAGCGCGCTACCCTCATCGGTGATGAGGCTGCGGAGCTTGGGGGAATCCGCAAAGGCGTACGCCCCCACGTATTGCAAGCTCACGGGGAGCCGGACGGTGCCGAGCTCGGGGCAGTTGCGAAAGACCGAGGAGGCGATGCCCACCGTATCCTGCTTGAAGGAATCGGGCGTGAAATCGGTGACGGCCTTGCTCTCCTGCGTGGCGCCCACCAGCCAGTCCCCCGCATAGACGAACCCGCCGTTGGTATTTTGGGAGACCTGCTCTTGGTAGAGCGCCGTCCCGAGGAATCCGTCGCGCCCGATCTCGACGACCGACGCGGGAAGCGTGACGTCCGCGAGCGCTTCGCACCCCGAAAAGGCATAGTTTCCGATGGAGACGAGCCCCTCCGCAAATGCGACGTCCGCGAGTTTTTTGCACCCATAGAAGGCTCTGCTGCCGATGGCGAGCCCCTCCGTCTCGGCAAAGGTCGCCTTCGCGAGGTTGAGACGGTTGGAAAACGCGTTTTCTCCGATCGAGACGAGGCCCGTGCCGAAGGACACCGCGGTGAGCGCGTCCTCCGAAGAGGAGGAGGCCGAAAAGGCGTCCGTGCCGATGGTCTGCAAAGAATCGGGGAAGGTCAGCGAAGCAAGGCCCGTGCAGGAATAAAACGCCGTATCCCCGATGGAGACGAGTTCCTCCCCGAAGGAGATCTCCTTGAGCCCTCTGCAATAGGCGAAGGTCGTGGGAGCGATCTCCCGGAGATGGGCGGGGAGCCGGACGGTAGCGAGGCTGCTGCAACCCTGAAACGCGCTCTCCCCGATGGAGACCACGCTATCCGGGAGTTCCACGGAGGCGAGCCGCGGGCATTGGTAGAAGGCGTTGGCGCCGACGGTGCGCACATTGGCGCCCACGACGACGCTTTCCACTCTTCCCGAAGCGCGGAAAGCCGCGTCAAGAATGGCGGTGACGGGCTTGCCGCGGTAGACGTCCTCGATCCGCACCGTCCCCTGCGCCGTTCCCGATTGGGAGATAGCATACTCCGTATCCCCGTTGATGAGGGTATAGATGAGCCCCGTTTCATAGTCCTTGTGGAAGTTCTGCACGGCGGACCACTCGGAGCGGAGACGGTTCTGACTGCCGCCCGTGGCCATCACCCGGATCTCATAATCCCCTTCCGCGAGATCGGAAAGCATGTAGGAAGTCCTGCGTGTGACGGCCTCCGATTCCGTCTCCGTCTGCAGATCGCGGATCCTCACGGTGTAGCTGCGGGCCCCCGCCACTTCCTCCCAAGAGAGCACGTTGTTCTCATCGAGGGAAAAGCCCGCGGGCGCATCCAGCTGCGCACCCGAGCATGCCGAAAAGACAAACAGCAGAAGGAGCGCAACGATGAGAGCAAGCGTTGAATTGAATTTTTTCATGGATTCCTCCTTGCAGGGGGCATGTCTCAGCCGTGTTCCTTCTTTGCCTTATATTCCCGATAGAGCTCGTGCGGCCACTTGAACTTGAACTTCCTCACGACGATATCGAGCAGGAAGCATACCATGGCGAGGATCATAAAGAGCATCGTGGGGTCGAATTGCCGTTCGAGCGTGATCTCGAAGCCTTCCATGATGTCGAAGCGATCTTCGAGGGCCTCGATGAGTTTTCCGTTCCCCCTCGCCGCAAGGGCCGCGAGCGAATCGCGCGCAGGGGCGTCCTCCTCCTCGGCAAACACGTCGTATTCCTTCGAGAAGGAAAAACATTTATAGGCCTCGAGCGTCTCCAGCACCGTCCCGTCGCTCGCGCACTTTTCGAGGACGATGCGGTAAGTCCCGCTCCGCTTGATCACAAAGGAGCAGCCGCTGTATCCGGTGGGCTCCGTGAGATATTCGGTGACGTAGAAGGAGGGATCCTGCGTCTCGGGCGGCGCATTCAGAGAGAGCGCGTCGCCCCCCGCGACGGGCACGATCTCCGCCCGCACATACTCGCCCTCCTTCAACTTGGCGTCCACGCTGAGGCGGTTCATGTAGTTCCCCTCCGTGAGCGTGTAGGTGATGTCCCGCGGGTGGATGTTCTCCGTGGGCATCAGTCCGCCGATCAGGTTGAGGAGGAAGCGGCGGCCGTTGTCGTCGTGCATGAATTCCGAGGACCATCGCCCGCTGAGATCGCACATGAAGGAGCCCACGCTCCCCGCGCCGTATTTCCACTGGGCATAGATGGGGACGGCATACTGCCCCTCGAGGAGGAGATAGTCGCTGTCGCGCACCTTCACGCCATAGAAGCCGCCGAGCTGCGCCCGCATGGCGTCTCTGTCGCTGTCCGTGCCGTATTCCACGCCCTGAAAGACGTTGGAGTGGGAATTGGTGACGATGGGATGGAAGGGCTCGGGCACGACTTCCTGCAGGGCGTGTTCGAGAAGATCCCCGCGGATCTTTTCCGCTACGTCGCTGAGCCGGCCGCTCGTCGCATACACTTCGCCGTGGCCGTGATCCTCATTTGTCATTTCCTGCATGGCTTGATAGGGCCCGCTCCCCTCGCTGAAGAAGCCGATGACGGAGAGCGTCGTCCCGTTGGTCTCCCAGCAGTTCTTCGCCTCGTCGAGATACTTCGCCTTATCGTCGCCCGAGGGCTCGCCGTCGGTGATGATCACGATGTGGCGGCGCTCCACCTCTTTGAGCTCGAAGAGGAGCTGTCTTGCGCGCGCGATGGCCTGCGAATACAGGGTGCCGCCCGTGCTGTTGACGCTGTTGATGGCGTTTACGATGACGTCTTGCTGGGTAAACCGCGTGAGCGGGAGCACCACGCTGTAGGTGGTATCGAGGGTCATGAGGCCGAAATAGTCCCTGTCCGTGAGCACCTGGTTGCGCACGAGGTCGATGAGGCCCTCCTTGGAGGCCACGCGCTTGCTGACGCCGAACCCCGTGTTGGAATCCATCGAGCTCGAGGTATCGAGGATGAAGATGACGCCCACGGGCGGCGTATAGTCGATCGCCTGCACGGGAAGCATCTGCTGGTAAAGCGAGCCGCCCATGTCCTCGCGGTTGTAGGCATGCGCCGTGTCCGGGTCCTCCTCCTCGCTTCCGCCCACCGTGAGCAGGCCGCCGCCGTACTCGTTGACGTAGGTATTCAGAAGGCGGTCGAGCCCCTCGTGGATCTGCAAGTCGGCATTCGAGACGTTGTTGAGGATGACCTGATCGTATTTCCGGAGCGTCTCGATATCGGCCGGGATATCGTCGCCCGTGACGAGGTTTTTGACCTCGACGTCGTACTCCGCGCCGTTGGTGGTGAGCAAGGAGACGAGCTCGGCGGATTCTCCCTCGAAGCGCTCCAAAATGAGCACTTTATGAAAGACTTCGAGGTAGAGATAGGCATAGTATTCGTCGTTGTCCTCGAGGGTATCCCCCTGCCGGCGGATGCGGACTTTGAGCTCGTGGAGCCCCTCCGTCTCAAAGACGCAACGGAAATTGACGAGCTGGCTCCCCTGCGGGAGATCGAGCGTCTGGGTGGCCGTCTCCTTCAAGACGTCGTTGTCGTAGAGCTCGACGACGGCGTTCTTCGTGGCGGCCTTGCTCCTGAGCGAAACGCCGACGGTGCACTCCTCCCCCACGTTGACGTGATAATCGGGGAGCGTGACCGAGACGACTTGCACGGTATCGTCGTAGTCCGAGGAGACGTAGACGACGTCCACGCGCACACCCTGCGCGGCGATGGTGCCGATCACGGACGACGCCGCTTCGTCGGTCTCCTTGCCGTCGGTGATGAGCACGATCTTCGAGGAGCCCTTCCCGGAGAAGAGGGTGGCCGCATAGTTGAGAGCGGCCGCGACGTCCGTCGCGCTCGTATCGGGCACTTCCGCCTGCAAATAGGCGTCGTACATGCCCGCGGTATCGTAGCCGAGGGGCACGGCGTACACCTGATCGAAGCCGAAGGTGACGACCCCCGTCTTGAACCCGTCGTAGCCGCAGCCCTCGAGAATGGCCTGCACGAATTCATCGCGCCGCTCCTGCGATTCCTCCTCCGTATCGGAGACATCGACGAGGAGCAGGATCTCGTTATCGGGATTCTCCACATGGTAGGTGAAGATCATTCCCGAAAGGGCGCACACGGAGAGGACCATCACCGCAAGGTGCAGCACGAGGGAGATGATGCGATAGCGCGTGCGGCGGTATCTCTTCGGCACTCTGAAGTGGAGAATGAGAGGCACGGCGATCGCGGGGATGAGCAGGAAAAGCAACCACCCCGACCAAGGGTAGGCAAATTGGATTTGAAAATGACTCACTGCACCTTACCTCCCCTCATGCGTGTGGAGCCACCACTCCGCAAATGCCAGCGCAACGAGCGCCGCCGCAAGATAGATGATGAGATTGGTGGAGACGTCCCCTCCCGCGAGCTTTTTATCGGGCTCGACGAGGGATTCGCAATACCGGAAGATATCGCTCTCCGCGGCGGGCATCTTCACGAATACCTGCGCGGCGAGCGTCTGCTCATACCATGTGGTGCTCGTAAAGGTATAGGTGCCGGGGAGAGAGAAGGAGACGACGTCGGGAAACGCGGTGAGCTCCTTCGAGAACTGCGCGGGGCCGGTCGCGGAGAGCGTCTCGCCGCGGGAATTGACCTCCAGACTCCCGCCCACTTCCGCCGAATAATCGGAAACGATGCCGGGGAAGTAGTAATCGAAGAGATTGAAGAAGAGCGCGCCCATCTCGATCTCGCGGGGAAGCGTGGAATTATGCACGCTGAACGAGAGCACGGCCACCTGGTTGCGCGCATCCTTGCGCACGAGGAGCACGGGATCGGAATCGCACGTCATGAGAATATCGTAGGAGGGATCGCAGGTGAGCACCTTGTAGCTCGATACCCCGATCCTGTCCGGGACAAGCCGAAATCCGTTGGGGTCGTTCATCACGAAGTGATTCTCGTTGTCCACGTTGGCCATGCACGAGGTGAGCGTCTTGTTGAAGTCGTTGACGGAGATGACGCTGATCCCCGCCCCCGCCCAACCGACGTTGGGATCGAGCAGGAACACGACGCCGTCCGTCGGGAGCTGTTCGGGCATATCGTGCTCAAAGACATAGAAATCGAAGCCGGTGAGCGCGGGCTCCTTGCCCTGCTGGACCTCCGTGATCTGCACATCGTAGCGTCTTAACCGGGAGAAGGCGTTCTTCACCATGCCGAGGGCGCCGTTTACGAAGGGATTGGGGCCGGGGTTATCCTTATCGCTGCCGTTCGCGGGAATATGGAGCGAGCTCGCATACTGCACCTTCAACACGGGCAGCGTGCCGCCATAGAGGTTGAAGCTGTCGTCCGCGCCGAGCGAATCTCCGCCCGTCCGCAGGGAGATATTGATGGAGCGGAAGGTCTGGAACCGCTCTTCCACGCCCAACTCGTGGTAGATAACATCGGGCTCGTCCCCGCCGTTGCCGTAGCGAAAGACGATCTTCTTCACCGTATCCTTCTCGCAGAATACGGGCTTTACGATGACGATGGGCTTTTTATCGAGGGTGAGCGGCGTGACGTCGGGCCCCGAGACCTCCACGTAGAGGTCCATCTCGCGCGTCATGTTGTAGGAGGCGATCTCCACGGTAAGTTCGCAGTAGGTATCCACGATCTCGACGGAGGCGCCGAGCACCGCGCCGTTCCATTCGGAGGCGTCGTTGACGTTTCGGATGTGAATGTTCCGCCGCTCTTCGAGCTGTTCGGCATACGTCTCGTCGTACACCTCGTCGGTGTAGAGGTAGATGTCTGCGGCGGGATTCTCTTCGAGCACTTTCTCCGTCAGCTTCATCGCGGCGGCGATATCGGAAGTGCCGTAGTAGCAGGCCTGTTCGTCGTCCCGCAGCGCCCGAAGCTCCGAAAGCAGCTGCGCGCTTGCCGCGGGCGCCACGCGGCGGCTCAGATAATCCTCGGGATCGCCGTCCGCCACGATCACAGAGACCATGCCGCCCTTTGCGAAGGTCTCCGTCGCGAGGTCGATCACCTCATCCACGGCCCGCATGAAGCGCGTTTCGCCGTTGGTTTCGGCGTACATGCTCGCGGAGGAATCGATGATGGCGATGACGTCGTTCCGGTCGGAGGCGTTGTGCTGCACGAGGGCGGGTTGCGCAAGGATGCCCGCGATGGAGGCGAGGATGAACACCTGACAGAGAAAGAGCAGAATATTTCTCAGTTTACTCGTGGGGAGGCGGCGCTTTTTGTAGCGCAGACTGAGCTTCCACACATAGGTGGAGGGAATGTGCTGCACGAGATAGTTGGGGCGGATGATATAGATGATGATGAGCGCCACGATGCCCAGGAGCCCCAAAAGCCCGAGGGGAAGCAAAAATTCAAAACTCATGAGATCACACCTGCCTTCAGAAGTTCCCCAAAGAGCACGCGTTCGATGGGCGCGTCCGTGGGAACGGACATAAATCCGGCCCCGCGCTTCCTGCAATATTGCCGTGCATCCTCGATGAAGTCGCGGAGGGCCTCCCGATAGGCCTCGTGCATGGCGCGGGTGATCCGCAGTTTCATGTTCTTCCCGTCCGAAAGATCGGGGGCCTCGGAGTCCATGAGGTGCAGCCTTCCGTCGTAGAGCGGGTCGCGCTCCTCGGGCGTGAGCACCTGAATGACGAGCACCTGCCGCTTCTTATAGCACAGGTAGTCCACCGCCTTCTTCCAATCGGAATCGGTGCAGAGGTCGGAGATGATCACGGAGAGACCGTTGTTCTCGGTGACATTGGGGCAGCCCGTGATGCAGGCCTCGAGATCGACGTCTCCTTCGAACGTGAGGTCGGAAAAGGTCCCCATCGCGCGGAAGAAGGCGTTCTTGCCCACGATGGTGCCGAAGGGGTTCTCCGCTCCCCCCTCCCGCATGAAGTGGAGGGTGAGTTTATCCATGTTCTGCACGGCGAGAAAGCCGAGCGCGGCGGCCGTCATCACGGCATACTCCCCCTTCGCGGGGACGTCTAACCCCATCGAGGCGGAGCAATCGAGAAAGATCTGCACGTGCATCTGCCGCTCGTCCGTGAAGAGACGAAGATAATATTTTTCAAAGCGGCTGAAGAGATTCCAGTCGATCCTCCGGATATCGTCTCCCAACTGATATTCGCGGTAATCGGAAAATTCCACCGTCTGTCCGTAAGAGTTGACGAGGTGCTTCCCTCCGAAATATCCCGTGAGGTTGGATCTTAAATTCAATGACAACGTCTCCAGCCGGCTGAAGAAATTATCATTCAGTTTCTCAAGTTTCATGCTTTCTGTATTTTATCGACCGGGGAAGGGCCCGCTGCGGCACGCCCCTCCTTTGAAGCTGTGCCAAGGCGCAAAGGCTTATTTCTTCGAAAAGAGCCCGTGCTTCTTCTTGGGATCCTCTTCTGCGGGCTCCGCCGCGGAGGGCTTGTTCTTCTTGCCGAGCTCGTCGATGATCATCGCGATGATGGTATCGGCGGAGACGCGCTCCGCAACTGCCTCGAAGTTGAGCTTGATGCGGTGACGGAGCACGGGATAGGCGAGCTCGTTGATATCGGAATAGGCGACATTGAA
>CANQBG010000015.1 GCA_947588985.1 uncultured Clostridia bacterium
AAAGTTAAATTACTCGGTGTAAAAACCAATCTTGTTTGGTCTGAAAAGGCGATAGAATTTTTGCAAGACAAATTCAGGAAGAGAAAGGTCTATCTGAAATTTGATTCTACCAAATACGATGAGAACGGAAACTTGCTTTGCTATTTGTATCTTGATAACCGCACTTTTGTGAACGTGCATTTGATACGCACAAAGTATGTAGAAGTTGATACATCAATCGAATACAAATATAAGAAAAAATTTATTGAGGTATATGCAAATGGCTAAGGAATGGATCTTGAACAGCGCAACAAACAGATTCCAGTTGAACTTTAAGCGAAACGTTGGGGCAACCTCCGAGGCGATTAGAAAATGTGCGCCGAAATCGCTTGAGGAATGGCAAACGTATTACTTTGAGAATGTTCGTTCTGAAGAACACATTGTTGAATTAGGGAAAAAGTTGTATGTAAAAATTACGGAGGTCTTGGTTGCCGAAATAGAAGAGGTCACGGAAGAAGATTGCATTAACTTCATTAAGGAGTTGGTTATTGACCGTACATACGACGGCTATGTTCGTGAGATCAAAACGATTTATGAGCAATTACAAGAAATTCTACAAGTTCCCATAAAGCCTGCGCCCGATGAATGGGACCGATTGTTCAATGTTGATTTCTATATCGAAATTAACGGAAAATTCATCGGCTTGCAAATTAAACCTGTATCGCAGGTATCAAGCATTCCCGAAATCTACAAAGAGCGCGAAATTCAACATTCCACCCATATAAAGTTTACGCAACAATATGGCGGAAAAGTATTTTACTTATTCTCCTGCAAATCAGGCGACAAGAAAATAATCGTAAACATCGAAGTGATTGACGCAATCAAAGAAGAAATGGCGAGATTAGTAACTATTTGATTCCCAAATGGATAAGTTAAAATTCGCAATCGCCCATAAGGATAGCGTTAAGTTTGAATTTTGATATTAAAACAAGAGGTCGGAAATGGATTTAATTAAGACAAAAGTGACAGAAATTGATTTAGCAAAATTATTTGGTAAAGACCGAGCACAGGAAGATATTAATCTTCAATATTATTTCGTAAAAACGAGGCAATATAGTGAAATTCAAAATGGAGCTAAAGAACTCGTTTTGGGCAGAAAAGGATCTGGTAAAAGCGCGTTCTTTTCAATGCTAAAAAACGAAGCGCCTTCCAATGGAGAAATCCCTATAGCAATTGCATTTGACGGAGAAGATTTTGTGCATATTGAAAACGCTTTAAAGGCGAATCAGGTTTCGTTTGATGTAAATGATGATTTCAAATTTTCACTCGCGTGGAGAGACTTCATAGTTTCCGAAATAATTTATCAATCTGTTGCGGAACAGGATAAAATCGATTCGCAAATTAAAAAAATACTTTCGGATGCTGGTTATATTAAACCTAATAAATGGAAACGTTTTGCCGATTCATTATTATCGGTATTAAAAGGAGCTCGATTAAAAGGCGAATATGGTGAAATCGATTTTGATTTATCTAGTTTGCACCTTGATGAAGGAAATAAGTTGGCAATTAAGGAAAGCTTCAATGCTATAGTTAAAAATAATAAATTTATCGTCTTAATTGATAATTTGGATGAGCCGTGGGTGAATTCAAACACAATGAACTCTTGGCTACGTGGATTAATATTTGCTATTCGACAAATTAAAAGAGATTATAACAACATAAAAATTGTTGCATTTTTGCGTAGCGATATATATGATGTTATTTCTAGAGGAAGTGATTTGTTTGATTCTAAAAGTGAAATTACAACATTGACGTGGGATGATAATAACTTCCTCAATCTTCGCAAGTTAATTGCAATGCGAATAGCTTACTATTTTGGACTACCCTCTCCAAATACATTGCCAGATATTTCTACCTTATGGAATAACCTCTTTCCTCAAACTATACGCTATGGAGGAAGAAGTGATGAATTTTGGCATTATATTATAATTAGAACTTTTCAAAGACCGCGGGAGCTGTTGCAATTTTGTCGGCTTTTAATTGAAGAGAGTCAAAAAACCTATCTCCCAATTGAGGACAGCATAGTTTCTCCTGTTGAACTTAAATACTCTAATTGGAAAGAATCGGATTTAATTGGAGAATATTCAAAAACATATAGAAATTTAGGGGAGTGCATCGATTCCTTTATTGGAGCAAAACGAACTTGGGATTGGACTTGTCCTGAATTATTAAAACACCTAAATGGTCTGAAAGAAAATGAAACTATATTCTATTTATCCACTAACACACAAGCAACTGCAAAAGAAGCAGTAATCATTTTGTATCGAATAGGATTTCTACGTAAAGTAAGTGCCTCACATTTTGATAGATACAAAATGTATCATCAAGACACATCTATTAATTTTGTATCTTCTCGATTTGATATTCATCCTGCTTTTCGCAAAAGATTTACTAATCAATAATTCAACTTACGCACAAGGTGCTCAACCAAAACAAGGCATGGACTTTTTGTCCGTGCTTTGTTTTGTATTGCGATGCGGTTTGTCCGCGGTCTCTTGCCGTCCCTAACCAAGAATAAAGGGCTCCCGAAAAAGATCGCGTAGCGAGATTTTTCGGGAAAAGGAGCCGCAGAGGGCGAAACTGAGCTTTTCGCAAGAAAAGCGTAAAATGCACTCTTGCGGCGACGAAGGGACCAAGAGGTCGCGTGTTCAAGTCTCCCACCTCAACCACGAAGAGCCTAACTTGAACACGCAAGTGTTTGATTTAGGTTCTTTCGTAATATTTATGCGCCGCTGCGAAAACCAAAGCGCCAAGTATTTTATTTTGGTTCAAACGGCATTATAATGGGACTTGAAAACTTCATGCGAAAGTGATATAATGATGACGACAAAGGAGATTCGTATGGATAACACATTGGAAAACATCATGAAACAATACTGCGACGATTTCAATCAAATAATTGGCGATAAAACGATGTCAAGCTACATCGTTAAAAATTCCATCCCGATTATTTGGTTCGGCGACCTCGAAAGATATCAGGCGTCGCCCGTGAAGATCGTGACCGTGGGCTTAAACCCCTCTTGGCATGAGTTTTTGGAAAAGGACAAAACACCGTTAAAAAATCCACGTTTCAAGTACATCGATTTGTCGTCGCCCGACGAAAACAATCTGAACGAATTATATTCCACGCTGAATGAGTATTTTTACGTCAATCCGTTTAGCTTTTTCAAACAATATGAAAAGATCTTACAGGGGATCGGCGCAAGTTTTTATCAAGCTGGCTACAGTAATATTGCGCTTCACGCCGATGCCTATACGCCGTTCGCGACAGACCCGTTTTTCGGGAAATTATCTTCCGACGTTCAATGGCAACTCAAAGCGAGAGGAATGGCATTGCATCAAAACCTGATAAAGTATTTGTGCCCCGATGTCATTTTGATCTCCGTCGCCAAAGACGTCTTCTTTGAAATTCATACCGATGTCACTTTGGAAGAAGTTGATGTCGATCCGAGGACAAAAGGAGTCTATATTCTCAAAAGTTCTAGGGCGAAGAATGGACATAATCAAAAAATTATTTTGGGAAAGAATTTCAAGGGAACGCCTTTCGGCGGTCGCCCCACTAATGAAACAATTAGAATTTTACAAAGAATGCTTGCAGGCACGGTGAATACAAAATGAAACAGGGCGTATTTTGGATGATTCCGAAAGACAAGGGTGACTTTGAACTCATTCACCGTTTCGATGATACAAGAGGGCATTCCGAAATCTGGGAGGAAGTTGTCGCTGAATATCCCGCATTGAGGAAGTACGATTATGAGCATTTCCCGCGCGGCAGAGTTTGGATCAAAGACGGAAAAGCAACGATTTTCCTCGATGAAAAGATCAATACTCGGAACATTCTCGAGAAAATCGCTCGAATATTTTGCTTAAATGAGGATTATGAGATCCAAACTGTTTGACGGAACTTCGCCAAGTTATACCACAAACAAAATTTTCAATTTAAGTGGATGATGCTCAACCAAAGAGACGGACTTCCGTGGGGAAGTCCGTCTCGCTGTATTGCGATATTGTGAAGCGGAAGATGTGCTTCTTACGGTTGAATGACTGCCGGGAGGCGGGAGGAACTAAGCCTGTTCGCGCCGAGGGGGTAGGTCGGAGGGAATATCCGCGGGGAGGGAAGAAGAGCCGGCGAGGGAGACGGCGCTATCCCCGAGGGGGAAGAGCATGGCGGAGGAGAGCTCCATGCCGCAGACTTCGCAATACCCATTCGAAACGCGCGGGTGCTTGCATTGGTAGCCGCAGCGCATACAAGCGCCCGTGCCCATGCTGAAATCGTGCGACTCACGGTCTATGTGGCAGATCTCGCAGGAATGGGTGTCGGCATCCGATGTCCACCGATGCTCCTGCTCCATTCCGCAGAGATCGCAGCGGTGCGTAAGCCGATCCTCCGTATCGAAGCCGGTATCGGAAACCCAGCCCATGAAAGAGCCGATATGATTGGAATGCGGGCCGTGGTCGCACTCCCAGCCGCAGACGGTGCAGACGCCGTCTTCAAACTTGGAGCCATAGAAATCTTCCCCCACCTGCCTGCCATGATCGCAGTACCGATGGCAGACGGAGCATACCATGTCTTCGCCGGATCCGTCGTCCACCCAGCTGTGGTCCTCCAAATGCCCGCAGAATCCGCACCGATGTTGCACTGCGGGATCATAGCCGCCGAATTGCTCGGCGTTGGGATCGTTGTAAGTATGGGTGCACTTCCAGCCGCAGGTCATACATACGCCGTCCATGAACATCCACGATGTATCGTAATAGGAGGAATGCTCACAATACGTCCCGCAGAGCCTGCAGGTGCTTATGCCGGATCCGGAAGAGACCTCATACTGCCAATCGTGTTCACATTGATAGCCGCAGTCGTTGCACACCCCGGTGGTGCCCCAATTGCGATGCCTGCAATGATAATTGCAACCCTCCTCGGTACAAATGCCGTCGCCGCCATAGATAAACGTGTGCCAGTGCTCCAACCCCATGCCGCAGATGTGGCAATATTTGTCCTCGCCGTATTCGTGCGTACACGCCATTCCGCAGATAAAACACGTGCCGCCCCGGTCGTCCCAATCGTGGTCGCATTTCTTGCCGCAAACCGTGCACTGACCGTCTTTGTAGGGACCATGTCTGCATGCAGACCCACAGACAGGGCATTTCCCGTCTTGCGTATGCGTCTCGTGCGCGCATTCCTTTCCGCATACTTTGCACCGGCCGGATTCCCACGCTTCGTGGGTACAATGGAATTTGCAGAGCACGCAGGTATCGGTCTCATCCATATAATGCGGGCATTTTGCGCCGCAGACGGAGCAAGGTTCGCCCTTTCTGAAGTCGGCGGCGAGGTGGAAGCAGCGATACGAGCAGACGGTGCACACCCGCGTGCCGTTGTTGGCGTCCTCCTCGAATTGGTGCCCGACATGTTTGCCGCAGACGCTGCAGTTCCCCAAGGCGTCGTGGAAGGAGTGCGTGCACACATAATTGCAGCTCGTGCACCGGTGATCCTCGGACATGGTATGCCCAACGCGCGTGTGACAGACGGTGCAGGTGCCCTCGGGATCGGCATAGTGACTCACGTGATCGCACCCCATGCCGCACTTGTAGCAGAACTCAAACGGGTCCTCGTCGGGTCCCCCTGTCCACTCCCACGAGTGTTCGCACTTGTAGCCGCAGTCCTCGCAGACGCCATTTACAAAGTTGTGCGAAAGGATCTGGCCGCAGGTGAGGCAGCAGTGCCCGTCTTCGTGCGGATAGCGATCCCCCTGCCGGTTATCCTGCTGTTTGCCTTCTTCATCGACGTAAACCGTGTAGGAACATGTCTCGTGCGCGCACAAGAAGAGGAAGCCGCAGCCTTCGTCGTTTCCGTTCATGCCGCCGACGCAGAAGCCATCATGCCCCCACCGGTGCTCATGGACCGCGCCGCAGTAGACGCAGACGCCGTCCGACGTGAACCTGTGCGCCCGGAATTGGAAGCCGCAGACGGTACAGACGCAGCCGCTGTTGCCTTCGTGGCGGCACTGCATGCCGCAGACGGTACAGACGCCGCCCGCGCCATCGTCCCCTTGGGCCCAATCGTGCTTACAGGGCTTATGGCACTCGGTGCAGAAGCCGTCGCGGTAGCTCTCGTGATAGCATGCGTTCCCGCACACGGTACAAACGTAGGACTCCTTCTCCGCTTGGGGCTCGTATTTATGGGGGCCGTATTCCCCGTCCTCCGCGGTCTCCTCCGCTTCGCAGTACTTGCACCGGTAGACGGTGTAGCCCTTATGCGCGCAGTCCCCCTCGACATGGGTGCCCTCTTCGTAGTCATACTCGTGGCTGTCGCGCGCGGGAAAAACTTCCTGTTCGACATGGCCGCAAGTTTTGCACGTCCTTGTGACGGTGCTGCCCTCCAAACAATTGGCGGAAATCACCTCCTCCTCGCATTCCGGATGCGCACAGAGGACGCCGCAGACGGTGCATTGCCCGCTCTCCTTGTCCCAGACATGGGTGCAGGACGCGCCGCAGACGGTGCAGACGCCATCCGCCCACAGCTTTTGGCCGTTTTCCTCATGGGTACAGGCATGGCCGCATTCGTCGCAGCGGCCGTCGGTGTAATGTTCATGGGGACAGGCGGCGCCGCAGGCGGTGCAGACGCCATCCCCATCGCGATTGAGGTGAGGACAGGGCGCGCCGCAGACGTCGCAATTGGAGCCCGTCGTATACACATGCCCGGGGGCCTTTACCGTGATCTCGCTCTTGGTGAGCTTTTGCGTGGCCTCTTCGTCCGCGAAGAGCGCGCCACACAGGGTGCATTCGTAGTGGGCGAGGGTGCCGTCCTTCTCGCACTGCGCCGCGACGCCCTCCCGAAAGACGAGCGTGTGATTGCAGAGATCGCCGCAGGCGGTCAGGGAGACGAGCATCAAAACGATCGCCGTCAATACGAAAAACAGGCTGCTTCTTTTTTGCATGGTTCCTCCTCAAAATTGCGGAATCAAAAAGGGCGTCCGAAAAGGATGCCCGCATGCGTATCCCCATCGGTCGCTTGATCGCTTCCTTCCCATGCCCGAAACGCGGGATACAGCGATGTCTACAAAGGTCCGTCCGGCGGGGGATGGGCTCCCCCACGGGAAGAGATCAAGCCTCTTCATTTTATCATACGAATCAATTTTTTGCAAGGATATCGGCAGAATTTTCATAAATTTTTGCGCTCCGTCGCGAAAAGTCCCCTCCTTCCGCTTGATTTTTCGGCGTTTTTCTGTTATAATTCTCACTATGATGAAGCGAATCACATTTTTGATCCCCGCGCTCGCCCTGTCCCTCGGCCTTTTGGCGAGTTGCGGCGGGAAACCATTCACAAACCCCGGCGACTTCCTCGGCGGGGGCGGCACGGGTGAGATCGCGGATAGCGCCGAGGACGTGACGGGTGGCGTAAAAGAGGATTTCTCCGACGGCGGCTTTGCCGATTTGGCGGGCGACACCTCCTCGGAAGGGGCCGTCGCAGCCGAACCGACGGAGGGCGTCTACTCCATTTCCGAGAGCGGGAGCTACCTCTTCCGCGGCGACTACGGCGGGATCGCGGTCGGCGCAAAGAATTTGAAGCTGCACCTCATTTTCGACGGCGCAAAGATCACGACGGCCGAAGGGATCGCTCTCGACGGCGCGACCAACAAGGGCGCGGAGGTCGTCATCACGCTTATCGGGGAAAATTCCATCGTTTCCACCGCCGAGGGGGAGAACGCCGTTCAGATCAAAGGCGGTTCTCTCTCTTTTAACGGGGACGGCGCTTTGTCGGTGACAAGCACGGGCAAGAACGCGATTAAGGTCTCCAAAGAACTTACCGTCGTAAATTGTTCTCTCACGCTCACGGCCGGAAGTCACGCCGTCTCCGCCCTCTCCGTCTCGGCCTCCGATTGTACGATCGACGTCCCGTCCGCGGGAAAAGACGGCATCCACGCGGAGTGCGACGACGAGACGACCGCCTTCACGACCCAAGAAGGCTATGTCTATCTCAAAAATGTAGATTATTCCTGCGCGGTGGCGGGCGACGGCATCCAGGCCGATACCGTGGTCTACCTCGACGGCGGCACATACGATATCAAGACGGCGGGCGAGTTCGTGGAGGACAACGCGCAGAATCGGGCAGAGTATGGGCTCGCGGCCGACGACTTCCGCTACATCAAGAGCGGCAACGGCTACCAAAAGGTGGCCTCCGACTACATGGGGCGCGACACGATGTATGGGCTTGCGCAGGGCTGCAAGGGCATCAAGGTCGGGGAAATCGAGTATCCCGATCCGAGCGACTCCGAGAAGGAGATCGCCGTCACGGAGGGAGATTATTCCATCCTCATCGAGGGCGGCACCTTTACGATCGACAGCACGGACGACGCGATCCACGCCAACAGCGGGACGCTCTCGGTGCGCGGCGGGACGTTTACGATCTCCACTTCCGACGACGCCCTCACGAGCGACGTTCTCACCAAGATCTCGGGCGGCGAGATCACCGTAACCAAGAGCTATGAGGGCATCGAGGGCGGCTATGTGGAGATCACGGGCGGCACGGTGCAAATCACGGCGCAGGACGACGGGATCAACGCCGCAAGCAACGACATGGGTATCACCGAGCACGTCATCATCAGCGGCGGAAAGGTCTATGTGGACGCGAGCGGCGACGGGATCGACTCCAACGGCACCATCCTGATTTCGGGCGGAGAGACGTATGTCGCCGGCCCCACGAGCAATATGGATTGCTCCATCGACTCCGAGCGCGGGACGGTCGTCACCGGCGGATACCTCTTTGCCGTCGGCTCTTTGGGCATGGTCGAGACGCCCGCCCAAAATTCCACGCAAAACGTCGTCTCGTTCGCGCAAAGCCGGTCGATCGCGGCAGGGACCAATCTCTCTTTGACGGATGAAAACGGGAACGCGCTCTTCACCTTCCAAACGCCGAAAGCGTGCCAGTCGGTCATCCTCTCCTGCCTCGAACTTGCGCAGGGGAAGAGCTATAGGATCTACGGCGGAGACAGCAACCTGTGCGAGTTTACCGTGCAGGGAATCATTACTACGGTCGGCTCCTCCGGCGGCATCGGCCGTCCCGGCGGATCCCCCGGCCCCGGCGGCCCCGGCGGCCCCGGCTTCGCCCCCCGCACCACAACCTGAACCCTTGAGAAGGATTGACCCTCGCTGTCCCCCTTGGGGAGCCAACCCTCATACCGAGCCGAAGGCGAGTGTATCTTTTCATACCGAGGGCGTAGCCTGCCCCGACCGAGGTTTCTATTTGTGATTCTAAGGTCGGCACGAGCGCGTAGCGCGAAGTAGTGTATCTTGGCTCCGTCGAATCCTTAAAGATACACTCCCCCTCGCGGCGCGAGGGGTCGGTATGAGGGGGATCATAAGGGCATAAAAAGATCCCCCCTGCGGGCGCGGGGAGGAACGGACAAAGAGGAGAAAGAGTCCGAACCCAGCCCGCGCGGGCAGAGAGGATTTCCCGACCCCAAAAGCAGACGTACAGAGGAGAAGAGTCCGTCTGCTTTCGAAGTGTGGGAGCAAGAATATTTTTCCCATCGCCGTGGGGCTTCCGTGGAAGCCCCACGGCGATGGCGTTTAGAGCACAAACGGCCATACCATGTCTGAGATGGGAGGTGTCTGCGGCCATCATGAGGAAGGCGAGGCGTTCTAATACCGTCATTGCGAGAGCGACGAAGCGTTCTAAATTACGTCACCCTGAGTTCCGTCGAAGGGTCTCACCATATTTATAATAAGGCGGATGTTTCGACTACGCTCAACATGACGTTATTAGAATGTCTGGCAGCCCCCTCGCTGTCCCCTTTGGGGAAAGTGGCCCGTAGGGCCGAAAGGGGTTTGCAGAAAGGTGCAATATGAGCGAACCCCCTCAGTCACTCCGTGACAGCTCCCCCAAAGGTGGAGCCGAGGGCTCTCGCAGGCCCCTCATGAGCGAACCCCCTCAGTCACTCCGTGACAGCTCCCCCGAGAGGGGGAGCCGAGACCCCCCACCACCCGCTGCGCGGGAGCCTCCCCCCGAAGGGGGTAGGCCTTGCGCGAGGCGGGATTCTTTAGGCGGACTCTTTCGGGATGACGAGCTTATAGCAATCGTAGCCGCCGTGGAATTCCGTAGCGGAAGAGAAATTCGCCGGGGTATTCGAAATATCAAAGTCCGTTGCAGAAACGCCATCCGAAGGCGAACCTGTTCCCACCTGCACCGTCACGGTGCCGCTGCCGACAAATAGCTTGGATTCCCCGTTGCCCTCGGCCGCGAACCAATTGTTGTCCTCGCCCGCGCAGACCAAATTGAGAGAGCAATTCGCGCCCACAGAGAGGGCCGTCGCCTTGTTATTGGTCGTCGAGGCCACTACGGTGCAATTCATCATCTTCTCCACAACGGCATACGCTTGGAGGTCGAGGCCGACCGTAGCGGGATTCCCTGTTCCGTTCAAAGCAGCTCTATCTCCCGCAAGAACGCAATCCGTGATCTCCTTGATCGTAACTTTTGCCGCATCCGAAGCGCCCTTTACGAAAATCGCCGTTCCGGGACTCACAAACGAACTATCCACGATCTTGTTGATCGTAATTGTTGTACCTGCCGTGCTTGTAATATCCAATGCTTTGTCTGAATCATAACTCCCGTAAAATTTGCACCCTTCGATCGTATCGATCTGAATATCTTTTGTAGCATTTAGTTTTACGGCTTGACCGAAACAAGTTTTAACCGTAGTGTTTTTAATCTGAACACCTTTGCCCCCCTCTGTAGCGGTAGCCGTAACTTTGATACCGGTCTGTGCATAAATATTTGCGTTATCGATTTGCGCAGAACCTCCTTCGATGGCAATTCCTACGCCGTAGACATCCCCTTGTATCGTTAAGCCGTTGACCGTTAAGTCACCATAATATGCTGGATGACCCGGGCCGAAAATGCCATCTGGTTCCTCGTCTACATAATACGATCTGATACCGTTAAGACTCAAACTTTTTTGGGCTAGAGCGTTGGTATTGTACGTGCACAACACAAGATTCGACACCGTCAGTTCCCCCAAAGATTGTATATAATAGTGCGTAGAATCCTGAACATTCGAAGGGCTGCTGGGCATCGGAAGATTTTCTGCTTCAAAAGTACCATTTTTTATCGTCAAAGTACCGTCGTGATCTACACTTACAAGTTGGCTTTGTACATTGCTGCCATTTAGATTCATGCCTGAGCTCAGAGTATTTGAAGCAAATGTTACCGTATATCCGTTCAAATCGAAGGTTACTTTTTGGGATTCCGCAACATGAAGTGGTTGTTCAAATCCTTTATTCTGATTGCTGTTTCTATCTATATCGAGACTAGGATCGGGATTACAATAAGAACTAAATTGTGTCCACTGCGTCTTATTTTCGTCCGCCGGACGCGCATCCCGTGCGAAAAGTAAGGATATATCGCTATACAAGGTGAACGTAACATCGATATTCTGTATACCTTTCATTGAGGTAACAGTCCCACCGGTATCACTCTTGAAACATTCGTAATGCCCTACGTACGTATTCCATGCAGCATAGAGAAGCGTACCTGCGGGATCGGGTGTTCCACACGATTGTTGATTCGTATCTTTCACCTCTATTCCCGTAGGCGCCATGCTGGCCATGAAGTAGATGACGGTCATGTCGCCCTCGGTGCTGGTATAATCTTGCAACGACATTCCTTCGGGGAGGGTCAGGAACGAAGTATCGACATCCGTATACTTCGACGCATCGCTCGTCTTATAAGACACGGTGAAGAGGATCTGCATCTCGGCCGCGGTGCCGATTTGTTTCACCGCGTTTTTCTCTTTTTCCGACACGAGTTTGGTGACGTGTTCGGAGTACTTCTCGAGCGCTTGCGAGGCATGGTATGCCGCGAGCGCCTTATCGAGGCCCGCGCCCTCGGCAAATGCAGCTTGGTAGGCGGCCTTAAACAAATCGGTCATCTTCGTTTCATTGTAGGTGCCAATCTCAAAGCCCGCGCCGCTGGAGCCCTTTACCTGATTTCTCGCTGCGGGGGAGAGGCCATAGTATGCCTCCACCAAGGCTGCGGCTTTGCTAAAGTCGGATACCGCCGTGCCCGTGGCGCCGTCCAACGCTTTGAAGGCGCCCACCTGCTCCGCATATCCACCTGTCTGCCGGAACGCGAAAGAAGCGGCGAACGAGGTCTCCACGGCGGACTCCGTCTTTTCGTAATACTGTTGCCCTGCCGCGGTGAAGTAGTTAGTGGCTTCGGACGACGAGGCGCTATATTTCACATAGTACGTGACGGGAGTCTGATCCTTTACCGTCGCTTCCGTGGTGGTGTCCGATTGATACGTGCTGTTCTTGACGACGTTGACGAGGCGGATGGCTTCCTCGAGCCGATAATCTTCGTCGCTCATAGTAACCGTGGCGATATCAAAGACGCGGAGCGGGAAGAGATAGGAAGAGGTATTGGCATCGTAGGTCCCCACGCCGCCGATATTGAACTTTCCGCTCAGATCGGCGTCTCCGATCGTAAGCGTGGCGTCAGCCTTCTCCGTGCGGATGATGCCGCCCGCCTCGGCGCCACCTGCCACTTCGAACTTGCCATCGACGGTGAGGCTGCCATAGGTATTGAGGCCTGCCGCTTTCAGCTCGGCCTCCGTGGGATAGAACTTGCCGCCGGACATCTGCGCGCCCTGCTTGAGGTAGTCCATCACATAGAGAGTGGAATCCTTTGCGACGGTCAATGTGCCGCTTGCTTGAACGGTGACTTCTGCGCCCGGGAGGATGACGTAGTGATTGTGGATGCTCATCTCCCCGAAAATCTCGAAATTGAAGTTGAAGGGCACGGGGAAGAGGACGCTCGCCGTGGATACCATGCCCAAGAGGCTCAGCGATTCGGTGCGCGCCTTGCCATAGATTTGGACGGTCGTCCTGCCGAGGTCGCCCATGAGGTCGTTTTTCGTTTTGTCCGTCAATTCGTTGCTACCCGTGACATTTTTCGTAAATTTATACGTGCAGACGACTTTAGAATCGCTATCCTTTTCGAGGGTGATGAGGCCCTTGGTCGTCGAATTGCTGTCGCCATAACCGATGACGACTTCGTCGGTCGTATTATAGCCGGCGCCCGACTTCAAGTTGCAGTGCGCCCAGAGTTGGCCGCCGTAATTCACGGTGAGGGTGCTTTGGATATTGACCATGGCATACCGAAGGAAGGGAGACTGGCCAAGCTGGTAGAGCGAGAGACAGTTGGAACCGCCCGTGAAGTCGGTGACGATGAAGGGTTCGATGGCCGAGCCGCCCTCCGCAATATTGACCGCGCCACCCTTGATGTAGCCGTAGCACTCGAGGCGGCCGCCCTCTTCGATCGTGATTTGGCCTTCGCTACTAATATCGATCTGCGCGTAATTATTGGAGGTGTGGCCTTGATAATTTTGGTCGTAATACGACGTGATCCCGCCGACGACCAGCTTGCCGCCCGCCTCGACCGTGATCGACTTTCCCGCAGCGAGCGTGACCGAGAACTGCTTGTATGTTTTGCTGGAATAATTCGCATGAATGGTATTGTTATCGTCATCGACGATGCTCTTTTCGCCGGACCCGAAGCTGTGCCCGCCGCCGAGCATGCGCCCATCCGGAGTGATCGAGACGTGGCTGTATCCGTGACCCAAATAGTAGGAATCTTTGCCAGATAACGTCTCGCCCGGTTGCGTTTTATCTGCGGGAACAAACGAGTGCGGCACGCTGAGCGTGACATTCTTGGGAATGATGAGATCTTCGTCGATCGCGGTCCTATTATTGGTGAGGACGACGGTCTTTTCCTTATTAGAATAATATCCGGCTTCCTTCGCGCGATCGATCGCTTCTTGGATCGTGTGATAGAGGAACTTCTCCTCGTCTGTCGCCTTGCTCGTATCTACATAGAAGTAGGACTGCGCCATGGCTCCGCCGAGCGACGCCACGCCCAACTTCACATTGTCTAAAGTTTGATCGAGGACGTTGTTCTGGAGGATCTCGTCATCCGCCTTTAATCCCTTCCGAAGCGCATCCACGTTACCCGCGAAGTTCACCTCCGAAGAAAACGACTGCTCGGTCTCGCGCGTCACCGTTTCCACGGTATCGGGCAGGACTACCGTAAGACGCTCAAAATTTGCGAAGAGCTCTACGTTTACCTCGGTGATCGTCTCATTGAACGTCACACCGGTGGGATGGGCCGCTTCCACTGTCTTGCCCTCGATCATGGTCCACTGCTGGCTGCTCCCGCTCGACGCTTGGAACATGATGATTTTGCTGCCGCCATCTCCATCCGGAACCACAAAGCCGGTGGACGAAATGATGCTTTGGATCTTCCCCTTCACCTTGGTGTTGAGTTTGCTGAAGAAATTGGTCATGTTGAAATCGTCCGTCATCGTGTGCAGGGAATAGAGAGCTTCCGCAAAACTATTCCCGCCCGTGCTCGTGATGATCCGATCTTTGAGGACCTCTTCGGGCGAATACGGATGCTCTTCGAGATAACTCTCCTGCTCTGTCGTCGCGGCGATTGCAACGATCTCGCCGCTCGTATTCTCTTTGCCGAACGTTTTCTTCAGATTGACACGCTCAAATTGATTCGTGGCCTTATTGTAAACGATGACCATGTCGTCGTTTTTCGTGACAAGATCCTTGCTTTCGATGCCGTTGTCCTTTAAGAGCTTGCGAAGATTTTCGGCCGTGGCGTTCTCCTTGATCTCGAGATTGGTCGAAAGCACGGTGTTCATATTGCGCACGAGCTGCAGATCCGCGCTGTTGTTCGCGTTGTCGATCACGGTGATGAACGTGGGGATGAGCACTGCCGCAAGAATGGCGATGACCGCGATCACGATGACGAGCTCCACGAGCGTAAAGCCGCGTTTCTTGATTTGTTTCATAACTTTCTCCTTTTTACTTTGCTCTTCGAAGGGGGGACGGCACCGACGTCATTCTGAACGGAGGCGTAACCGAAGTCGAAGAATCCCCTTGGTCGATGTCGGAATCGGACTTCGTACCTCGGGATCCTTCGAGGATGGGCTATTCGGACTTCGTATAGCCGTTTCGGCTACTTCGCCCTTTGGGCTCGTGCCGACCTTAGAATCACAAATAGAAACTTCGGTCGGGGCAGAATGACGGCGTCACCCATCGCTCGGGATTCAGTTGGGTTGTCCACAATGCCGCCGTCGTTATCCACGCCCATTCGAAGGCATAACTATCATAACACCTACACCCCCCCCCCGTGTCAAGGATTTTTCATGCCTTTTTTGAAAAAATTTTGGGAAATCTTTTGTTTTGGAGTAGTTTGTAGTAAGAAATTGAGTGAAATGAGGAAAGGGAGGGGAAGATACACTCCCCCTCGCTCCGCTCGGGGTCGGTATGAGGGGGGCCCCTTGGCTCCACCTTTTGGGGGAGCTGTCACGGAGTGACTGAGGGGGTTCGCTCATATCCTTCCCCGCTGCGAACCCCTTTCCCCCGCTCCGCGGGTACTTTCCCCAGAGGGGACAGCAAGGGCTCGGTATGAGGATGGGGGCAGGATGATTGCGGGAAGATACACTCCCCCTCGCGGGGCGAGGGGTCGGTATGAGGAGCGGGGGCAGGATGATTGTGGGAAGATACACTCCCCCTCGCGAGCGAGGGGTCGGTATGAGGGACTGTCCTCCTTGAGGGGACAGCGAGGAGTTCGCGCGTTTACAATATATATATGAAGCCCGCCTCCGGATGGAGGCGGGCTTCCCGCTTTCTCGTTCATGCGACTTTTGCGTTCATGCCGCTCGCGTGCAAAAGGTTTGAGGTCAAATGCCTTCGTTGAGCTTATTCAGAAGCTCGTCGAGATCGTTGC
This sequence comes from uncultured Clostridia bacterium, assembly GCA_947588985.1. Taxonomy (GTDB): domain Bacteria; phylum Bacillota; class Clostridia; order Christensenellales; family Borkfalkiaceae; genus Gallimonas. The sequence continues at coordinate 15,830 of CANQBG010000015.1, forward strand.
CGTGCACTTCGACCGCCTCGGCAATCGTTTCGCCATGCGCCAAGGCGCATCCGAAGCAGTGCATCCCCGCAGCCATCAGAATTTCCGCCGCGTTGGGGTTGAGCTCGAGGCAATCCGCGATGAGCGTATCCGCCGTGATCTTTGCCATAATGGTTTCCTCCCGTATTTTTCCCCTCTATTCTACCACGTTCGCCGCCGCTTTTCAACTGTTTTTCGAAAGGTTTTCCGAAAATTTACAGGCCGAGCAAAAAATAGATGAGTCCGACGGCCGCTCCGGCGCTCACGCCGAACACGATGATGGGCCCGGCGACGACGAACATCTTGGCCGCCATGCCATAGACGTAGCCCTCCGTCTTGAACTCGATGGCGGGCGAAGCGACGGAATTGGCAAAGCCCGTGATGGGCACGATGCTGCCCGCGCCGGCGTTTTTCCCGATCCTGTCGTAGACGCCGAGGCCGGTGAGCAGCGTTCCCAAAAAGATGAGGATCGCGGAGACCGTGCCGGCGAGGATATCCCCGCGCAGGCCGGCGTACTCTAAAAGGATGCGGAAGAACTGCCCGACGCAGCAGATGAATCCGCCGACGAGGAAGGCTCTCAGGCACGTCTTGAAGTGTTGTGTGGGCGGATCGAAGGAATTGACGTAGCGGAGATAATTTCGGTTATAATTTTCGCGCGTCTTGCCCGTCACGGTCGGATCCCCCTTGCTCCCGCCTCCGGGAAGCAGCTCTCCCGCTCCTCTTTGGTTTTCCCGAGCGGGTTGTCCTTTCCCTTTTTCATACCCCTAATTTGGACTTTACGGGGGGAATTTATACATGGGAACGGGAAACGCGGGAGGGCGGGGCGGGCTCCTTATTTCACATAGGAAGCGAGGAGGTCGTAGAGGGTGGAATAGAAGTCCCCGAGATAGGTGCGGGCGAGCGAATCCATGTGGTAAGCCTCGAGACGGGCCGCCGCGTCGCTCGTGACGTGCATATAATAGTCACGGACGACGAGAAAGCGTTGGGAATAAGAGAGGTTATAATTGGGATTCTCGGGGTAGCGGTAAGGGCCCAACTCGTTGCCCTCCGAGCCGAGGGCCTCATAGGCGAGTTGATAGAGAAGGTCCTCGCGGATGACGGCGATCTCCGTCTCGGCCGCTTGGTCGATGGCCCCCTCCTCCCGCGTGCGGACGGAGGCGCGCAGATTGTCGTTGCCGAGGAGATGATAGAAGAGGTTCTCCCTGGAGGTGGCGGCCTGCGCCGTTACGGCGTCCTTCTTGGCCTGCGCCGCCCGCACCATGGCGAGCTGCACGGGCGAGAGATCGGCGTACTGCGGATCGCTGAGGTCGATGATATCGATGGTCACGGCGACACCTCCCGAAAGTGTACGGTCACGGCCTCGACGGCGGCTTCGGGATCGGAGGTCGTAAGGTCGCATCGGAGCGTTTCCCCGCGCAAAAATCTCTCCGGGAGCAGCCGCTTTCCCGCGACGGTCTCCCGCGAGATGCGGCCCGCCTCCGTCTCGAGCGAGACCGTAAATTTACCCTTCCCGTGGACGGTGACGCCCGCGACCATGCGCGGCGCGCCGTTGCTCCCGCCGATATCGAGGAGGTACGAAATGCGCTTCTCTTTTTCGATGGTTTGCGGCGTGAGACGTGAAAGGGTGGTACCATGTACGAGGTAGACCCCATCGTAAGCGCTTGTGAGCAGCTCGGCTTCCTCCTCGATGAGGTAGTCCCCCGCGACGGGATCATAGACGTAGATACACCCCTCGCCGCCCGGTTTTTGGGCGAGGAAGAAGTACTTCCCGGCGTACCCTGCGGCCTGTACGGGGCGGACGGGCGTCACGCCGAAGCTCGTCCGCACGAGGCGGACCGAGCCATCGACGACGTGGAGCCCGCGCTCCGTGAGGAAGGCCAAATAGGAGCCGCAGTCGGCCGCGGAGCCGGGGTAGATCGTCTCGCCGTCGAACAGCACGCGGCGGAAGCGGAAATCGAGGTCGTCGGCGTCCGCTTCGAGCGTGCAGAGGCCGTGCTCGCGGAAGCAATAGAGGGCGTCCCGGAAGGAAATCATGGCGTGGATGTTCCCCTCCGTGCCCGAGAGCGCCACCGAGCCGGAGCACCGCCCTTCCTCGGAAAACTGCGTGGGACCGAGGGGAACGGAATAGCGCAGGGTGCTGCCCTTGGCTATGAACACGCGCTCGCGGTGGACCGCCATGCAGTCCCCGCCCGCCGCACCCTCCACGCCGCCGAACTGCTCCGGCGAACGGTAGCGGGTCATCCCCGTATCCCACAGCAGGTAAAAATCGCGCACGCCGTCCTCTCCCCAATAGGAAATGACGCCGTTGAGGCCACCCATGCCCGCGAATGCCCCCTCATCGGGATAGACGCTATAGAATCCGTTCATGCCGATGAAGAGCTTCCCCTCGGCCGAGAACATGCGCTTTGCGCCGCGGAGCGAGGTGGAGACGGGGAGCGGCTCGGCCGTCTCGGCGGGGATCAGCGCGCCCCCTTCCCGCCGGAAGCCGTAGAGCTTGCGCCACAACACGCGCCCGCCCTCCTCAAGCCCTATCCGCAGGGCCCGGTGCGTGGGCCGCGGTATGGTCAACTTTTTGAGCGGGATCATATCCACCTCCGGCTGCGCATGGCGAGCGGCCTGCGGGTCTGCCCTGCCGCGCGGATCGCCTCGCGGTATTTTTCGTCGTACACCGTCGCCTCCGCGAGTCTGCCGCAGGCGAGCAGGTATTCAGTCGCCGTGCCGTAGGCGAGCAGCCGCGCCGAGACGGCGCCCGCAAAGTCGGAGTTCTCCCCGAGGCGTTTTGCGGCGGGGGCGTAGGCGTAAGTCACGTTGGCGCTGCCCGCGTACCCCTTGAGGTCGAGGTAGGCGGGGAAGGCCTCGAACGCGAGTGCGCAGCCGTAAGGATCGGTCACGCGGAGGATGTGTACGGGGGCCGACGAGAGCGCCGCATACTCCATTTTATCGCTTACGGCGACTTCCTCCGTCCGTTTGAGGGGGAAATAGTCGAGCGCGACCTCGTTTTCCACGAAATTGAAGCAGCGGACCAAGAGGAGGACTTCCTCCGAAGATTCGTCCTCCAAGTTGGCCGTACTTCCGACAAGGCGGGCCGCCGCCTCAACAACTTCCTTGACTGTGATCGGCATGCCTTGTCTCCCCTCCTCAGGCTTCGTCGATCCCGGTGAGCATGGCCTGCCCGGCGGGACGGTAGCAGAGCAGCTCGGCGTATTTCACGAGCGTGGCCTTGTAGACGGGCTTATCGGCAACCTGCTTCAAGATCTTGCCGCTCTCGCCCTCGAGCCACTGCCAATCGCAGAGCTGGTGCAGGGCAAAGTCGTCGGTGTTGAGCAGGTACATCGTCCCCTCGGGGCAGAAGCGGTCGGCAACGACGGGGATGCCGCCGAAGCTGATGGCCTTGAAGCCGCCCTCGAGCTCGAGCGTCTCGGTGGCGCGGTACGCCGAGAGCAGTTTGAAGAGCGCCCTGCGCACCCCCCACGAGCACACGATGAAGTTGACCTTGCTGCCCGAATTGGCCTCCACGTCGTCGATGGCCTTCTGGATGACCTCTTCGCTGAGCGCGCCGACTTCCGTCTTGATGTAGGGAGTCATCCACGCGTTGCCCTTGCGCGGCACGCCATAGAGATCGCCCGTGCCGAAGATGGCGCCGAGGCCGGTGATCTCGAGGTCCTTGGACTTCTGGATGTAGATGCCGTAGTCGGTGGGCGTGGAGATGGCCGACCCCGAGAGGGTGACTTTCTTGTTTGCGCGGTCTACCGACGTCACCGTCCGATAGGAGCCCGCGTTGATGCCGTCGCCGTCAAAGACGTCCACGATCATGCCCTCCGCGAGGTTGCGGACGCTATCCACGACGTAGGTCTTATTGTCGGACCCGTCGACGGACTTGATGGTGGCGAGTTTGCCGGTGCCGTCTCCGAAGAGCATGCGGCCGAAGTTGAAGGAGGCCGTCTTGACGAGCCCGTCCATCTCGTCGTTGAGGAGATCCACAAAGGCGCCCTCCGCCCCCTTGGAGGAACGGATGGCCTTATCGGAGATCTCGATGACGCCATAGAGATTTTTGAGCGGCGCGACGAACTGCTTGTAGTTGTTCCCTCCCGCGGTGGGGAGCGCGTCCGTCTCCGTTCCCGCGGCGATGCCGCCGTTTACGCCGAAGCGCACGGCCTTTCTCACGTCCTTCCCCCACACGTCGGACGTCGTCTTTTTGATCTGCGCGAGCAGGGGATTGACGGACTTATCGAGCTGATCGCTCACCGCGCTCAGGTAGTAAGATTTCAAAACGCTGTCGGCTGTTCCTGTATCGATCATACTGTACTCCTTTTGATGCGGGGCGCGGCATACCCCGAATTATTTTTGCCGCTTGAGATAGTTGAGGGCGAGACTGCCGGCCTCCGCGATCGAGGCGGGGCGCTGCATGGGCGCAACGACCCCCATTCCCCCCGCCCCCATGAGGGGGACTTTGGGCGCTTGCAGGAAGGCCGCCGGGAAGGCGACGGGCTCTTCGCTCTGCCCGCGCGGCGCGGCCTCGGGCCTTTCGAGGGAGGCGAGCTGCTCCTCGAGCGCTTTCAGCCGTTGACTGCGGCGGGTAAATTCGGCCTCCAACTCCCCATAGGCGTGCGTCAGGGCATCTACGCTCTTGAATTTGCCCGCGAGAAGCCCTGTTTCGGACATGCCCCCCTCGGATTCTGCGTGTTTGTTTTCCTCTTCCACAAATTACTCTCCTTTGCGGCGGTGGCTTTCGAGGTGGCGCACCATCCTCGCCTTTGTCGCCGCGTCGTTTTCCCCGCCCGAAAGCAGGGCCCGGAGGTGCTCGGTGATATGCACGGCGTGGTCGTCGTAACTATCCGCCTCCACCTCCTCCTGCGCCAAAAGCACGTTCTCCCGCTCCGCCTTGCGAAGATGCAAGTAGGAGATATCCCGTGCCGTTTCGAGCGAGCCGTAGCCGAGCGCGTCTAAGACGCGCGTGCGCACCTCGCCCGAAAGTTCGCCTTTCTCATCCTGCAAGAGTCCGAGGCTCAAGAGACTTAAAATTTCCTCCCGCACTTGCTCGGGCGTCTTATCGTACCCCGTGGTAAACTCCACGTCGTCCGCCGAAATATCGCTTGCGTCGAAGTAGAAGAGCTCGGTATCCCCGCCCGTTCCCGTCATGCGAAGGAGACGCTTGGTGTGCGCGAACTGCTTATAAAGGTGCAGAATCTGTTTGCCCGCTTCCTTTACGGCACGCTCAATGCTCTCCGTCGCCTGATGCATCCGGTTGGTATCCTGTTCGAGGAGCAGTCTCAGGCCCACTGCGCTCGTGACATGGGTGGGATTGGCGGAGTTGCGCGAGATCTCACTCATGCCGGAGACGAGGATAAACTCGTCTGCGATGCGCTCCTCTTCGGCCTCGAATTCGGGCGGGAGACTCCCGCAATCGAGGAAGCGGGGCGCATCCGAGCCGCGCCGGTAGACGAGGATCTTTCCCGGGTACAACCCCTCGTCTGCGAGCGCGTCCGCGTCCACGGAACCGTCCTCCACCGCGATGACGCCCGCAGTCAGCCTGTTGAGAAACTCATGCTTGCGGTTTCTCACCGCGTTATACGCGCGCTGCAGGGGGATCATGCGGTCTACGACCGACGTTCCGAAGAAGGCGCCCGCGAGTTCGATGCTCGTCTGCCGGATAAAGGGCAAGATCCGCTCCCCGCGGTCGCCGTTTTGATACGGAAGGGGCCCCTCATAGAGGAGCTTATCCCCCGCTACGATCTCCAACCGTCCGTCGGGGTGCTCCCCGCACGGCCGGGTATACCGTTCGATCAAAATTTCCCTGTTCTCGAGGGAAGGGTGAAAACTGCCGTCGATGGGCCGCTTCCAATTGCTCGGCGTGGAATAGGGCGCGAGCGAAAATTCGTCGATCGTCCTGCCCGCGATCTCCACGCCGAAGCGCTCGAAAATCTCGGATACGGGGACGGCTTTCGCATGGATCAAGCTCTTGATCTCAGACATGCCCCCCGCGTTTAATGTGTCGGGGTAGATCTCAAAGGGGGAGAGCGCGATGACGTTGACGTCCCCTTCCCGCACGGAATGCCCGCTCTCGTCGGCGCCGATGAGCTTGCCGTCCTCGAAATTCCACACCACTTTATAAAACGCCGTGCCGCACACCTCCGACCAGAGCGTGGCCTCCGAGATGACCCGATCGAGGTCGATGCGGTTCTTTGCAGACTTCAATATATTGGAAGCGACGCGCGCGATCTGTATGTCCGCTTCGCTATCGGAAAAGGCCCGCACCTCGAGGGAGGGGCGCACGGCCGCGAGCTTGGCAATGCGGGTATCCACGGTGGGCGCGATGTGGTTGAAGCACCGCCGCGACCGCCAGAAGAAATCCGCCGTCTCCTCTTCGAGTTCCCCCTCGGGCGTGACGTCGCAGAATTGGTTGCCGCTCAAAAAGTTCATATTGAGCTCCCAACCCCGTTCGAGATGCCGCCGCATCTCCCTTCTCGCCGCGAAATCCGCCGCCACTTCGGCCGCCAAGGCCTGCTTTCGCGCGGCTTCCCGCCGCTCCCGTTCCTGTTGTTCCGTCATACATCCTCCGTTTTTTGTTGCGACTTGGCGTATTCCTCCAAGAGCCGCTCTCGTTCCCGTTCGAGCTCCTCATCGGAGAGGGCCGCGTAGTCCTTCTCGTCAATGAGCAGCTTTGCCGCCTTCAGGTCGGGCGGCACGTCCTTTTTGGTCTCCTTGCGCTTGATGAGCCGGAGTTCCCCGTCCTTCATGTCGTATTCCTCGGTGACTTCCTCGATGGAATAGCCGAGGGCCACCCGCAGGATGGCGTCTTTGAGCTTATCCATACATCCTTGCTTCCTCCTTTACCGGCGTTTTCCCGCGCGCATGACCGCACGGATGCGCTTTTGTTTGTCCCGCTCGATCTCGCTCTGCGCGGCGGCCGGCGGCGTTCGCGGACGGCTCATGAGATAGTATCTGAGCTCGTCCATCGCGTGGTCGTCCCTCTTTACGGGGCGTTCGTCGCTTCCCCAGAAGTATCCCTTGAACTCGCGGATCATGTGGACGCAGTTGGAGAAGATATAGAGATCGGGGAAGCTGTTTTTGCGGGAGAGGTAACTCTTGACCTGCGCGATCCCGCTATACAGGTCCTTATCCACGAGGGGAGAGACGAGAATGCCGCGGTCTTGGAAGAGCTCCGAAACGCTCTTCTGCGCGGCGAGCGTCCTCGCTTCGGCGGCCGCGTCGATGAGGGCCTCGAGCCTCCCCTTCCCGTCCCGCTTCCAACCGAGCTTCTCGGAGATGGCGTCGATCGCGGCGGCATGTTCATCCACCCCCGCCCCCGCGAGATAGTGCTCCGCGACGACGTAGACGTTCCCGTCGTTGTCCACCGCGTACCAATGGGCGGAGAGCGGATTTTTGAGCCCGGGGTCGATGGAGATGGTATCCTGCCACGCAGGCGGCACGTCGAAGGGGGGAATGACGTGCACGCTCTCGTCGAATTCGGGGTAGACGAGCCCCTCGCGCATGCAGAACTTCCCATAGCGGCGGGATTGCAGCGTCGTCTCGTCCATGGTGCTCTCGAGGAGGGCGATCTCCTTCTTGGAGAGGTAGGGATTATCCGCCCACTCCATGAATTCATACCAGATCTCGGGGTCGTTTTTGGGATTGAGGTAGATGCGTTCATAGGCAAAGGTGAGGCCCTTTAAGGGCGTCATGGTGCCGAAGATATCCCCCTCCTTATCGACGACGCGCATGCGGCATTCCTCATAGATGTCCTCGGGCGGCTCCTCGTCGAACCACACGAAGTCGAGCGAGCTGCCCTGAAAGCGCTCCCGCCCCATCTCGCAGCTCTTGAAGCCGATCACCGACGTCCCCCCGAACACGTTTTTCACGAGAATTTGATCGATGACCCCGGACATGGGTGCGTCCTTTCTGCCGCTCGCCATCACGATGTCCGCGATCTGGTCGCTTCTTAGGTAGTGCAGGATCTTCTTTTGGGCGACGTCGCGCTGGACCTGCGAGGTGAGCGAGACGACCCATCCGAACACATTGGGCCTGTTCTTGCGGTACGGATGGACGCCGCGTGCCATCCACACGGCCTCTACGGCTCCGCATTCCGTCTTGCCCGAGCGGTTGCCGCCGAACACCCAGCGGTTGCGCTTCTTGCACTTGTGGAAGGCGAGCTGTTTTTTGTGCTTTTTGGGGCCCTTGTTGTAGCGGGCGAGCGCGTCCTCCTCCCGCCGTTTTCGCTGTTCGGCCTCGATCGCCATGATTTTCTGCAATAATTCGTCCATATTCGGCAAAACTTCGCGGAATTCGCCCTCCAAATTGCGCTATGCTTGCGCGTATGGGAATGTTTCCGCGTATGAAAAATCTGCTGCTCGCAGCGCTGATGCTGATGCTCTGCTTTGCCGCGGCTCCCTCCGCGCGTACGGCCGCGCGCGCCGAATCCCTGCGCTACGCCGTCGCCGCCGATTCCAACGTCTGGTTCTACGCCGCCGAGAGCGAATCCGAGCGGCTCTTTCTCGTGCCCGAGACCTACTACGTCCGCGTCCTGAACGAGGGGGAGATCTTCACGGCCGTGGAATACCTCGTCAACGACGCTCCCTACAAGAAAGTCATGGGCTACTGCCGCACCGAGGCGCTCACCTTTGTGGACTTCATCCCCGCGCGCCCCTTCCTCCGCAAGCAGATCACCGTCACCTATACCCTCCCCGGCCCCGGCACGCTCGGCGGCGAATTCTCGGGCGTGGAGAAAACGTTCGTCTACTACGGCATGCGCTACGATGCCGGCGGCCTCTATTTTTATGTGCTCGCAGACGGGAAATTCGGCTACATCCCCGCGGAGGAGCCCATCGAATTCGAGCGCAACGACGACTGGCTCTCCGTGCCCACGCCGCCCACTTCGGGCGAATCGGAGGCACCCATGCCCGATGATAGCCCTTCCGTTTTACAGATCGTCGCCATCTGCGCGGTGGCACTCTGCGCCCTCGTCGTGGCCGCGCTCGTTTTGAAAGGGCGAAAAAACCCGCCGCGAGACGACCCCGACCCCTGAGGTCATCCGATAGAGCCCCTGCCCGCCCCGCCTGCACGAGAGCACGCGCGCCAGCCGGCGAAAGGGCCCGTAGCCCGAAAAACTATTTTGGAATGCCTCCTCGGTGAGGCCGTTTTCCTCAAGCGCCCGCTTCACCTTCTCGAGGCTCATCTCCTGCTTGCGATAGTAGGAGCGATCCCGCGTGACGGGCGCTTCTCCTTTGCGAAAATATTTACAGGCGACGAGGGCGCGTTCCTCCTCGTTCAACGTCTCGAGCGCGGCCTCCAAGCGCGCCTTGAGCCGATACAGCTCGCCCGCGCAGCGCATCTCTTCATAGACTTCCGCCGCCGACTCCTCTGCCGGCCGCGGGCTGCGGTAGGAGAGCACCGCCTTGTTGCGCGCCGCCGCCTCCGAAGCCTCCGCCAACGACTGCAGGCAGGGGTATACATATAAAACCAGCTTTACCGTTATCTTCCTCACGCGTTCCTCCCCGGCGATTTGCCGTTGTGAATCCGAACATTTGTTTGTAATTTTATTATAGCACGTTCGTGCCGAAGTGGGTCCTCTGTCTGCCAAAATTTTCCGAAAAATTTTTTACGGCCCTTTTGCGGGGAAACGGTCCCGCGCGGTCCCCTCCCCGAAGGGCGGCCGTGCGGAAGTTTGGCAAGAAAATGCGGTCCGCTTTCAAGAATTTTCGGAAATCTTCTTGCCTTTGCGCGCGCGACATGTTATAATACATGCGTATGAACACCAAGGTCAAACATCTCCTCTTCGGAGTTATGCTCATTTTCTTGGGGCTGTCCGTGCTGCTCGGCGCGCAACGGCTCACGGCGCATGCCGTCTCGTCGCTGCCCGATCTCGAAGCCGCGCTCGTCTCGCCCTCCTCCTATGAGGAGTACCTCCCCCTCCGCGCCCCCACCGACGTCGCCTTCTCGGCGGAACACATCGCCATTGCCGACGGTGGCACCCTCTACGTCTACGACCGCGCCGAGGGGACGTATACTTCCGTCGCGCTCGCGAGCGGCCGCACCGCGTCTAAGGTGGGCTTTGCGGGCGAACGGCTCTTCGTGGCCGATACGGGCGTCGGCAACTTCTTCTATGAATACGACTACACAAGCAAGCAGCTCACCCAGCTTGCTTCCATCAACTGCTCCACCTTCCTCATCGAAGGGGACACCCTCTACACGGCGACGGTGAGCAGCGACACGCGCATCGGCGCCTACACCGTCTCCCAACTCGGCATAACTGCGGTCGCCCGCGATCTCGGGGTAGTCCACGAAAACAAGACCCCTTCGATGACCATGCTCGGCGGCACCCTCTATTGCGCTTTCGGGGACCGCGTCTTTCTGCCCGACGCCAACTCCGGGCTCTTTGGCGACAACGTCTTTTATCTCTCTGACAACGCTTCGCTTGCAACGGGAGTCAAGTCCGTCTGCGCCTATCGCGACGAGCTCTGCTACACCGCGCAGGGCGGGCTGTATGCGAGCGACCTCACCGCGCACAAGAGCCGTCTGCTCCTTGCGGGAGAGGATTTCGGCGCGCTCACGTCCTATGGCGACGCGCTCTATGCCGTCTGCGGGACGGCCGTCCGCCAAATTTCCGCGAGCGGGGATACGGCCGCGTTTACGGGCTATGAGATCACTGCGGCGTCCTCCTCCGTCAACCGCCTTTCGGGCGCGGTGGACACGGCGCGGGCGGGCGACCTCCTCGTCACGGCCGACGCGGGCAACGGGCGGGTGAGCGTCCTCAACCTCAAGACGGGCACGTATGCCGAGGCCCTTCCCCCCGAGAACGCGCGCGATTTTTCTCCCCGCTATGTGGCGACGGACGGCAACCTCATCGCCGCGGCGACGGAGAAGGCCGTCTATACCTGCACCTATGCGGAGGGGGAGACCATGCGCCTCGCGGTGGCCGAGAGCCTCGGGGAGGGCATCGTCCACGGGATCGCCTGCGTCTATGGCTCCGTCTACTATGTGACGGGCAACGCCTATGGGAAAGCGGGCGGCGCGGCCTCCTTCCACGAGAGTTTCGGCTCTCCCGCCGCGCTTGCGGCGGACGTCTATGGCGACCTCTACGTGGCCTACGATCATCTCGGCGTCGTGCGGTTCACCGAGCGGGAATTCGTCTCCGACAGCGGGGGCGAGAAGCTGAATTACACCCTGCCCGCGGGGTTCACTTCCCTCCGTTCCGACTTCGAGGGCAACCTCTATTGCCTCGCCGCGGGCAACGTCTACCAAAACGGTTCCCTGCTCCTCTCCTGCGGGACTTCGGCGCAATTTGTGTATGCGGCCGCGGACATGCCCCTCTCGTTTGCGCTCGGCTACGAGGACAGCACGCTCTATTTGCTCTATGGGAATTACCTCGTAAAGACGGCCGTAGAGGAGATCCCCACCCTCGACGCCATCGACGCGGGCGGCGTCTTTGGGGAGGTCTTTACGGCGCACGCCGAAAGCGGCCTGCTCTGCGAGATCCCCGAAAACTCCATCGGCGTCCGCATCGACCTCGAAGCGATGCGCCGCGACGATCCCGAAAACTTCCCCTATCTCGCCTACTATCGCACCGACGCGCCCATGCAAGGCGTGCTCGTGGCCACCAAGGATCGTTATGCCCTCGTCATCCTCTATGAGGTAGAGACGGCTTCCCGCGCCTTCACGGCCACCCTCTTCCGCATGGACGACCCGCTCGAGCCCCTTCCTACCGAGGAATACTTCCGCGCCGAACAGCAGCGCGCCTATCTCTCGAGCGACGTCTCCTCCTACTACTACCCCTGCCTGCATCCCGCGCTCGCGCAGGACGCGCTTGCCCGGGGCACGGACGTGGAGGTGCGCGGCTATCTCAAGCTGCCCGAGCGCGACTATGCCCTCGTTTCCTACGGGGACCGCTTCGGCTACGTCCCCGCCGCCTATCTCACCGACGTGCGTCCCCTTCCCGAGGACGCGGGCGCCTATGAGCCCGCATGGCTCAAGGAGAGCGCGGAGGGCGTGCGCTTTACGGCAAGCGACGGCGAGGAGCTCCTCGTCACCGAGCGGACGCGCGTGGAACTCGTCGAAAACGACGACGGGACCTATCTCGCGCGGCTCCTAAAGGACGGAAAGACGTATCGCGCCACCGTCACGGAGGGGCAGATCGACCGCGGCGAATCGGACGCGCTCCGCATCAGCCTCATCGTCATCCTCTTCGTGCTCGCGGTGGGGATCATCGCCGTCTACCTCTTCCTCCTGCCCAAAAAGAGTGAGATCGCAGACCTCCCCGAAAAGCGGTCCTGAGCGAAAACGGGGCACCCATGTCCGAAAGCGGACATTCAAAATACGACAAAGGAATTGGAAAATACATTGATTCAAAGGCGGTAAATTTATGGCAACTTACCTTTCTCCCCTCGCGCCTCAGCGCGCCGACCCCTACCTCTATAAGCACACCGATGGGAAGTACTACTTCACGGCTACCTGCCCTCACTACGACCGCGTGGAGATCCGCTGCGCCGACACCGTAAACGGGATCGCCACGGCAGAGCCCCGCGTCGTATGGACGAAACATCCCTTCGGCAAGATGGCGTGCCACGTCTGGGCGCCCGAGATCCACTTCATCATGGGCAAATGGGTCATCTACTTTGCCGCGGGCAACGTCCCCGGCAAGTGGAACATCCGCCCCTACACCCTCATCTGCGAGGGCAGCGACCCCATGCGGGACGAGTGGGTGGAGGGCGGCATGATGCAGGCGGCCGCGGGAGACCCCTACCCCTTCACCAACTTCTCGCTCGACATGACGGTGTTTGAGCACCGCGGCAGGTGGTATACCATCTGGGCGCAGAAGTTCGGCACCCCCGAGGCCGAGAAGGACATCTCCAACCTCTACATTGCCGAGCTCGAGACGCCCACGAAGCTCAAGAGCTTCCACGTCCTCCTCTCCACGCCTGACTACGATTGGGAGCGCGACGGCGGCTTCTGGGTCAACGAGGCCCCCGCCATCCTCAAGCACGACGGCATGATCTACTGCGCATTCTCGGCCTCCGCGACGGGCGCGTGCTACTGCGTAGGGCTGCTGCGTGCCTCGGAGGACGACGACCTCATCGACCCGCGTTCGTGGAAGAAGGACCGCTACCCCGTGTTAAAGACGGACGCCTCCCTCAAGGTCTACGGCCCGGGGCACAACTGTTTCGTCCTCGGGGACGAAGGCGAACAGCTCGCGCTCGTCCACTTCCGCAACTACGAGACCATCCACGGCGACCCCCTCGATGACCACAACCGGCATGCCCATGTCTTGAAGGTGGCCTTCCGGGAGGACGGCTCGCCCACCTTCCTCCTCCAAAAGGACGCGCTCTACAACGCCCCTTTCGAAAACGAGGCGCAAAAGAACATCAACTCCTAAGTCGCGCAAAGCACCCGAAAGCGGCGGCCGTCCCGGTCCGCCGCTTTTTGATGCGTTCAATAAAAATCCCCTCCCCTTCATATACTGTAGGTATGAAGAAGATCCTCTTTACGGGCGGGGGAAGCGCGGGGCATGTGGTGCCCAATCTCGCCCTCATGCGCGAGCTCCGCTACCTCTATGCCCTCTCCTACTTGGGCACGGGCGGCATCGAAAAGCGGCTGGTCACAGAGGCGGGCTATCCCTTTTCTCAGGTGGAGACGCCCAAGCTCCGCCGCTCCTTTTGCCTCGAAAATTTTGCCATCCCCTTCGCCCTCCGCCGCGCCAAAAAGGAGGCCCTCGCCGTCCTCCGAACGATCGGGCCAGACCTCGTCTTTTCCAAGGGGGGCTACGCGAGTTATCCCGCCGTGTGGGCCGCCCATCGGCTCGGGATCCCCGTCCTCACCCACGAGAGCGACCTCTCCCCCGGCCTCTGTACCCGCCTCATTGCAAAAAAGTGCGCCTATGTCCTCACCTCCTTCCCCGAGACGGCCCGAAAATTTCCCAACGGGAAATACGTCGGCTCGCCCATCCGCAAGGAACTTTTGTGCTGTGAACGGGAGCGCGCCCTCCACAAATTCGGCTTCAGCGGCAAGAAGCCCGTCCTTCTCGCCTTTGGAGGCGGGAGCGGGAGCGCGGCCTTGAATTCGGCATTAGACGCCGCCCTCCCCCGCCTTTCGGAGAAGTTCGCGATCTTCCATATTCGCGGAAAAAACAGCCCCCCGCCGGAAAAAATTCCAACGGGGGAAATCCTTTTTCGCACCTTTGAGGCGGACATGGGTGGCGCGTATGCGGCCGCGGACGTCGTTTTATCCCGCGCGGGGAGCAACACCGTCTTTGAGATTTTGGCCTTAAAAAAGAAGGCCGTGCTCGTGCCGCTCGAGCGCGGTTCGCGGGGCGACCAGCTCGAAAACGCCCGCTATTTCGAGGAGAAGGGGCTCGCCTTTGTCGTCCGCGAACACGCTTTGCCCGATCTTGCGGAGGCAGTCGAGGCGGCGTATGAGAGCGAAACTTTGCAAGCGGCCCTCTCCGCTTCCGACTACCTGAGCGCGACGGAGGAGATCGTGCGGCTCATCCGCGAACTTGCCGAGGGCGGGGCGAGCGAGTAGCCGCCGCCAAAGAGGTCGGCCTGCAGGTAGGTCTCGGGGACCTTCCCCACGAGCACGCTCTCCGCGATCAAGACTTCGGTGAGCGAGGCGAAGTTGCTTGTCCCCGTCGGCATGATGATGGAGATATCCGCCACGATCTCGAGGTAGATGGAGTGCTTGGTCTGGTTGATGCCCGCGCTCTGAAAGGAGGAGACGAAGCGGCACTCCACATTGGAGATGGGGATGATCTTCATGTGCATCTTGGGCCCGAAGCCCGCCCACGCCTCGATGCCGAAGAAGGCGCCGAGCGGGACGTCTACGCCGTCCTCGCTCATTCTCTGCAAGTTCTGTTGCGACATGTATGCCGTGTCGCGCGCGATGCGGTTGATGAGGAGGGGGTTGGAGGTGATGGCCGAGATCCCCTCCCCGTCGCGCTCCACCGTCACGAGGTCCTCATAGCGGAGCTCATCCGAGAGGGTGTAGTAGATGGCGTCGTTGACGGCCACCGTCGTAATGGAGCGCATGTTGGCCTCCGCGATGGATTTTAAGACGCGCGTCACATTGACGTGCAGGAGCACGACGAGAAGAAGCAAGATGAAAAGGATGGAGAGGGCGACCGTGAGCCCTCTTTTTCGCGCGCGCCTCACACGCTATTCTATGCCCCTCTCCCCCAAAAAAGAACGGGCCGCGAGGGCCCTATCGGGAAGAATTCTATAAAGCGAGTACGGAGTCGCATTGAAGCGCGACAAACGGGCGGGATCCTTCCCGCCCGTTTGCATTTCACCGTTTCCGGCTTGGGACCCTTTCATTGCGTTGGCAAAATAGGATCTTTACTTGTTCATGGAATTTTCGGAGTCGGCTGCCGTAAGACTTTCCGTTTGGGTTTTCAGGATCTCCGAGATCACGGCGTCTCTATTTTGCGGCGAGAGGGATGAACTCAGCATGATCGCGGCATACAGTTGCTCTTCGCGGCCCGCTTCGTCGCTGAGCTTGGAGACCTCTTTGAGCGTCGCGCGGTGGACGGATAATATGATCCCGCTGAATATTTCCACGATCGCCGCGCTGATCGCGGGGATCAACGATACCAACAGCTTTTCCTGAAACGCCAGCGCAACGCACACCGTGATCGCAAACAGCAACAGCCCAAAGACCGCGCTCATCAGCGCTAACGCAAAGGTCAGTTTGAGCTGCCTTGTGATGATCAAAAAGTATTCGTCATTCTCCCGACGCTTCGAAAGCCATATCTGCGCCAGCGAGGGCGTGACGGCATCCGCGGGAAGCTGTCCCATCGCGTCCTGCAAAGCCGCCATGCGCGCCTCCGCGCCCGCTCTCGTCATCTTGCTCTCGTATTTTCCATAGACGATAAACCCCACGACCAGCAAAACCAACACCCCGAGCGCAACCAGTGCGACCGTTATGATGAAGATGATCGTTGCCGAATCCGTATTCATATTTTCCTCCGAACCCGCGTTTTTCCCCGCTGTTTTTCTATATAAAATTTTCCTTGCCTGTGAGGCGCTATTTCAGAAATTTTCCGTAGACCTCGGAGGCCTGTGTGAAGTAGGCGAAGGTGCCGGGGTACTCCTTCACGATGCGCCGGACCTCGGCCACCTGCCGCTTGCGGATGATGCACACGAGCAGGCTCTTGTCGCCGTGGGTATACATGCCCGTGGCGTGGACGAGGGTGACGCCGTGGTGGGTGCGCTCCATGATCTCCTCGGCAAGCTGTTCGGGGCTATCCGTGATGATCTCGAATTTATACGCCGTCTGGAAGCCGTGGACGATGACGTCGCACGTCTTGCTCGTCACGAAGAGGGAGATGAGGGCGAGAAGAATAGGGTCGAGCTTGACCATGAAGGACGCGCCTTGGTTGTAGACGAAGAAGGAGGCAATGACGACGACGGCGTCGAAGGCGGAGGTCATCCAGCTCACGCTGAGATACTCCCACTTCTTCTTGGCGACGGAGGCGAGAATGCCCGTCCCGCCCGCCGTACCGCAACTGCGGAGCATGATGGCGAGCGCCGCGCCGAGCAGGATCCCGCTCGCAACGGCCGCCATGAGGCCCGTCACCGTCGCGGGGCCGTCCTCCCCCGTGCCATAGACGGGGAAGCCGGGGATATAATCGAACACGATGAGCAGGCCCGAGGTGAAGAGCATGGAGAGCGTGGAGACGATGGCCTCGCGCTTTCCGAGCAGGAAGAAGGCGACGAAGAAGAGGGGGACGTTAAAGAGAATGAGAAAGTACCCCGAATTGACCTTAAATCCCGCCTGCCCCGTGACATATTCGAGCAAGACGGCAAGGCCGTTGATCCCGCCGGGCGCGAAGTTGTTGGGCGAGACGAAGATGTAGATGCCGAGGGCGCGCGTAATGCCCGAGAGCAGGATGGGCAGGATATAGAGGGAGACGAGCCACCGCCAATCGAATTTTTTCTGCATATGCGTAAATCTGCGCCCTCACATGATATTTTTGACGCTGCGGGGGAAGAGGGTGACGTCGCGGATGTTCTCCATCCCCGTGCAATACATCACGAAGCGCTCGAAGCCGAGGCCGAAGCCGCCGTGCGGGACGCTCCCGAAGAGCCTGAGGTCGAGATACTGCTTGTAGGCGGCCATGTCCATCCCCCGCTCCTTCATCGCGGCCGTGAGTTTTTCGTAGTCGGCCTCTCTCTCGCTCCCGCCGATGATCTCCCCGATGCCGGGGACCAGGAGATCGGTGGCGGCTACCGTCTTGCCGTCGGCATTCTGCTTCATATAGAAGGACTTGATCTCCTTGGGATAGTCGGTGACAAAGACGGGCCGCTTGAACACTTCCTCCGTGAGGTACTTTTCGTGCTCCGACTGCAAGTCGCTCCCCCAATGCACGGGGAATTGGAAGCGCGCGTTCTGCTGCTCCAAAATGGCGACGGCCTCGGTATAGGTGCACACGGCGAAGCTCGAGTTTGCGACATGGTTGAGCTTTTCGAGGAGGCCCTTCTCCACAAAGCTATCGAAGAACTTGATCTCCGCGGGGCACTCCGTAAGAACGGCGCGGATGAGGTACTTCAAAAGGTCCTCCGCGATCTCAATGACGTCGGGAAGCTCGGCAAAGGCGATCTCGGGCTCGATGTGCCAGAACTCCGCGAGATGGCGGGTCGTGTTGGAGTTTTCGGCGCGGAAGGAGGGGCCGAAGGTGTAAATTTTGCCGAGCGCCGTCGCGGCTACCTCGCCCTCGAGCTGCCCCGAGACGGAGAGCCCCGCCTTCACTCCGAAGAAGTCGTTTTTATAGTACTCCTCCTCGGAGGCATACTTGGCGTTCCACGGCTGCGTCGTCACACGGAACATCTCGCCCGCGCCCTCGCAGTCGCTCGCCGTGATGAGGGGGGCGTTGATATAGTAGTACCCGTGCGCGTGGAAGTAGCGATGGACGGCCTGTGCGGCCACCGAGCGCACGCGAAACGCCGCCTGAAAGGTGTTGGTCCTGAGGCGGAGGTGCGGGATGCCGCGCAGATATTCGAGCGTCTGCCGCTTCTTCTGAATGGGATACTCGGGCGGACACTTTCCGAGGAGGGAAAGGCGCTCCGCGTTGAGCTCGTTGCCCTCCCCCTTGTAGGCCTTGACGACCTTGCCCGCCACAACGACGCTCGCCCCGAGCTTGGTGCATTCGGGATCGGGCGTGAGCGACGTTTTATCGATGACGACCTGCAATTTTTCGAAGCTCGTCCCATCGGAGAGCTCCAAAAAGGCGACTTGCGCCGAATCGCGGAAGGTGCGCACCCAACCGCATACGACGGCGTCGAGGCCTACCATGTCCGCATCGGACAGGACTGTTTTGATATCTGTATGCTTCATAAGAATACCTCTCACGGGAAACGCCCCTCCCTGCGGGAAGGGCGACGTTGCACATTTTAATAGGCCCGGGCGAAAAAGACGGTGTGCGCTGCCTTCTTGCCGCAACACACGCACGCGGGCATGTCGTTCTTCTCGTCCATGACGCGCGCCGTGGCCTGTGCGAATTCCTTCACCTTATCCTCGCAGGCGCGCTCGCCGCACCAGCCCGCGCGGACGAAGTTGCCGCCGTTGACCCCGGAGAGCAACTCCTCGAGGGAAGCGGCGGGGACGATCCGCTCCTCCATCCGCTTCTTCGCCTTGGCAAAGAGGCTCTCGCCCATCGCGCGGAGCAGCTCCCCCACGGCCGTCTCGGCCTCCGAAAGGGAGAAGCCGTCCGTCTTTTCGAGGGTATCGCGGCGGAACACCGTCATCTTCCCGCTCTCGATGTCGCGCGGGCCGAGCTCGATGCGGAGCGGCACGCCCTTCATCTCCCACTCGTTGAACTTCCAGCC
>CANQBG010000016.1 GCA_947588985.1 uncultured Clostridia bacterium
ACACGGAATAGAATAATCCGTGTACATTTTCACATCCGAACTCTTACGGTCTGACCGTAGCTCTTACGTTTACGGGTCAGGGAGGAAGTATGAAATTAAGATATAAAACCATGCTTGTGATCGTTGCGATTTTTTCCTGCTTGTCGATGTTTTGCATCGGCTTTGCAAATTGGTCGGTCGGACAGGGCGCGACGTCCGTCACAGGCATGATTTCAGCGGAGGAAGTCTCGTCCTACATCGAACTCGCCCCCCAAGGTGTGAAGGAATTTCAGTTCGGCCCGACCGGTTTTACATCAGGCAACGATGGCCCTTACAAGGCCACAATGTCGATCTCTTACATCGTGCATCCTGCGAATATTTACAACCACTTGTCCCAAAACTCCGTCGAAATCACGGTCTCGCTCGGTTGGGTCGGTTCAGCCCCCGAAAAGAATCTTCTCAGTTCCGCCTATATTTCGGCAAATGTGGGTGTTGCGCCGACTGTGGGGGATGCGCTCCAGTATGAATCGTCGGATGCGCTCCAGTATGAATCGTCGGATGCGAAATATGATGAAGGCTCCGGCACATATAGAGTTCCGCTCACACTTGCTCTTGATGCGGGAATGACCACGGATCTCACGCTCACCGTGACCTACACGATGGACTTGACCGATATGGATACTTATAAAACCTACATATTCGATCCGTTCGGAGCCTCGCTGAAGCAGGGCCCGAATACGTCCGCATCCGAGCTTGGTTTCAAGTTTAGCGCATCGATTGAGGGAGGCGCAGCATGAGGAGATATCCCAAAGCCATCATCGCGGTCATGGTATGCCTGTCCATGGCCATATTTGCATTATTTGTGGCCGCGACGTGGATCATCTCCGCTCCCGACGTATCCTTCTACCCGAGCGGTCAAAAGGGAAAAATTTCCTTGACAATTCAATGGGAGGAGAATGCCCCCGAGTTGTCTACTGATTATTCGTCGCCTATCACGTATGACGATTTGAAAGGTAAAGTCAACGAACAGGCGTTGTCCCAAATCGTAATCACGGGTAGCGACGGGGGGACCTATCGGTTGTACCCTGAGATTTTGTTGAATAACCGCGTCAACCTCAGCAATGGGATCGAAACCAATTTGAGCGGTACTGCGACGGCTGTCGGAAACACCTATCTTGCAACCAATTACGCTTTTGTATTGAACGAAATTCAAGTGCAAGTGGACGCTCAAGCCGATAAATGGGAAACTGTATTGAAAGACAATTATGAATGGAGCGCTGAAGTCCAATATTCTGGTGAGAGGGCTACATTGCCCGACCGCATTGTCAAATACAAAACGGTGCAAGCCAATAACACTTGGTACACGATTGAGGACGCGCTAGCGGCAAGCGGAGATGTGACCGTAAAAGCCGATACCTCCTTTGCGGGCAAGGGGTCAACCACGGAGGGAATTCCCGACGTTGCTTCTCGTGCGGGATATTCGACGACAAAAGGAAATTATACAGTTGCAAACGGTGGAACATTATTATTACCGCATAGCGCAAGCGATACCGGCGATTATTCTTCCAAGGGCGCCCAAGCGTCCCAAACTTATAACAAGAATGTACTCGATGATGCCCATTGGTACAATGCAGACTTCGCTTCGGTTACTCATGATAGTGCCTATGTCACCCTTACAGTTCCTGCAAATATTGCCGTGGAAGTTTCAGGCTCGTTGATCGTCGGCGGAAAATTGCAGGGGCGCAGTAGTCCAGGTTCAGCTTCTAGTGTGGTTGGAGAATTTTATTCGCAACTAGAATTGAAAAAAGATTCCACTGTCACCATTCAAAATAAAGGAATATTCAATTGCCTGGGGTTTGCCTTTGGTGATGGGAAAATTATTGCAAAAAATGGTGCAAAGGTCGTCGAACCGTTCAGTATGCCCGGTTGGCCGGGCGGAAGTGCCGCATCAGCGTTAATGGATAACATTTTCCCATTAAATCAATATGCGTTGGCAAATATTGAGGCGCATCTTAAAGTCTATCAAGGCGCGACGTATTCTGCGCGTGCAATCGTAACCGCATCGAAGTCAGTACTAAGTGCTTGCTGCGATATCGAAATTGAATTTATCTCAAGCGAAAGCAATTCCTTGCTGACATTTGGGAGAGTTAATGAAAACGATTATATAGAAAAATATATCGAGAGTGGGACGGGTAGGATCCACTTGAGTACACATGGCGAGATTCAAATCAACAATATCGTTATGGATTTGAAGGTGGATGACTGGCTCTTGGGCAGTGCGTTAGAAGCTGCCGGTTTTTCAAAATTCTCAACAGAAGGCAAACAAGTTCCGATTCCAGGTTGCATTTCGATCAATGCATGTAAGGATAGTACGGTTGAAATAAATAGAAACGTCCAAATCAAGTTGTTGCCGGGCGCGGAAATCAATGCGGAGGTCGGTTCGAATATTATTCTTGATAGCGGTTCTGCCGTTTATGCTTATGGCCAAGACGCTTTTAAGCACGCTAATGCTGAATTTGGAAGTACGGGATGGTCAAACTGGCAAGACAAAACCTCAAACAATGGCTATCCTCATAAAAATGCACCACTCATTTACCGAACGGCAGTTTCGCTCAATTATTCTTCGCCCGCAAAAGCGAACCTAAATGGCACCGTGACCGTTTCGAGCGGCGCAACTCTTGCCGTCTATGCAGAAAGTGCAACGACGGGTGCCACGATCACTTATCAATCAGGCTCTATGGTGAGCGGTTCTATCGCGGAAGCAATCAGCGCCTCCGCTGTTGATTATTTTACCTTGTCCGCAAAGGGCAACCTCTACGGTGGGAAAGATTCATTTGAAGCAGGTCGTCAATATAAGTACAACGGCACCTGTTGGGTTTGCGAAACAAATCAAATCAATGTCACCTACGATGCCAATGGCGGAACGTTCGACGGACACGCTTCTCCGTATACGATGTCATACAATCCCACCGATTGGACGAGCGGCAACAACTGGCAAGGCACGGAGGCCACGCTTGCGTACGGAAAGATGCCGACGCCTACGCGCGCATACTATACGTTTGTTGGTTGGAGTACCGACCCTACCGCCAAGCCCACCGGCGTGGGCATCATTCAAGCGGGCGGGGAGCACTCCTTCAAACTCGGAGATCCCGTTACGCTCTATGCCGTTTGGGCACCCATTGAGTATAAGATTCAATATACAAGCATATGGACAGGAGAAGCGCCGACCGAGCAACAGCCGAACTATGAGGCGTTGCCGCAGACATTTAGGGTCACGGATGCCAATGTATCGTTTGCGCATGAATTAGTGCTTGAGGGTTATAACTTCGTCGGCATTTACACGGATAATGCATGTACACCCGGAACGGATATTTCAAAGCTCACGGGTGAGCAACTTGTGGCCCTTCTGCAAGGTAATACGGTCACGCTTTACGTTCAATGGGCCAAACAGGGATTGCAGCAGTTCAATATCTCGTATGAGAATACCACAGAAGTAGCGGGTCTTAACTGGCGATTGTTTAACAATAATGGAACTTCTGTCTACAAGACGGAAGAGTACTCGATTTGGGTACCCGATGGCTATACATTAGATACGATTGAAGAGACGATCAGGGCGAACACGAATTGCTCGCACGACTTCCTCGGTTGGTATATCGATGGCACAGAGCAGAAAGTAGCGACATTCCAAGATATCATCGGCCATTATGCCGAGGATGACAGAACTTCGATCGATGTGAAGTTAGTTGCTCGTTGGGAAGCAAAACTCAAAGTAACGATTCAAGATAAGGTGGCTTCTTATGACGTTACAATGTATCTGCATGCGGGCGGAATCGTTACAAATAATGGGTATGACAATAAGAATAGCGACCCGACTGTTTCCACCTACTTTGTAAAGTGGCAATTAGATGACTCCGACTTCACGGGTGGCGAGAATAGCATATTCACCTACACAATTCCTTCCGAGCGGACTGCAGACGCGCCGATGAATTTCGTTGCCACCCGCGCAAGCAAGGCGCATGTAACAGTGAATGATAGCAAATACGGAAAGATCCTTGATGGCTACTATCAACCGAATACGACGATTGAAATTCCGAAGGATGCTGAACAAGGGGATTACGACGTTACCGTCGATAGCTATTTCAATGGATGGGAAGTTAGCCCGACAGGAGCTAAATTTAATGTGGGCGACCCTGTTTCTGTTCCGAGAGAGGGAGACTTCACAATCAATTCCATCCGCGCGCAGAAGGTCGTCTTGACGGTCACGGTCACAGCAACAGGAAAAGAAGGATCAGATGGTTGGTTCGGTGGTGGTGCCCAAAAAGGCGACGATGTTACAGCGAAAGCAACCGTTAGTTTCCCCGAAAGCAGTAACGTTGCGCAAACGGTGGAAGCGAAAGGTGAAGGCGGAACCGGGAAGGGCAGCGTCGGTAAGACAGATACTAAACCTTATAGCTACCATCTCAAGCCCGGGCAAAAATTTAGCGTCACTACGACTTATACAACTAGTTGGCTCGGAGGGCATAACGATTGCACTGGTCAAATTACTTGTAATGACGCAAGTGTGACATTGAATGATAAAAAGGACAATCATAATCATTCGGCAAGTGGAACGGCCGAAGAGGGGAGGAACATTACAATTACTGTATCTAATTCCTAATCCCCCCCCACAAAAAAAACAGAAGGGCAAGCGCGAGGCGCTTGCCCTTCTGCTTTTCCGTCTTGTTCCTTCTCACGCTTTTATTTGTGCGCGGCGAGCGTAGCGGGAGTGGGGGACAAAGCACAGAGACGGAAAACGGGCAACCCATGTCCGAGGTGGGATTCTCCGTTTTCAAAAATTCAAGAAAATTTTCGGAGAAAATCCGGGCTCTGCGCCCGTGCAAGGGGAGGCTCGAAAAAGGTTTTTTCGGCCCCTCCCGGCTTTCCCAAAAGAGGGAAGCGAAAAGAATTTGCAAAATTCGTCGTTTTTTTGCGCATTCTTTGCGGTCGCCGCGCGGGAAATTGTAAGTGTTGCACAAAAAAAATTTTTCGGAAAATCTTGCGTGCCGAGGTGCATTTGCGTCGAGAATATGCTATAATATGGAAAACGGAAGTTTTAGCCGCGGAGATCTATGAGAACATTATTTGTGACCGATCTGGATGGGACCCTTCTTACAAGCCGGGAAAAAATTTCGCTCTACAGCCGCGAACGCCTCAATCGCATGATGGAAAGGGGGCTGCTCTTGACGTATGCCACGGCGCGTTCCGCACGCAGCGCCTATCGGGCCGTTGAGGGCGTCGATTTTCGCGTGCCCGCGATCTTGTACAACGGGGGGTTGATCTACGATTTCAACCGCGCCGAGACGCTCAAATACACAATTTTTCAGGATGATGAGAAGCACGACGTTCTCTCCGTCCTCCTTCGTCACGGCATCGTGCCCGTGGTGTTCAGCGCCGTTCCCGGGCGGGAGCGCGTCGTATGGCTTACGGGGGGAGAGAGCGAGGGCATCCGCCGCTATCTCTCGCGGCGGGTGGGGGACGACCGTCTCGTCTCCGTCTCCTCCGTGGAAAACCTCCTCGACGGTTCGGTGATCTACTTCAAATGTATCGGCCCGCGCGAACAGCTCGAGAGCGCATGGAACATCCTCAAATACGATCCCCGCTTCATCTGCATTTTCCATCAGGAGAAATACCAGAATGATTTTTGGATGGAGATCTCCCCGCGCGAGGCTACCAAGGCCAACGCCGTAAAATTTTTGCGGGAATATCTCGATTGCGAGCGCGTCGTTTGCTTCGGGGATACCTCCAACGATTCGGACATGTTCGACGTCTGTGAGGAAAAGTACGCCGTGATGAACGCCGACGCATGGCTCAAGGAAAAGGCGACGGGCGTCATCGGCTACTGCGAGGAGGACGGCGTCGTCAAATTCCTCGAATCGCGCTTCGGCGCGTGACCTCCGGCCGCGGCAGAGTATTCAGAGAAAGAGCCAGATCATGCGATAGGCGAGAAAGAAGCAGTAGAGATTAAAGACGGCGAGCAGCGGCAAAAAGACCATCAGCACAAAGCTCGTGAGCCGATAGCGCAGGGCGAACATGGAGACGTAGATGGAAGTCGCGCCGCCCATGACGGCGGTGAGGAAGAGTTTTCCGTCCCCCGCGGGGGCTTCTCCCGCGTCTACGCTGTCCCGCTGCAATTTGAGGAACCGGTAGCCGTAGAAATTGACGGCGATGATGTAGACGGTCAGAAGCACATAGAGAAAGATCATACCGCATGCAGTATGTGCGATGATCGGAAAAATAGAGGAAGAACCCATGGAAGAGAAAAAACGGGCGTATATCAGCGTGTACGATAAGCGCGGGATCGTGGAATTCTGCCGGTATCTTTTGGAGTACGGCTACGAGCTCATCGCGACGGAGGGCACGGCGCAGGTCCTGAAGGAGGGCGGGATCCCCGTCCTTTCCGCACACGACCTCACGGGCTATCCCGAGCCGCTCGGCGGCGTCCGCGCCGTCCATCCCGCCATCTATACGGGCATCATCGCGGGAGGGCTCACCCCCGCCCAGCGCGCCGAGATCGACGAGACCGAGATCTATCCCATCCGGCTCGTCGTGGTCAATCTCTACCCCTTCAAGGCGGACATGGAGGCCGGACGTTCCTTCGAGGAGGCCGCTTCGCACATCGACGCCGGGGGCGTCGCGCTGTTGGATGCGGCGGCGAAGCACTTTCTGCAGACGGTGGCCGTCTGCGATCCCGACGACTACGACCGCGTCCTCTGCGCCCTCGCCGCGGGCTGTATCGACGAGGCGGAGCGCAAGTATCTCATGTACAAGGCCTTCTCCTACACGGCCTCCTACAATGCGCTCGTCGCTCAGTATCTCTCCCACGAGCTCGATATTCCCTTCCCGCAGACGCTCACCTTCACCTTCGAGAAGGCACAGGACGTGCGCTACGGCGAAAATCCCCACCAGCGCGCGGCCATCTACCGTGAACCGCTCCTCAAAGAGGGCTCCCTCGCGCGGGCAAAACAGCTCGCCGGGCCCGCCCTCACCTACAACTGCGTGGAGGACCTCAACACCGCCCTCGAGCTCGTCAAGGAATTCGATACCCCGGCTGCCGTGGCCTCCAAGCACTGCGCCGTCGTCGCCGCCGCGGTGGGGGAGAGCCTCTTCGACGCGCTCGCGCTCCTCGGGGACGACGTCTCGCATGCCATTGTCGCCTTAAACGGCATTGTGGATACGCGCGTCGCCCGCTGCTTGGCGGGAAAAGGCGCGGAGGCCGTGCTCGCCGTGGGCTTTACCCCCGAGGCGATGGCGGAACTTGCGCCCGAGAGCGGCCTCATCCTCATGGAGAGCCCCAATATCCGGAGCAAGGTGCAGTTCTCCACCTATGATATGACCAAAATTTACGGCGGTCTGCTCGTCCAGACCTACGATACCTCCCTCTATGGCGACGCCGAAGTCGTCTCCGCCCGCATGCCGACGGAGGCGGAGGAGCGCGCGCTCGCCTTCAACTACAGAGTGGCCAAGCATGCCCGCTCGAGCGCCGTCGTCATCGGAGACGAAGCCCACACGGTAGGCGTCGGCACGGGACAGGCCAACCGTGTCCGCGCGCTCACCTTCGCGCTCGCCCTCGCGGGGGACAGAGCGGAGGGGATGGTAGCCGCTTCGGACGGCGAACTCGTCACGGCGGACTTCATCGAGCGTTGCCATGCGGCGGGCGTCACGGCGATCGTCGCAAACGGCGTGTTGGGCGACGGCGCCAAGGCGATCTTGGATGAATACGGCATGGCGATGCGCGTCAGCGGAGACCGCCATTTCAAAAACTAAGCGCATAAGAGGCGATCCATGGAATCTTTGAGAGAACTTTACAAGATCGGCAGGGGACCTTCGAGCTCGCATACGATGGGCCCCGCGCGCGCGGCGAAGGAATTTTCCGACCGCTATCCCGCGGCGACGCGCTTTGTCGCCGTGCTCTATGGCTCGCTCGCGCTCACGGGGCGCGGGCACCTCACCGACGTCGCCGTCGTCGAGGCCTTTTTGCCGCGTCCGGCGGAAGTCGTCTTTCATCCCGAGCCCTGCAAGCTCGTGCATCCCAACACGTTGGAATTCTTTGCCTACGCGGGCGATACCCTCCTCGGAAGCGAGCGCTATCTCTCGGTGGGCGGCGGGACCATCCGGAAGGAAGCCGAGCCCGAGACGGCCGCGATCGACGTCTATCCCTTTGAAAATTTCGACGCCATCCTCGCCTATTGCCGCGAGCACAACCGCTCGCTCGCCCAAGTCGTGGCGGATTTCGAGGGAGAGTCCGTCTACGATTTTCTGAAGGAAGTATGGAGCGCCATGCAGACGACCATCCGAAAGGGTCTCACGGCGGAGGGACGGCTTCCCGGCCCCCTCAAAGTGGAGCGCAAAGCCAAGACGCTCTTCGAGACCGTCCCCGAGGATGAGGAACTCGAGGCGCGGGAAAAGCGGCTCATCTGCGCCTTCGCCTTCGCGACGAGCGAGGAAAACGCCGCCGGCGGGACCATCGTCACCGCGCCCACATGCGGGGCGAGCGGCGTCCTTCCCGCGGCCGTCTATTACCTCTCCCGCAAGCACGGATTTTCCGAACGGCGCGTCCTCGAAGCCCTTGCCGTGGCCGGGCTCGTCGGCGTAACGGTCAAACAGAATGCCTCCGTGAGCGGGGCGGAAGCGGGCTGTCAGGCCGAAGTGGGCACGGCTACCGCGATGGCGGCGGCGGCCGTGTGCACCCTGTTCGGCGCCGGCCTCGACGAGACGGAATACGCCGCCGAGATCGCCCTCGAGCACCAGCTCGGCCTCACCTGCGATCCCATCGGCGGCTATGTGCAGATCCCCTGTATCGAGCGAAACGCCGTCGCCTGCATGCGTGCGCTGTCCGCGGCGGAACTCTCCCGCATCCTCTCGGGGACGCGCAAGATCTCCTTCGATACCGTCGTGCAGACGATGTACGAGACGGGCAAGGACCTCTCCGCGCGCTACCGCGAGACCTCGGAGGGCGGGCTTGCCACCAACTATAAGAGTTGCGACTGACGTTGTCCGCGAAGGAGAAAGAGATGGAAAAAGCCAAAAAGACCGGGATCAAGCGGATCGTGGGCATTGTGTGCCTCGTCCTCTTTGCGGCCGTCACCGTGCTCGGGTTTGTCTTTTACGACGAGATCTACGGAAAAGACGGGCTCATGTACCGCGACACGGGCAACGCCCTGCTCAACACGTTGCTCCGGCTGCTCCCCCGCACCATGTGGACGGTGGAGGTCCTCTTCATCACCCTTGTGGTGCTCTATGTGCTCGGATTTATCATGAAGAAGGTATTCCGCGGCTCGCCGCGGCGGGTGACGATCGGTAAGCTCACCATGAGCATCGCCAAAGTCGTCATCTGGGTCGCGGGAGGCATCAGCATTCTCGCGGTGTGGGGAGTCAACGTCGGCGCGCTCATCGCGGGCGCGGGCGTACTCACCCTCGTCGTCGGCCTCGGCATGCAGAGCCTCATTGCCGACGTCGTCGCCGGCGTCTTTCTCGTCTGCGACGGGACGCTGCAGGTGGGGGACATCGTCACCATCGACGGCTGGCGCGGCACCGTGCAGGAGATCGGCATCCGCAATACCAAACTCATCAACTACAGCGGAGATATCCGCGTCGCCAACAACTCCACCATCAAGGTCTTTGTCAACCAAAGCCGGGAGAACTCCTATCCCATCGTCTATATCTCGGTGGCGTACGAGGAGGATATCCCGCGCATCGAGGAGATCTTGCGGGAAAACGCCGACCGCCTCAAAGAGCGCCTTCCCCGTGTGATCAAGGGCCCGGAATACCTTGGCGTCAACGCCTTGGCGGATTCCGCCGTCGTGCTCCAATTCGGCGCCTATTGCAAGGAGGAGGATTTCTTTCAGGTCCAGCGCGACATGAACCGCGAGATCAAGCTCCTCTTCGATGAAAACGGCATCCGCATCCCCTTCCCGCAGGTGGACGTCCACATGCCGACCGACCGCTGATCCTCCGCCCCGCCGGCGACTTGCACGGCGGGGCTTAAAATTTTCGGAAAAATTTTCCCGTTCCCTATTGAAATTTTCCCGGATTTATTCTATAATAATCGTGTACGCATGCGTACCAAGTAAGAAAGGGGGGATACTATGGAAGTCAGCAAGCTCATCGAGCTCGGAAGGACCGCGCTCGGCATCGAATTCGGCTCCACCCGCATCAAGGCGGTGCTCGTCGATGAAAACAACACGCCCGTCGCCTCGGGAAGTCACGATTGGGAAAACCGCCACATCGGCAACATCTGGTCCTACACGCTCGAGGATATCCTTGGCGGTCTGCAGGGGAGCTACAGGAGCCTTGCCGAGGACGTGAAAAACAAATACGGCGTCACGCTCACCACGGTGGGGGCGATCGGCATTTCTGCCATGATGCACGGCTATATGGTCTTTGATAAAGACGATAAGCTCCTCGTCCCGTTTCGGACATGGCGCAACAACACGGCCGCGTATGCCGGGGACCGGCTCACCGAGCTCTTCGGCTATCACATCCCCGCGCGCTGGTCGGTCGCACACCTCTATCAGGCGATTTTAGACGGCGAGGAACATGTCAAAGACATCGTCTTTCAGACGACGCTCGAGGGTTACGTCCACTGGATGCTCACGGGCAAAAAGGTGATCGGGATCGGGGAGGCCTCGGGCATGTTCCCCGTAGACCCGCTCACCAAGCAATACGATCCGCGCATGCTCGAAAAATTTCATGCGCTCATCAAGGATAAGGTGCCCTTCCGCATGGAGGACATCCTCCCCGAGATCCTCGTCGCGGGCGAGGACGCGGGCCGTCTCACTCCGGCGGGCGCAAAGCTCTTGGACCCCTCCGGAAACCTCAAGGCGGGGATCCCGTTCTGCCCTCCCGAAGGGGATGCCGGCACGGGCATGGTAGCCACCAACGCCATCAAGAAGCGCACGGGCAACGTCTCGGCGGGCACCTCCGTGTTCGCGATGATCGTCCTCGAAAAGGTGCTCTCCAAGCCCTATCCCGAGATCGACCTCGTCACGACGCCCGTGGGCGACCTCGTCGGCATGGTCCACTGCAACAACTGCACCTCCGACCTCAATGCGTGGGTCAATCTCTTCGGGGAGTTCGCGCAGCTTTTGGGCGTGGAGATCCCCAAGTGGAAGCTCTACGACATGCTCTACTTCGCCTCCGAGAAGGGCGAGAAGGACTGCGGCGGACTGCTCGCCTACAACTATGTCTCCAATGAGCACGTCACCAACGTCGATCACGGCCGTCCGCTGTTCGTCAGGAAGGCGGATTCCCGCTTCGATCTCGCCAACTTCATGCGCGCCCACCTCTATTCGGCCTTCGGGGCCCTGAAAGTGGGGTGCGACATCATGCTCAAAGAGGAGGGGGTGAGGCTCGACAGGATCACGGGCCACGGCGGCCTCTTCAAGACGGAGCGCGTCGGCCAGAGCTATCTCGCGGCGGCCATCGGGGCTCCCGTCACCGTCATGAAGACGGCGGGCGAGGGCGGCGCATGGGGCATGGCCATCCTTGCCAACTATATGATCAAAAAGACGGCCGGGGAGACGCTCGAGAGCTATCTCGACGAAAAGGTGTTCAAAGGGCAGGAAGGGGTGACGCTCGCCCCCGATCCCGCCGACGTCGCCGGCTTTGAGGAATTCGCAAAACGCTATGTCGCCGGCCTTCCCATCGTCCGCGAAGCCGTCCATTCCATGAAGTAACATCAAAAGCGGCCGCGGGGAAGCTTTGTTCTCCGCGCCACAGAGCTTATCAAGCAGATCATATCAAAGGGGAATATCATGTTAGAAGCATTGAAAGAAAAGGTATTCAGGGCAAATCTGGATCTCGTGAAGCACCGTCTCGTCCTCTTCACATGGGGCAACGTGTCCGAGATCGATCGGAAGTCGGGGCTCGTCGTCATCAAACCCTCCGGCGTCTCGTATGATGAGATGAAGCCGGAGGACATGGTCGTCGTAGACCTCGAGGGCAAGGTCGTCGAAGGCAATCTTCGTCCCTCCTCGGATACGCCCACGCACATCGAGTTTTACAAGGCCTTCCCGCATGTGGGCGGGGTGACGCACACCCATTCGACGTATGCCACGGCTTGGGCGCAGGCCGGCCGCGACATTCCCTTCTACGGGACGACGCACGCCGACTATTTCTATGGCGACATCCCCTGCGCGCGCTCGTTGACGCAGGCCGAGATCGAGGGCGAGTATGAGAAGAATACCGGCCTCGTCATCATCGAGCGGTTCAAAAAAGACGATTTGGATCCCCTCGCGGTGCCGGGCGTGCTCATCAAGAGCCACGGCGTGTTCGCCTTCGGAAAGGATGCCGATGGCTCCGTCTACAATGCCACCGTCATCGAGGAAGTGGCCAAGATGGCCGCCATCACCGAGCAGCTCAATCCCACCGTGGTGCGGGCCGACCGCTTCATGATGGAGAAGCACTACATGCGCAAACACGGAAAGAATGCCTATTATGGGCAAAAAAAATAGATCAAGGAGATAGGAATGAGTGTAGAAAACGAGGAAGGAACCGGCCAAGACATGCTCGACGAGGACGACGATATCATTTCGCTCACCTCAGCGACGGGCGAACAGATCGATTTCTGCGAGATCGCGGGAATCGCGCACAAGGGGAATTTCTATGCGATCCTTCAGCCCGTAGAGCTCATCGAGGGCATGGAGGACGACGAGGCTTTGGTATTCAAAGTCACGCGGCTCGAGGACGGGCAGGATAAATTCGAGATCGAGCTCAACGACGAGATCATCGACGCCGTGTTCGCGGAATACAACCGCCTTCTCGATAACGCCATGAAAAATTCGGATTCCGACCCGGATGACGAATCGTAAATCACGAAAAATTTTTAAGGAGAAAATATTATGAAAGAAAAAGTAGTCTATTGGCTCACCGGCTCGCAGACGCTCTATGGGGAGGATGTCTTGGAGCACGTCGCCCAACATTCCAAGGAAATGGCGCTCTACGTCAATCGCTACGTCCCCGTGACCGTCCGCTATCTCACGACGTGCAAGAGTTCGGAGGAAGTCGTCGCCGCCGTCAAGCGCGTCAACGCCGATGAGAACTGCGTCGGCATCATCACATGGTGCCACACCTTCTCGCCCGCCAAGATGTGGATCAAGGGCCTCAGCATGCTGCAAAAGCCCATGTGCCACTTTGCCACGCAATACAACGAGGAACTGCCCTACGACACCATCGACATGGACTTCATGAACGAGAATCAGGCCGCCCACGGCGATAGAGAGTTCGGCTATATCGTCTCGCGCCTTCGCATGGACAACAAGGTCATCGTCGGCTACTATAAGGACCCCGAGGCCCTCAAAGAGCTCGCCTCGTGGTGCCGCGTCGCCGCAGGCTACGCCTTCTCCAAGCAAGTCAAAGTCGCAAGATTTTCCGATAACATGCGCGATGTCGCCGTCACCGAGGGCGACAAAGTCGAGGCGCATATCGACCTCGGCTGGCAGGTGGATTACTATCCCATCGGGGACCTCGTGGAGTACATCGAAAAGGTCTCGGAGAACGATGTAGACGCCCTCATGGCCGAATACAACGCCAAGTACACGATGGGGACGGACCGCGTCGAAGTCGTCCGCGAACAGGCCAAATATGAGATCGCGATGGACCGTTTCTGCCGTCAGAAGGGCGGATATATCGGCATCGTCGATCACTTCGGCTCCCTCCACGGCCTCAACCAGCTCCCCGGCCTCGCCATTCAGGACCTGCAATCCAAGGGCTACGGCTTCGGCGCAGAGGGCGATTGGAAGATCGCGGCGCTTGGCGCGACCATGCAGTACATGGCCGACCAGAAGGGCACGGGCCTCATGGAGGACTACACCTATGACTTAAAAGACGGCCTCTGCCTCGGCGCGCACATGCTCGAAGTCAGCCCGCAGTTCGCCGCGACCAAGCCCGAAATTCAGGTCCATCCGCTCAGCATCGGCGGCAAGAGCGACCCTGCCCGCCTCGTCTTTGAGGGCATCGAGGCCCCCGAGGCCATCGCCGTCTCCATGATCGACATGGGCGATAGGCTCCGCCTCATCGTTCAGAAGATCGAGCTCGTGAAGTATCCTCATCCGATGCCCAACCTCCCCGTGGGCGGCCTGATGTGGAAATATCAGCCCAACTTCAAGGAGGGCGTCGCGGCGTGGATCTACGCGGGCGGCGCGCATCACACCGTCGTCTCTTCCGTCGTCACGGCGCAAGAGATGGTCGATCTCGGCAACATGTGGGGCGTGGAAGTCGTCCTCATCGACGAGAACACCAAGATCGAAGAGTTCAAGAAGCAGCTTCTCTGGGCCGATCAGGTCTGGAAAATGAAGAAGTAACCCGGATCGCAACAGTTGAGGCGGTATCTTGCGTACCGCCTCAATTTCTACTTTACGCAAGACCTTGGGGGAAAGAGGGATGTTTGAGAAGAGGTATGTGTTCAAAGACGCGGAGGTCATCTACCGCGAAGTCCCCGTGCCGGGGCACGACGGCGCGACGACGGTGGGGCTCGCCGTCTATCCGAAGGGGGCGGGCGTCGACGCGGAAAATCTCGCAATGGATAGTCTCATCGAGGTAGCCTTCTCGGGCGACGAGGCGCTCATCGACTACACCGAGGGCGTCACGATGCGGAACCGCAGCTCCACTATTTTGAAAATGGAGAGGCAGACCGCGGACATGGGTGGCGTCGATTCGGTGTTGTCCGATGGCAACGGCAATGTCTACACGCACCGTCTGCGCTACGACGCCGCCTCCCAAGTATTCACCTCGCAGGTGGTCTATCACAATCGCACGCAAAAAATCCGCACCCTCGAGCGGCTCGACAGTTTCTCACTCTCGGGGATCGGAGACCCGCACACGGGCGCGACGGAGGGATTTTCGCTCCGCCGCATGACCTCGGCTTGGTCGCGCGAGTGCCGCGTAAAATGCGATAGCTTTTCCGCGCTCGGGCTCGACATGAGCTGGGCGCGCTACGGCGTGAAGGTGGAAACGTGGGGGCAAAACGGCAGCATGCCCAACCGCGGCTATTTCCCCTTCGGCGCCGTGGAGGGGGCGGGGTATTGCCTCGCCGCCATGCTCGAAGCGCCCGCGTCGTGGCAGCTCGAACTCTACAAGGAGCAGGAGAGCTGTGCCTTTTCGGGCGGTCTCGCGGACTTTGCGCGGGGCCACTGGCGAAAGGAGATCGCCCCCGGCGAGGATTTTTCCACCGACCGCGCCTACTTCACGCTGCAGCCCGATTTCACATCGGCGTGCAACGCCCTCGTCCGATTTCAGGACGCCGCCCTCTCCGTCCCTCCCTCGGAGGAGGAGATGCCTGTCCTCTTCAACGAGTATTGCACGACGTGGGGCTGCCCCTCCGAGGAAAATATCGGGGCCATTCTCCAAAATCTACAAGGTCTCCCGATTGATTATTTCGTCATCGACTGCGGCTGGTACAAGCCCGACGACAAGGGCTGGTGCAACGCCATCGGGGATTGGGTGCCCTCGAAGAGCCTCTTTCCCGCGGGCATCGGCCGCGTCGCGCAAACGATCCGAAACGCGGGCATGGTACCGGGCATTTGGTTCGAATTTGAAAATGTCGGGCGGGACAGCGCGGCCTTTTGGCGGGAGGACCTCCTCCTTCACCGCGACGGCTTTGCGATCACTTCCAAGAATCGCCGCTTTCTCGACCTCCGCACGGAGGAAGTACAGCGCTATCTCGAGACCCGCTTCCTCGGTATGTTGAAGGATAATGGCTTCGGCTACCTCAAGATCGACTACAACGACACCTACGGCATCGGCTGCGACAGCGAGGACGGTGCATCGTTGGGCGAGGGCGGGCGGCAGGTCGCGGAGGAGAGCCTCGCGTGGCTCGCCCGTCTCAAGGAGGAGATCCCGGGCATCGTCATCGAAAACTGTTCCTCGGGCGGCAGCCGTATCGAGCCGAGGCGCATGAGCATGGTCTCCATGTGCTCCTTCTCGGACGCGCACGAATGCGATGAGATCCCGCTCGTGGCGGCCAACGTCTCCCGCGTTGTCCCCGCACGGCAGTCGCAGATCTGGGCCGTCCTCCGCGAGGGGGAATCGGACAGCCGCACCATCTATTCTCTCACGGCCGCGATGATGGGGAGGATCTGCCTCTCGGGCGACGTGTGTTACCTGACCGACGAAAAGCGCGCGCTCATCCGCCGCGGGCTGGAATTTTACGGCCGCGTCAAGGAGATCATCCGCCGCGGCGATATCGTCTCCGTCGAAAGTACGGTGGAATACTACCGCGCCCCGCAAGGCAGACAGATCTACGTCAAGCGCTATGGCGACGAAGCGCTCGTCCTCGTCCACTTTTTGGACTGCGCGGAGGAGGTCGTCTGCGCGAAAAATTGCAGACTTTTGGAGGCTTACACCGATTTGGAGCATACCATGTCCGAGGATGGGCTTCACGTTTTTGGGAAACCCTACCACGCAGGCGCGTTCCGAATGAAAGTTCTTTCAGAGAAATGAACGAAACCCGTTTGTAAAAATTTCCCGGCGGAACGTTGACAATTCCGTCGGATCTTCTTATAATAGAGAAAAGGGCACGGCGCATGCGGCCGGCCTTGGGGAGGGGATGGATGACGCTTTCGGAATTACTCAAGCAACACGGGCAGGAGCAACTGCTCGATTTCACGGGGCTCACCGCGCAGGAGCGGATCGCCTATCTCGCCCAGCTCTCCGAGATCGATTGGGATACGGTGGAACTTTGGAAGCATCCCGAGGATCTCAGCGGAAAGGGCAAAATCTCTCCGATCGCCGGGCTAAGGCTTTCGGAGATCGAGGCGCGCCGCGCGGAATTTGAGCGCGTCGGCGTCGAGGCCATCCGGGCGGGGAAGGTCGCGGCCGTTCTCCTTGCCGGCGGGCAGGGGACGCGGCTCGGGTCAGACGCGCCCAAGGGGACTTACGATATCGGCGTCACCCGTCCGCTCTACATCTTCGAGCTCCTCATCCGCAACCTGCTCGACGTCGCGGCGCAGTGCGGCGCCTATGTGCCGCTCTTCATCATGACGAGCGAGAAAAACGACGCCGCCACGCAGGCATTCTTCAAACAGCATGCCTTTTTCGGGTATCCGGAGGCCTTCGTCGTCTTTTTCAAACAGCAGATGGCGGCCTGCGTAGACTTCGAGGGCAAGATCCTCTTGGAGGACCGCGGGCGTTTGGCGCTCTCTCCCAACGGCAACGGCGGCTGGTATGCTTCCTTGAAGCACGCCCGTGCCGACGAGAAATTCCCGAAGATCGCGTGGTACAACGTCTTTGCGGTGGACAACGTGCTCCAACGCATGGCCGACCCCGTCTTTGTCGGCGCGACGATCGCAAGCGGAAAGAAGTGCGGCGCCAAGGTGGTCTGCAAGGCGCGCCCCGAGGAAAAGGTGGGCGTTCTGTGCCTCGAGGATGGCCTTCCCACCGTCATCGAATACTATGAGCTCACGCGGGAGATGGCCGAGATGCGAGACGAGAAGGGGGACCTGAGCTTCCTCTATGGCGTCATCTTGAACTATCTCTTCGAGGCAAAGCGGCTCGAGGAGATCGCCTCCGCGCGCATCCCCGTGCACGTGGTGAAGAAAAAGATCCCCTATTATCAAAACGGCGCCATGATCAGCCCCGCGCGGGAAAACGGCTACAAATTCGAGACGCTCATTCTCGACATGGTCAAACTCGCGGGCTCGTGCCTCCCGTTCGAAGTCGCGCGGGAGCGCGAATTCGCCCCCGTCAAGAATAAGACGGGCGTAGACAGCGTGGAGACGGCGCGGGCGCTCTTATTGCAAAACGGCGTAATATTATAATACAAAATTGAAAAGGAAATCCCACTATGGAACAGCAGGCCAACGAACATCATCTTCGATTCATCACCGAGCTCGTCCGCCTCAACGGTGCAATGGCGGAGCTTTTCAAAAGCGGAAATTTGGAACTGTTCAGCGAGATGAACAAAGCCGTGAAGGGCATGTATGAGGAACAGCATGCAAATAGCGACGAAGTGTTCCGCGCGATCGATCCCGATTGCACCGTAATCTATGAGAATTTCGATATGATCATCGCCGTGCTCCGGACGACGGAGGATGGCGTCATCGACGAAGGCGCCCGAAAGGCCATCAATAAGTTTTTGCATAATATCGATGAAGCGGTCATCAACGTCGCGTCGCTTCTCGGCGTCATCTGAAGAGGGAGGAAGGTATGAAAAAGACCAAAATTTTTGCCGACGCCAATCTCACCGTCGGCACCATCGACCCAAATCTCTATGGCTCGTTCATCGAACATCTCGGGCGGGCCGTCTATGAGGGCATCTATGAGCCCGGGCATAAGACGGCCGATGAAAACGGCTTCCGCCGCGACGTCTTGGAGCTCGTGAAGGAACTGAACGTGCCCATCGTCCGTTACCCCGGCGGCAACTTCCTCTCGGGCTACGATTGGCGGGACGGCGTCGGACCGCGGGAGAAGCGGCCCACCCGGCTCGACCTCGCGTGGTTCTCCACGGAGACCAACGAGTTCGGCACCGACGAGTTCATGAAGTGGTGCCGCGTTGCGGGCGTCACGCCCATGATGGGCGTCAATATGGGCACGGGGACGATCAAAGACGCCGCGCAGCTCGTGGAGTATTGCAACCACGAAGGCGGCACGGATATTTCCGAGATGCGAAGGGCAAATGGCGCAAAAGAGCCATACCATGTCCGCTATTGGTGCATCGGAAACGAGATGGACGGCCCTTGGCAGATCGGCCACCTCACGGCCGAGGAATACGGCAGAAAGGCCTTGGAGGCCGCAAAAGTCATGCGGTGGGCCAACGGCGAACTCAAGGAGGAGGACGGCACGAATTGGGCCGAACGCCCCTTAAAGCTCATCGTCTCTGGCTCTTCCAACCATGAGATCAAGACGTTCCCCGAGTGGGATCGCGTCGTGTTGGAGCACACCTATGAGGCGGTGGACTACCTCTCCATGCACCGCTATTATATGTACGACGAGGACCGGGACGATCCGCTCATGGACTTCCTCGGCTCCGCCGACGACATGCACGAATACATCGGCACCCTGCGTGCCACTATCGAGTATGTCCGCGCCAAGGTCCGTTCCAAAAAGAAGCTCTACCTCTCCTTCGACGAGTGGAACATCTGGACGGTCACGGCCCCGCGGCACGAACCGCTCTGGAAGCAGGCCCCGCACCTCCTCGAGGACGTCTATACCTTCCGCGACGCCATCGTGTTTGCCGGCCTCATGAACACCCTCCTCAACAACTGCGACATCGTCAAGCTCGGCTGTCTCGCCCAGCTCGTCAACGTGATCGCCCCGATCATGACAAAGAAGGGCGGGGGCGTGTTCCGCCAGACCTCCTTCTATCCCTTCCGATACCTTGCCAACAACGCGCGCGGCGAGACGCTCCGCACCTTCTCGGACAGCGACGTCTTTGGCAACATGTTCGGGAAGGCCCGCTTCATCAACGAGGCCGTCACGCACGACCGCGCCAATCGCAGGGTGTGCGTTTCGCTCTGCAATTACGATGAAGAGGCGCGGGAAGTCGAGCTGGAGCTCCGCTCCTTCGGGGAACCGGAGGCGGTGGAGTATGTGGAGATGACGAGTTTGGATCTCGACGCCGTCAACGGCTTCGGCGCCGAAAAGGTGAAACCGCACCGGAAAGAGCTTCCCGAGATGGAGGCCGGGCGCACCTTCCTCACCCTCCCCGCGCTCTCCTGGAGCTTTTTGATTTTGCAGTACTGACGCAAAACGGCATACCCATGCCTGAAATTTCCCGTTCGGAATTCAATTGATTATGGCAAAATATTCCAAAAGATCGCGCGCCGCAAGGGCGGCACGCAAAAGATCCGCTCTCTTTACGGCCTTCGTGATTTTGCTCATTCTCGCGCTGCTCCTCGCCGTAGGATATTGGTATTTCTTTACCGATCGCTCCAACCCGTTCGCGCCGGACGCCGGCCCCACAAATCCCGGCCCCGCAAATCCCTCCGATCCGTCCCCTTCGTCGGGGGAGGAGCTCTCCATCCATTTCATGGAGCTCGGCAATAAGTATGCCGGCGATTCCACCCTCATCAAAGTGGGCGACTGCGAGGTGCTCATCGACGCGGGCTCCCGGCGCGATTCCGCGAAGGCGGTGGGGGACTACGTCGCGAACTACTGCACAGACGGCGTCCTCGAGTATGTCGTCGCAACTCACGCGCACGAGGACCACATTTCGGCGTTTGCGGGCTCCAAGTCCGTCCCGGGGATCTTCGCCCGCTTCACATGCAAGACGGTCATCGACTTCGCCCGCACCAATTCCACCTCGTTGATCTATGGGGATTATGTCGCCGCGCGCGAGGCCGAGGTGGCCGAAGGGGCAGTCCACTATACCGCCCTCGAATGCTGGAAGGAGGAAAACGGCGCAAAGCGGACGTATGCCCTCTCCGAGAGCGTGTCGATGACCGTCCTCTATCAGCGGTACTATGAGGAGAAGTCGAGCGACGAAAATAATTATTCCGTCTGCCTCCTCTTCACGCAGGGGAATTATCACTATCTCTTCACGGGCGACCTCGAAAAGGAGGGCGAGGAGAGCCTCGTAGCAAGCAACGATCTCCCGCAAGTGAAACTCTTCAAGGGCGGCCACCACGGCAGCCCCACTTCCTCCAACGAGGTCCTCTTGGAGAAGATCCGCCCGGAAAACGTCGTTGTCTGCTGCTGTGCGGGTTCCCCCGAATATACCAAGAACAGCGACAACACCTTCCCGTCGCAGGCCATGATCGACCGCGTCGCGCGCTACACCAAGAATATTTATGTTACGACGCTTGCGACGGACATCGACCTCGAAAACAAGAAGTGGGGATTTACCTCCATGAACGGAAACGTCGTCGTCCGATCGGACGGCGCGGCCTTTTCCATCGCTGGGAGCCACAATTCCACCCTCTTGAAAGAGACCGATTGGTTCAAAAAGTATCGCACATGGCCCGCATATGGGGTGCAATAATGGTTCACGAATTTTTCCTTGGTGGAAAAATTCCGTGAGGGGTTAGGTGAGTACATCTCACAGCCCCGTCGGCCGCAACCTTGTCTGTTCTCAAAGTCAAGAAGCCGAAAGGGTTCGGCAAATTGAGTCGCGCAGCGCAAAAGCGTGGTTTTGCTCGCGCACGAAATCAGAACTTGTTCACGAATTTTCTTGTTCCAAGAAAATTCCGTGAGGGGTGAAGTAGATACATCTCACAGCCCCGTCGGCCGCAACCTTGTCTGTCCTCAAAGACAAGAAGCCGAAAGGGGTTCATCTTGCCCTCCCTTGGGGGCAATGGGGGAAAAATTATGTCTCAGATCACGGCCATCCGGCCGCAAGTAAAGGATAAGACTCGCTGCAACATCGAGGTAGACGGCAGGTTTTGTTGCGGCCTCAAATTGGAGACCGTCGTAAAAAACGGGCTCAAAGTGGGGAGTTCCGTCACCGAAGAGGGGCTCTCCAAGCTCCAACTCGAGAGCGAGAAGCAGACGGCTCTCGATAAGGCGCTTACCCATCTCACGGCCTCCATGAAGCCCGAGCGCGAGGTACGGGCCTATCTCGCGGGAAAGGGCTATCTTCCGGAAGTCTGCGACCACGTCATCGAAAAGCTCAAAAGCTACGGCTATGTAGACGACTTTGCCTATGCAAAGGCCTACGCGGAGGGCGCGTCCGGGAAGAAGGGCCCGCGGCTCATCGCGCTCGAGCTCAAAAAGAAGGGCGTTCCGGAGCAAGCGATCGAGGCGGTGCTCTCCGATTTCCCGGAAGGCGGCGAAACAGCTCTCGCGCTCCTTCGAAAGTATCTCCGCGGCAAGGATGTCACCGATCCCAAGGTCCTCCGCAAGGCGTATGCCCATCTTCTCTCCAAGGGCTTTGATTACGACGCCGCCCGCGAGGCGCTTTCCGCACTCGCCTCCGACGACGATTGAACCTTCAAGACCTTCGCAGACCCTCATAAACCTATGCGCATTATTTCTTTGGAGGAGACCGCCTCCACAAACGATTTCATTCGATCTTTTCTTTGCGGCGGGGAGGACGTCATCGTCACCGCCGCGCGGCAGACGTGCGGCCGCGGCACCAAGGGGCGCAGCTTCCTTTCGGAGGCGGGCGGCCTCTATTTTTCCGCACTGACCTTTTATGCCCCGCATGCCCTTCCCGCAGAGCGCGCCTTTGAGATCATGATGCACGCCGCCGTATCCGTCGCGCGGACCGCCGCACGGTTTGGGGTACGGCCCGAGATCAAGTGGCCAAACGACATCCTCGCGGGCGGAAGGAAATTATGCGGGATCCTCATCGAAAATGTGCTGTCCGGGGGGGACGTCCACGCGAGCATCGTGGGGATCGGGCTCAACGTTT
Source organism: uncultured Clostridia bacterium (assembly GCA_947588985.1). Taxonomy (GTDB): domain Bacteria; phylum Bacillota; class Clostridia; order Christensenellales; family Borkfalkiaceae; genus Gallimonas. The sequence continues at coordinate 22,304 of CANQBG010000016.1, forward strand.
CCAACGACCTCTCCGCGCTCGGCGGCATTGCGACCTCCCTCTCGGAGCAGACGGGAGAGCCGTGCACCGTCGCCAAGGCGCGCGCCGTCCTCATCGAGGAATTTCTCCGCCCCGCCGCATTCGAGGAGTACCTCTCCTTTGTCCGCTTCCTCGGGCAGAGGGTGACGGTGTGCGAGGGGGAACGGAGCTACCCCGCCGTGGCGCGACGGATCCTGCCCGACGGCCGGTTGGAAGTGGAGACTTCGGCGGGCGTCGCCGCGTTGTCGGCTGCGGAAATCGGGATCCGCGTGGGGGAAATATGAAAAAAGCGTATTCCAATCAAGAGATCCTTGCGGCGGAGCGGGCGGCCTTTTCGGAGGTCTCGCCCGAAGCCCTCATGCAAGCGGCGGGCACGGCGCTCGGCCGGCACGTTCGCGGCGCGATGGCGCGGCTCTTAGTCAACGACGTAGTCGTCGTCGTGGGGACGGGCAACAACGGCGGAGACGGCTATGTCGCGGCACAAGCGCTCCTGCAATCGGGAGCCGACGTCACCGTCGTCGCCGTCGGTCCGCCCAAGACGGAGGAGGCGCGGCGCGCGCGGGAGCAGTATCGCGGCGAGATCTTGGAAGTATTTCCCCGCCGCAGGTTTGCACTGGCCGTCGATTGCCTCTTCGGCACCGGCCTCACGCGGCCCATCGAGGGGAAGTATGCCGACGCGGTGGACTTTCTCAACGGCTGCGACCGCGTCATCGCATGCGATGTGCCCTCCGGCCTCAGGGAGAGCGGCTACGCGGAGGGGGCCGCCGTCAAGGCGTGGGAGACGGTCTGCTTCGGCGGTCTCAAATCTTGCCTCCTCCTCGGACAGGGGGCGGACCTTGCGGGGGACATCGAAGTCGTGCCCCTGCCGCCCATGTCTCCCCAAGGCGGCGCAGACGTCTTTGAGGACGCCGATATCGCGCGATTCTTTCCGTCCAAGCCCTCCCATTCCAACAAGGGAAACTACGGCACGGCGGCCATCGTCGCGGGGGAGGGCTCGCTCGGCGCGCCGCTGCTCTCCGCGGGGGCCGCGCTGAAATCGGGGGCGGGCTACACCAAGCTCTTCCTGCCGGACGCGCTCTATCCCGCGCCCGCGTCGCTTCTCGAAGTCGTCTCCCGCCTCCCGGCCTGTATCTTCAAGCGGCACGGCCTCGAAGAGATCGTGCGGGCGGACGCGGTCGCCTTCGGCATGGGGGCCGGTGTGTGCGAACAGACGGAGGTCCTCCTCGGGCAGCTCATCGTAAAGTTTCGCGGGACGCTCGTCCTCGACGCCGACGCCCTGAACGTCCTGTCGCGCCGGCCGGCTCTCCTGAAGGAGCGCGTCGGTCCGACCATCCTGACGCCGCATCTTCTGGAATTCTCCCGTCTCACGGGGGTGAACGTGGGGGAGTTGCGGCGCGACCTTCTCGGCTTCGCACAGGCGTTTGCGCGGGAATACGGCGTCGTGCTCATTCTCAAGGACAACCGCTCCGTCATCACGGACGGCGTGCGCACCGCCATCAACCGCACGGGGTCCGCCGTCCTCTCGAAGGGCGGGAGCGGAGACGTCCTCGCGGGGTTCGTCGCGGGCAGTGCGGCGAGGGGACTTGCGGGCTACGAGGCGGCCGTTCTCGGGTGCTATCTCTTGGGCCGCGCGGGCGAACTTGCGGCGGAAGCGATGGGGGAATACGCCCCCGACGCCACCGATATCATCGCCCGCTTCCCCTGCGCCATGCGCGCCCTCTCCTGATTGCGCCAACCCCTGAAAACTCCTCTAAAACGCACAAAAAGGCTCGGAAAGCGGGCCTTTTTTGATGTTTTGCGATGTATTATGCCACGCATAATACTATGATTAAGCGCGAATATCGCGGACCCCGAAGGCCCGAATGAGCACGGAGGCCAAAAGGAGCAGACTCCCCGCGATGAGGTAGTAGAGCGGAAACAAGACGAAGAGGCTCATGATAAGCAGAAAGACGCCGCTCACAAAGAAGGGCCGTGCATTTTGTTTGGAGAAGGTGCGCTTGAGGCGCGCCTTCAGTTTGGGGCGGGGGAGGTCTCCGAGGAGGAGGGGGCTCGGGAAGCACCCCGTTCGCTCGAGGAGCGCTAAGACCGCGTCGCCCGTGAGCGCCTCTCGCCCGAACCTGCGCATGAGCGCCTGTGCCTCGGGCGTCAGGGTGTTACAGAGGAGGGTGAAGGGCACGTCCCGATACTTTTTGAGGAGCATGGCGACGGCGTCTGCCGAGACCGGTTGCATGGTGAAGAGGGGGACGTACGTCTTGCCGCCCCCCAAGACGGTGCCCTCGGCCGCCTCGGCCGCACAGCCGTCCTTTCCGAGCGCGTCCGCAAGGAGCGCGCAGACCCTGTCGCTCTCCTCGAGCGTCAGGTGTAACATGAGGTCCTCTCGCCTTTTCTGCAGGGCGCGGGAGAGATTTTTACGGCTGTGACTGCGATAGAGGAGCGCGAATGCGCCGATCCCGGTCGCCGCCGTGAGGAGGGCGGCCGTTCCGAACACGAGCCCCGCGGGCAGGCGGTAATACCGCAAGATCCCCACGGTGAGTAAAAAGGCGCAGAAGGCATAGAAGATCACGTCGCAGACGAGGGGGAAGTCGATTTTTTTCATGATAAGATTTTTGACGGGAATTTCTCGGATTAGTCTTGCCAAGCGGGAAAAAGTATGGTAAAATAGAAGTATGAAGGTGGGAATTTTCGGGGGCTCCTTCGATCCGATCCATTCCGAGCACGTCGCCTGCGCACTTGCCGCAAAGGAGGCGCTCGGCCTCGACCGCATCCTCATCGTCCCCTCATTCATCGGGCCGCACAAGCGTGGCGGCGCCTCTGCGGCGGCAGACGACCGCCTGAACATGTGCCGGATCGCCTTCCGGAACTACGATTTCGTTACGGTGAGCGACTTCGAACTTGCCCTCGGCGGGACGAGCTATTCGTACATCACCTGCCGTCATTTTGCGGAGGAATACCCCGAGGCGGAGCGCTTCTTCCTCGTGGGAGCCGACATGCTCGAGGACTTTTTCGGGTGGAAAAACCCGGACGACATCGTCTCCCGCGTCACGATCGCCGCCTGCAACCGGGGAGACGCCGACGTGGGCCCGCTCCACGCGCGGTTCCGCGCACGCTTTTCGTGCGATTTCGTCGAGGTCCCGTTCCGGGGGAAGGAAGTCTCCTCCACGGAGATCCGCGTGGGCCTCGCCTTTGGGAAACGCCCCGCCCCGCTCGACGAAGCGGTGTATCGCTACATGCTCGCCCGCGGGCTCTATGCCCGTCCCGTCCTCCTGCAGGCGCTCGCGCTCGAAAAGGAGGAGCGGCGGGAGCACAGTTTCCGCGTCGCCATGTTGGCGTGCAAGCGCGCGCGCTCGTGCAAGATCCCCGAGGAGCAGGCGCTCATGGCGGCGGGGCTGCACGATTGCGCCAAGTCCGTCCCCCTCGAAAGCCCGCTTTTGGAGGGGTTCGTCCTGCCGGAAAACGTGCCGTCGCCCGTCGTGCATCAGTTTACGGGGGCCTATCTCGCGGAGCACCTGTTCGGCGTGCGGGAGGAAGCCGTGCTCGACGCCATCCGCTACCACGCGAGCGGGAGGGAGGACATGACGCCGCTCGGCAAGCTCATCTATCTTGCCGACCTCTTGGAGGAGTCGCGCTCGTTCGCGGGCGTCGAAGAACTCCGCGCCCTCTTTTGGAAGGATCTCGACGCCTGCCTTCTCGCCGCTCTCGAGATGCAGCTCGGCTATCTGCAGAAGGGCCAAAAGCCCATCTATGAACTCACGCAGAAGGCCTATTTCTGGGCGCGTTCCCACAAATAACGCCGTTTGCAGAGTACTATGCGTGGCATAAACGCAGGATATCTTCATCAAAATCGCAAAAAATAAGGAGGAACGACTATGGAAAGCTACGAACTCGCAAAGGCATGTGCTGCGGCGCTCTCGGAGAAGAAGGGGGAGGACATCGTGATCATCGACGTCTCCGATCAGACGGTGGTCTGCAGCTACTTCGTGATCGCGAGCGGCAAGTCCACGACGCAGGTGCGCGCCCTCGGGGACAACGTCGAGGAACAGCTCAAGAAGAAGTATGAGATGTACCCCGACCGCACGGAGGGTCTGCGCGAAGGCCGGTGGGGCGTCCTCGACTACGGCGACGTCGTCGTGCAGATCTTCAACGAGGAATCTCGCAAGTTCTACTATCTCGAACGGCTCTGGGATTCCGGCCGCAACGTCGAGCCCTATAAGGACGGCGATTGACCGAAACTGTAAAGAGCGCCCCGCCGGATGGCGGGGCGCTGCTTCATGCAGGCCGAAATTCAGGATTTTTCTTCATGAAAGGAAATGCGCTTGGGCTCCGAATAGGAGGCCTTGGCGCGTTTTTTCTTTTTCTCGACGATGTAATAGACGGGCTCGGGCGTCTTGGGCTCGGGCTTGGGTTTTTCGGGCGGAAGCCGCTTGCCCGCGCGATAGCCGATGCGCGCGAGTTTGAAGATATGGACGAGCACAAAGCACAGAAAGAGCAGGAGGCAGAGATAGAAGCCGCCGAGCCATTGGACCGCGAGAAGTTTCATGCCCCCATTATATCGCGGGCGCGCTGTCAGAAATTGCGTGATTTGGGAATAATTTCCCGACTTTTCGGGAATGCTTATGGGCATGGAAGCAACAGTCATCACCGCGGCGGAGGCCGTGGAATACGGAGAATTCAAGCGCACCAAACGGGAGGCGGAGATCGCCGTCGCGCTAAAAAAACTCATCGTGGACGCGTCCCGCCGCGAGACCGACCGCTACGCCTTAAAGACGGCCTGCGAGAGCGCGAGAAAGCTCGGAGCGTACGGCGTCCTCGTCTCTCCGGTGGGGGTCATGTCCGCCAAGAAGCATCTCGCGGGCAGCAAGACGTACGTCGCCTGCCTCGTCGGCGGAACGGGGGAGACCCTCATGCCCGTCAAAAAACTCGAGGCGAAGAAGGCGATTGCCGCCGGCGCACGCGATATCCGGCTCGTCTTATGTTACTCCGCCCTGCGCGCGGGGAACCTCTCCTACCTCAGGCGGGAGGTGAAGAAGGTGCGCCGTGCCGCGAAAAAGCTCCCGCTCACCGTCTCCTTGGAGGATCACGCGCTTTCGGAGGAGGAAGTGGCGCTCGGCGTGCGTGCCGCGGCGGAGGGAGGCGCAGACGCCGTCTGTGTGCGCGGGGAGACCCAACTCCTCCTGCGCGCCCTCAGGGCAAGCGGCGGAAAGGTGCGGGTAGACGCCTCCGGGATCGAAAACGCCGAACAGATGCGCTCCCTTCTCAAAGCGGGCGGACACCTGATGCAGACGGACGTGCCCGAGCGCATTGCCAAGGAGATGTACGAACAGGCGAAGGCGGAGTCGGAAAGCGTGCTTCCGCCCGAGGCGCCCAAACCGGAGGAAGGATGAGGGATGGGAAATTTGTATGCGCCCGCGGGACAGAGAGGGGCCGTCCCGCGGGCGCGCCTTTCTACTTTGGCGGAAAATGTTGTAAAAACAAAAAAATCCCGTGAAATCAGGGAAGCCGCCGGTGAAATTCTCGAAAACGGCGTAAAATCGCTTTGAATTTTCGGAATTTTATAGTAGAATAGAGAAGTAACATTCTGCGCGCCGCCGGCGCGCGTATTTCGGAGTTGAACTCATGGGATTGATTTCTTTTATCAAGGATAGCGACGGCCGCAAGAGCCTCAAAAAACTCAACAAGATGGCAGAGCGGGTCGAGGCGCTCGAACCCAAATACCAACAGATGTCCAATGACGAGCTGAGAGGGCAGACCGCCGTCTTTAAGGAACGGCTCGCCAAGGGCGAGACGCTCGACGACATCCTCTACGACGCCTTCGCCGCCCTCCGCGAGGCGAGCTGGCGCGTCCTCGGCATGAAGCATTTCCACGTCCAGATCGTCGGCGGCATCTGCCTCTTCCAGGGGCGCATTGCCGAGATGAAAACGGGCGAAGGCAAGACGCTCGTCGCCACCCTCCCCGCCTACCTCGAGGCGCTCTCCGGCAGGGGCGTGCACATCGTCACCGTCAACGACTACCTCGCCCGCCGCGACGCAGAGTGGATGGGCAAAGTGCATAAATTCATGGGCCTCACGGTGGGCGTCGTCGTCCCCGGAATGCCCGAAAACGACAAGCGCGCCGCCTATCAGGCCGACATCACTTACGGCACCAACAACGAATTCGGTTTCGACTATTTGCGCGACAACCTCACCTATGCCCTCAAGGATATGGTCCAGCGCGAGCTGAACTTCGCCATCGTCGATGAGGTGGACTCCATCCTGATCGATGAGGCGAGGACGCCGCTCATCATCTCCCACCGCGGCGGCAAGTCCTCCGATCTCTATGAACGGGCAGACAGATTCGTCCGCACGCTCAAGGGCGGCTACGACGACGAGCTCGACAAGGCCTACGACGAGTATCTCGCCTCCCTCTCCGCAAAGGCGGAAGCGGGGGACGAGGATGCCTCCGAGGAATTGGAGACCGCAAAGGACAAGGACCGCGTCGTAGGAAAGCGCGGAAGAAGGGGCGGGCTTGCCGAGAGCAAGCTCGATAAATCCGAACAGCTCGGCTGGGACTATCTCATCGAACGCAAGGAGCGGGAGGTCCACCTCCTCGAGCTCGGCGCCAAGAAGGCCGCCAAGGTCTTTGACATCAAGGTGTGGAACGACAACGACAGCGACGAGGACTTCTACCAAAAGGTTTGGGATAGCAACGAGGCCGCCAAGATCAACCACCACATCCAACAGGCCCTGAAGGCCCATCATCTCTTCAATCTCGGAGAGCAATATATCATTGCCGATGAAAAGGACGACAACGGCAACACGCGCAAGGGCATCGTCATCGTCGATGAATTCACCGGCCGCCTCATGAACGGCAGAAGGTATTCCGACGGTCTGCACCAGGCCATCGAGGCCAAGGAGGGCATCTCCGTCCGCGAGGAAAATAAGACGGTAGCCACCATCACCTTCCAGAACTACTTCCGTCTCTACAAAAAGCTCTCGGGCATGACGGGTACCGCCAAGACGGAGGAAGGCGAGTTCCGCACCATCTATTCGCTCGACGTCATCGAGATCCCCACCAATCGTCCCGTCGCGAGAGACGATCTTCCCGACCGCGTGTTCTCCACCGAGACGGGCAAGAAGAAGGCGATCGTGCGCGAGATCATGGAGCGCCACGAGAAGGGCCAGCCCATCCTCGTGGGTACGGTGACGGTGGATAAGTCGGAGGAAATTTCCCGTCTGCTCCGCGCAAACGGCGTCAAGCACAACATTTTGAACGCAAAGAACCACGAGCGCGAGGCGGAGATCGTCGCACAGGCGGGCAGATACGGGGCCGTGACCATCGCCACCAACATGGCCGGCCGCGGCACGGATATCCTGCTCGGCGGCAACCCCGAATACCTCGCCAAGAAACAGCTCCGCGAGGAGGGCGTCGAGCACGACGTCATCGAACTCGCCACGAGCTATGCCGACGTGGATGAGGACGTCATGGCCGTGCGCAAGCACTACAACGACCTCTATGCGAAGTTCAAGCAGCAGACCGATTCCGAGAAGGAGAAGGTCATCGCGGCGGGCGGCCTTTGCATCATCGGCACCGAGCGGCACGAGAGCCGCCGTATCGACAACCAGCTCCGCGGCCGTTCGGGCCGTCAGGGCGACGTCGGCGTCTCCATCTTCTTCCTCTCCCTCGAGGACGATCTCATGAAGCGGTTCGGCGGCGAGCGCATGCAGGGCATCTACGAGCGCAGCAAGATCCAGGAGGAGGAGAGCATCAACAGCAAACTGCTCACCCGCCTCATCGAATACGCGCAGAAGCAGATCGAAGGCTTCAACTTCGGCATCCGCAAAAACGTCCTCCAATACGACGACGTCATGAACAAGCAGCGCATGTTGATCTACGATCAGCGCATGAGCGTGCTCCGCGGCGAGGACGTGCACGACCAGATCTTAAAATACATTCCCGACTTTGTGGAGGGGATCGTCCGCCGCACCGTCGAGGGCGACAACATCCCCGCCAAGTGGAACGAGGACGACCTCAACAACGCACTCGAGCGCGGGTATCTCCCCGAAGGGACGCGCTACGTCACCCGTGAACGGCTCGAGAAGTGGGATTTCGACGTCGCGATCAAGAAGATCTCCAAGAAGGTCGAGGAGGCCTACGAGCAGAAGATCGCGGAGACCGACGATCTCTGCGTCGAGATGACGGGCATGAATTTCCACGGCCTCGAGCGGTATGCCCTCCTTCGCTTCGTCACCGACGAATGGATCGACCATATCGACGCCATGGACCAGCTCCGCAAGGGCATCCGGCTCCGCGCCTATGCGCAGATCGACCCCGTCATCGCCTACAAGCAGGAGGGGTATGCGATGTTCGACGAGATGATCGAACGCATTCAGAATCGCACGATCACCTACCTGCTTCGCTTCCGTCCGCAGCCCAAAAACGAGCCCGTCCGCATCTATCCCACGGCGGCGCCCGCACAGCCCGCGCAAGTTCCCGCACAGCCGCAGCCGGCACAGTTCGAGCCGCAGCGCGCCGTGCCGCGCATCTATCCCACGGTGAGCATGCCCGTTCAGCCCGCGCAGCCGGCGATCAATGTGACCGGCCCGGCGCCCGCGAGCGTTCCTCCTCGCACCGCAGAGGCCACGGCGCTCCCCGAGAGCATCGATAAGCGCCAGCTCGTCACGAGCGGTTCGGAGAAGTTCAACCCCGCCACCATGAAGAAAGCCAAGAAACCGGGCGCAAACGACCCCTGCTGGTGCGGAAGCGGCCTCAAATACAAGAAATGCCACATGATGTCGGATATCGACAACAGCAAGCAGTGATATGTTCAAAGCAGACGACTACAGATTAAAAATCAAGGCGCTCGAGGAGACGCTCGGGGAAGCCAAATACGCGCTCGATATCGACCGCCGCTACGAGACCTTAAAGGAACTCCGCGCCGAACAGGAAAAGCCCGAAGTCTGGCAAGACCTCGAGCGTTCGGCCAAGATCGGGCGGGAGATTTCCTCCAACGAGGCCAAGATCGCCTCCTACGA
>CANQBG010000017.1 GCA_947588985.1 uncultured Clostridia bacterium
TACACGGAATAGAATATTCCGCGTACAGACCATGGGAGGAAAAACGATGCAACAAAAGTCCAAGCGGATCCTTGTTGTGCTTCTTGCAGTGCTCCTCACGCTCACATTGGGAGCGGGGGCGCTATTCGTCATTTTGCCGAATAGCCTGCGGAAGTCCGGCAAAATCGCAGAACTCTCCGAGGACGACTTTGAGTTCCGCTATGGCTCGCTCGCCTACAGCGCGGACACCGAGGAGACGAGCGGCAGCAACGGCGTCTACGGTTGGGGATACGACAACGAAGATAAAGACGCTGCGACGTATTGCTACATCACCAAGATCGACAACAGCAAACTTGCCGACCTCAAGGCGAAGGGCGTTACCAAGATCGTGCTCAACATCCCGGAAACGCACAACGGGGTGTCCGTCCTCTATGTTCAGCAGGACGCTTTTAACAACTGCGAACTTACGATCACAAACATCAACATGCCTCTCTCGGTGTATTGGCAGATCCGGCAGGATAAGTCGCACACCGTTTTCACGCTCGGTAACGATTCTGCCTTCGCGCGCGCGGACGGCATGACGGCGACCTTCACCGAATTCAAACCTGCATCGGGCAGCGGGATCACCACCCTCATTCTTCCTTCCAACGTCTGGATCGACAAGGACGGCGACGGCGTGATGGACGGCGGCGAGCCCACCTATCGCTACACCGAATACCTCTTCGAGGGGAATTCGGGCGCGACGTATACCAATCTCGTCGTCATGCCAGACGTCGTGAATATCTTCAACGGCAAAGAGACCGACGGCCACCCCAAGCTGCAGGGCGGCCTTCTCTCCAAGTCGAAGAGTTTGGAGAGCGTCTATTTCTGCACGGGCAGGTCGGAAATTCTGCACCTCTTCCCTCTCACGTTTGAAAACTGCACTGCGCTCAAAGAGATCTCCCTCTCTGCGGGCGTCTTTTTGGAGGACGGTGCGCGCGTGTTCCAGGGGAGCTCCGATCTCGAGAAGTTCTTCGTAGCCGAGGAGAAGAATACCGCGGCGCCCCTCTTCTACACGGTGGGGGCCGACGGCGCGCTCTACACCAACGACTACGCCTACAATTACTTCACGCAGTCGAACACCGAGAAGTACTACGAGTGGTGGAACAAGGGCAACCCCAAGGGCTATGAAGGCGAACAGTCTCCTATAAAGGCTTACGATAACCAAAGGCCGATGGATGAGGACAGGCTGGAGCACGACTCGCGCTCGGATGTAGGGGGTAAGGCGGACCTCACACTTCATGGGGATCCGGATGCAACTACTGCGCCCACGAGAGAATTTAAGGCGCAAACAAGTAGCGGCAAATACGAGGGCGGCATCGGCGTTCCCGAGGGCAGCTATGTGTTCGACGTCAACGGGCCCTCAGACAGCGAAAACGATTTTAGTAAAGGTACAGCCGTAGGTCAGTACGAGACAAGTGCAACGTTTGAGTCAGCGACGTTAACAACAAAAAGCAACGCCGACTCCAACGGCACAACAGCCTCGATTTCCGTGAGCGGCGGTTCGATTACGGTCACGGAAGTAGGCGGTAATACTCAATCTGATGGAACCATTACCATTAACGATGTTGAATATAAATCGCGCATGCAGTTCAAGAAGAGTAGCACCCGTTATCTTGAAATCAAAGTGCCGTTTGATTTCGACCTTTGCGTATACTTTGCAGGAAATTACACGGCAAGCCAAATCGACGCTACTCACCCGCAACTTGCGTTATTTAATAAAGATGGTGTCACAATTGGCAAAGACAAAAAATATACTAAAACAACAAATGCGCTTGCGACCCTTGACGATGTCAAGGATGTCAATATCAAGGAAGACGGTCAGCATCTCTTAAAAATCGAAGGCAGCAAATTAGCGAGCGGCACATATTATGTCGCTCAGCCTTCCGATGACACGGCAAGCAGCGGCTATGCCCAAATGTTCTTCCTCGTCATCACGCCTGTGAAGGAGCAGAGCGCTTCTTCGATCGTGGTCGAGCAGGCGCTCACAACCAAGAATCCCGACCCCGCGGTTGCAACCGAAACGGGAAGCGAAACGGAAGTCGAATGGGAGCGGGTCCGAAACGATTCCGTGCTATTGAGCGGGCTTGCGGTCGGCTCCGATAGGATCAATACCTATGTCGATCGGAAACACCCGTCGCTGTCCTTCAATGGTGATTCGGTTACGCTGTATTTCCGCATAAAACTGCTCTCCGCGACGGGGGATATCGTAAAATCGCAGGATGTTCAGACGCATGCCCTGATGGTCGATAACATGGGCATATATAACGATTATATCATTGTCGACGATGACGATCCGTTCCGTTTTAGTATCGATGATGAAGGGTATTTCCATTTTCATATCCAATTGTATAATAACTTATTCAGCTATTACGAATCCTCCTCCAATACTTTGTCGTCCCTCGTTCGCAATGGGCTGACTGCCGTCATTCGTATCAATGCGGGAAGCGTTCAAAAAGACCTCTATGTCAATTTCTCCTTCCCCACATTGAGGGACGAGACAAAGATCCCCGATCCCGCTTCCATGACGGCGGCGTCCGGGACAACGACGACGGCGGGGTCGTCCACGTCTACGACCGTCTCGCCGGCGAGCTATCTTTCCCTCACCTCGGAGCGGGCGGTCCGCTATGAGCGGCTCGTCTCCATGCCCGCGAAGGCGCAAAACGATCAGAAGGAATACGTCAACTCCTTCACGTTTAACTACCGCGAGACGGTGGAGATCGGCCCCAACGCCTTCCAAAATACGTTTATCACCGTCATCGACATCCCCGACCGCATCGCAAAGATCGGGGCCTCGGCCTTCCGCTTCTCCGACCGTTTGCAGACGGTCTATCTCCCCGAAAAGGCCGAGATCGCGCTCAACGCCTTCGGGCAGGAAGCCGACGCGGACACCGTGAACGGAACGGTGTTTACGGCGGGCAAGAAGAATTTCTTCCTCATCGCCCCCTCGCGCATTTCCTATGAGGCGTATATGAATCCCTCTGCGGGCTCACCCTCCGTTCCTTCCACAGGTGAAGGGGTCCCGGATACGCCGGCCGTCCCTGCGGACGTCAACTACAACACCTTCCCCATCCACGTCGAAGCGGAGGTGCAGGGCTTCCAAGATTGGGCAAAAGAGAGTGGGCGCGGCAAGGACGCGAGCTACGACTACACGCCCTACCTCACCTATGAGATCTCGGTCAACTTCCTGACGTATAACAGCGCGAATACGGTCATCGCCGCCGAGACGCGCTCCTTCCTCTATGGGCAGGACGCGCACTTCGTGAAGGCGACGGAGACGACGGAATGGGCGAAGTTCGACGGGAACTACGATAACAACGCCCCCGTCTACTTCGGCTATATCAGCGATAACAAGGTGCAGCAGATCAATACCATGGCCACCGACATCCCTTGGTCTGTTGCCGCAGGCGGGTGGTATTACGATGAAAATGCCTCCTTCCCCCAAGCGGAAACGTGGTACTATGGCTCAGCGGCGATCTATAGCCTGAAGAATGAGCAAGATTCTCACGTTGAAAAATATTCATGGATCCCGAAAAGACTCACCGAATTCTTCAGCGGAAACGGGGTGGATTTCAATGACAATCAGACCCCGAATATCGGCGTCGTCAATCCCTTAACGGTTGAAAACCGCGCGAAGGCCCATTATACAGAAGTTTTCAGTGTGACGCACGGCATGACGGCTACGGGGAGCGGAGAAGAAGATGACGCCCTTCGCCCTGCGCTCGATACGACCGAAACGCACAAGACCATGCCGATCTCCATCACGCTGAAGAGCATAGGGAGCGATGCCGTCGATAAGATCGCCCTCGATGTGCCCGACTTCCAGCTCGTCGGGGATACCATGCTCGATGCGACGGTGTACAATATGTTGGAGCCCAGCCTCAGCTATACAGGGAATCCTTGCTACGTGCCCAAGCTCACTGTCACCTTCGATTTCAACGGGTTCGCCCCGAGCCGCATCTTCGATGGGTTCAATAGCTCTGCGATGGAAGTGGCCTATCTCAGGCAGTATGATTATGACTCAGGAGTACCGGTTCCGGGGAAAAATTACAATTATACGCAATACGGTTGGGCGACGGATGAAGATTGGCCGGAAAAAGCCTCCATCGGCAACAAGTTTAGTAAACATAGCTACAATGGCGCGCCCTACGACGTAGGGAGGTACCTCATCAAGCTCACCCTCACAGACACGGAGCACTATACGTGGGGCGGCGCGTACGACGGCGTGCACGTTGCCGCAAACGACACGGAGGCGAAATACTTCCTCCTCGAGATCCAAACGCGGCGGATCAAATCGTACCCCACTCCTACCTACGTCGACTACACGGGAGAGGAATGCAGGCTCTTCGAAAACAACCCCTATGTCTCAGCCTCATATAGCACGCCTTATACAACGACCGAAGACTTTTATGAAGATACCTTCGATGGCGCATGGTGGGCGACGGGTGCGTTGGGGCCGAACGGCCTCCCGTGCGAAACGGGCGTGTATAAAGTGCAGCTTGCCTTCCGCGATCCGAGTGGCCACACGGGGAACTTGGAATGGTCGGCAAACGGCAACAAGGGAACCGGGAGCAGTGGGGAGATAAGGCTCTATATCATAGATGAGAAGAGGCCGATGATTCATAAGGAAACCTCGACTCATGAGATGAAGTACGATGCGCCGATGGTGATGTTCATCGAAGATGTGAAATCGTTCACCTACAACGGCGCGCCCCGCACGATCCAGGAAGTGTTTGCCGATGGCTCGGGGAACGAGGCGAAATTCAACGAACCTACCACGGAGTATACTCTCACGAGGGACGGCGTTCCCGTCACGGAGATCAAGGAAGTCGGCACCTATGTCTTAAAGATCACCCCCGTCGAGGGCTACGTCTGGTGGCGCGGTTACTACAGAAGCGGCACCGATTCTTGGAGCATGGACGCATATTGGGAAAAATTGGGCGGTGACTACGATAGCTTAAAGACGGCGACGCTCACCTTCACCTTCACCGTCGAGCCCAAGAAGGTCTCCGTTCCCAAGGATTCCTATATCCCCAAGAACGTCGATCCGCCCTACACCTTCCCCGAACTCATCGGCGGCGACTATGAAGTCGTTGGCTACAATGAGTCGGATCTTGCCGTAACCGATCCGTCGTGGAGCGCCTCCGCTCCCCTTCAGGGCAACGCCAAGATCTATTCCGTGCTCCTGCGCCTCACCGATCCCAAGAACTGCATGTGGTATCCCAATGCGGGCACGCGGCACGGCGGGAACTATTATCAGACCGTCCACCTCTATGTCGGATTCGACCGCGAAAAGGCATATCCCGAATTCAAGGAAGAGCTCGGCAAAGTAGATGGCACGTACCCCGGCGACGAGTTGGTAACGCTTACCCGCACCTACGATGGCACGCAGTATAATATCAGCGCCCTCTTCAAAGCCGGGACGGAGTTCAGTGGACCGGCGGTTCCCCCGACCGACGCGGAAGCGAACTACACCATCTACAAATTGTCGGGGGTCTCCACGTCGGTGGAAGATTTCACCCGCGGCGAAAGGACGAGTTACATCTGCGACGCCGGCGATTATGGCATCGTCGTCACCCTCAAAAATCCCTTCCTCTTTGTAGATACGGGCGAAACGGTAGCCTACTACCTCGTGCACATTGAAGAGGCAGAAATTATGCGGAACACGGGAAGCTCCTTCGCGTGGGACCAAAACAAGGTATACCATGTCGGAGATGACCCCGTCGCTCTCACCCTGCCCGCGCTTGATGGGACGGGTTCCCCGCTCAACATCGTCTCGGCGGCTTCCAATGATCCCATCGTTACCTATCACCTTGTCACGGAGGCCGAAGATACGGCGTATACCCCCGCAAGCGTTCTCACTGGATTGCGCGGCGGTGCGGACGAATTCCACGGCGATTGGTATTTGCCCGATGAGCGGCTTCAAGTGACGGCCCCGGGCGCCTACTTCGCCTTCGTCAAAGTGGAAGCTGCCAACCACACGACCTATTATGACTGCGTCTCCCTGCACATCTATCACGAGGAATACGAAATTACGCTCAATAGCGGCGCGTTCTCTCGCGTGTACGGCGAAAGCGTGCACACGCAAGAAGCGTTGCGTGCGGCCGTGCTTGAAGCGACCGAGAGCGTTCAATCGAACACCGTGACGGCGGGAGTCCTCTCCAAGACAGGAATCGAAAAAACGACCCTGAACAACGATTCCTTCCACTTCTTCTTCACGAAGGACGGCGCGGAATACGACTTCGGAACGGAGGAGACCTATCTCGACGTCGGCAAATACGAGCTTCATGTGCGCTACGTCTGGGATGCGGATGCCCCCGCGGAGAGCGTGAACTACATCACCTTCCAATGGGATAGCGCGACGGACACGGCCATCACGCCGACGTGGGAAATCACGACCCGTCCGCTCGCCCTCGACCTCGGCACGATCACGGGGCATACCTATCTCGACGAGCCCCAAGCCAAGTGGTACGAGGAAGAGACCTTCACCTATAAGGACGATCCCGCAAAGACGGCCATCGTCAAAGGGGACGACCTGCAGCTCTCCTATCGGTTCAAAAACAAAGCTGAGGAGACCTTCCCGTCGCTCACCGCCCTCTCCGACGCGGGCGTCTACACCGTGGAAGTTTCCTGCGGCAACCCCAATTACACGGTGGAGTTGAAAGAGACTTACACCTACACGGTGGCGGCGAGAGAGCTCTCGCTGAACCCCGTCGCAAACGTCACTTACGATGGGAATGCGCACGCGCCCGTCATCACGTTTGAGGGCATGCCCGCAGGCAGGGTGCTCACCGCGGACGATTACACGGTTTCCTACGCGCCGGTTGTTGATACGGGTGCGGAGCTTGACGGCACGGAATTGCCGCTCAAGGCGGGAAGTTACACCGTCACGGTCACGCTCACCTCGACGAACTACACCTTTGCGGCGGGCAAGAACAGCGCGACTTTGGACTTCACCATCGAAAAGGCCGTGCTTCCCACGCCCTACCTCGCGCTTGCGGTATTCCCGTATACGGAAAACGACGTCACGGCTACCGTAATCGCCGCCCTCATCAATTACGACGCCGACAAGATCGCTTATGCCCTCTTCACGACGAAGGACGGCACGGGCGAGGATCTTCGCGAAGTCACGGATGCGGGCACGTACTTCCTCAAAGTCACCCTCAAAGACGACAACAACTATACATGGAAAGAAGGCGCCGCGGGGACCGATGTCAAAGAGATCTATTTGCAATTCTCCGTCGAAAAAGTCACGCTTCCCACGCCCTACCTCGCCTCTACGGTATTCTCGTATACGGAGAACGACGTCAAAGCTGACGTCATGGAAGCCCTCAAGAATTACAATGCCGGCAAGATGGCTTGCGCCTTCTATGCGAAAAACGACGGCACGGGCGAAAGCCTTCGCGAAGTCACGGATGCGGGCACGTACTTCCTCAAAGTCACCCTCCAAAACGACAACTACCAATGGGAAGGCGACGCCGAGGGGACCTATGTAAAAGAGATCTATTTGCAATTCACCGTCGCAAAGCGGGCGGGCGCGGGCGTTACAATCACGGCAGAGAACGTGACGTTAACGTACGGCGATCCGATGAAGTATCCCACGGTCACGCTCGACGGCGCGCCGGAGGGTGCAGCAATTTCCTACTTCTTTACCTACAAGGGGAGCGAGGGGACGGAATACGAATCGCCCGAAGCGCCCGCAAACGTCGGCACCTATGAGATCACGGTGACGGCCGTCTATGCGGGCTCCGATAGCCGCGAACCTTTCAGCGTCACGACGACGGCAACGCTCACCATCAACGCAAAAGTGATTTCGCTGAACGAGGTCGCAAGCGCCACCTACAACGGGGGAGAGCAGCAGCCGGCCATCACCTTTGCGGACATGCCCCTGGGCGCGCTCGTCGAGGGTAAAGATTACGAGGTTTCCTACACGGCAAATTCGGGCACGCTTGGCGACGCGGGCTTGCCGCGCGCGGCGGGAAGTTACACCGTCAAGGTCACGCTCATCTCGGAGAACTACACCTTTGCGGAGGGCGAGAACAGCGCGACGAAGGAATTCACCATCGAAAAGGCTATTGTAGAGAAACCGAGCGGGGATAACAGGACGTTCGTCTACAACGGCGCGCTGCAGACCTATACCGTCGCGGAAAATTCCGCCTACACCGTAAGCGGCAACACGCAGGTAAACGCCAGCGAGACGGGCTACGAAGTAAAAGTCTCGCTCAAAGACAAGAATAACTACGAATGGAAAGGCGGCGGAACGGAAGATCTCATCTTCTCCTTCGTCATCAAGAAGGCTACCGTAGTTCGGCCGAGCGCAGACAGCAAGACGTTCGTCTACACGGGCACGGAGCAGACCTATGCCGTCGCGGAAAATTCCGCCTACACCGTAAGCGGCAACACGCAGACCAACGCCAATGAAGCCGGCTACACGGTGACGGTCAAGCTCAACGATCCTTCTAACTACGAATGGGCAGGCGGCGGAACGGACGATATCACCTTCCTCTTCAAGATCGCGCGGGCGACGGTTTCCGCGGTATGGGAAGAAACAAATTACGTCTACACCGGTTCCGTGCTACCCATGCCCAAGGCGACGGCGCAGGGACTCGGGAAGGACGGCAAGTTCGACCTCGATGTCGCGTTGACCTCTCCCAAGGACGGCGAGTTCAAGAACGCGGGGAACTACACGTTCACCGCCACCTTAAGCGCGCAGAACTATATCCTCTCCTCCGTCGGCGCGACGCAGTCGTACACCGTCGAAAAGGCTACCGTAGGGAAGCCGAGCGGGGATAACAGGACGTTCGTCTACAACGGCGCGGCGCAGACCTATGCCGTCGCGGAAAATTCCGCCTATACCGTAAGCGACAACACGTGGACCGACGCCAATGAGAAGGGCTACACGGTGACGGTCAAGCTCAAAGACAAGAATAACTACAAATGGGCAGACGGAAAAGTGGACGACATCACCTTCCTCTTCGTCATCGAAAAGGCGACGGTTTCCGCGGTCTGGGAAGGAGCAAATTACGTCTACACCGGTTCCGTGCTATCCATGCCCAAGGCGACGGCGCAGGGATTCGGGAAAAATAAGGAAATCACCCTCCTTGTTGCGTTGAATGCTTCCGCCGGCACCGAGTTCAAGAACGCGGGGAACTACACGTTCACCGCCACCCTGAGTGCAGATTACGCAAAGAACTACACCCTCGCCGGCGCGACGCAGTCGTACACCGTCGAAAAGGCGACGGTTTCCGCGGTGTGGGAAGAAACAAATTACACCTACACAGGTTCCGTGCTACCCATGCCCAAGGCGACGGCGCAGGGACTTGGGGAAAATGAGGAAATCACCCTCCTTGTGACGTTGCCCTCCGGCGAGTTCAAGAACGTGGGGAATTACACGTTCACCGCCGCCTTGAAGGCAGAATACGCGCAGAACTACACCCTCGTCGGCGCGGAAAAGACGTACGCCGTCGCAAAGCGCGACGTTACGCCGAAGATCACCGCGAAAGACGTCACCGTGATTTACGGCGATCCGACGCAGTATCCCGAAGTTGAGCTCCAAGGCGTGCTCGCGAGCTACGATGTTTCGATCCTCTATACCTATCAGGGGATCAACGGAACGAGCTACGCATCCTCTTCGGAAGCTCCCGCAAACGTCGGCACTTACGCGGTCACGGTGAAAGTCGTCTATGCGGGCAGCGCGAACGACGAGGCCTTCACCGTCACGGCTACGGCCACGCTCACCATCAATGCGCGGACGATCGGCGTAGAGCTCGATTCCGCAGCCGCCTCCTACGATGGGGCGGAGAAGCAGCCCGCCGTCACGTTTACGGGCATGCCCGAGGGCAGGATGCTCACCGAGGGCAAAGATTACACGGTTTCTTACGCGGCCAATACGGGCGCACGGAGCGGCGGCCTGCCGCTCGCGGCGGGAAGTTACACCGTCACGGTCACGCTCACCTCGGAGAACTACACCTTTGCAAACGGCAAGAGCGCGACTTTGACCTTCACCGTCGAAAGGACCACGCTCGCCCTGCCGAAGCTCTCGCCTACGGCCTTCGTGTACACGGGCGAAAATCTGATGGAGAGCGTCCGCGCGGCCCTCGTGAATGCCACTGCCGCGATGGATTCCGCCTTCTACACGAAAAACGACGGCACGGGCAGCGCCCTTGCAGAAGTCAAGAATGCGGGGAATTACTTCCTCAAAGTCACGCTCTCCGACCTCGGCTATCAATGGGAAGGCGGGAAGGCGGAAGTGTATCTCCCGTTCACCGTCGAAAAGGCAATTGTCGATAAGCCGAGCGAGGACGAAACGGCCTTCGTCTACACGGGCACGGAGCAGACGTATGCCGTCGCTTCCAACGCCGCCTACACCGTGACCGGCAATAAGCAGACCGACGCCAACGAGAGTGGCTACACGGTGACGGTCTCGCTCATCAACAAAAATAACTATGTATGGGCGGACGGCAAAACGGACGACGTCATCTTCCTCTTCAAGATCGCGAAGAAAGCCGTCGATAAGCCGAGCGAGGACGAAACGGCCTTCGTCTACACGGGCACGGAGCAGACGTATATCGTCGCGGCAAACGCCGCCTATACCGTGAGCGGCAACAAGCAGACCGACGCCAACGAGAGTGGCTACACGGTGACGGTCTCGCTCATCGACAAAAAGAACTATGTATGGGCAGAAGGCGGAGTGGACGACGTCACCTTCCTCTTCAAGATCGCGAAGGCGACGGTTTCCGCGATGTGGAATGGACCGGACTACACCTACACCGGTTCCGTGCTACCCATGCCCGAGGCGACGGCGCGCAGACTCGGAAAAGACGGAGAGTTTGCCCTCGATGTTACGTTGAATATGGCCGCCGGCACAGAGTTTAAGAACGCGGGAGATTACACGTTCACCGCCGCTCTGAAGGCGGAGGATGCGCAGAACTACACCCTCGTCGGCGCGGAAAAGACGTATACCGTCGCGAAGAAAGCCGTGCTCAAACCGAGCGAGGATAAGACGGCCTTCGTCTACACGGGCGCGGAGCAGACGTATACCGTCGCTTCCAACGCCGCCTACACCGTGAGCGGAAACAAGCAGACCGACGCCAACGAGAGTGGCTACACGGTGACGGTCTCTCTGAGCGATCCCGTCAACTACGAATGGGCGGACGGCGAAACGGCGGATATCACCTTCCTCTTCAAGATCGCGAAGGCGAACTACGATCTCTCGGGCGTGCGCTTTGCGGATAAGACCGTGGGCTACGACGGCGAGAAGCACAGCGTGTTTATCACGGGCGACCTTCCCGCGGGCGTGCAGGTAAGCTACAAAGGCAACGAAAAGACGGGCGTCGGGGAATACCGCGTGACGGCTGCGTTCACGGGCGACACGGCCAACTACAATCCCATCCCTTCGATGTTCGCGACCCTGACCATCCGCTACGGATACGATTTCGACGGCGTCACGTTTGAAAATGCGACGGTCAAATACGACGGCAACGCGCACGCCATCTATCTCCAAGGCGAACTCCCGGAGGGCGTCTATGTCACCTACGAGGGCAACGAGCAGACGGATCCGGGGATCTATGCCGTGAAGGCGATCTTCAACAACGCGCTCGGAAAGGTCTCCGAGAGGACGGCAGTGCTCACGATCCTGAGGACGCATGCGCAAGTCGCCGCTTCCGACGGCGCTCCGATCGTCGTCATCGAGAGCGAAGAGGGCTTCGATCCCACGTTGGAACTCGTGCTCGAGACCTCGGGCGACGTCATGCGGACAGTTTGGGCGTGGGAGAGGGATCGCTTCTCCGAGAAGTACGTTGTAAAGTTTATCAAAGACGGCGCGGAAGTGCCGTTCGAAGGGACCGTGACCGTGCGGCTTCTGATCCCCTCGGAGGTCAGAGGGGAAGCCTTCACGCTGCAGAGCATGGGCAGGGCCGCGGTGGAATACACGCGAGACGGGGACTACGTCGTGTTCGAGGTGAACGGGCTTGCTACCTATGAATTTGCATGCACCAGCGTCCCGTATCTTCCCATCATCCTGATCGCAGCGGGCGTCGTGCTCATCAGCGCCGCGGTGCTCGCCGTCTGGGGAATTGCCGTAAAGAAAAAGAAAGAAGGAGAAGAATAAAATGTTGTTCTTAAATCAAACGGAAGTCTATGTGTTGCTTGCGGTATGCGCCGCCGCAGCCGTGGGGATCATCGCCATCGTCGTGCTCTCCATTTGGATCGTCGGCCGCCTCAAACGGCGCAAGGCCTTGCTCGAGCAGGAGTCCGCAGGTGACGCGGAAGCCGAAGAGGAAGAGCCCGAAGGCGCTTCCATGATCGCCGCGGAAGAAGAGGCCGGCGCCTCCGACGCGGGCACAGCTCCCGCCTATCCGGGCATGTATCCTTACCCGGTGGGCACCGGCGCGGCCTCCGATGCGGGCGCATCTGCCATGCAAAACGGCGCACAGGGGGCGTATGCTTCCTACCCGGCGGCATCCTATCCTACGGCGTATAGCCCCTATTGCATGTATGTAATTTACCCGAATACGGTCTTGTATTACGACGCGAACAGATACACGATGCCGGGCATCTATATCCGCTGAGGGGGGGGGCCGTGCCGAAAAAAGCGCCTTTCGGGGCGCTTTTTCGGCACGATAAAAGGGAGCGCGGCCGAGCGAGAATTGCACGGTGGAATGCGCCCTCACACCGCGTCGGAGGCACCCATGTCCGAGACGCAGCGTTCAAAAACGGAGGAGACCAAGCGGTCTCCTCCGTTTTTCACGGATAGATTTCAGCAAAAGCGAGGGCAAAAGCCCTCGCTTTTGAAGTTTTACAAAGAGCCGGCGTTTGCCGAGACAAGTTACACGTCGAAACAGCTTCCGCCGATGAATTCGCGCAGGAGGGAGTTGCAGGGGATGAGGGAGTCGTCGTCGATGAGGCGGAAGTATTTGAGCGTCTTGATGAGGCGGTTGGCGACGAGGTATTGCGGGTCGGCCGGGGTGATCGCGGTCAGCGCCTCCATCGCCTGTTTTTTGAGGACGCAGAGCTCATAGCCGAGGCTGGAGTTAAACACATAGTCGGCGTTTTCCTGGTTGGGATAGATCCAGCGGAATTCCCCGTTGCGGACGGACTGCCACATGTCGATGGTGCGCGCGGCGGGGCAGTTGCGGAACTTCATATCGCGGACGATGCGCCGGATGAGCCGCGTGTTGGTGACGGAGAGCGGCGAGTGGTTGTCGATATTGAGCTGGGCGTGCGGCGCGATGTAGATCTTGAACTTCTGATGTTTGGGAATGGACTTGGTGAGCTTCTCGTTGAGGGCATGGATGCCCTCGATGATGATGGGGACGTTCTGTTCCACCCGGATGGTCTTGCCCGCCTCGCGCTTGCCCGCCTGAAAGTTGAAGCGGGGGAGGGTGACTTCCTCGCCGTTGATGAGGTCGTAGAGGTCCTTGTTGAAGAGCTCGATGTCGAGGCAGTTGATGTGCTCGAGGTCCAATTTATCGATGGGGCGCCCCTGGATCTCGCAGATCTTATCCTTCTCGAAATAGTAGTCGTCCAAGGAGATGGTGACGGGGGCGATCCCGCGCGAAAGGAGCTCGATGCGAAGGCGGTTGCAGAAGGTGGTCTTTCCGCTCGAGCTCGGTCCCGCGATGGCGACGAGCCGCACGTTTTCGATCTCCTGTTCGATGGCGTCCCCGAGCGCCGCGAGCTGGCGGTTGTGGTGCGCCTCGCACATCTGGACGAATTCGAGGACTTCGCCGCGGTCGATCTTGCGGTTGATGTCGGTCACGGTCTGCACGCCCGCCTTTTCCGCCCAATCATAGGCCTTTTGCAGCGTCTTGCAATACGTCGCCTCCTCCTCGAACTCGGGAATGGTCGCGTCGAGGTCGTGGCGGGGGTATTGGATGATGAGGCCGGGGCTGTAGGGCGTGATGGTGTAGTTGTGGATACAGCCCGTGGAGGGGACCATGTAGTTGTGCAGGTAGTTATAGTAATCCCCGCACTTGTAGAGGTGCACGGTGCTCTCGGGGCGATATTTGAGGACGGCGATCTTGTCGTCGAGGTGGAACTTGCGGTAGATCTCTTCGGCCTCCTCGATGGTGACGGTGACGCGCTCGATGGGCAAATCGGCCTCGATGATGCGCCGGACCTCCTGCGAGATGGCGTCTACCGCGCGCGACATATTGAAGCTCTTCGTGACGGCCTGGCAGCAGATCGAGCGGGAGATATTATAGGAGAAGCGGATGGGAACATCGGGATAGATGTTGTAAAAGGCCATCGCGACGATATACCGAAGGCTCGCGCGGTAGGCCCTGCCCGCCTCGGCGTTGCTCAGATTGAGGAGCTTGATCGTCATGCCGTTGTTGCGCTCGGAAAGGATGTAGTTGAGCTCCTTGATCTGCGCGCCGACCTGGCAGACGACGAGATTTTTCCTGTCCTTTTCCTCCACGAGTTGTAAGACTCTGGTCCCCTTGGCCACGGACAGCTGTTGGCCGTTGAAATTTACTTTGATCATGGTTTTTCCCTCTCTGATTTTTTTGGTTGGTTTTTTATTATACTACAAATCAAAAATTTTTGCAAGGGGTTTTGATAAAATTTTTCTGTTTTCGTGAATTTTAATCATGCGGCGGGGCGTCCTCCCTCTGTGCGGCGCCGCAAAGGCGGCCGGACGGCGAGAAAAAAGCGCAGAAAAAAGCGGGCCGAAGTCCGCTTCCGAAGGGCCTGCTTTTGGGCATGGTATGCCCGTGATCCGTCTCCCTTACACGAGGAGGGCGAGGACGCCGAGGGCGGCGGCAAGCGAGGGGACGGCCACGCACACGCCGAGCCGCAAGAAGTCGCGATAGCCGAACTTCACGCCGTGGTGGTGGAGGAGATTGCTGAACATGATGCCGGCGAGCGCGCCAACGGGGGTGAGGAGGGCGCCCAAATTGGAGCCGAAGATCGTGGCATAGACGGCGGGGAGGGCGCCGCCGCTCTCCTCGAGCACCGTGGCGAAGAGCACGCTCATGGGGATGTTGTTGATGAGGTTGGAGGCGAAAAAGGAGGCAGCGCCGTAGCGGAAGAGCGAATAGGGGCCGCTTAGAATTTCCCCGATGGCCGCCGTCACGCCGCATTCGGAGAGGGCGACAATCATCACGAACATGGAGAGCACGAAGGGCACGAGGGGATAGGGCGCCCGCCCAAGACACCGCCCAAGCTCTTTGGGCTTGCGCTTTCGGACGAGGTCGCACACCGTCACCGAGAGGAAGAGGCTCCCGAGGGCGCAGACGGAGACGATCCACATCTCGATGCCCAAGAAGGAGCTGACGGCGAGCAAGACGGTGCAGACGCCGAGGTGAATAAGGCCGAGGATGAGGGAGAGGCGGTCGGGCGCGGGGACGTTTTCCGCCGTCCCCGTGATGGGCTTGGAGAGGTGTTTGCGAAAGAGCAAATAGAGGAGACCGAGGGCGACGAGCCCGGCGGCGAGCGTGGGGAGCACACTCACGGTGAGATAGGAGACGAAGTCGATCCCGTAGGCCGTGGCGAGGTAGATGTTGGTGGGATTGCCGATGACGAGGGCCATGCTCCAGGTGTTGGCGGCCACGAATTCGGCGGCGAGGTAGGGGACGGGATCGATCCCGGCGTGTTCGGCAAAGTAACAGAGGAAGGGGGTGAAGGAGAGGATGATGATGTCGTTGGAAGTAAAGACGGTGAGGACGGAGACCATCGCGTAGAGGGTGAAAAAGAGGCTCTTTTGCCCCTTGGCCCGCTCCAAGACGGCCGCCGCGAGATAGCGGAAGAAGCCAAGTTCATCGAGATAGACGGAGAGAACGGTCATCGCGAGGAAGAGCACGAGGATCTTGAGGGGATTGACGGCCGAATCGGAGAGAAGGGCGGCGCCGATCTCGGAGAGGTCGCACTGCGTGAAGATCACCATGAGGATGGCGCCGAGAAGGGCGATGGGCCAATAGGTATCGATCGCGATGCGCCCGAGTTTGAGTTTTGGAAAGAAGAGGACGCCGAGGATCATCAAAAGACAGGTCGCGGCGGCGATGCAAATCGCAGGGATCATAGGCATGCCCAAGGTTCACTCCACGCGGAGCACATAGAATTTGAGGTAGGAGGTCTCGTCGGAGGCGAGGAGGGCGGGGTGATCGGGGGCCTGCGTGCGCATCTCCGCGAGGCTGACCCGCCTTCCCGTGCGGCGTGCGGCCTCTTCGAGCATGCGTTCGAAGGAGGACCGCGAAACGTAGTGCGAGCACGAGCAGCTCACGAGGGATCCGCCGGGTTTTACGAGCTTGAGGCCGAGCACATTGATATCGAGGTAGCCCTTTATGGCGTCGGCCGCTTCGGCCGCCGTCTTGCAGAAGGCGGGAGGGTCCAAAATGACCAAATCGAAGCGCTCCCCTCGGGCACGGTATGCCCGTAAGAGGTCGAATGCGTCTCCGCACACCGTCTCGATGTTGGAAAGACCGTTTAAGGCGGCGTTGCGGGCGACCTGCTCGAGCGCGAGGGCGGAGGCGTCGAGCGAGACGACTTTTTCCGCCGAGAGGGCGGCGTTTAAGGAGAACCCGCCGCTGTTGCAGAAGCAGTCCAAGACGCTCCCGCGGGCGTATCTTCTTATGGCGAAGCGATTCTCCTTCTGGTCGAGAAAATACCCCGTCTTTTGGCCGTTTTTGAGATCGACGGCCATCTTGAGCCCGTTTTCCTCGATCTCCACGAGGTCGGGGACTTCGCCATAGAGGAGGCCCTTCTCCTCGGGGAGCCCCTCCTTTTTGCGCACGGCGACGTCAGACCGCTCATAGATGCCCTTGGGGGAAAACTCCTCTACGAGGACTTCGGTGATGAGCTTCTTGCGCAGATACACGCCGAGCGAGAGAAATTGCACGGCGAGGTAGTCGCCGTATTTATCCACGATGAGGGCGGGGAGGAGGTCGCTCTCCGCGAACACGGCGCGGTAGCAGTTGGCATAGCCGAGCGATTTCCGATAGGAATTTGCGGCATGAACGCGGGCATGGTATAGGGCTTTATCGTCTGTTTCCTCTCCGCGGAGGAAGATGCGGACCAAAATTTTGGAGGCGTGATTGATGTAGCCCCGCCCGATATAGCGGCCGTCGAAGGCGCGCACCGTGGCAAGACTTCCGTTTTTATCCTTGCCCTCGATGCGGGCTACCTCATTGGCATACACCCACGGGTGCCCCGCGATCACGCGCTTTTCCTCGCCTTTTTTCAGGTAGATCTCGTACATAACGCAGATATTATATTCCTTTCGGCGGCGAATGTAAAGCAATTTCGGCGGTGTGACGCAACCAAAAACCGGGCGCAAAGCATGCTTGCACCCGGTGTTCGTTAGAATGGATTCTGTTCAGGCCGCCGCCCCCTCGCGGGTGAGCGTGACCATGAAGGAATAATCTTCGTTCGCAAACATGAGTTTATCGAATTTCCCGTCGTATGTCGCGGATGCGAGATAATAGGTGACGCCGTTTGCGGAGAGGATGAATCCCTCATAATCATCATACTCTATGATCTCCGCGAGATAGCTCTTCCCTGCGATGATGACGGTGATCGTCTCGGCGGTGATATCGATCTCGTAGGCCGTGCCGTCCTTTTCACCCTTGAATACGCCGATGTACTGCGTGGGGATGGGGGAGGGCTCGGGCGTGGGCCCGGGCTCCTGCGTGCCGCCCTCGCGGGTAAGCGTGAGCATGAGGGAATAATCCTCGTCCATGAACATGAGCTCATCGGCTGTCCCCTCGTCACTGATGGAGTAGAGATAATAGGTGACGCCGTTTGCGGAGAGGGTGAATCCCTCATAATCATCATACTCTAAGATCTCCGCGAGATAGCTCTTCCCCGCGATGATGACGGTGATCGTCTCGGCGGTGATGTCGATCTCATAGGCCGTGCCGTTCTTTTCGCCCTTGAACACGCCGATGTACTGCGTGGGGATGACGGAGGGCTCGGGCTCGCTGTCGATCTCGATGGGAAGCGTGGTCGTCCCGAAGTCCGAGAAGGTGAGCGTCACCTGTTCGGAGATTTCGCCCATGAAATCATAGGTGAAGCTGACTTGATAGAGCACGCCGTCCTTCAGCGTGATCGTGCAGTCGAGCGCGTAGGTATAGAGATAGATCCGGTCTGTGCCGACGGCAAACAGCGACGCCACGGCCCCCGCGAGCTCGCCGGGCTCCTCCATGATGAAACAGTCGGGGAGGCGGACGCTGTAGGTCTCCTCGCCCACATATTCCACGAGGGAATAGGCGAGATGATCGAAGGTGAAGATCGCCTTGAGCTCGTCGATGGAACAATTGAGTGCCTCATCGAAGGTGAAGGCCTTGGTCTCGGGGTCGTAGGTGAAGGGGTAGACGGCGCCGTTGGAGACGGTGTAGCCGTTTTCCCAATCGGTGCAATCCTCATAGATGGCGGTTTCGGTGACATAGAGCGTGGAATCGACGTCCTCGCTCCCCTCCGCATCCTCCGTGATCTCGACCTTGTGCTCCGAGACGGTGTAGTTCGAAGCGGCCGCCGCCGTCTCGAGCGCCTGTTGGAGGGCGGCATGTTCGGGGGTTAAGACGTAGTCCGCAAGCCATTCGGCGGGGACCTGCGCCGTTTCGAGATCCTTGATCGCATAGAGATATTCGTATTCGTAGTCGAGGCCGTAATCGGCATTGACGACGCGCTCCGTCTTGATCTGCAGTTGGGTGAACACGCCGTTTTCCAGCGTGAGGCGGAAGGAGGCGATGTCCTCCTCGTATCCCGTGATGGCCATCGCCGCCGCGTCTGCCTTTTCGGCCGCGAGTTCATAGACGTTTTCCTCCACGAGCATGAAGTCGGCGGGGGAGAGCAGGGCGAAGGGGTTGAAGTATTCGGCAAACGGGTTCGTGGAGGGATAGAGAAGCAAGCTCCCGTCCGCGTCGTGGGTGACGAGCGAGACCGTTCCGCCGTCGTTGACGTAGATGGCGTTGAACGCATAGGCGCCTTCGAATTTTTCGGTCTGCCAGATCGCCTCAGCCGTGGCGTCGAAGAGCGTCAAGACGTCCATGGAGAGCTCGTCCCCAAAGCCGTAGTCGTGATTGATGCACTGTCCCTCCAACAGCATGGAGCCCTGCAGGGTGGCAAACAGGCTCTCCGTCATCTGATTTTCGGGTTGGAAGGTCACTTGGATCGCCGTGTTCGCACCGATCTCGAAGGTGTATTCCCCTTCGCCGGAGAGCGCGGCGGGTTCGCCGTTGACGGTAAATGTATCCACGGCGTATCCCTCGGCGGGTGTGACGCCGACGGTGATCTCCGTCCCGGCCGGATAGCGGCGGTCGTCGGAGGCGGGCGAGAGCGAAACGCTGCCCTGCTCCTCGTTGTAGTCGAGGGTCAGCACATAGCTCGGAAGGGTTTTCTCCGCAAACGTGACGGACACGGTGGTATCGGCCTGCACCGGGAAGGTGTAAGTCCCGTCCTCGGAAAGGGCGGCGTCCGAATGACCCGTCACCGAGAAGCCCGTCGTCTCATAGCCGCTCTTGGGCGAGACCTGTACGGTGACTTCCGTCCCCTCGGCATACGTCCCGTTTTCTGCGTCGGGCGACAGCGAGACGCTGCCCCCTTCCTCCTCATAGACGAGGGAGACGGTGTAGGTTTGGGCGGCGGGGGTGGTGCAGGCGGCCGCACACAGCGAAACCGCGGCAAGCAGGGCGAGAAGGACGCCCGCAAGAAGCCTGTTCTTTTTCATGAGATGCCTCTAAAAATATTTTGCAATCATCATATCATGAAATCCCCCCGCTGTCAAGAAAATAAACGGTATAATTGCAGAAAAATTCTCAATTATCCGCTTATTTTTTGAATATATACAGGATTGACTGCATAAACCCATCACGCCTTCCGGCTTTGGCGGGCGGGGCGCGGGAGGGGCGGCTTCTTGGCTTTTTGGGATTTTTGCGGCTTGGTTTTCTTGAGTTCCGCGCTCTTCACGCTCGCCTTCAGGGCCTCCATGAGATCGAGGACGGCGCCCGGCTTTTCCTCCTTGGCGCGGACGACGGCCTTGCCCGCGATCTTGTCCGCAATGAGGGCCTTGAGCTTCTCCTGAAACTCGTCCCGATAATTTTCGGGCGCGAAGGGCTGTTCCATGCTTTCGATGAGCAGTTCCGCCATTCCGAGTTCGGCCTCCGAGACGGCGGGCTTTTCGTAGTCTATGGGGATCTCCTTGATCTCGGCCTCGAAGAGGAGGGTCTCGAGGAGGATGCCGTCCTCCCGCGGAATGAGGACGAGGAGTTTTTCGGAGTTTTGAAGCACCGTCTTGCCGAGGGCGGCGCGCTGTTTCTTCATCATGGCGCGGCGCAAGAGTTCGAAGGCCTTCCCGCCCCCCTTTTCGGGGACGACGTGATAGGCCTTATCGTAGTAGATGGGGCTGATCTCGTCGAGAGAGAGGAAGCTCAAAATGGAGATGGTCCTGTCCTTCTTCGTCTTGATGGCCTCGATCTCCTCGTCGGTGACGACGACGTATTGGTCCTTGGCGTATTGGAATCCGCGCACGATGTCCTTGCTCTCCACCTCCTTGCCACAGTGGGCGCATACCTTTTTATAACGGATGCGCGATTTATCCGCCTTGTGGAGCTGGTTGAAAGCGATGTCGCTGTCTTGCGAGGCCGTGTAGAGCCCGACGGGGATATAGACGAGGCCGAATGAGATGGCCCCCTTTTGCATGACCGCCATAAGTTCCTCCTTTTGCGGGATTATTGACGGGATCGGCGGGAATATTTCCGTGCGCCCATAAAAATCAAAAAATTCCGCATGCTGACAGCGATGGAAGAAAAACTCCGAAAATATCGCAAAAAGCGCGACTTTTCCAAGACGAACGAGCCCGCGGGGCGCCTTACGGCCTCGCACGGCCCGCTCCGATTCTGCGTCCAATGGCACGACGCCCGTAGCCGGCACTTCGACTTCCGCCTCGAATGGGAGGGCGTGGCGGTGAGTTGGGCGATCCCCAAGGGGCCCTCCTACGATCCGAAGGATAAGCGGCTCGCGGTGCGCGTGGAGGATCATCCCGTGGAGTATATGTCCTTCGAGGGGGTCATCCCCAAGGGGGAATACGGCGGCGGCACGGTGATGCTTTGGGACGAGGGGACGTGGACGCCCAAGGGGGATCCCAAGGCGGGGCTCGAAGCGGGCTCCTTGAAGATGACGCTCGCGGGGCAGCGGCTCAAGGGGGATTGGGCGCTCGTGCGCATGAAGGCCGAGGAGGAGGCGTGGCTGCTCCTCAAAGAGCGCGACGGCCTCGAAAAGCGGACGGCCGGCGTCTCCCGCTTCTCGCGCAGCGTACGCACGGACCGCACGATGGCGGAGATCGCAAGGGCCGCAAAACGCAATCCCTTCTCCGAGGCAAACGTCATGCTCGCGGAGCTTTCCGAAGGCTTACCCTCGGACATGGGGTGGCTCTTTGAGGTCAAATACGATGGCCATCGCACGCTCGCGTTCTGCGAAGGCGGGGTGTGCGCCTTAAAGACGCGCAGCGGTCTCGACTGTACGGCCAAGTTTTCCGTCGCCGCAAAGGGGGTGGAGGAGATGCTCAAAGGGCGCGCAGCCGTTTTGGACGGCGAGATGATCGTGGCGGGGAAGGATGGGGTCTCCGACTTCGGCGCGTTGCAGGCGTACGCCGCGGGAAGAAGGGGGGACGGGCTCGCCTACGTCCTCTTCGACCTTCTCGCGCTCGACGGGGAGGACCTGCGCGCGCGGCCGTGTATCGAACGCAAAGAAAGGCTCGAGGCGCTCGTAAAAGGGGCGCCGCCCGTACTCGCGTACAGTAGGCATGCCGAGAGCATGACGGCGCGCGAGGCCGAACGGCTCCGTGCCCGCGGGCTGGAGGGGATCGTCATGAAGCGCGCCGATTCGCCGTATACGGCGGGAAGGACGGGGGATTGGCGGAAGTGGAAGTTTCGGCGGGCGGAGGAATTCGTGATCGGCGGCTATCTCCCGGACGAGGCGGGGGCGGTTCGCTCCCTCCTCGTCGGCCTTTGGGAGGGGGAGGCGCTCGCCTATGCGGGCTGCGTGGGGACGGGCTTTTCGGAGGCGACGAGGCGGCAGCTTGCGGCGGAGCTGAAGCGGCAGGAGCGCTCGCCGTTTGCCTCCCTGCCCGCGGCGTATGCCCGCCGCGCCGTCTTTGTCGTGCCCGCCGCGGTCGCGCAGGTGGCGTACGCCGAACTGACGCGCGCGGGAAGGCTGCGGCAAGCGAGTTTTCAGGGGCTCCGCGAGGACAAGGCCCCCGGGGAGGTGCGCCGCGAGCAGGTCTCCCGTGCAAAGAGCGCCAAGCGGGAGACTTCTACCGTAAAGAGCGCCAAGCGGGAGACTTCCGGCATGAAGGAAACCGAGCGGGAGAAGGGGACGTTTTCGGTGATGGGAATTCGCATTACGCACCCCGATAAGACGATGTTCGAGGCACCCATGTACACGAAGGGGGCGCTCGCGGAGTATTATGCGGCCGTCGCGCCCGTCATGTTTCCCTATGCGAAGGACCGCCCCCTGAGCCTCGTCTGCTGCCCCGCGGGGATCGGCGGGGAACGCTTCTTTCGCAGGCATCTCGAGGGCGCGCTCGCGGGCGTAAAAGTCCCCGATGGGGCGGACGGCGACTTCTTTCTTACGGGGCCGCGGGGCATCCTCGCGCTGGTCCAGAAGAACGCCGTCGAGTTCCACATCCAAGGGCGCACACAGCGCGGGGCCGACCTCTTGGTCTTTGATCTCGACCCCGACGAGGGGCTCGCCCTCACCGCAACGCGGCGAGGCGTGCGCGAACTTTGGCGCGTCCTGCGCGAGCTCGGGCTCACGAGTTTTCTCAAGACAAGCGGCGGCAAGGGGTACCATGTCGTGGTTCCCCTGCGACGGACGGAGGAGGAAACGCTGAATAACTTCGCGCGCCGCGTGGCCGTGCTCATGGAGGAGGAGTTCCCGCGCCTCTTTACGGCCAACATGAAGAAGGAGGCCCGCGCGGGCAAGATCTATTTGGATTGGCAGCGAAACGGCCCGGGGGCCACGAGCGTCTGCCCCTATAGCGTCCGCGCACGGGCGGGCGCGCCCGTCTCCATGCCCATTCGCTGGGAGGACCTCTCCCGCATCGCCCCCGCCGATTGCACCGTAAAAGACGTCCTCCGCCGTCTGAAAAAGGGCTCCCCGTGGCCGGACTTCTTCGCCGTCAAAAAGTCGCAAAGCCTCCAATGAAGCCGGCATGCTGCTCCTTACGGGGAGAGGAGGTATTATAGATGAAAAACGGGCATACCATGTCCGCGGTATGGCGTTCAAAAACAGTCATAGCGGCGATGAATTGCACGGATGGGAAATGGGGAAAGAGTGCGGGAAAGCCGAACGGGCCATAGCGCATTTTGCAGAGAAATATCCACACAAACATTTGACTTTTGCGCGCGAAACCGTTATAATATTGTCGAAAAAGTTTATCATAGAAGTGGCAAGACGAAATGCGCGGAAAAAGCGGTTCCGATCGGCAATTGCCTCAACCGAAAAGCCTTTCGCGGTTGGTGATACCAAGGAGAATTTATGAAAAGATTGATTTCAATCTTTGTTGCGTTTCTGTGTGCACTGATGGGGTGCGCGCTGTTTTCTGCATGCGACGAACCTTGCAAACACCCGCATGCGATCTTAGACGTCACCCCCGCGACCTGTACGCAGGCCGGTGTCCGCAAGATGACTTGTCCCGACTGCGGCGCGGTCACAGAGGAGCCCATCGAAGCGCTGGGGCATGATAATATCGTGCAGACGGACGCCCCCTCTTGTACGGCGCCCGGCAAACGTACAACAATCTGCAAGATCTGCGGTGAATCCAATACCGAAATCCTCCCCGCGACAGGGCATGATTATGTCGTGGAAACGGTGCCCGCTATTTGTACCGCTTCAGGATTTAAGAGATCCGTTTGTAGCAGATGCGGCGACGTTAAGGAGGAGATCCTCCCTGCGCCGGGGCATCGGTATGAGATGCAAAATTTCCCCGCCACCTGCACCACGGCGGGATATGTCGTGTACACATGCTCTGTATGCAAACATTCTTACCGTGAGCAAACGGACGCCGCTTTTGGACATAGTTACAGCGAGACGGTTGTTGTTCCCACTTGTACGGCGCAGGGATATACGATGCACACCTGCACCGTCTGCGGCGACACCTTCAACGATACTTATACGCAAAAGGTCTCCCATAATTACCGGGAGACGGTGACGCCGCCCACCTGCACGGCGCAGGGGTACACGCAGCACACCTGCACTATCTGCGGCGACACCTTCAACGATACATATACGGAAAAGGTCGCCCATAACTACCGGGAGGTGGTGATGCCGCCTACTTGTACGGCACAAGGTTATACACAACATACCTGTACCGTCTGCGGCGACACATTCAGCGATACATATACGCAAAAGGTTGCCCATAGCTATCGGGAGACGGTGACGCCGCCCACTTGCACAGCCAAGGGATATACGACGCACACCTGTACCGTCTGCGGCGAAAACTATCGGGATACGGAGACAAACATGATCCCGCATTCATATCAGTTGGATGAGATCGAAAACCCTTCTTGCACGGTGCCGGGATTTAAGAGCTTTGTCTGCGAGAAATGTGGTGATGTCAAGAAAGAGACTCTTCTCGCTCCGGGGCATCGATATGAGTTTCAAAATTTCCCCGCCACCTGCACCACGGCGGGATATGTCGTCTACACATGCTCCGTATGTAAGGATTCTTACCGCGAGCAGACGGACGCCGCTTTTGGGCACAGTTACAGCGAGACGGTTATTTTTCCCACTTGCACGACCCAAGGATATACGACGCACACCTGTACCGTCTGCGGGGACACATTCAACGATACTTATACGCAAAAAGTTGCCCATAACTATCGGGAGACGGTGACGCCGCCCACTTGCACATCTAAAGGATATACGACGCACACCTGTTCCGTATGTGGCGACAACTATCGGGATACGGAGACGGACATGACTCCCCACCAATATGAGCGGGATCAGGTAGTAAACCCCACCTGCGTTGCGGATGGCTACACGGTGTATGTCTGCAGAATCTGCCAAGACACCAAGAAAGACGATTGGAAGGAAAGCATGGGCCACAAGATGTATCCCAAAGAGACGGTGGATCCCACCTGTACGACTGCGGGTTATACCTTGTATGAATGTAGCGTTTGCCAAACGACGGAGCAGAGGGAGCACAAAGACGCACTTGGCCACGATCCCACCTTGATTCCGGAGCCCATTCCCGCAAGTTGCACGGAGCCCGGTATGGCCGGCGGCAAGGAATGCGCGCGGTGCCATGAAATTCTGGAGGAACGCAAGCCCACGCCTGCGCTCGGGCACGACTTCAAAGATGGCGAGCTTCAATGCGTTCATGCAGGATGTAAGACTGTCGTCGGGGAGGAAGCAGAGCAGGCGCTACGTTTTGCAAATGCAAAAACGATCCGCCCCGCGAGCCTTGCGGAACTTCCCAAATCCATATCCGGCGATGCCGTTATCTTGGATATCTCCGGGCTTCCGGAGAGTCTCGATCGGACGATTACCATCTTTGCGCAAGACCTCCGTATCGTTGGGAGCCCGTCCAAGTCCTTCCGCAATCTCACATTGCAAGTCGACGATAGCCTCATCGGCTGCTGCATCTCCCTCGTGGACGTACATATCATCAATGATAACAATGATAACGAAGAACCTATCTTAAAGAGCACGACGGGCAATTCCGTCTATCTGTGCTCTTGTAGCGCCGAGAATTCCCTCTCGACCGATTCGGGTAGCGTCGTGTCCTTCCCGAACGGTACGCTCAAGCTCTGCGGGCACGCAAACTTCTCCCTCGAAACGGGCAAAGTTATTGTATCGGAGGGCGTCAGTTCTCCCACCGTATCGGCCAACGCCGTCGAAATTTTGATCTGCACGGGTACTTCCCTCACCATCAAGGGCGGCCTTGGCGCAAACGGCGGAGACGGAACAAGCCACAACCGCGATGAATACGATAAAGACAATGCTGTTTGGGGCGGCAACGGTGGCCGCGGCGAGGACGGCGGAGACGGGCTTCGCGCGGAAAGCGTGACGATTCATGTCTCCGGGAATATCTCGATTACCGGGGGAAACGCCGGCAACGGCGGCTATGGCGGCAACGGCAAGGGATCGAATCTTCCCGGCAACGGGAAAGCGGGCGGTGGCGGTTCCGGCGGCGACGGCGGGAACGGTGGCAATGCAATTTGGTGCGCCAACTGTACTTTTGACTATCCGGATCCGCTCTACAGCTCGGTCACACTCACCGGCGGAAACGGAGGTGCAGGAGGAAGCGGCGGTGCGGGCGGCAATGCCTATGCGGGCAATAATCGCGATGACGCAGGCGACGGCGGCTATGGCGGCAACGGCGGAAGAGCGGGCTATTGCATTGGAATTTCGAAAGCCGGTTCTAACCCCGTTCTTTCCAAAGATATCACTTTGAAAGGCGGTAGCGGCGGAACGGGCGGTAGTGGCGGTGCCGGCGGCAACGGCGCGCATTTCGGGACTGACCGTTCCGAAAACGGTAGCGGCGGAAGAGGCGGCAATGGAGGGAATTCCTATCTTACGAAGAATTGTCCCGGTTGCGACAATGGGGCGACCGGTGTCGGAACAGCCGGAAGTGGCAATTCCGGCGGTGGCGTAGGTAGCGGAGGTAACAAAGACACGGGATCCCCCGGAGGCTGGGGAGATAATGGCTCTGCCGGGGAAAACGAGCCGGCGTAATCACGATGTAATCAACAGGGAGGAAATCAAGATGTGTACGGCAGTGGCATGGAAGGGAAAGGGGCGGTATTTCGGGCGCAACCTCGATTTGGAGGGAAGTTTTGGGGAGAGCGTCGTCGTATCTCCGAGGAATCTCCCCCTTTCGTTTCGCAGGGCGGGGGAGATGAAGTCGCACCACGCCCTCATCGGTATGGCCATCGTGCAGGAGAATTTCCCGCTCTACTTCGACGCCGTCAATGAATACGGCCTCGGCATGGCGGGGTTGAATTTTCCCAAAAACGCGGCCTATCTTTCGGACATGGGTGGGGCGTTGAATGTCACGCCCTTCGAGATCATCCCCTTCGTGCTCGGGAAATGCAAGACGCTTTCGGAGGCGCGGGAGCTCCTTTCGCGCGTCAACCTCGTCAACATC
Source organism: uncultured Clostridia bacterium (assembly GCA_947588985.1). GTDB lineage: Bacteria > Bacillota > Clostridia > Christensenellales > Borkfalkiaceae > Gallimonas. Next base: position 27,107 of record CANQBG010000017.1, read on the forward strand.
CCCTTCAGCGCGCAGCTTCCGCTCACCCCCCTCCATTGGATGATCTCGGACGGCGCGGAGAGCCTCGTCGCGGAGCCGACGGCGGAGGGCCTGAAGCTCTACGAAAACCCCGTGGGCGTCCTCACCAACAATCCGCCCTTCCCCATGCAGCAAAACAGGCTCTCCGACTACATGTTCCTCACGCCGAACGAGCCCGCGCCCCGCTTCGGGGAGGGGTACGGCATGGAGAATTACAGCCGCGGCATGGGCAGCATCGGCCTTCCCGGGGATTTTTCCTCGGCGGGAAGGTTCGTCCGCGCCGCCTTCGTGCGCGATAGCCTCGTGGCGGGGGAGACGGAGCGCGAGGAAGTGGGCGGCTTCTTCCATATCTTAAAATCGGTCGCCGTGCCCCGCGGTTGCATGTGCCTCAAGGAAGGGGTCTATGAGGAGACGGTGTATTCCTCCTGTTGCGATTTGGACGGCGGCAAGTATTACTACACGACGTATTCCAATCCCGCGATCCACGCGGTGGACCTCTTTAAGACGGATTTGGAGGGTACCATGCCCGCGATCTACCCCCTCAAAAAGCAAACCGAGCTCTTCTCGGATAATTGAACTTCATCAAAAAAGGCCGCCGGATGGAAAGAACATCCGGCGGCCTTTTTTCGCAAAGGAAGGGTCATTCCCGTTCGATGCGGAGGACGGGCTCGTAGTCCCCGAGTTCTTGCACGATGGCGGCGATGGCGGCGGCGAGGACGTCGTCTGCGATCTTACAGGAATAGGGCACGCAGACGTCGAATTCCACGCGATTGGTGCCCGGGATGAGGCGGAAGTCGTGCAGTTTCAGCCCCTCCGTGAGTTCGCGCACCTTCTCCCACAGCCGGATGCGCAGGGCGGATTCGGCGCGGTCGGCAAGGTCCACGGGGTCGAGATGGACGGTGAGGAGGACGCCCGTCTGCTTCTTCACCTGCATTTCAAGGCCGTCGATGACGGTGTGCGCGGCGAGCATGGAGAGGGAGGCGTCCATTTCGGCATGCAGCGTGGCAAAGGACGCGCCCTTGCCATAGGAATAGATCATCAAATCGTGGACGCCGAGGATGCCCTCCGTGGCGAGCGCGGTCTCGCGGATGGCGGCGGCGAGGGCGGGATCGGCCTGCCCGAGCAGTTTGGAGCTCCCTTCGAGCAGCAGTTTCACGCCCTGCCACGCGATGAACAGCGAGACGAGGAGGCCCGCGATGCCGTCTGCGGCGGCGAAGTGGGGGGAGAGCGCCGTGCCGAGGACGACGGCGGCCGACGCGAGGCAGTCGCACAGGCTATCGACGGAGGCGGCCTTCAAGGCGTCGGAGTCCCACCGCTTGGCCCCCATGCGGTAGAGCGCGAAGAGGGCGAGTTTTACGGCGACGGAGACCCCCAGCACCGCGTAGACGGCCCACGTCCCCGCTGGGGCGCCGCCTGCAAGCAGGCTCTCGGCGCATTCGCGGAAGAATTCCACCGCCAAACAACATACAAAACAGCCCGCGATCGTAGAGGCGACGTATTCCGCACGACGATGGCCGTAGGGATGCTCCCGGTCGGCGGGCTTCTTTGCGATGTGCATGGAGATGAGCGCGACGGCGCCGCTGCCGCAGTCGCTTAAATTATTGAAGCCATCCGCCGTTACGGCGACGAGCCCCGAGAGGATGCCCGCGGCGATTTTTCCGCCCGCGAGCAGGAGATTGAGGAGAATGCCGATGAGGCAGACGCCCATCCCGGTTTCTTTGATGTGCGCGTTCATATCTTCATTTTATGGAATTGCCGGCCGCAATATCATCTAAGTGGAATGTTTGAGGCTCAGATAGACCATGAGGACGGCGATGTCGGCGGGGGAGACCCCCGAGATGCGCTCTGCCTGTCCGAGGCTGAGCGGGCGGATGGCGGCGAGTTTTTCGCGCGCCTCGAGCCGGAGCCCTTCGAGCTTCAAATAGTCGAGATCGGGGGGAAGGGCGGCGGATTCCATCTTCTTCATGCGGGCGATCTCCTCCTCGCTCCGCTTGAGATACCCCGCATAGCGGATCTCCGTCTCGCAGCTCAAAAGGATGTCCTCGGGCACGTCACGAAGGATATGGAAGGCCTCGCTAAGCTCCGCGATGGGGACGCCGCGGCGCAAAAGATCGGCATACGTCACCCCCGCAGTGAGGGGAGGCTGGCCGAGTTTTTGCACGAGCGCGTCGGCGGTTTTTTGGTCTGCGCGCGTGTTGATCTCGGACATGGTATGCTCCTTTATCGCCTTACGCTCCAAATACACGGCGTAACGCTCTTCGGTGACGAGCCCCGCCGCCCGCCCGAGCTCGGTGAGACGCTCGTCCGCGTTGTCCTGCCGCAGAAGGAGGCGGAATTCGGCGCGCGAGGTCATCATGCGGTAGGGTTCCTCGGTGCCCTTGGTGACGAGGTCGTCGATGAGCAC
>CANQBG010000018.1 GCA_947588985.1 uncultured Clostridia bacterium
CAACTTGCGAAGGCGTTGCAGTTCAGCAATGCTTCCATCAGTTATTGGGAAACGGGCAAGCAGGTCCCCTCGATCGAGGCGATTTTTAAGCTCGCAGTCTTTTTTGGCGTTTCGGCGGACTATCTTTTAGGCCTTGCCGATTATTGACAGCTCTCACGAAAACGTGGCACCCATGTCCGAGAGATGACTTCCAAAAAGCATAAAAAAGTCGGGGACGCGACAAGCGTTTCCGACTTTTTTGGTGGATATTTGGGGTTCTGCCCCTTCCCTCCGCTTGGGGCTGAAAGATGTACTTTCCTGACCCCTCACGGAAATTTCTCGGCACGAGAAATTTCGTGAACCCCTTCACATATTCTTCATCCCGCGCTTGCCCTTAGAGAGTTTCCTCACCGAGGTGCGGTGTTCTTCCCCCGCAAAGAGGCGGACGAGGTTCTTCCTGTGGGCGAACCACGTTAAGAAATTGAGGGCGAGCAACATCATAAAGCACGCGACGACCCACCCGCTCGAAAGGCATTCGAGATAGCGGAGGTAGAAGAGGATGCCCTGCCAAATGGAGAAGCCCGTCACCCCGAGGAGCGAGCCCATCGAGCCGTATTCGGTGAAGGCGATGAAGCCCACGATGCCGAAGAGCAAGACGACGAGGGAGACGAGGATATACCACGGGTTTTCGCAGGAGATACAAAACCAGAAGAGGCCGAGCGTGGAGGCGATGCCCTTGCCGCCCTTGAACTTCATTGTCACGGGCCAGATGTGCCCGATGATCACGAACACGCCGCAGAAGTAGCGCGTAAAATCGGAGATGACGACCTGCGTCCCCGAAAACACGTAGTTTCGGAAGATGAAGTAACTGACAACGGCGGGGACGCCCCCCTTGCAGGCGTCGAGAAGGAAGTTCACGAGCCCCACTTTGAGGCCGAACTCGCGGCTTACGTTCATCGTCCCCGGGTTGCCGCTGCCGATCTTGCGCACGTCTTTATGCTTGACCTTGCCGATGAGCACGGCGAAGTTGAAGCACCCGATGAGGTAGCAGAGGGCGGCCATGAGCAGAAACCAATACCACAGCTCGGAAAAGGCAAGCTCTTTCATGCGTCCTCCTTGTTCGACCGCACCACAATGCGGATGGGCGTGCCCGAAAAATCGTAGGCCCCGCGGATGACGTTTTCGAGGTAGCGTTCGTAGGAAAAGTGCAAGAGCTTGTCGTCGTTGACCATGAGCACGAAGGTCGGCGGGCAGACGGAGGGCTGGGAGGCATAGTAGAGCTTCATGCGCTTGCCGTTGTAGCTCGGCGGCTCGGAGACGCGCATGGCGTCGATGAGCAGGTCGTTGAGGGCGCCCGTGGGGACGCGGAAGGAGGCGTGCGCATAGACTTCCTCCGCGAGCGGAAGAAGTTTTTCGACGCGCTGCCCCGTCTTGGCCGAGATATACACCGACTTATAGTAGCTCATGAACTTGAGGTCCTCTTCGAGCTTCTTCTCGAAGGCGAGGATGGTGTGGGTGTCCTTCTCGACGGTATCCCACTTGTTCATGACGATGACGGACGGCTTGCCCTCTTCATGGACGAAGCCGATGATGCGCACGTCTTGCTCGGTGAGGCCCTCGTTGGCGTCGACGACCAAGAAGCACACGTCGGCGCGGCGCACGGCGTCGAAGGCGCGGAGGACGGAGTAGTATTCCACGTCGTCTTCGACGGAGCGCTTTCTGCGGATGCCCGCCGTGTCGATGAGGGTATAGCGCTTGCCGCCGACCTCGAAGCGGGTATCCACGGCGTCGCGCGTCGTCCCCGCGACGGGGGTGACGATGGTGCGCTCGCTGCCCAAGAGTTTATTGACGAGCGAACTCTTCCCGGCGTTGGGTTTGCCGACGACGGCGATCTTGAGGCCACCCATGTCCGAAGTCTCCCCCTGTGGAAAGTGTTCCACGGCCGCGTCGAGCGCGTCTCCGATGCCGCGGGAGTGCTCCGAGGAGACGGCATACGGCTCCCCGAGGCCGAGCGCGTAAAACTCAAAGACCTTGTCCGGGGAGTAGTCGTCTACCTTGTTGACGACGAGCACGACGGGCTTCTTCGAACGGCGGAGAAGCTCGGCTACGTCGTAATCGGAGGACGTGAGGCCCTCCTTGCCGTCGGTGAAGAAGAGAATGACGTCGGCCGTGTCGATGGCGAGCGAGGCCTGCAGGGCGATCTGCTTCCACATTGCGTCGTCGCTCTTCATTTCGAGGCCGCCCGTGTCGATGAGGATAAAGGGCTTGCCGCGCCATTCGCAGTCCGCGGTGATGCGGTCCCGCGTGACGCCGGGCCTGTTCTCCGTGATGGAAATTTTGCGGCCGGCTACCTTGTTGAAGAAGGTGCTCTTGCCCACGTTGGGGCGGCCGACGATCGCGATCGTAGGGATCATAAAGTTCCTCTCTTAATGAGTCTCATTTCTCAATATCGTGAGAATACGTGTGAAGTATGCGGGCATGGGTGCCTCAAACGTCATCTCCTCCCCCGTGCGCGGGTGGGAAAACGTCAGGCGGAAGGCGTGCAGGAGCTGGCCGTCGAGCGCAAATCTCTGATTCTTATAGCCGTATAACGGGTCCCCCACGACGGGGTGGCCGAGGTATTTTGCGTGGACGCGGATCTGGTGGGTGCGGCCCGTCTTGAGGGAGAAGCGCACGAGGGTGTTGCGCGGGAAGCGCTCCTCGACGAAGTACTCCGTCTCCGCCCTTCTGCCCTCGCCCGCGGGGAGGACGGCCTGCCTGAGCCTATCGCGCGGGTCGCGGCCGATCTGGGTGACGACGGTGCCGCGATCGTCCTTCATCACCCCCTCGAGGAGGGCAAAGTATTCGCGCTTCGCCGTCTTTTCCGCGATCTGTTTGGAGAGGGAGAGGTGCGCGCTGTCGTTTTTGGCGACGACGAGCAGGCCCGAGGTATCCTTATCGAGGCGGTGCACGATGCCCGGCCGCAGCTCCCCGTTGATGCCGCTCAAGGAGGTGAGGCGGAAGAGGAGGGCGTTGACGAGCGTCCCGTCGCGGTTGCCCGCGCCTGCGTGGACCGTCATGCCCTGCGGCTTGTTGACGACGGCGAGGTCCTCGTCCTCATAGAGAATTTCAATGGGGATATCCTCGGGGCGCGCGGCAACAGGGGCGGGGTCGGGGATCTGCAAGACGACGAGATCCCCCGCCTTCACCTTGTCTCCGGCGCGCACGTTGACGCCGTTGAGCCATACCATGTCCGCATCGCAGAGTTTCTTGATGGCGGAACGGGTGAGCTCGGTGTGCTCGCTCAAAAAGACGTCTGCCCTTGCGGCGCAGTCTGCCGTGAGCTCAATCCGCCGCATGCTTTTCCCTCTTTTCCTCCTCTTTTTCGGCGTCCCGCCGCTTGGCCTCCTCCCGCCAAGACTTCTTCAGGGGGAAGAGCGCGGAGGGGCCGATGAAGAGCAGGATGAAGATCAGCGCCGCGGCGCCCATGGTGATGAAGTAATCCGCCACGTTGCAGACGCCGAAATTGAAGTCGGAACCGAGCCATGCAAAGAGGCGCCAGTCGCTCATATCGAGGAAGTCGCGCACATAGCCGAGGGTGAAGCGGTCCACGAGGTTGCCGATGGCCCCCGCCTCGATGAAGGCGAGCGTCACGCGGGCCGCCCTCTCCCGAAAGACCGTGAAGGGAAGCACGGCGATGCCCACGACGAGCAGACAGGAAACTACGGTGACGACCGTCATGAACACGGGATCTCCCCCGCCGATCCCGAAGGCGATCGCCGGGTTTTCGAGATAGCGGAGCTCGATGAAGCCGGGGAGGAACTTGACCCCATCCGGCACGAGCGGCATGAGATAGAGCTGCGCGAGCAGCTTGGTGAGAAGGTCCGTAAAGAGCAAACACAGCACGAGGACCGCCCAGCCGACGCCGCGGATCGCGCGCCGTAAATTCTTCATTGCTCTCCCCCTTCCTCCACCATCTTGCTCTTTAAGGCATGAAGCGCTGGAGAGAGATCGACTTTGTAAATATGGGGCATGTCGCGGCGGGTATACTCCTCCCAGAAGCGGGCTTTCTCCGCTTTGAAGGCGGCCGAGAGCTCATGAAGGGGTACCATGTCCGAGACGCGCTTTCCGTTTTTCACAAGCGGCACGCGGAGATTGCGGACGCGGAAATCCGTGACCGTCTTTTTCTTCCAAGTATCCACGGGGTGGAAGAGCTCGAGCGGCGCGCCCTCCCCCACCGTCTCTCCCGCCCGCGTGATGTAGTCGGCAATGGCCTTGTCCGTCTTTCTGTCGTAGAGGCGGTAGACCTCCTTCACGCCGGGATTGGTGATCTTCTCCGTCGTATCCGAGAGCTTGATCTTGGGGATCTCCACGCCGTTTTCATAGACGGCGGCGAGCTTATACACCCCGCCGAGCGCGGGGAGATCGGCGCTCGTGATGAGCTTGGTCCCCACGCCCCAGCTGTCGATCTTGGCCCCCTGCTCCTTGAGGGAGGCGATGGAGTTTTCGTCGAGGTCGCCAGAGGCGCAGATGATGGCGTCCTCAAAGCCCGCTGCGTCGAGCATCTTGCGCGCCTCCTTGGAGAGATAAGCGAGGTCGCCCGAGTCGAGGCGGATGCCCTTGGGCTCGTGCCCCGCCGCGCGGAGCTCTTTGAATACCTCGATAGCATGCGGAACGCCGCTCCGCAAGGTATCGTAGGTATCGACGAGGAGCAGACAGCCGTCGGGGAAGCTCCTCGCATAGGCGCGGAAGGCCTCGAGCTCGGAGGGGAAATTCATCACCCAGCTGTGTGCCATCGTGCCCGAGACGGGGACGCCGAACATCTTGCCCGCGAGGACGTTGGACGTCCCCACACAGCCCGCGATCATGGCGGCCCGTGCGCCGTAGATGCCCGCGTCCGCCCCCTGCGCCCTGCGAAGGCCGAACTCCATCACGCCCCCGCCCGCCGCGTCCACGATCTTCGCGGCCTTGGTGGCGATGAGCGTCTGATGGTTGACGAAGGTCAAAATGGCCGTCTCCACGAGCTGGGCCTCGATCATGGGGGCCGTCACCGTGAGGATGGGTTCATACGGGAATACCATCTCCCCCTCGCGGACGGAGACGACGTCGCCCGTGAAGCGAAGCTCTGCGAGATAGGCGAGGAAGTCCTCCGAAAAGCATCCGAGGGAGCGGAGATAGGCGATGTCGTCCTCGGAGAAACGGAGGTGTTCGAGATAGTCCGCGACTTGCTCCATGCCGGCGGCGACGGAGTAGGTGATGAGCCGGTTGGGGCGGAAGAACACGTCGAATACGGCGCGCTGTTCGTGCTTTTTTTCGTTGAAATACCCCTGCCCCATCGTGAGCTGGTAGAGGTCGGTGAGCATGGTGAGGTTACGCATGAGGATCCTCCTTTGGATCGCCCTCGGAAGGGCTCTCGTCCTTCTCGGGCTTTGGCGGGTAAGCGCCGCCGAGCAAATTGATTTTGGAATAGTAGGGTTTTGCCTCCTTGTCCGAGGCGAGGAAGGCGGTGATGCCGAGCGGGTCGCCCGTCTTGCTCCCGATGAGCGCGCCCTCCTTCCGGTAGTTGCGGTAGAGCAACACGCCGATGCCGATGAGCCCGAATAGGATCATGCCCACGGCGAACACTTCGCTCCACCAGATACCGCCGCCCGAGAGGATGAACTCGGGGTCGCGGAAGGGCTCCATAATGGAGCGCACGGTGCCGTACCACACGAAGTAGGAGAACATCAAAACGCCGTTTGGCTTCTTGGCGAACTTCCACGCGAGCGTGAAGAGGATGGCCCAGCCGATCGTGTTGATGACGGATTCATAGAAGAAGAAGGCATAGTGCCACTGCCCGCCCTCAAAGACGGCGAAGGGGAACCACTGCATGGCGGGATTTGTGACGACTTGCCCGTAGACCTCTCCGTTGAAGTAGTTGCCCCATCTGCCGACGGCCTGCGCGATGAGGATGTTGACGACGACGCAGTCGGCCGCGCGGAGGAAGTTTACTTTGCACACGAGGCAGACGACGAGCCCCGCCGTCACGCCGCCGATGACGCCGCCCGTGATGGAGAGCCCCTCCCACGGGAAGCGGAAGAGGGCGCCGATGCCGAGGTTGGGGTCGGTGAGGCAGGAGAAGAGGCGGGCGCCGATGATGGCCGTCGGGATACAGCACACGAAGAGGGTGAAGATGAAGTTGGGGTCCATGTTGCGCCGCTTCATGAGCAGAGCCGAGAGGGCCGCCGCAAGGAGCATGCCCGCCACGATGACGATGGCGTAGTACTGCACCTGCAACCCAAACACATAGATGCCCTTGCCGTAGGAGCCGAAGAGCGGATTCAAAAGATTCGACATAGTGTTTACCTTCTTTTCCTTATTATACCCCCGCGGAACGGAAAAGTCAACCGCATGCGGTTGACGGGGGAAAATATTTGCTCATTGCAGGCGGATTTTCAGAGGTTTTGCGGCGTTTAAGAGGGGCACGGCGGCAAAGAGGAGGGCGTAGTTGAAGAGATTATTCCACAGCTGCCCCAAAAAGACGAGGCGGACGAGGGCATACGTCCAATAGGTGTTGGCCCCGCCGAAGTGTTCGGTGAGAAGGCCGAGCGCCTTCTCGGAGAAGCCGACGCGGGAGTAGTAGAGATAGAAGCCCGTCGTGTTCACCCCCACCGAGCAGACGGCGAGCACGGCAAGGCATATTGCGGCAAGTTTTACGTATCCGCTCCCGCGGAACTTCAGGGGGAGGCGCATCATGAGCCCCGCGATGACGGCCATGAGCGCCGAGGAGAGCGCCACCCACCAATAGTATAAAAGCCCCCAACTATTGAAGATGTAGCCGATGAAGTCGCCCAAAAAGGCGGCCGTCCCCCCGAGGAAGGGGCCGAGGAGCATCCCCGCGAGCACCGACATGAACACAGTGAGGGAAAACTGCACGTCGAGGAACTTGAATTCGAGGAACATGCTCGCGAGCACGTTGAGCGCCGTCATCACGCCGACGTAGGCGATCTTCTGCGCATAGGACTTTTCGAGAAGGATATCCGAGAAGAGGAGTTTTTTCCAAACGGAAGCCTTCCTTTCGGACATGGGTGCCTCGTTTTTCGTCTGACTCATAAAAAAACCTCCGCTGAGGAGGTCCGCGATCCGGGGTGCAAGAGCACCGATGTAAGCGGACGCGCCGCGGCACCGCAGGGAAACGCTTCCCTTTCGTTTGCGAACAACGTCCCGTTTCGCAACACTTAACGCGCCTTGGCTACTCTTCCCCCCTATCATAGCATTTCCCGCCGAAAAAGGCAACCGTTCCACATAAAAATTCCAAAAAATACGCATAACTTGTGGTATGGTCCTCGTCGCTCTTCGCACCGCCATCATCTTCGTCGTACTCCTCGTCATCATGCGGCTCATGGGCAAGCGCCAGATCGGGGAGATGCAGCCCTTCGAGCTCGTCATCACCCTGCTCATTGCGGAGCTCGCCTGCATTCCCATGGCGGATAGCTCCATCCCCCTGCTCTATGGCATCGTCTCCGTCGTCACCATCTATGTGCTCCACGAGATCATGACGCTCTTCGACCTCAAACTCAAGCCCTTCAAGTCGGTTTTGAGCGGCAAGCCCGCCCTCGTCATCAATAAAGACGGCATCGACGACTACCAATTGAAGCGCAACAATCTCGACGTCTCCGATCTCATCGAATCGCTCCGCACGGCGGGCTACTTCTCCCTCGACTGCGTGGACTACGCCCTCTATGAATCCAACGGGCAGTTCTCCGCCCTGCCCAAGCCCGATTACGACAAGACGCAGACCTCCCTCCCCCTCGTCATCATCGACAACGGCAAATTCGACAAAAAAAATTTGCAGCTCACGGGGCTCGACGAGGCCTTCTTCCGCCCCATTTTGCAGGCGGAGGGGGTGAAGTCGGTAAAAAAAGTGCTCGTGCTCACGGCGGACGGCACGGGCAAGATGTATTTCCAGCAGAAGGGCGAGCGGTATAAGGTGCTCCGCCGCCCCCTTCCCGCGGGGACGACATGGTAGGTGAAACATGGTAAAATCGATCTCGGCCATTCTCGTGGCGATCGCCCTCCTCTTCGGGCTCGGCCTCTTTGAATGGAACTTTGCAGAGCGGGAATTCGGCGCGTTCGGAGAGGAACTTTCCACCCTCTATGAAAAGGTGGAGGAAGGGCGGGCCAACGGCGAGGACGCCAAGGCCGTACAGGCCTCGTGGGAGAAGCGCAAGGAGCGGCTGCACGTGTGGATCCCCCACAACGACATCACGCGGCTCGACGACTACATGGCCGAGACGGTGCGCCTCATCGCGGAGGAACAAGACGTGCTCGCCCTCGCCAAGCTCGAGATCCTGCTGCATCTCTCCGAATGCCTCCCCGCGACCTACCGCCCCGCCCTCGAAAATATCTTTTAGCTCGGCAAGGCGGTCCGCCCTCAAAGCCGCAAAAGCGCCCGGAGTTTTCAAGGCAAGGCAAGGCAAGCGTCCGAAGTTTTCAAGGCGGCGCAAGCGCCCGAAAAAAAAGGCCTCCGCGCAAGAGCGGAAGCCTCGGCAAGATGTGCGCCGGATTATTTTGTGATGCGATCCATCATCTCGACGATGTCCTGCACCGTCTTTACGCCCTCGACCTCGACCTCGGGAAGGGTGATGCCGTATTCATCCTCGAGCGCCATCATGAGTTCCACCACGTCGAGCGAGTCGGCGCCGAGATCTTTCACGACTTCGGACTCGGGCTTGATCGATTCTACAGGCACATTGAGCTGTTGCGCCAACATGTTACAAACCTTTTCAAACATAAGGTACCTCCAAGCTCCGCCGGGCGGAGCGTATTTCTTTTTATTATTGTAACGCATCCCGCGCGATTTGTCAACCCTTTTGCGAAAACTTCTCCGCCTTCGCCGCCGCGGGGAACACCTCCGCGAGCGCCGCGTGCCACACTTCCTCTCGATAGCGCGGATTGGCGGGAGAGGTGGAGGGCATCTTTTTTGCGGGGATCGCGCCCGCGTCCGCATAGAGTGCATACGCCTTTGCACCGTTACACAGAACGCATTCGATGGGGGCATGTCCGAAGAGATACCCCACGTCTGCGACATGCTCCCCTCGGATGCTGTCATCGGCCGAGCCGACGATCTCGCAGGACGTCACCATATCCCAAAGGGCCACCCCATGTCCGAGGACGAGGGCTCTTTTTTCTTCGACCGTCTTGGGGAGCGGCTCCCCGAAGAAGGAGGAGAGCATCTTCCAGAAGCGGTTTTGCGGGTTGCCGTAGTAAAACCCCTCCCGGCGGCTTCTGACGGAGGGGAAGCTCCCCAAAATGAGCACGCGGCTTGTTTCATCAAAGACGGGCGCAAAGCCCTCCGCGCGCTCAGCCATTGCGGGAAATGCCCGCCTTGAGATTTCCGACGGTGGCAACGGCCGCCCGCGAAAAATCGAGGCTCTTCGCGATGGCGCCGAGGATATCTTCCCGCGTGAGGGCGGAGATCTCCGCCATACGCTTTTCGAAGTCGTAGACCTCGTTGTCGTAGAGCATCGTCCTGCCGTAGAGCAGCATCTGCGAGGAGGTGTTCTCCTGCGAAAAGATGTTGCTCGATTTGAGCTGTTCCCTGCCGCGGGCGAATTCCTCCTCCGTGACGCCCTCTTTCCGGAAGGTCTCGATGACTTCCCTTACGGCCGCCGCCGCCTTTTCCGCCTTCTGCGGGTTGACGCCCGCATACACGGTGAGAAGGCCCGTCTCGGCATAGTGCGAAGTGTAGGAATAGACGGAGTACGCGAGGCCGAGCTCTTCGCGCACCCGCTTGAAGAGACGGGAGCTCATGCCGCCGCCCAAAATGGCGTTCATGACCTGCACGGCGGGGAGCATGTCCGAGCTGCGGCTCACGCAAGGGAAGGCGAAGGCGAAGTGTGCCTGCTCGATGGGCTTCTTTTTGAAGAGCTCTCCCGTGTGCCAGACGACCGCCTTTTCCCGCGGCGCAAGCGGCCTCTTTTCGAGCCCGCCGAAGGCCGATCCCGCGAGTTCCATCGCCTCGGAAATATCGATATTCCCCGCAAAGGAGAGGACGATATTGGCGGGGAAATAGCGCTCCCGCTTATAGGCGAAGAGGTCCTCCCGCGTGAAGCGCTTCACGTTCTCCGCGGGGCCGAGGATGTTTCTGCCGTAGTTGTCCCCGCCGAAGGCAGACCGTGCCAAGAGGTCGAGGCAGAGGTCCTCGGGGGAATCCTCGTCCATGTTGATCTCTTCGAGTACGACGCCCTTCTCCCGCACCATCTCCTCCTCGGGGAAGTTGGCGTTGAGGAAGAGGTCCGCGAGGAGGCGGAAGGCCTCGGCGGCATGGTCCGTCGTGGCCTTGGTGTAAAAACAGGTCATGTCTTTTCCGGTGAAGGCGTTGACCTGCGCCCCGAGCGCGTCGAAGGCGTCGGAGATCTCGAAGGCCGTGCGCGTGGGCGTCCCCTTGAACTGCATGTGTTCGAGAAAATGCGAGATGCCGTCCTCCGCGTCCGTCTCATAGGCGGCGCCGGTGCCGACGAGCACCCCCATCGTTACGGAAAGCAGGCCCTCCATGCGCTTGACGATCACGCGGATGCCGTTGGGTAATATTTTTGTCTGGATCATGTCCGTTCTCCTTTGAAAATCAGATGCGATCACGCAAGGTTCTCACTCACGGTGAGCGTGGGAAGCCCGGCGTTTCGGAAGTAGGCGAGGATGCGCGGAAGCGCCTCGGCCGTGTGCGCCATGGGGTGCATGAGGATGAAGTCCCCCGCCTCCGCCCCTTCGGTGGCGCGCCGGAAGCAGGTATCGGCGTCTTTGTCCCGCCAATCGACGGTATCCTTGCTCCAGAGAATGGTCTTAAGGCCCAAGTTTTCGGCGGCCTCCACGGCGGCGTCGCCATACGCCCCGGAGGGCGGGGCAAAGAGAGTGATGGGGCGAGCAAGGATGAGATTCAAAAGTTCCACGCTCGGCCCGATCTCCTTGAGGTTCCCCTCGAGGTCGAGCCCGTCGTGCGCGCGGTGGAAATAGCCGTGGGAGCCCACTTCATGGCCGCGGGCGGCGATCTTCTTCACGCAGTCCACGTTGTCGTCTGCCCAGCATCCGCCGAGGAAGAAGGTCGCGACGGCGCCGTGCTCCTCCAAAATATCGAGGAGCTCATAGACGATGTCCGTCCCCCAATAGACGTTGAACATGAGGGAGACGCCCTCCGCATGGCCCTTGCGGTAGACCTTGTCCTCCAGCCCCACGGCGGGATCGGCGGAGGGGAAGAAACACACGGCGGCGACGACGATGAGGACGAGCGACAAAAAACAGTTGGTGAAAACGGCAACGGCGCGCGAAGAGAGCTTTTTCAATAGTTTACCTCATTGGGCGGGATTTATCACCCCCATTCTATTGTTTCTTCGCGCCGATTATGCCTATTTGAGGGTGACGATGGTGACGCCGCTCTCGCCCTCGCCGTATTTCCCGAGGCGGAAGCTCTCCACGCGGCTGTGCTTTTTGAGCAGGGCATGGACGGCCGCACGCAGCTTCCCCGTACCCATGCCGTGGACGACGCGCACCTCGGGGCAGTTCGCGAGCACGGCGGCGTCTAAAAATTTTTCGAGTTCGGGCTCCATCTCGAGGACGGTCATGCCGATGAGGTTGATCTCGGGGCGGAAACTTGCGCGGCTCGCCACATCGCGGCGCACCGTCACGCGGTCCTTCTCCTCCTTGCGGTCCTCCGCCATGTAGAGATCGGTGAATTTTACGCGGACCCGCAGGCTCCCCGTGCCCACCTCCGCCGTGCCCTTACTTTGGTTCACGGAGAGCACCACACCCTCGCTCCCCATGCTCCCGACGCGGACTTTATCCCCCGCCTTAAGCGTGTTCGGATCGACGAGTTGCGCCCGCACAGGGGCCTCCTCCTCGGACATGGTACCCTTCTTTAACGTGTTCTTCAAAGTTCGTGCCTGAATGAGGTCGGCCTCGGAGAGCTCTTCTTTCCGAAAGATCTCTTCCATCTTTTCGATGATCTCCTCCGCGCGCGCCGTGCGCTCGGAGACGATGCGCCGCGCCTCGGCCTTGGAGGAGAGGAGGAATTTTTCCTTCTCCTTGCGAAACTTTGCCTCCTCGGCCTCGAGGGCCTTCACCTTCTCCCCCCACTCCCGTTTGAGGCTCTCCGCCTCGAAGCGGGCCTGTTCCGTTTTTACTCTGCTCTCCTCGGCGGCGCGGACCGTCCGTTCAAAGGCGCGCGCGCCCTCGGAAAGGTAGCTCCTCGCCTCCTCCACCGTCTCCGCAGGAAGGCCGAGGCGGGTGCAGATGGCAAGGGCGTTGGAAGAGCCGGGGGCCCCGATCTTCAGGCGGTAGAGGGGGCGAAAGTCCTCCGCGTCAAATTCCATGCTGCCGTTTTCAAAGCCCTCCGCCTCATAGGCAAACTCTTTGAGCGCGGAGTAGTGCGTGGTGACGATGCCGCGGCACCCCTTTTTTTGGAGCGCGTTGAGTATGGCGCGGGCGAGGGCCTGCCCCTCCTCGGGGTCGGTGCCACCGCCGGGTTCATCGATGAGGACGAAGGAATACTCCCCCGCCTCCTCGAGAATATGCTTGATCCCCACGATGTGCGAGGAGAACGTGGAGAGATTTTCCTCGATGGATTGGCTGTCGCCCACGTCGGCAAAGACTTCGCTCGTCGTGAGGCAAGTCCCCTCCGCGGCGGGGACGAAGAGCCCGCAGCACGCCATGAGGCAGAAGAGGCCGCACATCTTGAGCGTGACCGTCTTTCCCCCCGTGTTGGCGCCGCTGATGAGGAGGAAACGGTAATTGCGCCCCACAGCCACGGAGACGGGCACGGCGCGCTCCCGTTCGAGGAGGGGGTGCCGCCCCTTTTCGATCTCCACCACACCCTTATCGTTCAGGGCGGGCTTGATCCCCTTGACGCGGTATCCGTATTCGGCACGGGCGAAGAAGGTATCGGCCTCCACGGCGAGGGAAACGGAGAGCGCGAGGTGCTCCCGCATCCTCCCGAGGCGGAGGGAGAGGTCCTTTAAGATGCGCTCCTCCTCTTCCTTTTCGTCGATGGTGAGCCCCTTGAGCTCGTTGTTGAGTTCGAGGACTTCCTCGGGCTCGATAAAGACGGTGGCCCCGCTCTGCGAACGGTCGTGTACGAAGCCGCGCACGCTCCGCTTATACTCCGCCTTGACGGGGATGACGTACCGATCCCCGCGCATGGTGACGATGCCGTCCTGCAAAAACTTCTTCTCGTCGCCCGAGAGGTACTGCGCAAGGCGGGCGCGGATGCGCTCCCCGAGGAGACGGATCTCCCGCCGGATCTCGAAGAGCCGGGGACTCGCGCTATCCGCAATGGCCTCGGGGCTCACGATCTTCTCCCCGATCTCCTGTTCGAGCCGACGGTCAAAGACGAGGCGGCAGGAAATTTCGCGGAAGTGTACGCAGTTCTCGTCGGAGAGGTTCTCGATGCCGTCGTGCAGCACGCGGAGGGAGCGGAGCATGCGGGCGCAGTCTAAAAGCTCCCCGCAGGTGAGGACGGCCCCCTTCTCGGCGCGCTCGAGCATCTCCGCGCAGGGCGGGAAGTACTCCACGCGCCCCACGCCATAGGTGAAGAGCAGGCGGGTGGCCTCCTCCGTCTCATCGAGAAGCGCCCGTGCCGCAGAGAGGCTGTGCACGGGGGAAAGCGCCAAAAGCTGCGCCTTGCTCTCTTCGAGGACGGCAAACCCGGCCGCCGCGGAGAGAATTTTATCGAGCTCGAGCAGTTCTTCGCTCCGTTTCATAACACGCTCCTTTCGGAATGTCCGCGCGTCGTCCGATCGCCGCGCGCCTCCTTGGCGCTCTCGTCGATAAGGGGGGAACACTTCCCCCGCTCCGTCTTGAGGGTGGCGCAGTTGTAGACCTCAAATCGGCATACCATGCCCGAGATCGAATAGCGGTGAAGAGGAAATACGCGCCCGTCCTCGTCCGTCATGCGATAGAAGGCGCGCCTATCGCAATCCCCGCAAGTGCGGGAAAATACGCAGTATCCGAGGTCCATCACGCGGACGTCCCCCTCGGTGAGCGCAAAGGCGTTTTCCGCGGCGAGGGCGTCTTGCTCGGCCCGTGAGATCTCCTTGGAGAGGGCGAAGTAGCGGGCAAATTCCCCGATGGCCGCAACGGAGACGCGGTTCGAAAGCTGAAATCCCGTGCCCGCAAAGAGCTTCACGCCATATTTTTCCGCGAGCAAAATGCCGTAAGCGCCGTCGGTATAGATGCCGCCGCAACGGACGATGAGAGACTTTACGGCCTCCTCGTCGCGCGAGGTGAAGAGGGGCGGAAGATAGAGAAAGCACTCTCCCGGGGGCGGGGAAGTCGCGTAGTCGCGCGGCTTCCAGATGAAGATGCCCTCCCGGGGGCGCGTCTCCCCGATGACGGCTCTCTGACGCCCAATCACGGGCATGGGTGCCGGATAAACGACCTCACGCACGGGAAGCGGGTCCCGCGGGGGGCAGAGGTGCGCCACGAGCGCCGCATAGAGATCCCGCCGCAGCGCGTTGAGCGCCGACTTCGGCAAAAACACGCCGTCCGTCTCCGCCTGCACGGAGACCGCAAAGGGAAGGCCGTCCGTCTTTTGCAGGCAGGCCGCGATCTCCTCCGCGGTGAGGGGCGCCGTCCGGGCGGGAGAAAGCGGCTCTTCCCCCGCAAAGGAGAACCCCTCGCAGGAGAACTTCGGGGTCTCCCCCGCAAAAAAGCGCGCCGCGATGCGGATGTTGCGGAATTTGACGGGCACGAGGGCGGCCGCATTGCTCGAGACCGACGTCGTCAGCCGCACCTCGTCGCCCTCCATGAGGCGGACGCGGGAGGAGAGCAGATACCCGCCCTCGCACGCCTCCTTGAATACGGCCGCGCCGACTTCCCGCCCGCCGCGCAAAATTTTCAGCCCGTCTCCCCTCTCCGCGACGTAGGATGTACGGCAAACGGGCATACCATGTCTGAAAGATACCGTTCCGATCGGCTCTCCGATGTGCCCCTGCACCATGCGGGAGAGGAAGTCTTTTTTCTGCCCGAAGGCGAGCCCCTCGGTGTAGTCCCCGCGGTTGTAGGCACGCATGAGCGCGCGAAATGCCTCGCGGGCGTCCTGCCCATCGAGGAGGGCGCGGTAATATTTGACGGCCGCCGCCACATACTCCGGGCGGCGCATTCTCCCCTCGATCTTCAAGGAGACGACGCCCGCCTCTATAAGCTCCGCGATGCGCGGGCCGACGGAGAGATCGGAGACGGAGAGCGCGTAGGCTTCGGCCTCACAGCCCTTGCGGTCGATGCGATACTTCTTGCGGCAGGGCTGTTTGCAGCGGCCGCGGTTGCCGCTGTTTCCCCCCGCGAAGGAGGAGAGGTAGCACTGCCCAGAAAAGGAGGAGCACAGCGCCCCCTGCACGAAGGCCTCCGTCTCGATGACCTTCGAGATGGCAGCCATGTCTGAAAGCGGCGTCTCGCGGGCGAGTACGACGCGGGAAAATCCGCACCGCTTGGCGAGCTCCGCGCCGTACACATTGCAGCACCCCGCCTGTGTGGAGAGGTGCAACACGATCTCGGGATAGCGCCGCTTGAGCTCCCGCCCGAGGAAGAGATCCTGCACGAGGATGGCGTCGGCGCCCATGTCCCATGCGAGGCGGGCGGAGGCGAAGAAGTCCTCGAGCTCGCTGTCTTTGATGAGGGTGTTGAGGGCGACGTAGACCTTCGCGCCCAAGAGATGGGCGTACGTCGCCGTGCGGGCGAGGGCGGCGCCCTCGAAGTTCTCGGCCTCCTTGCGCGCAGAAAAGGCGCGCAGACCCAGATAGATCGCGTCGGCGCCCGCATCGAGCGCGGCGATGGCAGAAGATTCCCCGCCTGCGGGGGCAAGCAATTCCATGCGCACCGTTACCTACCTATCGTGCGCTGGATGAGCTCCTGCGCGGCGTCGTAGCCCATGAGTTTGAGGCGATGGTTCCGCGCCGCCACCTCGATGAGGATGGCGAGATTGCGGCCGGGGCTTACGGGGACGGTGAGCTTGGGGACCTGAATGCCGAGGATGTCCTCCGCGCCCCCTTCGCCGCCGATGCGGTCGTATTCCTTCCCCTGCTTCCAATGCTCGAGCTCCATCACGAGTTCCACCTCCTTCTCGGAGAGGACGGAGCCCGAACCGTACATATTCTTGACGTTGATGATGCCGATGCCGCGAAGCTCCATGAAATAGCGGATGCGCTCGGGCGCCGTGCCGATGAGCTCGCTCTCCACCTTGCGGATGAGGACGGAGTCGTCGGCCACGAGGCGGTGTCCGCGCTTGATGAGTTCCATGGCCGTCTCGCTCTTGCCCACGCCGGAGCTCCCCGTAAGCAGGATGCCCGCGCCAAACACGTCCAAGAGCACCCCGTGCACCGTCGTCTTGGGGGCGAGCAGGCGCGAAAGGTAGGCGAAGAGGTCGGCCATGACGGAAGTCGTCAATTTCCCCGTGCGGAATACCGGCGTGCCCGAGGCCCGCGCGCACTCCAAAAATTCGGGGAGCACGGGGAGGTCGCGCGTGAAGATGACGCAGGGCACATCGCCGTAGGAAAAGAGCGCGGAGATGCGCTCGGTGCGTTCCTCCGGGGACAGCGAGCGGAGAAACTCGTGCTCGGTGAGCCCGAAGAGCATGATGCGCTGGCTATCGTAAGCCGTAAAAAATCCTGTGAGCCGCAGGCCCGGGCGGTCTACGCTGATGCTCGTGAGCGTAAGGATCCCACGCCCCGCATACAGCAGTTCCATCCCCAAATCGGACGCGAACTTATCGAGCATGACGGTCTCGTGCGGTAAAATGATCTCGTTCATTTCTCTTCCCCCATTGCGTAATTCTCGATGGCATAGGCGACGCCGTCCTCCTCGAAGGAAGGCACGACCGTCGCGATCTCTTTGAGTTGTTCCACGGCATTTCCCACGGCGAACCTTCCCCCCGCGGCGAGCAGCATGGGAAGGTCGTTCTCCTGATCCCCGATGGCCGCCACTTCCTGCGGCGGGATCGCATAGGCCTCGGCAAGGAATCTTACGGCCGCCGCCTTGGTCTGGTCCTTTGGCATGATCTCCACGAGCCACTCCGAGGAGCAGGTGACAAAGAAGGTTTCTCCGAACTCCGCCCGCAACAGATCATAGACGCGCTGCCGCTCTTCGGGTTCCTGCATGGAGAGGATCTTGACGATCCTCATGTGTTTTGTGGCTACCATGTCCGAAAGAGGTCCTTCTGGAACGACGCCCGTCACCCCGCACACCTTCTCATAGACCTCGAGCAGACCGTCGCGGCGGTTGGCGTAGAGCTTCCCCTCCGCATAGATGTGGATGTGCAGATTTTTCCCTTCGAGGAAGCGGATGACGGCGAGCGCGTCCTCCTCTTCGAAGGCCGAATCCTTGATGAGCGTGCGGCGGGTGAGGTCGTAGATCTGCGCCCCCTGAAAGGCGACGACGTACCCTTCCTCGAGCCCGAGTTCCTTGAGCCGGGGCAGGATGGAGACGAGCATGCGGCCCGTGCAGACGGCAAAGACGCCCCCTGCGGCGCGATACTTTGCGATGGCCGCGATATTTTTTTGGGAAATGCTCCCGTCCGAACGCACGAGCGTGCCGTCGAAATCGGAGACAAAGAGACGATACTTCATAATTGATCGAAATATTGGCGGATGCGGGAGGCGAGTTCCTTGCCGATCCCCGCCGTCTTGGCGAGTTCCTCCTCGTCCGCCCGCATGATCTTATCGATGGTGCCGAATTTTTCCATGAGCGCGAGCCGCTTCTGCTTACCCACCCCCTCGATCTCCTCGAGGACGGAAGCAAGGTTGCGTTTGGAGTGGAGGTTGCGGAAATAGGTGATGGCGAAGCGATGCGCCTCGTCGCGGATGCGCTGGAGGACCTTCAAGGCGTAGTCCCGCCGGTCGATGCGGACGGGCTCGCTGCTGTGGAGGGTAAAGACTTCCTCCTCCTGCTTGGCGAGGGCGACAAGGTCGATATCCGTTACCCGATACTCCTCGAAGATCGCCTTCACCGCCGAGAGCTGGCCCTTGCCGCCGTCGATGACGATGAGCTGGGGCCGGGGGAAGCGGGCCTCTTCGTCGGTGCCGAGCTTTGCAAGCCGCCGCCCGAGGACCTCGCGGAGAGAGGCGAAGTCGTCCGCCCCCTCCACCGTCTTGACGCGGAAGCGCCGGTATTCATACTTATCCGCCTCCCCATCGGTAAAGACGACCATGCTCCCCACTTTGTCCACGCCGGAGATGTTGGAGATATCGTAGCACTCCATGCGCCTCGGGTAGCGCGAAAGGCCCAAAAGGCTCTGCAATTTTTCGCAGGCGCGCACCGTCATGTCGTCTTTATGAGCGATGGCGGAGACCGACTTTTCGAGGTATTCGGCCGCATTGCGGATACCCATGTCCAAGAGTTCCCGCTTCACGCCAAACTTCGGCCGCGTGATCTCCACGCCCCGCCCCTCCTTCTTCTTGCAGTAGGAGATGAAGAGCGCGTCGTCGAACTGCTCCTCCAAAATGAGCTCGTGCGGGATGGGCTGCGCCTCGTAGTACTGCGTGAGAAAGCTCGTGAACGACTCACTGCGCTCCCCCGCGCCTTCGTCGAGGGGGAAGCACACCGACCCCTGCATGACGCCCCTCCGCGTGACGAGGAGGGAGAGGACGGCATAGATGCCGTTGGTGGCATAAGCCCAGATGTCGGCGTCCACATCCTTGGGCATGGAGGTGATGCGCCGCTGCCCGAGTTTTGCGAGCATCTTGATCTTCTCGCGGTAGTCGAGGGCGAGTTCGAATTCCTCGCTCTCCGCAAAGGCGGCCATCTTCTCGGTGAGGATGCGCGCGGCCTCCTCGTAGTCGCCCCCCAAAAAGGCGAGCGTCTTTTCGACGCGTTCCGCATACTCCTCCTTGGAGACGAGGTGGGCGCAGGGGGCGAGGCACCGCCCGAGATGATGGTTGAGGCAGGGGCGGGCGGGTTTTTCCCCGATGCGCACGTTGCAGGTGCGGATATGATAGACCTTGGCCGCGATATCCACGATCTCCTTGCAGTTTACGCCCCCCATGAAGGGCCCGAAGTACTTCCCATCCTTCTTCACCCGGCGCGTGATCGAGATGCGGGGAAACTCCTCGCGCGTGTGCACCTTGATATAAGGATAGGTCTTGTCGTCCTTCAAAAGGATGTTGTACTTGGGCTTATACTTCTTGATGAGGGTATTTTCGAGGGCGAGGGCGTCTACCTCGGTGGGCACGACGATGTAGGAAAAATCCGCGATGCACTCCACCATGGCCTGCACCTTATAGGGCTTCTCCGTGGCGTGAAAATACTGCCGCACCCGATTTTTGAGGACGCGCGCCTTGCCCACATAGATGACCGTGCCATCCCCGTCGAGCATGATATAGACGCCGGGGGAATCGGGCAAGAGCTTGAGTTTTTCGCGCACGACCTCGTTCATATTCCTATTATACACAACTCGCCCGGATTTTTCAAGGGATTTGCGGAATTTTTTCGCCGCACGTTCGCGATCCGCCGCCCGCGCCGCCGCCATAAAACCGCCGCAGCGTTGCCATGAAGCCGCCATGAAGTTGCCTCCGCGCGAAAAAAGCAGCCCCGCTCCCCGTCTCTATGCAGGTTTTATTCATAAAAAATGTATATATGCCATAAAAACTAAAAATTTTCCGAAAAATATTTATTTTTTATGCGAAAAACGCTTGCCTTTTGCGATCGGTTGTGATATGATGAGATCGTTGCATAAAACATGAATAAAAACCGACAAAGATTGAATAAATTTTATTTTTGATAAAGGTAGGTAACAACATGAAAAAACTCGCTCTCGGATTGATTTCCGCCGTCCTCGCGGCCTCCTGCGTGCTTGCCGCCGCCTGCACGGGTACCGCTTCCTACGTCGCCAACGACGCGACCGACCTCCCGCAAGAGGACTTCGGCGTCGCGCTCAAGAAGGGAGACGCGGACATGGTAGCCGCCGTGAACGCCGTCGTGGACGAATGGCTCGACAACGGCACCATGGACAAATACTTCTCTTACTACACCGATCTCTACGCCGCCGAGACGGAGGGAAGCGCCGCCCCCGCCGTTCCCACCGGACTCAAAGTCACATGGGACCTCTCGGGTTATACGGAAACTTTGAAAATGTATACGGAATCGGGCTTCGCGCCCTATGAATTCACGTCCACGAGCGGATACCCCGTCTCCGACGGCAGCGCGCTCGAGGGCGCCTATTCCGTCGCGGGGATCGACGTCGCCATCGCCTGTCAGGTAGCCGAGAATCTCCACTGCAAGCTTGAAATTTACGACGTCCTCTTCGATACCATCATCACCAACCTCAACAGCGCGAGCGGCAAGGCCCTCGCCGCGGCCGGGCTCTCCATCACGGCGGAGCGCGCGAAGGAAGTGGATTTCAGCAATATGTACTCCTCCTCCACCCTCACCATCGTGTGTGCGCAGGAGGACCCCGAAGCGCCCGCAGACGGGTATCACGAATATCACAGCCTCGGTGAGCTCAACGGCCTGAAGATCGGCGTGCAGGAAGGCACGAGCGGAGACCTCATCGCCACGGCCGCCGCCGGCGAGAATGGATATAACCTCACCGAGACCGACGACGAAGGCAACGAAGTCGTGACGGGGAACATCAAGCTGACCGGATCGGAAGTGGTGCCCTATAAGACGTATGCCGCCGCGCTCGCCGCCCTCAAAGCGGGGAAGATCGACGTCATCTTCATGGACAAGGTGCCCGCGCAGCTCTTGATCGCAAACGCGTAACGGGAAACTGCGATGTACGGACTTCTCAATGCAAAGACGCTGGCCGAAAGACTTCGGTCGGCGTTTCTCGTGGACGACAGGTGGCTGCTCTACTTCAAGGGGCTCGGCAACACCCTCCTCATGTCCTTCTTCGCCGTCATCCTCGGCGTCATTCTCGGCTTTGTGCTCGCGGCCGTCGTCTACACCGAAAAACAGACGGGAAAGCTCAAATTCCCCGCCCTGCTCTGTAAGATCTACACGACGGTCATCCGCGGCACCCCCGTCGTCTTGCAGCTCTTCATCATGTACTTTCTCATTTTGGTCTCGGTGCAAAACGGCATCATCGTCGGTGCAGTGACCTTCGGGCTCAACAGCGCGGCGTACGTGGCGGAAGTCGCGCGGGCGGGGCTCGAATCCATCGACCCCGGCCAGATGGAGGCGGGCCGCTCGCTCGGGCTCTCCTATTCCAAGACGATGCTGAAGATCATCCTGCCGCAGGCCTTCCGCAACATCGTCCCCGCCCTCTTCAATGAGTTTATCGCGCTCGTCAAGGAGACCTCGGTGGCGGGATACGTCGGCATCCTCGACCTCGGCAAAGTCCCCGGGCTCATTCAATCGCGGACGTTCGACTACCTCTTCCCCCTTCTCTTTGCCTCCGTGCTCTATCTCATCGTGGTCTATCTTCTCACGCTCGTGGAGAAATTCATTGAAAAGCGGCTCTCCAAGAGCGACCGCGGCAGCGGAAAAATCCCCGCGGGAGGGCGTAAAAAATGCAAGAAAGCGTAAAAAAGCCCCTCGTGCAGACGGTCGATCTCACCAAATCCTTCGGGGAGCTCGAGGTCTTGAAGGGCATCACGGTGACGGTCGACGAGGGGGAGAAAGTCGTCGTCATCGGCCCCTCGGGGAGCGGGAAGTCCACCTTCCTTCGCTGCCTCAACCTCTTGGAGACGCCGACGAGCGGTTCCGTCTTTTTCGAAGGCAACGAGCTCACCCACACCTCCGATCTCGAGGAGCACCGCAAAAAGATGGGCATGGTGTTTCAGCACTTCAACCTCTTCCCCCACCTCACCGTGCTCAAAAATATCACGCTCGCCCCCGTGACGGCCCGCCTTCAGGAGCGCAAAAAGAAGAAGCTCAAGATCTCGCGGCGGCAGATCGTGGCCGAAGAGACGGCGCGCGCGAAGAAGCTGCTTGCGCGTATCGGGCTCGAGGACAAGGCCCTCGCCTATCCCGCCACCCTCTCGGGCGGGCAAAAACAGCGCATCGCCATCGTGAGAAGCCTCGCCATGAATCCCAAAGTGATGCTCTTCGATGAGCCCACCTCCGCGCTCGACCCCGAGATGGTGGGCGAAGTGCTCTCCCTCATGAAGGAGCTTGCCGACGAGGGCATGACGATGATCGTCGTCACCCACGAGATGCGGTTTGCGCGGGAAGTGGCCACGCGCGTCCTCTTCATGGACGAGGGCAAAATCGCCGCGGACGGCACGCCGCAGGAGATCTTCGATCGCCCCAAAGACGAGCGGCTCCAAAGTTTCCTCTCCAAAGTATTATAGAGGTTTTCCCTCCAAAAAACGGCCGCCCGAGAAACCACCCGCGCCCGAAAAATTACAAAACGAAGCCCCATACCGCAGACATGGTATGGGGCTTTTCGATGAAGTTGTGCGCTATCCAAGATTTTCCCGCGCCGTCGCGAGCATGAGTTTGATGCGGTTTTCCTGATTGACGCGGGTGGCCGAAGGGTCGTAGTCCACGGGCACGATGTTGGCGCGGGGATAGCGCGTCTTGATGACGCGCATCGCCCCCTTCCCCGCGATGTGATTGGGGAGGCACCCGAAGGGCTGGGTGCAGACGATGTTCTCCGTGCCCGACTCCGCGAGCGCGGCCATCTCGGCGGGGATGAGCCAGCCCTCCCCCATCTTCACGCCCTGATTGATGACCTCGTCGGCGTGCCGGCGCAGCGTCTTGAAGTCATGAAGGGGAGCAAAGCGGGTCTTTTGCATCATGCGGATGACGGCCTTCTGCTTGCCGTAGAGCCAGCGGTAAGCAAAGGCAAAGACGGGCGTGGAGAGGCTGCGTTTCCCGTAGAACTTGGCGTCGTTGAGGTTGTTGGCGACGCAGTAGAGGATAAAGTCGATGAGGGCGGGGACGACGGGTTCGCACCCCTCCGCGAGGAGGAAGTCCTCGAGATGAGAGTTCCCGAGCGGGGAGTACTTCACATAGATCTCCCCCACGATCCCCACCTTGATGCGCGGCGTTTTCTCGATGGGAACTGCGCCGAATCGCTCCAAAAGATAGCCCGTGTTGCGCTCTAAACGGGCAAAACTGCCGTCGTCGAGGGCGGAACGGATGAATTGTACGCAGTCCGCGCGGGCCTTCGCGCTCTCCCCCGCCGTCCGTTCATAGGGGCGCGTCTGGTTGAAACAGGTCATGATGACGTCGCCATAGAGGATGCAATAGGCGAGCTTTTTGATGAAGCCGAGGTTGAGCCGAAGGCCGCTCTCCTTTTCGAGGCCGGAGAAGTTGAGGGAGATGACGGGCACCGCGGGGAACTCCGCGCGGAGGGCCTTGCGGATGATGGGAAGATAGTTGCTCGCGCGGCATCCGCCGCCCGTCTGCGTGATGAGCACGGCCGTCTTTGTTACGTCGTATTTCCCGCTCTTCAAGGCGTCGAGATACTGTCCGATGACGCACAGCGCGGGGAAGCAGGTATCGTTGTGCACATGTTTCAGACCCTCGTCGATGACGGCGCGGCCCTCGTTGTGCAGCACCTCCACCTTGTAGCCCTCCTGCCGCATGACGTGCGTGAGGAGGTCGAAGTGCCACGGGAGCATGTCCGGGACGAGAATGGTGTGCGTCGCCTTCATTTCCTCCGTAAAGACGGGGTAGGCGTCGGTAAAATCCGCGACGGGGCGGGACGTCTTTTCGCTCATTGGGCTGCCTCCTTGCGCGATTGCTCTTCGATGGCGGCGAGAAGGGAACGGAGCCGGATCTTCACCACGCCGAGATTATTGATCTCATCGATCTTGATCTGTGTATAGAGCTTGCCGCGGCGCTCGAGAATGGCGCGCACCTCGTCGGTGGTGATGGCGTCGATCCCGCAGCCGAAGGAGACGAGCTGGACGAGATCGCACTCCCTGTGCCGGGTACAGTACTCCGCCGCGCGGTAGAGGCGGGCATGGTACGTCCATTGGTTCAACACGTTGACCTTGACGAGATTGCCCTCCTCGAATACGGCGTCCTCCGAGAGGACGGCGAAGCCCAAGGAGCAGAGCAGTTTGTGGATGCCGTGATTGATCTCGGGATCGACGTGATAGGGCCGACCCGCGAGGATCACGACGTGTTTCCCCTCCTCCTTCGCACGCGCGAGAATTTCCTTTCCGCGCTCCCGGATCGCGACATGGTATGCCTCGAGACGGTCTAACCCCGCGCGATAGGCCTTGCGGATGCGCCCCGCGGGGATCTTGTAGCGGGCGAGCGCGCGCCGCAATGCCTTCACCGTCGTCTCCTCCCGGTTGGGGTCGAGATAGGGCATCACGAAGTTGTCCGGGCCGAGGCGCTCGTTGTTGGCCTTCAGCAGTTCGGGATAGTAGGCGACGACGGGACAGTTGAAGTGGTTGACGGAATCGTGCTCATCGAGGTTGTAGCTCTCGCAGGGGTAGAAGATGAAGTCCACCCCTTTATCGAGCAACGATTCGATGTGCCCGTGTAAAAGTTTTGCGGGATAACAGGCCGTGTCGCTCGCCACCGTGTGCTGGCCGCGGAAGTAGAGATCGCGCGAGCTCTTGTCCGAGAGGACGACGCGGAAGCCGAGCTCCTCGAAAAAGGTCGTCCAGAGCGGGAGCTGTTCATACATCACGAGCTGCAGCGGAAGCCCCACCGTGCCGCGCGTCCCCTCTTTCTCGGCGGGCATGGCGAGCAGCTGTTCGTATTTATAGGCATAGAGGTCGAGGGGGTGCTCCACAAGTTTGAGCCCCGCCCCCCGCTCGCATTTGTTGCCCGAGATGAAGCGGCGGCCGTCGGAGAAGGTGAGGATATTCACGCTGCAATGCGACGTGCACCCCTTGCAGGTGACGGCCTTGGAGGAATAGGCGAAGCGATCGAGCTCGGATTCGGTGAGGAGCGCGGAGATGAGCGTGCTCTGTTCGGTGTTTTCCTTGGCGTAGAGCGCCGCGCCGAAGGCCCCCATGAGCCCCGCGATGGCGGGACGGACGACTTCCTTGCCCGTCTCAAGTTCAAAGGAGCGGAGGACGGCGTCGTTGAGGAAGGTCCCCCCTTGCACGACGATGTGCTCCCCGAGCTCCTCGGGCGTGCGCGCGCGGATGACTTTGTAGATGGCGTTCTTCACGATGGAGGAAGAGAGGCCGGCGGAGATGTCCTCGATGCTCGCCCCCTCCTTCTGCGCCTGCTTCACCGAGCTGTTCATGAACACGGTGCAGCGGGAGCCGAGCTCGACGGGTCTCTTCGCAAAGAGGCCGAGGCGGGAGAAGGGCTCGATCTCCATGCCCATGGCCTTCGCAAAGGTCTGGATGAAGGAGCCACAGCCCGAGGAACAGGCCTCGTTGAGCATGATGGAGTCGATGGCGCGGTTCTTCACCTTGAAGCACTTGATGTCCTGCCCGCCGATGTCGATGATAAAGTCCACCTCGGGATTGAAGTGGAGGGCGGCCTTGAAGTGGGCCATCGTCTCCACGATGCCGAAGTCGAACTTGAGCGCGGCCTTCATCATGTCCTCGCCGTACCCCGTCACCGCCGCCCCGCGGATGGCGATCCGGCTCCCCGTGAGGGAATAGACCTCCTTGAGCCGCGCCGTCACGATGTCGAGCGGCCGCCCGTTGTTGGTCTGATAGTGCGAGTATAAAATTTTATTGTCGGGGGTGATGAGGATGAGCTTAGTCGTCGTGGAACCGGCGTCCACGCCGAGGTAGGCGTCCCCCTCGTATTTGTAGATATTTTCAAATTCGAGATCGCTGCGCTTATGGCGTTCGATGAAGTCGCTGTATTCCTCCCGTGAGGAAAAGAGCGGCCGTCCCACCGTGATCTCGGCGGAATCCCCGATGGCTTTGAGGCGGGAGATGAGGCTCTCCAAAGGTTCTTCGTGAGAGCCGATCGCGGACATGGATGCCCCGATTGCCATGAAGCAGGGCGCTTCGGGCGGGAAGATGGCATGCGCGTCGTCGAGGCCGAGCGTCTCCTTGAAGGCCTTTTGCAGCCCCTTCAAAAAGTGCAGCGGGCCGCCCAAAAAGAGCACTTTTCCACGGATCCGGCGGCCCTGCGCAAGGCCCGAGACCGTCTGGTCGACGACGGCGCGGAAGATGGAGGCGGCGATGTCCTCCTTCTTCGCCCCTTGGTTGAGAAGGGGCTGGATATCCGACTTCGCAAAGACGCCGCACCGCGAGGCGATGGGATAGATGCGCTCCGCCTGTAGCGCGAGCTTGTCCATCTCCTCGACGGAGACGTCTAAAAGCGTCGCCATCTGGTCGATGAAGGCGCCCGTTCCGCCCGCACAGCTCCCGTTCATGCGCTGTTCCACGCCGCCCGTCAGGAAGATGATCTTGGCGTCCTCCCCCCCGAGTTCCACGGCCACGTCTGCATCGGGATACCGCTTCTTGACGGCCGTGAAGGCGGCCTGTACCTCCTGCACGAAGGGAAGGCCCCCCCGCTGCGCAAGTCCGAGCCCCGCCGAGCCCGTCACCGCCACCCGGAAGGACGCGGAAATCGAGCGGATCTTTTCCAATTCGCTGAGGACGCAGTCCTTCACGCGCGAAAAATGCCGCTCGTAGGAAGTGTAGAGAGGCGTGCCCGCCTCATCCGATACGCAAAGTTTGACCGTCGTGGAGCCGACGTCGATGCCGAGAAAGTATGCCATAGTTTGTCCCGTGTGTGGATGTTTTGTCCATTATACCACAATCGACAAAAAATGACAACTCTCCCGACGTGAAAATCCGAGGGAATTTTTTACCGCGCCCGCCCCTTCCGCGCCGCATACTTCTTGCGGGTGGACTCCCCGCCGCGGATGTGCCGCTCGCGCAGGTTGTTTTCGAGGACGACGCGCACCTTTTCATACAGCGCGGGATCATAGCGCAAGAGCCGCTCCGTGACGTCCTTGTGCACGGTGGATTTGCTCGTCCCGAGCGCCTCGGCACAGGCCCGCACCGTCGCCCCTGTCTCCGCGATCCACTCCCCGCACTTTCTCACCCGCTCCTCGATGTCATACTCCATTTTGCTTCCCCTTTCGACATAAATCTACGCTATCTCTATGTCGAAATCCCCCGAAAAATACCTGCTTGCATCCCCCTTATCCTGTTTGACGCCCCTCACGTTTTCTTTCACTCCGGTGAACAACCAACCTTGATGCGTCTCCGACGAAAAACGACCATACCTTGCCCGAGAAACACTCTACACAAGGCAGCATTCCCCACAGCTCTTTTTGTATTTTATCTGTCTTGCCTGCGCAAAGGTCCTCCTTGTCGGGAAGGCCTTGAGACATTTTTGTGTCAATGGTCGTGATGGCCTGCGGATTGTCTGCGTCATAGGCCTTATTTCATTCCATCTCGCTTAGTATCCAAGAAAAAAATAACTATTTACAAGTTTCAATATCAATTACAAAAAATTTATTATATGATAAAATTTTTTTCATTTAATATTCAAGATAAATCAATAAAAGTTCGTTTTGCTTCTAAATTTTTGCAAACTATCACAAAATAATAATTCTTTCGCATAGGGTGCGTGTTCCATAGGGAATCACAAAAACAATATTTTTTATCGGAATACACCTTTGGGCGAGTGAAGTGAGCCCCAAAAGTTGGACAAGGATTTCATGAGAGAGATTCCCTCGTTGTAGTAGCTGTTGTATTCTTCGAGACAACGGATGAATTCATCCGCTTTTGTATGATCTTCCCTTGTAGGAATGGCATAACGCATTCTTGCGCTGTTTCCCCTTAAAACTGAAACTTTATACAGCATTTTTTGACAATTTTCGCGGTGGCGGTTGACGAAAAGGGCAGAGTGTGCTATAATGAAATTTACATGGATTCGCGTGAAGGAGAAAGAGCGGCATGGACTTGCTGAAGCTGGCGGGGTTTTTGAAAAACATCGTGCTCGGGCTGCCTGAGAATGTTCTCGGGGAGGTCGCGGGCGACCTCGTGGAAAAACTGTTCGACGGTCTCAAAAACAAGCGCAAGGAAAATCAATTCGCGAAGCGCATTGCCGAGGCCCTCACGCGGTTTGCCGGGAAGCCGGAGGGCGAAAAACTGCTCGCCGCAATCTCCGAAAATGTGCCGAAGCGCAAGCGTCCCCTCTTCGGCGGGAATCGCACGGCCAAGGATCTCGCGCACGAGGCCATCCGCGGCATCGACGGGTTCCAAGCGGAGGAGTGGAGCAGGGCGCTCCTCGCGGGCATCGACCTTTCGGACTACGGCGAAGAGGTAAAGCGGGACTTCTTGATCCTCCTCGGAGAGATCCAAAAGGCGGCCGTGGAGTATTGGAAGAGCATGCTCGAGGCGGGCGATCTCGCCATCGTCAACCTCATCTCGCACACGGTGGAGACGGAAAACGAGAAGCTCGCAAATCGTCTCACGGAGGAGCTGAAATCTTACCTGTTCACCGCAAACGCGACACCCATGTCCGCGACGGAGGCCTTCAGAGCGCGCGTTCTTCTCTGTGAGAACTGTGGCGAGACGTTGCAGGCTTCCTCCTTAAAACGGACGGAGAGCGGGCTCTTTTCTTGCACCTGCCCCACCTGCGATGCCTCTCTCGCGTTCGGTTGCTTCACGCAAGAAGGGGAAAATTGGGCGCAGGAATGCGACAAAAAACTCGACCTCGCCCTCCAAGGCATCGAGGAGTGCAATCGTCGCGCGGAAAAGATCCTCGCGGAGCTTGCGGCGGCCGATGAACGCCGTCTCCGTCAAATTGCAGGGCT